>NZ_BAAGRF010000058.1:0-394104 GCF_054783095.1 Intrasporangium mesophilum | reverse complement strand
ACTCGAGTGTCGAGTGGCCTGGTGGTCACTAGGGGCGGGCGTAGGGGGTGGGGTTGCGGGGCCACTCGAGTGTCGAGTGGCCTCCTCGTCGCACTGACTCAGGGCAGGGCGACGGCGCCCGTCTGGTAGGCCAGGACCACGAGAGCGACGCGGTCCCGCACGCCGGTCTTGGCCAGGATGTGCCCGACGTGGGTCTTGACCGTCGTCTCGGAGACGAACAGCGCCTCGGCGATCTCGGAGTTGGTCAGGCCGTTCGCGATAGCGACCCAGACCTCGCGTTCGCGGTCGGTCAGAGCAGTGGTGCGGTCCACGAGGGCACGGGCCACTGGCGCGCTGCGGACGTACGTCTCCACGAGCCGCCGGGTGGTCGAGGGCGCGATGACGGCGTCTCCGGCATGCACGGTCCTGATGGCGGCCAGGAGGTCCTCGGGCGGCGCGTCCTTGAGCAGGAAGCCAGACGCGCCCGCCCGCAGCGCGGTGAAGGCGTACTCGTCGAGGTCGAACGTCGTGAGCACGAGCACCCTGGTGGCACAGTCGCGTTCGACGATGAGGCGGGTGGCCTCGATACCGTCCATCCGCGGCATACGGACGTCCATGAGCACGACGTCGGCCGGGACAGTCCTGAGGGTGTCGAGGCACTTCTGGCCGTCGGCGCACTCCGCGACGACGGTGAGGTCGGGCTGCGAGCGCACGAGCATGGCGAAGCCGGCGCGGACCAGCGCCTGGTCGTCGACGATCATCACCCGGATCACGAGATGGCCTCGATCGGCCGAGTCGTCTCGGGAGCGAGCCGGGGCAGGGTCGCCACGACCCGGAAGCCGCCGCGCGGGTCGGGCCCGGTGACGAGCGAGCCCCCCAGCATGTCGACCCGCTCGGCCATGCCGCGCAGCCCGTGCCCCGGGGCGCCCGCGTCCACCGGGCCGCCGAGGCCGTCGTCGACGACCTCCACGACGACGCGCGACGGGTGGACCGAGACCGTGACCCACGCGGTCGCTTCGTCACCGGCGTGCTTCATGACGTTCGTCAGTGCCTCCTGGACGATCCGGTATGCCGTCAGGCCCGTCGCCGAGCCCTCCTCGCTCCCGGCTCCCGACGGCAGCTCGCCATCGACCCGCAGGTGCACCGTCCGCCCGCCCGCGGTGAGCCCCGCCACGAGCGTCTCGATGTCGGCCAGGCCCGGCTGAGGGGCATCGGGGCTGGCCGACTCGTCGTCGCGCAGCACGCCGAGGAGCCGGCGCATCTCGGCGAGCGAGGAGCGCCCCGTCGCGGCGATCGTCGCGAGCGCCGCGGTCGCCGCGTCGGGGTCGGTGGCGGCGGCGAAGCGGGCCCCGTCGGCCTGGACGATCATGACCGACAGGCCGTGGGCCACGACGTCGTGCATCTCGCGGGCGATCCGCTGCCGGTCGGCGAGGGCGTCGGCCCTGCTCACCGCCGCCCGTTCGGCCTGCTGGTGGGCGGCGGCGTCGGCCGCGTGCGACTCGGACTCCCGCTGGAGCGCGCGCCGCTCCCGAGCGGCCCTGACCTGGTCGGCGACGGCCCACGTGAGCACGACGACCGCACCGCTGTTGAACAGGAAGATGGCGACCCGGTCGGTGAGGAAGGTCTGGAGAGGCGGGAGGTAGTACCCGTAGCGCACGAACAGCAGGACGGTGGCGAGGCCGAGCGATCCCAGGGCCGCGGAGAGGGCCCAGAGCCCGTTGCGACGATCGGTCCACAGGGTCACGCCGAACAGGGCGATGAGAGCCATGATCACCGTCGGGAGGCCCAGCATGATGCCGACCGCATAGAGCAGGTACGCCAGCCCGCCGCAGGCGAGGAAGGTGGTGCGCGGGAACCGGGGGAGGAACAGCAGCGCCACCGCGCCGAGGCCGATGCCGAGGTAGCTGAGGACCGCGGGCTGCTCCCTGACGTTGACCCACCAGACGCCGAAACCCATGACGGCCGCCACGGTGATCGACCCGACGAAGTAGAGCAGTGCGATGATCGCCCCGACGCGGTCGACGAGGGGCCGGGGTGGGGCCGCAGGCTGCGGGGCTCGCGGTGCCCGGCCGCCGGTCGGCGTGGCGGGGTCCGAGGAGTCGGGCCAGGCGGTCACGCGAGCACGCTACCCAACCGGACGGCATCCGTGATCCTCCCGGGGGAGGAGCCGGCGCCCGCTCGGCGGGAGCGGCGCACGGGAGCCACGGGTGCGGTGCCGGGATCGACCCTGGGACCGACCGTGGGAAAGACCGTGGAAGAGGCCATCGCGACGACCTGTGGCCGACCGCCACGATTTCAGGGAAACGGGCAAGGTGGCGTAGTCTTGTGCGTTGGGTGTCGTGTGCCTCGACGCTCGGATAACGCCTGTGCCTACGCACAGGCATCCTAGGCACGCCCAAGGCCGCTCCACTCCGGGTCGGCCACCAACAGATTGACGGAGGATATGGCCAAGAAGGACGGTGTCATCGAGATCGAGGGCACGATCGTCGAGGCTCTCCCGAACGCGATGTTCCGGGTGGAGCTCTCCAACGGTCACAAGGTGCTCGCACACATCTCGGGGAAGATGCGCCAGCACTACATCCGGATCCTTCCCGAGGACCGGGTCGTGGTGGAGCTCTCGCCTTATGACCTGACCCGCGGTCGGATCGTCTTCCGATACCGCTGAGCACCTGGGTCGGCTGACGGGGCGCGCACCAGCGCGCCCGCCCAGCCGGAACACGTGCGAAGCACCAACTGCACCACCACCCCGACAACACAGCACCTCGTCGTGGCGAGCCCTCCGGGCGCGCACCGGCAGGCGCACGATCTGAAGACAGCAGGCAGATGAAGGTTCAGCCCAGCGTCAAGAAGATCTGCGACAAGTGCAAGGTGATCCGCCGTAACGGGCGGGTCATGGTGATCTGCGAGAACCTGCGCCACAAGCAGCGCCAGGGCTGAGCAGCCACCACCTCGCCGTCGACAGACTTCGACAGCACGCAACACCAGTGAATGACAGCAGCACCCGGCCCCTGATGACCGACCGTCGAGTCGGCGCAGGATGTCACCCCCGGCTCGGAGGCCGGGGACCGGTGGACCGCCCTTCTGCGTGGCGGACCAGAACCGGATCGGCGCTGCTCCAGACCTCCGCGAAACAGAAAACAGGAGAACACCCAACATGGCTCGTCTTGTTGGAGTTGACCTTCCGCGCGAGAAGCGCGTCGAGGTCGCACTGACCTACATCTTCGGTGTGGGTCGCACCCGTAGCAAGGAGGCGCTGGCAGCGACCGGCGTCAACCCGGACACCCGCGTCAAGGATCTCGGTGAGACCGAGCTCGTTGCGCTTCGTGACTTCCTCGAGGGCAACTACCGCCTCGAGGGTGACCTTCGCCGCGAGGTTCAGGCCGACATCCGCCGCAAGGTCGAGATCGGCTCCTACGAGGGTCTTCGTCACCGTCGTGGTCTGCCCGTGCGCGGACAGCGCACGAAGACCAACGCGCGCACCCGCAAGGGCCCGAAGCGCACCGTGGCCGGCAAGAAGAAGGCCAAGTGACGCTGAACGCCCTGTGGCGTCGCGTCTCACCGACTCATCAGTTCTGACGTAGGAGAAACATTGCCTCCCAAGGCTCGAGTGACGAAGGTTCGTCGCAAGGAGAAGAAGAACGTCGCCCACGGGCACGCTCACATCAAGAGCACGTTCAACAACACGATCATCTCGATCACGGACCCCAACGGCGCCGTGATCTCGTGGGCCTCTGCCGGCCAGGTCGGCTTCAAGGGCTCGCGCAAGTCCACCCCGTTCGCTGCCCAGATGGCGGCCGAGGCTGCTGCCCGCCGCGCCATGGAGCACGGCATGCGCAAGGTCGACGTCTTCGTCAAGGGCCCGGGCTCGGGCCGCGAGACGGCGATCCGCTCGCTGACCGCAACCGGCCTCGAGGTCGGCGCGATCAGCGACGTCACGCCCACGCCGCACAACGGTGTCCGTCCGCCCAAGCGCCGTCGCGTTTGATCAGGCCTGAGCGAAGGATTAGGTAAGAACCATGGCTCGTTACACCGGCCCGATCACCAAGAAGTCGCGTCGTCTCAAGATGGACCTCGTCGGCGGCGACAAGAACTTCGAGCTCCGTCCGTTCCCGCCCGGCCAGCACGGCCGTCGCCGGATCCAGGAGAAGGAGTACCTCACCCAGCTTCAGGAGAAGCAGCGCGCTCGCTTCACCTACGGCGTCATGGAGAAGCAGTTCGTCCGGTACTACCAGGAGGCGGCTCGCCGCCCCGGCAAGACCGGTGAGAACCTGCTCACCATCCTCGAGTCGCGCCTCGACAACGTGGTCTACCGCGCGGGCCTGGCCCGCACGCGTCGTCACGCTCGTCAGCTCGTGACGCACGGCCACTTCGAGGTCAACGGCGTTCGCGTCGACGTGCCCTCGTACCGCGTCGAGGCCTACGACATCATCACGGTCCGCAAGCAGTCCGTCGAGTCCTTCCCGTTCGAGCTGGCCCGCCAGACGTACGGCGAGCGTCCCGTCCCGGCCTGGATGCAGGTCGTCCCGGGCTCGCTGCAGATCCTCATCCACCAGCTCCCGGTGCGCGCGCAGATCGACTCGCAGCTCACCGAGCAGCTGATCGTCGAGCTCTACTCGAAGAACTGACGAACCACTCACTGCCTGTATGCCGCTGGGCCAGCCCAGCGGCATACAGGCGGGAGTCCTAGGGGCCGGCTCGCAGACAGAGCCGGGCCGGCCCGCCCGGATCACGACCGGGCAGTTTCACGCGGCGTCATATGGCGGTCGCCCGTGGGAAGGAATGAAGAGTGCTCATCGCACAGCGTCCCGTGCTCTCCGAAGAAGTTGTTGTGGACAACCGCAGCCGCTTCACGATCGAGCCGCTCGAGCCTGGCTTCGGCTACACGCTCGGCAACTCCCTCCGTCGCACCCTGCTCTCGAGCATCCCGGGCGCGTCGGTCACCTCCATCCGCATCGACGGCGTGCTCCACGAGTTCACGACCGTGCCGGGTGTCAAGGAGGACGTCACCGAGGTCATCCTCAACATCAAGGGTCTGGTCGTCTCCTCGGAGCACGACGAGCCGGTCGTGATGTACCTGCGCAAGCAGGGCCCCGGCGCGGTCACCGCGGCCGACATCACCCCGCCCGCCGGTGTCGAGGTGCACAACCCCGACCTGCACATCGCGACCCTCAACGACAAGGGCAAGCTCGAGATGGAGCTGACCGTCGAGCGTGGCCGCGGCTACGTGTCGGCGCAGCAGAACAAGTCCGGTGACCAGGAGATCGGTCGCATCCCGGTCGACTCGATCTACAGCCCGGTGCTTGCCGTCACCTACAAGGTCGAGGCGACCCGCGTCGAGCAGCGCACCGACTTCGACAAGCTCATCGTCGACGTCGAGACCAAGAACTCGATGACCCCGCGCGACGCCATGGCCTCGGCCGGCAAGACGCTCGTCGAGCTGTTCGGCCTGGCGCGTGAGCTCAACGTCGAGGCCGAGGGCATCGACATGGGCCCGTCGCCGACGGACGCGGCGCTCGCCGCGGACCTGGCGCTGCCGATCGAGGATCTCGACCTCACCGTCCGTTCCTACAACTGCCTGAAGCGCGAGGGCATCCACACCGTGGGTGAGCTCGTGAGCCGCAGCGAGGCCGACCTGCTCGACATCCGCAACTTCGGTGCGAAGTCGATCGACGAGGTCAAGGCCAAGCTCGTCGGCATGGGTCTCTCCCTCAAGGACAGCCCGCCCGGGTTCGACCCGTCCGCCCTCGTCGAGGGCTACGGCGAGGACGACTTCAGCGACGACGACGACCAGTCATTCGTCGAGGACGAGCGTCTCTGACCAACCGCTTGTTGACCGAGTCGCCTCAGCAGACGAGTCAGCCACAGGCCACCAGGCTCGGTCAGACCTTCTAGGAGAAACGAAATGCCCACCCCCACCAAGGGTCCCCGCGTCGGTGGCGGCCCCGCCCACGAGCGGCTGATCCTGGCAAACCTGGCGACGTCGCTGTTCGAGCACGACAGCATCACCACGACCGAGGCCAAGGCCAAGCGGCTGCGTCCGCTGGCCGAGCGTCTCATCACCTTCGCCAAGCGTGGCGACCTGTCGGCGCGCCGCCGCGTGCTGACGGTCGTGCGTGACAAGGGTGTCGTCCACCGTCTCTTCGCCGAGATCGCCCCTGACATGGCGGCTCGCGAGGGCGGCTACACCCGCATCACGAAGATCGGCCCGCGCAAGGGCGACAACGCCCCCATGGTCGTCATCGAGCTCGTCCGCGAGCCGCTGTCGGCCAAGAAGGCGACGGTCAAGGAGGCCGAGGCCGCCACGAAGCGCGCCGCCAAGCAGGGCGAGGCCAAGAAGGCCGCCGCGGCGACCAAGGCTGCGGAGGACGCCGAGAAGGCCGAGGCGACCGAGGCGACCGAGGCGCCGAAGGCTGTCGAGGTGCCCGAGGGCGCTGTCGCTGCCACCGAGGACGGCTCGGCCCCCGAGGGCTACACCGTCAAGGGCAACGCCGACTCGGGCCTGTACCACGAGCCGGACGGCCAGTGGTACGACGCCACCGTCGCGGAGTTCTGGTTCAAGTCCGCCGAGGACGCCGAGGCCGCTGGCTTCACGAAGGCCGGCTCCAAGGACTGAGCTGCTCCTGTCGAAAGGCCACGAACGCCACGCGTTCGTGGCCTTTCGGCGTCGAGTGCCCCCATGGCGCTGGATCCGCACCATGTGAGGGCCGCGGCGCTCGTCCGGGTGCCCCAGGCGCTGGATCCGCACCATGTGGGGGCCGCGGCGCTCGTCCGGGGTCGGCGGCCGAGGGCCCAGCGGGGCGGGCGTCACCAGGCGTTTGCGACGTCGACGACGAGGCGTTTGCTGCCGTCCGTGTTCGTGACCGTGAAGACACGCATCGGCAGCCGAGCTCGCACGCCCAGACCGAAGTCGGTGTAGCCCTCGAAGCTCCCGAGGTTCTTCAGCTGCCGGAACGTGCGCCAGCCGGTGTAGCCCACCGCCACGAATCCCAGAGTCGACGGTGCGTTGACCGTGATCTGGATCTTGGCACCGCCCGTCAGCGCGACGGGCAGCCCGCTCCCGGGCATCGTGACGGTGCTGACGTAGCGGACGTTGTAGCCGAGCTTGCCGCCGCCCGCGGCGATGTCGAAGACCACTCGGTCGAAGCACGTGTGCTGACCAGAGCGGACACCGGCGACCGCGCCGGTCCAGAGCATCGCCGGGCTGGTCGCCTTGGGCAGCGAGCCCCAGGTGATGCCGCAGTACGGCGCCGACGCCGTGCTCGCGGTGGCCGAGCCGCTCGTGCCGGCGACGGCCGCAGGAATCGCAAGGGCGGCGAGTGCCGCGGCGACGCTGAGACGGCGACGTGTGGTTGTGCTCATGGTGAGCCCCCTTGGGCGAAGGCCGGGCCCAGCTGCCCGGCGTCCATCTCGATGACGGATGAGGCCGCACCATGGTTGACGCTGCTGACGAGTCCGCGTGGCCGGCGGCGGTCCCCGCGCTGTCCACGTCCAGCGGCTGGAGATTAGGCTCGGGCACCATGAGCGAGCACGGGCCGAGCATCCGGGTGCGGCTCGACCTCGCCTACGACGGGACGGGCTACTCCGGCTGGGCCACGCAGCCCGGACTGAAGACCGTGCAGGGGGAGCTGACCTCCGCACTGACGACCGTGCTGCGTACGACCGAGCCGGTCCAGCTCACCGTCGCGGGACGCACCGACGCCGGCGTCCATGCGCGTGGCCAAGTCGCCCATCTCGACGTCGATGTCGCGGCCTGGGCGGCGCTGCCCGGACGGTCCGACCGCGCTCCGGGCGCCGCCCTCGTGAGCCGGCTGAGCGGCATACTGCCCCCTGACATCGTGGTCCGGCGAGCGGCGGAGGCACCGACCGGTTTCGACGCGCGCTTCGGCGCGGTCGAGCGCCGATACCGCTACCGGATCGCCGACCCCGAAGGGACTCGGGATCCGCTCCGGAGGCACGACACCGTCTGGTGGCGCAGGCCGCTCGAGCTCGTGGCGATGGACGAGGCGGCGCGTGGGCTGCTCGGGCTTCGCGACTTCGCGGCGTTCTGCAAGCAGCGAGAAGGGGCCACGACGATCCGCACGCTGCACGAGTTCTCCTGGCGCCGCCTCGACGACGGTGTCATCGAGGCGACGGTGCGGGCCGACGCGTTCTGCCACTCGATGGTGCGCTCGCTCGTCGGCTCAGTCGTGCCGGTGGGGGAGGGGCGCCGCGAGCCGGACTGGCCGATTCGCTTGCAGGAGCGGGGAGTCCGCGCCTCCGAAGTGCTTGTCATGCCGGCGCACGGGCTCAGCCTCGAGGAGGTCGTCTACCCTCCCGACGACGAGCTGGCCGCGCGTGCCGTCGCGGCTCGTGCCCGGCGCGACACTCCGCCGGCCGCTGTCGAGCCGGGGTCCTCAAGCGTCGGGGGCTCCTCTGTCCGAAGGTAGTTCATCGGTGGCGGCCGGCTCGTCGACCGATCGAGGCTGGAGCAGGGCCGCGGTCATCGGCAGGAGCAGCACCGTGACGGCACCGCCGGCAACCAGGAGCGAGGCCGCGCCCGAGGTGAGGTACCCACCGTCGACGGCCACCGAGGTCACGGCCACGATGATGGGCAAGCCTGTGGCGCCGTAGAGTCCGACACGGACGGCATCGCGAGTGCCGAACGTCGGCGGCCCAGCCGGCTCGTCACGCTGCCGGCGGCTGGCCACGAAGACGGCCCCGCCTCGGACGACGACGATGAGCAGCACGAACACGACGAGCGTCCAGGGGTGCTTGGCGACGGCCGAAGGGTCGATCGCCATTCCCGAGGTGACGAAGAAGACCGGGATGAGCAGGCCGTACGCGATGCCGTCGAGCTTGTGCTCCAGCGCCCGGTCGCCCTCAGGCAGGGCCCGTCGAAGGATGAATCCCGCGGCGAAGGCCGCGAGCACCACATCGAGGTCGAAGGCCTGCGCGAGCGCCATCAGGCCGACCAGCAGCAGCACGACCACCCGGACGGTCGTCTGCGAGGTCGTCTCCGCGCCCGCCGTGATCCGGCGGTGCACCTCGGTCCCACGATGCATCCGGGTCAGCCACGTGATGGCCACGGCCGCGAGGGCGAAGACCACGAGCACCGCGATGGAGGCGAGGGACCCGCGGCTGCTCAGCAGCAGCGCCATCGCGATGACCGGGCCCAGCTCGCCGAAGGCGCCATGGGCCATCACGGTCGCACCGAGTCGAGTGGACAGCATCCCGCCGTCCTTGAGGATCGGCAGGAGGGTGCCGAGCGCGGTCGATGTCAGCGCGATCGCGATGGCGATGTTGCCGTGTGCGGTCGGCTCCGGCTGCAGGACGAACGTCAGCCCGAGGGCGACGGCGATACAGACGAGCCAGGTCACCAGGGCCCGGCGACCGAGGCGTCCGGTGAGCTCCTTGAGCTCGATCTCGTAGCCCGCGAGCAGGAAGAGCATGCCGAGGCCGAGCTGCCGCAGGACGTCGACGCCCTCGCTCGTGGTGGCCAGCCCCAGCACGTGTGGCCCGATGACCACGCCGAGCACGAGCAGGACCACGACCTCGGGCAGCAGCCGGCGCGGCACCAGGCCGGCGAGGAGGGGAGCCACCGCGGCGATGAGCGCGATCCAGAACAGCGATGTCGCAGCCTGCGCCATGGTTCCTCCCCCGGACGGATCGGAATCGATGCTACTGACGGCCTGTGGTTGGATCGAGCGCATGACCCTCCGCCCCGTCCGTTTTGTCGCGGTCTCCGTCCTCACGTGCACGTTCGTGCTGACGGGCTGCACCTCGGGCTCGGGCTCGGCTCCCGTGGCGTCCGGCAGCTCTGCGGTCGTGACCTCCGGCGGGTCCACCAGCACCGCAGCGACCGGGTCGGGGACGAGCAGCGACGCACCCGGGGACGAGGTCACCGGGCGGTCGGGCAGCTTCACCGTGGTGCCACCGGAAGGCTGGGCGGAGGCGACCGACCGGGCCAAGGACGTCGCGAACATCGATCTCGTGCTGCTGTCCTCCCGCAAGGTCGAAGGCTTCGCGAACAACCTCGTCGTCATCACCATCGACGGCGACGAGTCGGCGCTGGAGCAGGAGCTGGACAAGGGCCGGGAGCAGATGGCGGCCCTCGGACGCACGGTGACCGACGCGCCGGACCTTACGGTGGCCGGCACCGCGGCCCGAGGGTTCACGACGACCTTCAAACAGCAGGGCATCGACGTCGTGGCGCGGTCCTATGCGCTCCAGCGCAACGGCAAGATCTACCTGCTGACCCTCAGTGCATCGCACGACGACGCCGACCACGCCCTGAGCGAGCTCGACGACCTCGCGTCCACGTGGGTCTGGACGTAGGACGTATGCCGTTGCGCCACAGGTCACCGCTCCTGCTGACCACCGCGGTCGCCCTCGCCGCGTCCCAAGTACTGGCTGCGTGCGGCGGCGCGGATCCGACCACCGCGCCGCAGCCAACCGACGTCGGCACCGTGCACCTGCCGACCGCCAAGGTGCAGACGACTGACTCCTCGGGTCACCGGATCGAGCAGCTGCCGGTCCTGCCGCCCGCACCGATGAGCGAGCGCCGCGTGCGGGGCGAGGACTACAGCTACGCGCTTCCCGTCGCGTGGAGTCCGGGCCGCGGAGCCGTCGACCCGCCGCCCGACACCCTCGTGCTGCCCGACGACTCCGACACCGCGGCGGTGATCGCGGTGGAGCGCCCGTTCAAGGCCGGCTCCCGCACACTCGCCGAGGTCGTCGACAAGCTGCGGGCCGGCTTCGCGGCCAAGGGGTTCCAACCGAAGGCGGCCCCCGAGCGCGACATCGCCGGCTACCACGCGCAGGGGATCGTCGTGGACCAGTCCGACGATCTCAGGCACGTCTACTACGTCGTGGTCTACACGGACCAGGTGTATGCCGTCCGGCTCAGCTACACACCGGCGACTCCCGATCCGCTTGCCGTCCTCCGCGGCGTGCTCGACTCGTGGCTGTGGGGGTGACCACGGTCTCCCGCCCGACGCACCAAGTCCTCTGCGTCTGCGGTTTGCAAGCGTGGCGCAGCGCCGGACCGATGGGTTGGTGTGTCCGCCGGGACGCGAGCGCAGACCCGAGCGCAGACCCGAGCGCAGGCCCGAGCGGTGGGCGAGGGTTATCCGCGTGACTCCGCCCGCCGGCATACGTCAGGCTTGACCTTCGTGGGCCATGTCGACGTCAACTCTGTCTTCTTCAGCCTGCCCGACGGCAGGCCACTGCTCAACGACGTCTCCGTGCGGGTCGGCGAGGGCGCCAAGGTCGCGCTTGTCGGCCCCAACGGCACGGGCAAGACGACGCTCGTGCGGATCATCGCCGGCGACGTGCCGGCCGACGACGGCGCCGTGACGCGGTCCGGCGGTCTCGGCGTGATGCGCCAGTTCATCGGCAAGGTCCGCGACGACTCCACCGTGCGCGACCTGCTCGTGTCGGTGGCGCCGACCCGCATCCGCGAGGCCGCGCAGGAGGTCGACCGCACCGAGCTGCTCATGATGGAGCGCGACGAGGAGGCCGACCAGATGGCCTACGCGCACGCGCTCGTCGAGTGGGGCGAGGCCGGCGGGTACGAGCAGGAGACCGTCTGGGACCAGTGCACCATGTCGGCGATCGGCATCCCGTACGACTCGGCGCAGTGGCGCCGCGTCAACACGCTCTCCGGTGGAGAGCAGAAGCGGCTCGTGCTCGAGGCGCTGCTGCGCGGTCCCGAGGAGGTCCTGCTCCTCGACGAGCCGGACAACTACCTCGACGTGCCCGGCAAGCGATGGCTCGAGGAGGCGCTCATCGCCTCGCCGAAGACGGTGCTGTTCATCAGCCACGACCGCGAGCTCCTCGACCGGGTTGCCACCCGGATCGCCACGCTCGAGCCCGGCGCCGCGGGGGCGACCTTGTGGGTGCACCCAGGACGTTTCGCCACGTACGCGCAGGCGCGCATCGACCGCAACTCCAAGCTCGAGGAGATGCGCCGCCGTTGGGACGAGGAGCACGCGAAGCTCAAGGCCCTCGTGCTGATGTACAAGCAGAAGGCGGCCTACAACGACGGCATGGCCTCGCGGTACCAGGCGGCGCAGACGCGGCTGGCGAAGTTCGTCGAGGCCGGACCGCCCGAGGCAGTGCCGATGACCCAGCGGGTGAAGATGCGGCTCTCGGGCGGTCGGACCGCCAAGCGGGCGATCGTTGCCACGCAGCTCGAGCTGACCGGGCTGATGAAGCCGTTCGACCTCGAGGTCTGGTACGGCGAGCGGGTCGCCGTGCTCGGTTCGAACGGGTCGGGCAAGTCGCACTTCCTGCGCCTGCTGGCGGCCGGCGGCACCGACCCCGAGCGTGAGCACCGGCCCGTCGGCGACGTCCAGCCAGACCCCGTCGCGCACACGGGTGTCGTCCGGCTCGGCTCACGCGTGCGCCCGGGCTGGTTCGCCCAGACCCACCAGCACCCGTCGCTGATGGGCCGGACCCTGCTCGAGATCCTGCATCGCGGCGACGAGCACCGCGCGGGCAAGCCCCGAGAGGAGGCGGCTCGCGCACTCGACCGCTACGAGCTGGCCCGGTCGGGGGAGCAGCTCTTCGAGTCACTGTCAGGGGGCCAGCAGGCCCGCTTCCAGATCCTGCTCCTCGAGCTGTCGGGCGCCACGCTGCTGCTGCTCGACGAGCCGACGGACAACCTCGACCTGCAGTCGGCCGAGGCCCTCGAGGAGGGGCTCGACCGCTTCGAGGGCACCGTCGTCGCGGTGACCCACGACCGGTGGTTCGCCAAGGGGTTCGACCGTTTCCTCGTGTTCGGCGCCGACGGCCGCGTCTACGAGGCGAACGAGCCGGTCTGGGACGAGGGCCGGGTCGTCCGTCCGCGCTGACCTGCCGAGCTGGAGTAGCGTCGAGCCATGCTGCTGCGCGCGCTCGACACGGGCGTCGTCGGCGCGCCCATGGCCGGGGGACCGACGACCCCCGAGCTCGTCGCGGCCGTCGGCGACGCCGGCGGTCTGGGGTTCCTCGCGGCCGGCTATCTCACCGCCGAGCAGCTCGCCACGCGGATCGCCGACGTCTGGGACGCGACCTCGCGACCGTTCGGCGTCAACCTCTTCGTCCCCGCCTCCGCCAACACGTATGCCGCCACGCCACCCTCGCTCGACCGCGCGGACCGCGCGGCCGCGGTGACGGCATACCGGGAGAGGCTCGAGGGCGATGGCGCCGTCTTCGGCGTGCGGCCGGGCGAACCACGTCCCGGCGACACCGACGACTGGGACCGCAAGGTCGACCTCGTGCTGCGAGAACGGGTCCCGGTCGTGTCGTTCACCTTCGGGCTGCCCGGGCGCGCCGTCATCGGGGCCCTGCAGCGAGCCGGCATCGAGACGGTGGCCACGGTGACGGACCTCGACGAGGCGGCGGCCGCCATCGAGGTCGGCGTCGACGCGCTGTGCGTCCAGGGGGCCGACGGTGGTGGCCATCGCGGCACGCTCGATGAGAACAAGGTCCCCGACGAGACGGACCTGCTCGAGCTGGTGGCGGGGGTGCGGCACCTGACCGACCTGCCGATCGTCGCGGGCGGCGGGATCGGGACCGCCGAGCGGGCGCGGCAGGTCCGTGAGGCCGGAGCCGACGCCGTGCAGGTCGGCACCGCGCTGCTGCTGACCCCCGAGGCCGGCACCGGCCTGGCGTACCGGCGCGCCCTGGGCGACCCGGCATACGACCGCACCGCGGTGACCCGCGCCTACTCCGGTCGGCTCGCCCGGGGCCTCGAGACCGACTTCATCCGATCCCACGACGGCCACGCGCCCGCGGCGTACCCGGAGGTGCACCATCTGACGGTGCCGCTGCGGCGCGCGTCCGCGCAGGCAGAGCGGCCGGACCTGCTCGCACTCTGGGCGGGCACAGCCTGGCAGTCCGCCCGGTCCGTGCCGGCCTCGACCGTCGTCGCCGAGCTCGCCGCGGCGGTCTGACCCGGCCGCGACTCGCGTCCGTGTGACCCTTTCGGTGCGGCGTTCGCCTAGCGTGTGCACATGCCCTCAGCCGTTGGAAACCTGACCTGGGTCGATGCCTCGGACCGGCCGGACCTCGTCGCACCGCCCGTCGCCGACGCGCTGCCGCTCGTTCCGCGGGCGCGGGTGGCCGAGATCGACGAGACCCTCGCCGACACAGCCGCCTTCTGCGCGGCCTATGACGTCGCGCCCGAGGCCTCGGCGAACTGCGTCGTCGTCGAGGCCCGGCGGGGCGAGACGACGACGCTGGCGGCGGTGATGATCCTCGCGACGGACCGCGCCGACATCAACCGCGTGGTGCGGCGGTACCTCGGCGCCCGCAAGATCTCGTTCGCCGACCAGGCCAAGGCTGAGGCGCTGACCGGGATGCAGCAGGGCGGCATCACGCCGGTAGGTCTGCCGGACGACTGGCCCATCCTCGTCGACCGTGGCGTGGCGGCTGCGGGCGATGTCGTCATCGGCGCGGGGCTGCGCCGCGCCAAGCTGCTCCTCGACGGCGCCTCGCTCGCCGAGCTGCCGAACGCCGAGGTCCTCGACCTCGCGATCGACGTGAGCGAGGAACCGCCGGACGACCCGTCTCGCCCCTTGGCCCGCCCCAGCTGAGTCGAGCGGTCACCTCGACACGCCAGGTCAGGATCGACGTGACCGCTCGACGGCAGGGTGGTCGGCCTGTCGGAGCGTCGGGTCAGCCGGCGACGTCCCAGAGCAACCGGGCGCGCTCGGCTGCGGTCGTGCCGCCCCAGATGCCGAACGGCTCGGGCACCCGCATGGCGTGGTCGAGGCACTCGCGTGCGACCGGGCACGAGGCGCAGATCGCCTTGGCCGCCTCGGTCTGGCGACGCCGCGCGACCTGGCCGATCTCGGGGTCGTCGGTGAAGAACTGCTCGGCGTCCTTCCCGCGGCAGAGGCCTTCCTCCTGCCAGGCGTAGGAGGAGTGGACGGGCCGGGGGAGTCGCGTGACGGTCATGGGTCCTCCACAGTCGGTGGACGCCGGTCCGACGTCCGCGGTCGATGGTGTTCTTCGAACTTACGCACAACTCGTGCGTTGCACAAGATCAATGCACAAGTTTATGCTGGAGACGTGCCGAACCCCGACGAGCAAGGCTCCGACCAGCCCAGATGACCGACGACCACCCGTCGCCCGACCGAGCCGCCTCCGGCGTCACCGACCCGGGGGACGCGGCGGGCCTGCTGCCGCCCCCGGCCGACGACAGCACGGTCCTGCTCAGCTGGCCCGTCGGCACCGTGGCCGACCAGGTGGGCGTGTCGACCTCGACGCTGCGGTCCTGGGAGCGCCGGTACGGCCTCGGCCCGACCCGCCGCACCGGCGGCGGCCACCGCAGGTATGGCCCGACCGACGTGCTCCGGGTGCGGCTGATGGCCCGCCTCACCGCCCAAGGAGTGCCCGCCCGGGCGGCCGCCGACGCGATCGCGGGCATGGACGACCGCGCGGTGGTCGCCCGGCTCCGCGCACCCGCGACCGAGATGCTCAGGGCGGCTGCAGGCGAAGCCAGTGGGCCTACCGCCGGCGCCGCGCGTGCCGGGCTCGAGGAGCACGCGTCGGCCGATCACGCATCGGCCGAGCTCGGGGTGGTCGATGCGGAAGCGGTGGAGAGCATCGTGTCCGCGGCGGCGGCGCTCGACCCGCTCAGCCTCGTCCACCTTTACCGCGCTGCGCTCCGGCGGCTCGACTTCGAGCACGCCTGGAGCGACGTGCTGGCCCCGTCCTTGCGCCGGATCGGTGAGCAGTGGGCCGCGGGCCGGCTCGGAGTCGAGAGCGAGCATCTGGCCAGCGACGTGCTCCAGGCCGAGCTCCGTGCGGTCGCTCGCGCGCACCGGGTCGACCCGGCGGGACCGCCCGTCCTGCTCGTGTCTGCCGATGACGAGCAGCACCACCTACCCCTGCTTGCGCTCGAGGCCGAGCTGGCCCGGCTGGGCGTCTCTGCCATCCACCTCGGTCCACGCGTGCCCGGGCGCTCGGTCGTCGAGACCGCGCGTCGCACCCGAGCGCGGGCGGTCTTCCTCTGGGCGTCCATGGCGCGGGACGCGTCCGAGCCGTTCTGGGACCTGCTCGACGACGTCGCCGAGCCGACGCGCGTGGTCGTCGGTGGGCCGGGATGGCCGGCCGGTGTCGAGGATCGACGGACCGCAGACGTATGCCGGGTGGCCGACCTCTCGTCGGCCGTGGCCGCGCTGCTTCCGAAGGCCGAGTAAGACCCTCTCGCGTCGGTGAGAGGCCGGGTCTGCGGGGCTGTGAAAGCGTCTTGCAGGCTCCACCGCCGAGCCCGCCGCAAGAAATCCGCCCCGATTGCAAAAAGTTGCAGGAAACCTCTTCCGTCCGGGGCGATTCGGGCGCTAGGTTCCCCGTGGCCGCACTCGCCACTCCGCCACATCGGCGCGACGCGGCACCACCCCCCTTGTCACGCACGAAGGAGTGCGCATGCGCCGACGTCCGGCACTGTCCGCAGTCAGCATCTCGGCCCTGGTCCTCGCCGGACTCGTGGTGCCGCTCACCGGAACCACGGCCCGGGCGGCAGACCCGCGGACCGCCACCCTCGTCGGCTCGCTCCAGGACGAGCTGGGCTGCCCCGGCGACTGGCAGCCCGACTGCGCGGCGACGGAGCTGACCCCGCAACCCGGCTCGACGGCATACGTCCGCGAGTTCGACCTGCCCGCAGGCAAGTTCGAGCTGAAGGTGGCCATCAACCACTCGTGGGACGAGAACTACGGCGCGGACGGCGTCAAGAACGGGCCCAACCTCCCGCTCGTCCTGCAGGGGCCTGCGAAGCTCCGCTTCTCGTACGACGACAAGAGCCACCTGATCACGGTCGCGCCGGCGACCCTGTCCGGGCCGGCGACCGACGCGGACGCCGCGCTGGCCGGCGACTCGCTGCGCAACCTCTCGACGCGTGAGCGCTTCTACTTCGTCATGGCCGACCGGTTCGCGAACGGCGACACCAGCAACGACACGGGCGGGCTCACAGGAGGCCGGCTCGAGACCGGCTTCGACCCGACGGACGAGGGCTTCTACCACGGCGGCGACCTCAAGGGCATCACCCAGCGCCTGGACTACATCAAGGGCCTTGGCACGACGGCGATCTGGCTCACCCCGTCCTTCAAGAACCGCCCGGTCCAGGGATCCGGCTCGGACGCCAGCGCCGGCTACCACGGCTACTGGATCACGGACTTCACCCAGATCGACCCGCACCTGGGCACCAACGCGGACATGAAGGACCTCATCGCCGCCGCGCACGCCAAGGGCATGAAGGTCTACTTCGACATCATCACGAACCACACCGCGGACGTCGTCGACTACGAGGGCGGCAACCACGGCTACGTGACCAAGGAGGCGAGCCCCTACAAGGACAAGGACGGCAAGGTCTTCGACGACGCCGCCGTCGCGGGCAAGCCGACGTGCACGGCCGGACAGGTGCCGCCGACCTGCTTCCCGGAGCTCGACGCCGCGACGTCCTTCCCGTACAAGCCGGTCTTCCGCACCGAGGCGGACAAGACGGTCAAGGTCCCGGCGTGGCTCAACGACCCCACGATGTACCACAACCGCGGCGACTCCACCTTCGCTGGTGAGTCCGCGACCTATGGCGACTTCGTCGGGCTCGACGACCTGTTCACCGAGCGTCCCGACGTCGCCAAGGGCATGGGCGACATCTACGCGCAGTGGGTCGACTTCGGCATCGACGGCTTCCGCATCGACACGGTCAAGCACGTCAACATGGAGTTCTGGCAGTCGTTCGCACCGCGAATCCTGAACCACGCCAAGGAGATCGGGCGGCCGGACTTCTTCATGTTCGGTGAGGTCTACGACAGCAACCCCGCGTACGTCAGCCAGTTCACGACGACCGGCAAGCTGCCGTCGGCCCTCGACTTCGGCTTCCAGAACGCGGCACTCCGCTTCGCCCAGGGCAAGGAGACGACCGGCGTCCGCGACCTCTTCGAGGGCGACGACTACTACACCGACCTCGACTCCAACGCCTACGAGCTGACGACGTTCCTCGGCAACCACGACATGGGCCGCATCGGCGCGATGCTCAAGCCGGCGGCATACGACCGGAAGGACCAGGCACAGCGCGCCGACCTGCTGTCCCGCACCGAGCTCGCCACGTCGCTGATGTACCTCTCGCGCGGCAACCCCGTCGTCTACTACGGCGACGAGCAGGGCTTCACGGGGCCGTCGACCGACATCGGTGACAAGCGCGCTCGCCAGGACATGTTCGGCACGCAGACGCCGATCTACAAGGACGACGACATCATCGGCAGCACCGAGCGGGCCGGCACGAGCTCGCACTACTCGACGAACGTCCCTCTCTACCAGGAGATCAAGGACCTCGCCGCCCTGCGCGCCGCCAACCCGGCGCTCGCCGACGGTGCGCAGATCCACCGCTACGCATCCGACTCGGCCGGCATCTACGCGATGAGCCGGATCGACAAGGCTGCCCACCGCGAGTACCTCGTCGTGGCAAACAACGCGACGACCGAGAAGAGCGCGACGTTCTCGACCTACTCGCCGCAGACGACCTTCCAGCGCCTCTACGGCGCGGCCGACGGCGTGATCTCCGACAAGGCAGGGCGGGTCACGGTGACCGTCCCCCCACTGTCCGTCGTGGTGTTCAAGGGCAAGACAGCCTTCCACGCCCCTGAGTCGGCGACCACCGTCTACCCGGTGTCCCCGTCAGCGGGCGCGACGGTCGGCGGCCGCGCGGAGATCGGCGCAGCCGTCCCGGGCAACGCGTTCGCGGAGGTGACCTTCCTCTACCGCCCCGTCGGCACGACGGCGTGGACGTCGATCGGCACCGATGACAACGCGCCGTACCGCGTGTTCCAGGACGTCACGGGCCTGGCCAAGGGCACGCTCGTCGAGTACCGGATGCTGGCCAAGGACATCGAGGGCCGGATCTCCGCGACCTCGACCTACGGTGTGGTCGGCGACGCCCAGGCCGCCGGTGGCGGCGGCGGTGGCGGGGGCACCGGGCCCGTCGTCCAGCCGGACGCGGTCTCGATCCCGGGCAGCCACAACTCCGAGATGGGCTGCCCCGGCGACTGGCAGCCGGACTGCGCCCAGGCGCAGCTGACCCGCGATCCCAAGGACGACATCTGGAAGGGCGCCGTCACGATCCCGGCCGGCGACTACGAGTACAAGGCCGCGATCAACAAGAGCTGGGACGAGAACTACGGGGCCGGAGCCGTGCGCGGCGGCGGCAACATCGCCTACAAGAACCCCGGCACCGAGACGAAGTTCTACTACGACCACCGCACGCACTGGGTCACCAGCGATGCACAGGACCCGATCATCACGGCTCCGGGCAGCTTCCAGAGCGAGATCGGCTGTCCGGGAGACTGGTCGCCCGACTGCATGCGGTCCTGGCTGCAGGACCCCGACGGCGACGGCACGTACACGTGGTCCGGCGAGATCCCGGCCGGCAGCTACGAGTTCAAGATCGCCCACAAGCTCTCGTGGACCGAGAACTACGGCGCTGGTGGCGCGAAGGACGGCCCGAACGTCGCCTTCTCGGTGCCCGGCGCGGGTGTGGTCACCACCATCACCTACGTCCTGTCGACCCACCAGATATCGGTCAAGACGTCGCGCGCCGGAGCCACGCCCGACCTGACCAAGGCCAAGGCGTTCATCGTCGGTCCCGACCTCGTGGCCTGGCCGGCGAGCGCGCTCCCGGCCGGCGTCGACCCGGCGACGCTGAGCTGGCGCCTGCACTGGTCGCCCACCGGCGGGCTCGGCCTCGACGCCGAGGCGGTCACGGGCGGCTCGGTCGTGAGCCTCGTGCGCGACCCGAAGGGCCTGCCGGCCGCGCTGCTCGCGGCGCACCCGGAGCTCAAGGGCGCCCTCGCGCTGCGGCTCGACCAGAGCACCAAGCCCTCCATGGCCGAGATCCTCAAGGGCCAGGTCGCCGTCGGGATGTACGACCCCACCGGCAAGCTGCTCGACGCCACCGGGGCACAGACCGCGATCGCGCTCGACACGATGTATGCCGCGTCGGCGGGCTCCCGCTCGTACGGTGTGACCTTCGGCTCGGGTGGCGTCGGGTTCTCGCTCTGGGCGCCGACCGCGCAGTCGGTGTCCCTGCTGACCTGGCCGAAGGATGCGGCCGCGAACGCGCCCGTGTCCGCTGCGACCCGCACGGCCATGACCCGGGGCAGCGACGGATCGTGGTCCGCGACGCTCGGGTCCTCGGCGAAGGGGGATCGCTACCTCTACGAGGTGAAGGTGTGGGCACCGACCACCCGCAAGGTGGAGACGAACCGCGTCACCGACCCGAGCTCCGTTGCGCTGACGCTGAACTCGACCAGGTCGGTGGCCGTCGACCTCAAGGACCCGGCATACATGCCGTCGACCTGGAAGGCCACGCCGTCGCCCAAGCTCGCCCGTGGCGTGGACTCGACCATCTACGAGCTGCAGATCCGCGACTACTCGATGTCCGATGCGAAGGTGCCGGCGAGCCTGCGCGGCAGCTATCTCGCCTTCGCCCAGAACGGCGACGGCAGATCGCACCTCAAGGCTCTGGCCGCAGCCGGGCTCAACACCGTCCACCTGCTGCCCAGCTTCGACATCGCCTCGATCGAGGAGGACCCGGCCAAGCAGGAGCAGCCGGCGTGCGACCTCGCGTCGTACGCGCCCGACAGCCAGGAGCAGCAGAAGTGCGTCGGCGCGGTCGCGAGCAAGGACGCCTTCAACTGGGGCTACGACCCCTACCACTGGTCGGTGCCCGACGGCTCCTTCGCATCGACGGCCGAGGCGGCCGACGGCGGCACGCGAGTCGCCGAGTTCCGGACGATGGTCGGCGCCCTGCACCAGGACGGCCTGCGCGTCGTGCTCGACCAGGTGTTCAACCACACCGCCGCGTCCGGCGAGGACGACAAGTCGGTGCTCGACCAGGTCGTGCCCGGCTACTACCACCGGCTCAACGCGACTGGTGCGGTCGAGACCTCGACCTGCTGCCAGAACATCGCGACCGAGCACGCGATGGCGCAGAAGATGATGGTCGACTCCGTCGTCTCGTGGGCCCGCAACTACAAGGTCGACGGCTTCCGCTTCGACCTCATGGGGCACGCCAGCCGGGACAACATGCTCGCCATCCGGAACGCCCTCAACCGGCTGACCCTGGCGCGGGACGGGGTCGACGGCGCGTCGATCTACCTCTACGGCGAGGGCTGGAACTTCGGCGAGGTGGCCGGCAACGCGTTGTTCGAGCAGGCCACCCAGGGCCAGCTCGGCGGCACCGGCATCGGCACCTTCTCCGACCGGCTCCGCGACGCGGTGCGCGGCGGCGGGCCGTTCGACGACGACCCGCGCAAGCAGGGCTTCGGCTCCGGCGAGGCGACCGACCCGAACGGTGCTGCGACCAACGGCGACGCTGTTGCCGGCCTGGCTCACGACACCGACCTCGTGCAGCTCGGGCTCGCCGGAAACCTGCGCTCGTTCTCGTTCCGGAGCCAGGCGAGCGGGAACGTGGTCAACGGCACCCAGGTCGACTACAACGGCTCACCGGCCGGGTATGCCGACCAGCCGGACGAGGTGGTGACGTACGTCGACGCCCACGACAACGAGACGCTCTTCGACTCGCTGACGTACAAGCTGCCGGTAGCCACGTCGATGCGTGACCGCGTGCGGATGAACACGCTGTCGCTCGCGACGACGGCCCTCGCGCAGACCCCGTCGTTCTGGCACGCGGGCGCTGACCTGCTCCGCAGCAAGTCGCTCGACCGGAACTCCTACGACAGCGGTGACTGGTTCAACCGCCTCGACTGGACCGGCGCGGACAACGGCTTCGGCCACGGCCTGCCGCCGGCCGGGTCGAACGAGTCCAAGTGGACCTTCATGAAGCCGCTGCTGGCGAACCCGGCCCTCAAGCCGGCGGCGACCGACGTCCAGACGGCCTCGGCCATGGCGCAGGACCTGCTGCGGCTCCGGTTCAGCACGCCGCTCTTCCGCCTCGGGACCGCGGCCGCGATCAACGCCAAGGTCAGCTTCCCGGTGTCCGGCACGGCCGAGGCCAAGCGCGGTGTCATCGTGATGCGCATCGACGACACGGTGGGCAGCGACGCCGACCCGGCGCTGCGCGGTCTCGTCGTGGTGTTCAACGCATCACCGGATGCCGTGTCGCAGAAGGTCCCCGGACTGGCTGGAACGGTGCAGCTGAGCCCGGTCCAGGCCACCGGGGCCGACAGTGTCGTCAAGCAGGCGGCATACGACGCCTCGACCTCGACGTTCTCCGTGCCGGCCCGGACGGTCGCTGTCTTCGTCCAGCCCAGCTGAGCGTCGCCCGACCCAGCAACACACCGAGCAGTCGCGAACCCTGACGGTAATAACCGGCAGAGGTTTGCGACTGCTCGGTGTGTTGCGGTAGCGGGGGATCAGCCCTTGACGGCGCCGTCGAGCCCGCCGCCGAGGAACGCGCGCTGGAAGAGCAGGAAGAACACGATCGGCACGGCCGAGCTGATCAGCAGTGCGGCGAGGAAGACGTCGAGCTCGGTCGATCCCGAGATCGCCGGCAGGCGAACCGACAGGGGCTGCTTGCTCGGGTCGGGCAGCACGATAAGGGGCCAGATGAAGTCCTTCCAGGCCGCGAGGATCGCGAAGACCGAGACGACCCCGAGAACCGGCTTCGACATCGGCAGCACGATGTTCCAGAACAGCCGGTAGTCCCCCGCCCCGTCGACACGCGCGGCCTCGATGATCTCCCGGGGAAGGTTGTCGAAGAAGCGTTTGACGACAGCCACGTTGAACGCGCTCGCGCCGGCCGGCAGGATCACACCCCACCAGGTGTTCACCAGCGACACGTGCGCGAACGGGATGTCGAGGATCGTCAGGTAGAGCGGGACAAGCAGCACGACCGCGGGGACGAACATCGTCGCGAGCACGGCGGCATACACGATCCGGTGGCCGGGCGGCCGGAGCACCGACAGCGCGTACCCCGCAGTCGTTGCGACGACCATCTGCACCAGCCAGGAGCCGACGGCGATGATGACCGTGTTGACGAAGTACGTGTCGAGGTGGAGCTCGTTCCAGGCCGTCGAAAGGTTCTCGAGATCGATTCCGTTGGGCCACAAGGCAAGCGGCTGACGAAGCGTGTCCTGGGTCGGTGTCACAGCCGACTTCGCGAGCCACAGGATCGGGCCGAGCGCTGCCACGACGAGGAAGGCCAGCAGCCCGACGTTGACGGCGCCCCGGAGGGTGCGCGTGCGGGGCTGGCGGCGTTCCTGGGTGGAGGTGATGCCGCGCGTCTCGGCCTCGCTCTGCCGCCGGCGACGGTGCCGGCGGACTCGCCGGCCCCTGTCGCCCGCGGCGGCACCTTCGGGGTCATCCGGCGCTGGCTCAGAGGTGGGCGCGGGTAGCTGGGTGGCAGTCGTCATGACGAGCTCCACGACCGGGTCAGGCGGAAGTAGACCGCGGAGAGGATGGCGAGGAACGCGGCGAGCATGAGGGACAAGGCAGTTGCCTCACCGTAGGCGCCGCCGGTGGTGTTGCCGAACGCATACCGGTAGACGAGCAGCAGCACCGTGAGCGAGGCGTTGTCCGGCCCGCCGTCGGTGAACAGGTATGGCTCCAGGAAGACCTGCGTCGTGCCGATGATCTGCAGGATCAGCGTGATGAGCATGACTCCGCGAACGTGCGGCATCGTCACGTGCCACACCTTGCGCCACACGCCCGCCCCGTCGACCTCCGCAGCGTCGTAGAGCTCCGGCGGCACGGAGACGAGGGCCGCGAGGTAGATGATCACGGTGGCGCCGGCTGCCGCCCAGGTCGCCTCGATGACGAGCGACGGCATCACCATCGAGGTCGACTCGAGCCACTGGACCGGCCCCAGACCGAACCAGCCCAGGATCGTGTTGAAGACCCCGGTCGGGCTCGCGTCGTAGAACACTCGCCACAGCAGCACCGCAACAGCCGGTGGGATGACGACCGGGAGGTAGGCGAGCACGGCATACAGGCCCCGTGCGCGCCGCAGGTCACTCATGACCACCGCGAGCAAGAGCGGGACGGGGTAGCCGATCACGAGCGCCAGCAGCGCGAAGTATGCCGTGTTCTTGAGGGCGACCGGCAGGAGCGGGTCCTCGAGGACGGCCCTGACGTTGTCCAGCCCGACCCAGGTCGCCGGCTCGACGAGGTTGGTCTCCTGCAGGCTCATGACGAACGACCGGATGATCGGGAACCAGGAGAACAGGCCGAACACGAGGAGCATCGGCAGCAGGAAGACGAGTCCGCCCAGCGCCGGGCGCCGCGGGGCGCGGCGTCCGGCGCTGGGCTGTGTGGTCACATCGCTCATGAGGTGAGCTCGGTTGGGGGAGTGAGCGGTCGGCTCACTTGGAGAGCAGCTTCGTGGCCTGCTCGTTGGCCGAGGCGAGCAGCGCGTCGACATCGGCGTTCTGGTCGGTGAGGACCTTCTGCACGACCGAGTCGAGCAAGGCGTAGAGGGCCTGGGTCTGCGAGGCGGGCTCGGCGATGAGGTTCTGGTCGAAGACGTTGTCGGTGAACGACGTCATCTGTGCCTCCGGGACGTTGATGTAGTCCTTGATCCAGGTGCGCGACTCCTCCCACGTGGCCTTGTCGAAGATCGGCAGGCTGGGCGTGCCGATCGGCTGCTTGGCGTCGGAGAGCACCTTCGCGTCCGCGACGGCCGCCTGCTCGTCGACCAGCTTGCGCATCCGGTAGAAGTCGTTCCACTTGACCGCTGCCTGCTGCTCGGCGGCGCTCGCCTTGGCGTTGACGGCGGCCACCGAGCCACCACCGAGGATGCCGGCGTCCGGGCTCGTCACCAGCGGCAGCGCCGCGAGGCCGTACATCTCGGGCTTGATCTGGTTCGTGGTCACGAGCGCGTTGTACACGTCGGAGCCACTCATGTACATGCCGACCTTGCCGGCGGCGAACGCCGTGTTGATGGAGCCCCAGTCGAAGACGGTGTTGTTGCCCATCGACTTGTCCTGCCACTTCATCGCCTTGAGCAGCTCCAGGCCGGCCTTGGTGCCCGGGTTGTTCACCGTCGCGGTGACCTGCTCACCGGACGCCTGCTCCATGCGGCCGCCCTGGCTGTACGTGAGGGTCGTGAGCATCCAGCCGCCGGTGTTGTCCTTGGTCATCTGGACGTAGCCGGCCTGCCCGGTCTTGTCGGCGATCTGCTTGGCGTCCGCACGCACCTCGTCCCACGTCGTCGGCGGCTTGTCGGGGTCGAGCCCGGCCTGCTTGAACAGGTCCCGGTTGTAGTGGAGCCCGACGCCGTAGGCCT
Source organism: Intrasporangium mesophilum (assembly GCF_054783095.1). Lineage (NCBI taxonomy): Bacteria > Bacillati > Actinomycetota > Actinomycetes > Micrococcales > Intrasporangiaceae > Intrasporangium > Intrasporangium mesophilum. The sequence continues at coordinate 368,918 of NZ_BAAGRF010000058.1, read as the reverse complement.
CGGTGGGGATGCCGTAGATCCGGCCGTCCGGCCCCTTGGCCGCGGCGAGGACGCTCGGGTTGAACGTGCTCGCGTAGGGCAGCTTGTTGACGAGGTCGGTGATGTCGGCGATCTGCTTGCGCTCGGCGAGACCCTTGGTGTCGGTGAACGGCACCCGGAAGGTCGTCGGCAGCTGGTTGCCGGCGAGCTGGGCGGCGAAGGTCTCGGCCTTCCACTCCCACTCGACCGGCTCGACGACGATCCCGGGGTTGGCCTTGTTGAAGGCCGCGGCCTGCGCCTTGACGGCGTCGATGGTCGGCTGCTTGTCGCCCGGCCGCCAACCCTCGACCCTGATCGTCACCGTGTGGCCCCCTGAGGACGAGTCCGATGACCCGTTCGACGAGCTGCACGCGGCGACGGCGGTCACCGACGCCATGGCGATGACGGCCGCCAGGCCCCGGAATCGTGCTGAGTTCATTTCTAACGCTCCCTTGCGCTGGTGTTGCTGGGTGAATCGTGCTGGTGCCGAACGGTTTTCGTGATGTGCTTGGGTATGCCGGTTCGTGTCGTTCAGTGGGCGAGGCGGAGCCAGGCGGTGGCGTCAGTGGGCAGGCGCCCGTCCTCGAGGGGTGCGCTCGCCAGCCACAGGGCGGCGTAAGGCGGCAGGTCGACAGCCTGACCGGAGAGGTTGACGACGCAGGCGAAGTCGGAACCGCGGCGGAAGGCGAGGACGTCGGGTGCCGAAGCGAGCCACTCCATCGGCCCGTCACCGAGGTCGGGATGGGTCCGGCGGACGAGCAGCGCTCGGCGGTGGAGGGAGAGCATCGAGGCTGGGTCTGACGACTGCGCCTGGACGGTGAGCTCGGCCCAGGTCTCCGGCTGGGGAAGCCAGGTGGTGACCTCGTCGGGGCTGAAGCCGTAGGGCGGCCTCGTGCCTGACCACGGCAGGGGCACGCGGCAGCCGTCGCGGCCCGGGTCCACCCCGCCGGACCTGAAGTGCATCGGGTCCTGGAGCAGCTCGAGGGGGATGTCCTCGACCTCGGGCAGGCCGAGCTCGTCGCCTTGGTAGAGGTAGTAGGCGCCGGGAAGAGCCATCGCGAGAAGCACGGCCGCCCGGGCCCGGCGGCGCCCGAGGTCGAGGTCGGTGGTGGTGCCGAACCGCTTGGTGTCGAAGGAGAATGCGGTGTCGGCGCGGCCGTAGCGGGTCACTGGTCTGGTCACGTCGTGGTTCGACAGGACCCACGTCGGAGGTGCCCCGACCTGTGCGTGGGCCGAGACGGTCCGGTCGATCGAGTCCCGGAGCCGGGCCGCGTCCCACGGAGCGGCCATGAACTCGAAGTTGAAGGCGGTGTGGAGCACCCCGGGGCGGAGGTACCGCGTGAAGCGCTCCACGTCCGGCAGCCAGATCTCGCCGATGAGGGCCCGGTCCGGTCCGTACGACTCGGCGATGGTGCGCCAGCTGCGGTAGATGTCCTGCAGCTCGTCCCGGTCGGTGTAGGGGTGGGTGCCCGGGGCGATGCCGTCGGCGACGTCGGTGAGTCCGGAGTCCTTGGACACCAGGGCGGCCGAGTCGATGCGGATCCCCGAGACGCCCCGGTCGAACCAGAACCGCAGCACCTCTTCGTGCTCCTGCCGGACGTCCGGGTGCTCCCAGTTGAGGTCGGGCTGGCCGGAGGCGAACAGGTGCAGGTACCACTGCTCGGGCGTTCCGTCGGCGGCGACCAGGCGTGACCAGGGCACGCCGCCGAACTCCGAGACCCAGTTGTTCGGCGGCTCGTCGCCACCGGGACCGCGGCCGTCGCGGAACCAGAACCGCTCGCGCTCGGAGGATCCGGGCCCGGCTGCGATGGCGGCCCGGAACCATCGGTGCGCGGAGGACACGTGGTTCGGGACGACGTCGATGATGGTGCGGATGCCGTAGCCGAGCGCGTCGCTGATCAGGGCCTCGGCCTCGGCGAGGTCACCGAACAGCGGGTCGATGTCGCGGTAGTCGGCGACGTCGTAGCCGCCATCGGCCATGGGGGAGGGGTACCACGGCGTGAACCAGATCGCGTCGATGCCGAGGTCGCGAAGATAGGGCAGCCGCCCGCGCACGCCCGCCAGGTCACCGGTGCCGTCGCCGTTGCCGTCGGAGAAGCTGCGTGGGTAGACCTGGTAGATCGCGGCACCCCGCCACCAGTCGGCCGACGACGCGATGGCTTCGGTCGGTCGGTGCAGCTGACTGGTGCTCACGTGTTGGGCCCGCCTCGTCGTCGAGTTCGTGCCAGGCAGTTGCCCGACGACAGCGACCATAGAGAAGCGAACAGAGCGCCGCAAGAACTTGACAGATGAAAGTTATTTTCGCGACTTGCGCGATCAGGCCCGGCAGGGACCGGTCGACCGGCGGACGACGAGCTCGGGCTCGAACAGCAGCTCGTCGGACACCGCGTCGGCGCCGCCGATCTGGGCCACGAGAGCCGCGACAGCGGCTCGGCCCATCGCCTCGATGGGCTGGCGCACAGTCGTCAGGGGCGGGTCGACCGAGCCCATGAAGGCGGAGTCGTCGTAGCCGATGACCGACACGTCCGTCGGGACGTCGAGGTGAGCCCGGCGGACCGCGCGGATGGCGCCGAGGGCGATCGGGTCGCTGGCGCAGATCAGGGCGGTGGCGCCCTTGCCGAGCAGCCGCGTGGCCGCGGCCTGACCACTCTGCTGGGAGTAGTCGCTGTGGGCCACGAGCTCGTCCTCGACGGGGCTGCCGGACCTGGCCGAGACGATGCGCGCGGTCTCGATCTTCCGGTTGGACGGGAGGTGGTCGTCTGGCCCCATGACGAGACCAATTCGCCTGTGTCCCAATGATACTGCGTGCGCCCAGGCCTGCTCCATCGCGATGCCGTCATCGCACACGACACGGGCGAAGGGGAGCGTGTCGATGGACGCGTTGATGGTCACGACGGGCAGGTTGCGGCGGATCAGCCGCTCGTAGTGGGAGTGGTCGGCATCGGCCTGGCTGTACAGCCCGCCGGCGAACACGATGCCGGCGACCTGCTGCTGCTCGAGGAGCAGGTCGATGTAGTCGGACTCGGTGACGCCGCCGATCGTCTGCGTGCACAGCACCGGGGTGAGGCCGTGCTGCGCAAGGCCCGACCCGAGGACATCGGCCAGCGCGGGGAAGATCGGGTTCTGCAGCTCGGGCAGGACGAGGCCGACGAGACGGGCCCGCTCGCCACGCAGCTTGGACGGCCGCTCGTAGCCCAGGACGTCGAGGGCCGTGAGCACCGTCGAGCGGGTCTCGTCGGAGACGCCTGGCTTGCCGTTGAGCACCCGGCTGACGGTGGCCTCGCTGACCCCTGCTCGTGCGGCCACTTCGGCCAGTCGTCGTGTCACGAGCCTGAATCTAGCGGCAAGCGGAGGCAAAGGGAATGCAAGACTCACGCAAAAACTCGACATCGGTTGTACCTGGTGTCACGACGGGGCCTCTCGAGGTGAAATCGTCACGGCGCCCTCCCGTCGAGTGGCCGCTTCCTCCCACCGTGGCCCACCCCCCAACGTGTCGAGCGGCCGCGTCTTCCCACCCTGGCCGAGCCCCACCTGTCGAGTGGCCGCTGCGTCACAGACGTCGCGAACCGGGCGCGATCGTGGAACCCGGCCACGCGGCATACGGGGGTCGGATTACGTTGGGGACGTGACGACTTCCGACATGACGTACCGGCAGCTCGGCGACAGTGGCCTCACCGTCTCGACGGTCGGCCTCGGCTGCAACAACTTCGGCCGCCGGATCGACCAGGAGGGCACGACTGCGGTCGTGCGGCAGGCGCTCGACTCCGGCGTGACCCTGTTCGACACCGCCGACATCTACGGCCTCGGCGCGAGCGAGGAGATGCTGGGGCTCGCCCTCGGGCCCGAGCGGCAGAACGTCGTCGTGGCGACGAAGTTCGGCATGGACATGCAGGGGGTCAACGGGCCCGACTGGGGTGTGCGGGGGTCGCGCCGCTACATCCGAACAGCCGTCGAGGCGAGCCTGCGCCGACTTGGCACTGACTGGATCGACCTCTACCAGCTGCACCGGCCCGATCCGGTCACGCCGATCGACGAGACGCTCGCCGCGCTCGACGAGCTCGTGCGCGAGGGCAAGGTGCGCTACGTCGGCAGCAGCAACTTCAGCGGCTGGCAGGTCGTCGACGCCGACTGGACCGCTCGGGCCAGCGGCACGACGCGGTTCGTGTCGGCACAGAACGAGTACTCCCTGCTGGAGCGCGACGTGGAGGACGAGCTCGTCCCGGCGTGCGAGCACGTCGGCGTCGGGCTCCTGCCGTTCTTCCCGCTCGCGTCGGGCCTGCTCACCGGCAAGTACCGCCGCGGGGAGGCAGCGCCCCAGGGCACGCGCCTGGCCGGCATGGCCGACCGGCTCGCCGCGGCCGACTGGGACACGATCGAGCGCCTCGAGGCGTATGCCGCTCAGCGCGACCTCCCGCTGGTGGACGTCGCGATCGGCGGGCTCGCCGCCCAGCCGGCCGTTGCGTCGGTCATCGCCGGCGCGACCCGGCCCGAGCAGGTGCTCGACAACGTCCGCGCGGGGCTGTGGGAGCCGACCGCGGACGACCTGGCCGACCTCGACGACGCCACGAACCCCTCCGCCTGACACACGCCTGTGACGGAGCGCCCACTCGACGCCGCGGGTTGGCGTGGGGGGCGGACGCCACGGATGTGACGCATCGGCCACTCAACGGTCGAGTGGGCGCTCCGTCACGGGACGGTCGAGTGGGCGCTCCGTCACGGGACGGTCGAGTGAGCGCTCCGTCACAGAGCAGTGCGCCGGATTGCGCTGGTTCAGGCGATCCTGACGTCGGCGGTCTGCTCGACGGGGCCATCGGGCGCCTGCTCGGGCTGCACGTCTGGGGCGGGCGCTGTGCCGCGCGCTCGCTCGGCCCGCAGGGCCGCTCGGTAGAACCAGGCTCCGCCGATGCTGAACGCTCCGGCCGCGACCATCGCGATCTGGGTGCTCGTGCTCTCGGCAAGCAGACCGAGCAGGGGAGCGGCGACGCCGAACGCGACCGAGGCGACCATCGAGTTCATCGAGAGCACGGTGGCGCGGTTGCGCGCGTGGGCCTCCCGGTGGAGCAGCGTCGCGTGGGCGGGCCCCGCCGAGCCGTGCAGCAGGTAGGTGACGCCGTAGGCCGCGATGAGCGCTGCCGGCCCGGCCACGAGTCCCATGACCACCGCGCCGAGCCCGTTGAGGACCCGGGCCAGGATCGCGGTGCGGGCGACGCCGACCCGGCGGCTCGACCAGCCGGAGAGTGCCGCACCGACCGCGAACACCGCCCACCCGGCCGCCGCAACCGGCCCCATGATGGCGCCCGCGCGCTCCTCGCCTCCCACGAGCTCGGCGAGGCGGATCGGCTGGAACGTCTCGAAGACGATCATCGCGACCGACCAGAAGATCTCGACGGTCACGATGCCGCGCAGCGCTGCGTTGGTCCGCAGCTGGCCGAGCCCGTCGCGGACGACGACCGGCGCGTCCTTCGCCGAGGCCAGCGCGCGGCGGGCTCCCGACCGGTCGACGTGCTCCGCCGTGCGCGGCTCGCGGAGGAGCGTGAGCACCGCGACGAGGTGCAGCACGTTGAGCAGGACGAACACGGCAATCGGCAGGACCAGCGCCGAGGCCCCGGTGAACGGGTGCCACCAGATGAGCGCACCGGACAGCAGCGCCCCGGCCGCGATGCCGCCGCCGACGATCGTCCCCTGAGCAGCGAGAGCACCGTCCACGTCAGCGTCCGGCGTCGTCGCGTGGACGGTGTCGACGAACCACGCCTCGAGCGGCCCGGAGTCGAGTGCCCGGAAGACGCCCATGAGCAGTGCGGACGCGAGGAACGCCCAGAACGAGTGAGCGAGCAGCAGGACGGTGCTGGCCAGGACGTTGACGACCGCGGAGACGACGAAGACCGGCCGGCGCCCGAACGCGTCGGCAAAGCCGCTCGTCGGCAGCTCGAGCGCGAAGACCACGAGCCCGGCTGCCGAGGTGACGGTCATGGCCTGGGCGACGGTGAGCCCGCGCTCGAGCTGCCAGAGCGTGAGCAGCCCCACGACGAGGCCGACCGGGAACCAGCGGGTGAAGGTGAGAGTGAGGAAGACCCGCCGGGCGGCGGTCGGTGACAGGACATCGGAACGTGCGGTGTTCATCGGGCACTACCTCCTGTGGGCGGGCGGTCGAGGTCGATCGGGAAGGCGAAGGCGTAGACCGCGATCCGGCGGGCCTGCGGGTTGCCCTGCCCGACTCGCCGGTACTTCTGGATGAGCTCCCACATCTCGTCCTGCATCTGACCCAGGGCCTCTGCCGTGACCAGGACGGCGCCGTCGTTGGAACCGCACACGTCCTGCCAGGAGGTCGGCCAGGTCGTCGAGACGTCGAGCCACTTGTCGTACTGCTCGCTGAAGTGCCGGGCATAGTCGCGGGTCAGCCAGTTGAGCGCGGTCTCCGCGTCCTCGTCGCCCGCGAAGTCGCTGGGGTTCCAGGCGGTGTACTCCGACGCGGCCCGCCACAGCCGCCGCTTGCCCTCGCCCTCGCCCGTGTCACGGACCAGGCCGACCGACTCGAGCTTGCGCAGGTGGTAGCTCGTCGCGCCGGAGTTGGTCCCGAGCTCGGCGGCCAGGTCGGTCGCGGTGGCGGGACCACCGCGACGCAGCGCCCCGAGGAGCCTGGACCGGAGCGGGTGGGCGAGCACCCGCACGCTCTCGGCGGTGAGCCAGACGTTGTCGTCGCCCGGGGTAGCGGGGCCGCTGGGGGCGCCTGCTGACGGGTGGTTGGGTGGGTCCTGTGCAGCCATAGTGTGCATACTACCTTTGCACAGTCTGTTTGCACAAGAGTTATGCACGAAAAGTGTGTACGATGGTCCGTGCAGGTCAGAGCGGGTTTTGCGGCCACCTTGCCGCGATTTGGGCCACGGCTCGCATCCCCGTAAACTTGGTCCCTGTTGCGCCGTACCGGCATCGAGCGCCCAGCCGCCCGCCTCGCCCTGACCATGGGCCGGGAGCGACGCGGACGTCGGCGCGGGCCCGGCCACACGGCATACCGCAGCTCAAACCACAGCAACGAAGGCAGACTCCATTGCGCACGTACACCCCGAAGCCAGGCGAGGTCACTCGCACGTGGCACGTCATCGACGCGACCGACGTCGTGCTCGGCCGGCTCGCCAGCCAGGCTGCGGTCCTGCTCCGCGGCAAGCACAAGCCGCAGTTCGCGCCGCACGTCGACACCGGTGACTTCGTCATCATCATCAACGCCGACAAGGTCGCCCTGACCGGCGCCAAGGCCGAGCAGAAGAAGGCGTACCGCCACTCGGGCTTCCCGGGCGGCCTGCGCGCGACCTCCTACACCGAGCTGCTCGCGAAGAGCCCGGAGAAGGCCATCGAGAAGGCCGTCCGCGGCATGCTCCCGAAGAACTCGCTGGCCCGCCAGCAGCTCTCCAAGCTCAAGGTCTACCGCGGCGCCGAGCACCCGCACGCCGCCCAGAAGCCCGTCCCCTTCGAGATCTCCCAGGTCGCGCAGTAAGCCCCTGCGGCCTGCGTAGAAAGCGAATTGACACGTGACTGACATCATCAACGAAGACGTCCTCGACACCGACGAGCCGGAGCTGACCGAGTACACCTCCGAGTCCGACGCGTCCGCCTCGGGCGAGGCCAAGCGCGCGCGCCAGGTCTCGACCCCGGGCTCGGCGACCGGCCGCCGCAAGCAGGCCATCGCCCGCGTCCGGATCGTCCCGGGCAACGGCGAGTGGAAGATCAACGGCCGCACCCTCGAGGACTACTTCCCGAACAAGGTGCACCAGCAGATCGTCCGCGAGCCGCTGACGATCCTCGAGCTCGAGGGCTCCTACGACGTCCTCGTGCGCGTGCACGGCGGCGGCCCCTCCGGCCAGGCCGGCGCGGTCCGCCTCGGCGTCGCCCGCTCGCTCAACGAGGTTGACACCGAGCTCAACCGCCCCGCCCTCAAGAAGGCCGGCTTCCTCACCCGTGACCCCCGCGTCCCGGAGCGCAAGAAGGCCGGTCTCAAGAAGGCCCGCAAGGCTCCCCAGTATTCCAAGCGCTGATGCTTCGGCTGGCGCCGAGCATCATCGCTTGGCTCCACAACCGCTGATGCTTCGGCTGGCGCCGAGCATCGTCGCTCGGCTCCAGCCGACCAGCGCGCACCAGCCGCATACGACGCTTTTGTCCGTATGCTGCCCGGTGTGCTCCCGCTCGAAAGGCCCCGAGTGCCTCGGGGCCTTTCGGCTTTGCTGGAGTAAGTTCTCCTCGACGGCACGCGCTCCCTCCCACGCGCCGGTGCCAGGCAGAAAGGCTCTCACCCAAGTGGCTCGACTCTTTGGCACGGACGGCGTCCGTGGGCTCGCGAACCAGGACATCACCGCTGAGCTGGCGCTCGACCTCTCGGTCGCCGCGGCCCACGTGCTCGCCGAGGTCGGGGAGTTCAACGGGCATCGCCCGGTAGCGGTCGTCGGCCGCGACCCGCGCGCGTCCGGTGAGTTCCTCACCGCCGCGACGATGGCCGGGCTCGCGTCGGCCGGTGTCGACGTGCGGGACGCCGGCGTGCTGCCCACGCCCGCGATCGCCTACCTCGTCGGCGAGCAGGACGCCGACCTCGGGGCCATGCTCTCGGCCTCGCACAACCCGATGGCCGACAACGGCATCAAGTTCTTCGCCCGCGGAGGGCACAAGCTGGCCGACGAGCTCGAGGACAAGATCGAGTCCCGGCTGCGGGACGACTGGCAGCGCCCGGTCGGCGGCGACGTGGGCCGCATCGTGCCGCTGGCCGACGGTGCCGACCGCTATGTCGCCCACCTGCTCTCCGTGCTGCCGCACCGTCTCGACGGTCTGCACATCGTGATCGACGCCGCGCACGGCGCCGCCTACGAGGTGGCCCCGCGGGCCTTCCGTGAGGCCGGAGCGCGCGTCACCGTCATCGGCTGCGAGCCGGACGGCATCAACATCAACGACGGCTTCGGCTCGACACACATCGACGAGCTCAAGAAGGCCGTCATCGCGGCCCGGGCCGACTTCGGCATCGCCCTCGACGGCGACGCGGACCGGTGCCTCGCGGTTGACGCCGCGGGCAACGAGGTCGACGGCGACCAGATCATGGCCATCCTCGCGCTCGCGATGAAGGAGCAGGGCGTCCTGCGTGGCGACACCCTCGTGGCCACCGTGATGTCCAACCTCGGCATGATCCAGGCGCTCGGGGCCTCGGAGATCAAGGTGCTCCAGACCGCCGTCGGTGACCGCTACGTCCTCGAGGCGATGAAGGTCGGCGGGTTCTCGCTCGGCGGCGAGCAGTCCGGCCACGTCGTCATGCTCGACCACGGCACGACGGGCGACGGCACCCTCACCGGGCTCATGCTCGCCTCGCGGGTGGCCCAGACGCGACGGACCCTCGCCGACCTCGCCGGCATCATGACGCACTTCCCGCAGGTGCTCGTCAACGTCAAGGGCGTCGACAAGTCCGCCCTCGATGCCAACGCGGTCGTCGCGGACGCCGTCAAGGCCGCCGAGGGCGAGCTCGGGGCGAGCGGACGCGTGCTCCTGCGCAAGTCGGGCACCGAACCGGTCGTGCGTGTCATGGTCGAGGCCGCCGACGGCGACCAGGCCCGGCTCCTGGCGGATCGCCTCGTCGGCGTCGTCAAGGCCGAGCTCTCCTTCTGACCCACGCCACACCGCAACACACCCGGAAATCGTCAACTCGTGACAGTTGCAACTGTCGGGCGTTGACGATTTCCGGGTGTTTTGCGGGACGGAGGCTGCGTAGGGTCGGGGTCATGCCTGAGCCGACCAGCGCACTGCCCGCGACGTCCGACAACCCGTTCTTCGAGCCCTCGAGCCTGCCGTTCGCACTCCCGCCCTTCGACCGGATCCGTGAGGAGCACTACGGTCCTGCTCTCGACCGCGGCATGAGCGAGCAGCTCGCCGAGGTCGCCGCGATCGTGGACAACCCGGAGCCGCCGACCTTCGAGAACACCGTGGTTGCAGTCGAACGCAGCGGGCAGCTGCTCACCCGGGTGACCGTCGCCTTCTTCGGGATCACCTCCGCCCACGCCACGCCGGCCGTCCAGGCGCTCGATGAGGAGTACTCGCCACGCCTCACCGCGCACTCCGACGCGATCCGGCTCGACTCAGGGCTGCTCGCCCGCCTCGTCGCGGTGCGTGACGGCGGCGAGACCCTCGACCCGCAGGCTCGCCGCCTCGTCGAGCGATACGTCACCGAGTTCACGCTCGCCGGTGCCGGTCTGGGTGACGACGACAAGCAGCGCCTGCGTGACTACAACGAGCGGCTCAGCTCCCTCGGCACGGAGTTCGAGAAGCGCCTGCTCGCCGAGGCGAACGATCTGGCCGTCCTGGTCGAGGACGCCGCCGTGCTGGACGGCCTGACAGCCGGGGAGATCTCCGCCGCAGCCGAGGCGGCGAAGGAGCACGGGCATGAGGGCAGCTGGCTCGTCACGCTGGTGCTGCCGACCGGCCACCCGCACCTGGCCGTCCTGACCGACCGCGACCTGCGCCGCCGGATCCACGAGGCGCAGGTCGCCCGCGGCGGCCGGGGTGGCGACGGTGACACGCGCGATCTGGTCCTCGAGATCGTGCGGCTCCGGGCCGAGCGGGCGCGCCTGCTCGGCTTCCCGACGCACGCCCATGCCGCTCTGGCCGACTCGACCGCCGGATCCCCGGACGCTGTCGCGCAGCTGCTCGGTCGGCTCGCTCCGGCGGCACGTCGCAACGCCGACGCCGAGCGGGAAGCCTTGGAGGCCAAGGCAGGTGGCTCCATCGAGGCGTACGACTGGGCCTTCTGGACCGAGCAGGTGCGCGCCGCGACCTACGACGTGGACCTGGCGGCGATGCGGCCGTACTTCGAGGCCGAGCGGGTGCTGCGCGACGGCGTCTTCCTCGCAGCCGGTCGGCTCTACGGGCTGACCTTCCACGAGCGTCACGACCTCGTCGGCTACCACCCCGACGTGCGCGTCTTCGAGGTCCGGCAGGACGGCACGCCGTTCGGGCTGTACCTGCTGGACCTCTACACCCGCGACACCAAGAAGGGCGGGGCCTGGATGAACAGCCTCGTCCACCAGAACGACCTCCTCGACCAGCCGTATGCCGTCGTGTGCAACAACCTCAACGTGCCCAAGCCGGCCGCTGGGGAGCCGACCCTGCTGACCTACGACCAGACCCGGACGCTGTTCCACGAGTTCGGCCACGCGCTGCACGGCCTGCTCGCCAGGGTCACCTACCCGCACTTCGCAGGCACTCGCGTCTTCCGCGACTTCGTGGAGTTCCCGAGCCAGGTCAACGAGATGTGGATGTTGTGGCCCGAGGTCCTCGCTAGCTACGCAGTGCACCACGAGACCGGCGAGCCGCTGCCCCAGGACGTCGTCGACCGGCTCCTGGCAGCGGAGTCCTTCAACCAGGGCTTCGCCACGAGCGAGTACCTCGCGGCGAGCCTCATCGACCAGGCCTGGCATGCCCTGTCGGTCGAGGAGGCGGCTGCGGTCGACGACGTGGGCGCCTTCGAGGCGGCCGCGCTGGAGCGCGTGGGCCTTGCGAATCCCGTTGTGCCACCGCGCTACTCGACTCCGTACTTCGCGCATTCGTTCGCCTACTCCTATGACGCGGCGTACTACGCCTACATCTGGAGCGAGGTCCTCGACGCGGACACGGTCGAGTGGTTCAAGCAGAGCGGCGGCCTGACCCGCGAGAACGGCGACCGCTACCGCACCTACGTCATCGGCATCGGCGGCTCCGCCGACCCCCTCGAGTCGTACCGGGAGTTCCGCGGACGCGAGGCCGACCTCGAACCCCTGCTGCGGCGCCGCGGACTCGGCTGACCCGACACCGCGCGGGGTGTGAAGGGTCGGCTGACGGCATACCCGCTGGCAGACTCGCCCTGTGAGCCCCGTCAACATCGTCCCGCTGCATGTCCGGATGACGCCGAGGGACCCGCACGAGCCGCATCGCGTCGCGACGCCGCTCGAGCTGTTCTTCGACCTCGTCTTCGTCGTCGCGGTGTCGAGCGCTGCAGCGCAGTGGCACCACGGCATCAGCGACGGCGACCTCAGCAAGCTGCTCAGCTTCGTCATCGTCTTCGTCGCCATCTGGTGGGCGTGGATGAACTACACGTGGTTCGCGTCCGCCTACGCCACCGACGACGTCGTCTTCCGCGTGATGACGTTCGTCATCATGGTGGGCAGCCTCATGCTCGCCGCCGGCGTGCCCGAGATGTTCGGCTCCCGGAACTCGAAACTGCTCGTGGCGGGCTACGTCGTCATGCGCCTGGCGATGGTCGTCCTGTGGCTGCGCGCCGCCGCCAGCCATCCGGAGGGACGCCGCACCGCCCTGACGTATGCCGTGGGCATCGGCATCGTGCAGGTGTACTGGGTGCTCCGGCTGTTCACGTCGGGCGACACCTCGCTCGTCGTGACGTGGTTCGTCGGGATGGCCCTGGAGATGTCCGTGCCGATCATCGCGGAGCGGCGGGGTGTCACGCCGTTCCACCCGCACCACATCGCCGAGCGATACAGCCTGTTCACGATCATCGTGCTCGGCGAGGTGATCCTGTCCACCATGCAGGCGGTCCAGGGCGCCCTGAACCACACGACCTTCGAGCTGGTCGAGCTCATCGCCGGCGGCCTGCTCATCGTCTTCTCGATGTGGTGGCTCTACTTCAAGCGCGACCAGGTGGAGCTCTTCGCGGGGGAGTTCTGGACCGTCTTCACGTGCTCCTACGGGCACCTGTTCGTCTTCGCCTCGGTCGCCGCCAGCGGGGCGGCGCTCGCGGCGGGCGTCGACGTGGTGCAGCATCACGCTCACGCGAGCGTCCGGTTCGTCGCGCTTGCGCTGGCGGTGCCGCTCGCGATCTACGTCGTGGCGCTGGCCGGCATGCACGCGCTGGGCGAGCGCCGCGCGGTGGTGGCGCGGCCGGGCGTCGTGGTGGCCGTCGTCCTGCTCGTCGTCGGCCTGTGGGCACCGTCGATGGGCGCGAGCGTGCTGCTCATGGGTGTCGTCATGGCGCTCGCGGTGGCCGAGCACGTGTGGTTCGGCGCGCGCTCCGTCCGTGCCATCGCCGCACCGCAGGACCGCGCCGGCTGAGCGCTACTCGATCGGCTCGAGCAGGCCGGTGTCGACGTCGTACAGGAACCCCCCGACCAGCGTGCCGTCGGCGATGAGAGGGTGCGACCGCACCTTCGCGCAGTCCTCGCGCAGCGCCTGCACCTGGTTCGTGATCGCGTGGAAGGCCATCCACGTGGCGTCCTGACCGGCGCTCTCACCGACCCGGGACTGCAGCTCGGCCTCGGTGTTCGAGGCCATGGCGCAGCGCGTATGCGGCACGATGAGGATGCGACCGACGTTGAGCAGGTGCGTCGCCAGCACGAGCGCCTCGAGGGCGTTGCTGTCGACGCGGGCGCCGGGGTTGCGGAAGATCTTGGCGTCTCCCGGCTTGAGGCCGACGAGGTTGAGCGGGTCGATCCGCGAGTCCATGCAGGTGACGATCGCGACGCCCGCCTGCGCGATGCCGTCGAACCCGGACAGGTCGAAGGCACCGGCGTACGCGCGGTTTGCTGCGATGAGGTCGTCGAATCCCACTGGGCCAGAAGCGCGCCCGGCGCCGGGCTGGCCGGGCTGGCCGGTCTGGCCGGGCTGGCCGGCGCTCACTGGAGCCCCGGCCGCTTGGTGATCGTGAACGCCATCGGCTTGCTCACCTCCGCGAAGAAGTCGTTTCCCTTGTCGTCGACGACGATGAAGGCGGGGAAGTCCTCGACGTCGATCTTCCAGACCGCCTCCATGCCGAGGTCTTCGTACTCGAGCACCTCGACGTGCCTGATGCAGTCCTGGGCGAGCCGGGCCGCCGGGCCGCCGATCGACCCGAGGTAGAAGCCGCCGTGCGAGGCGCAGGCCTCGGTCACCTGCTTGCTTCGGTTGCCCTTGGCGAGCATGACCTTGGAGCCGCCTGCAGCCTGGAACTGGTCGACGTAGGAGTCCATGCGGCCCGCGGTCGTCGGCCCGAAGGAGCCGGACGGCATACCCTCCGGCGTCTTTGCGGGGCCGGCGTAGTAGACCGGGTGGTCCTTGAGGTACTGCGGCATCTCCTCGCCGGCGTCGAGCCGCTCCTTGATCTTGGCGTGCGCGATGTCGCGCGCGACGACGAGCGGGCCGGTCAGGGACAGGCGCGTCTTGACGGGGTGCTTCGAGAGCTCCGCGAGGATGTCGTCCATCGGCTGGGTGAGGTCGACCTTGACGACGACGTTCCGGCTGATCGAGGACACCCCGACCGCGTCCTCCTCGTGGTCCCCGAGGTCCACGGCCCCGGCGTCAGGCAGGAAGCGCGCCGGGTCGGTCTCGAGCTGCTCGATGAAGACACCCTCCGGCGTGATCTTGCCGAGCGCCTGCCGATCGGCCGAGCACGAGACGGCGATGGCCACCGGAAGCGACGCGCCGTGGCGGGGAAGCCGGACGACGCGCACGTCGTGGCAGAAGTACTTCCCGCCGAACTGCGCACCGATGCCGAACTGGCGGGTCAGCTCCAGAACCTTCTCCTCGAGCTCGGTGTCGCGGAACGCGTGCGCCGTCATCGAGCCGGTCTTCGGCAGCGTGTCCAGGTACTTCGCCGACGCGTACTTGGCTGTCTTCAAAGCGAACTCGGCGCTCGTGCCGCCGATCACGATGGCGAGGTGGTAGGGCGGGCAGGCGGCCGTGCCGAGGGAGCGCAGCTTCTCGTCGAGGAAGCGCATCATCGCGTCCTCGTTGAGGATCGCCTTCGTCTCCTGGTAGAGGTAGCTCTTGTTCGCCGAGCCACCACCCTTGGCCATGAAGAGGAACTTGTATGCCGTCTCGTGGCCCGGCGTGGTGTCGGCGTACAGCTCGACCTGCGCGGGCAGGTTGGAGCCGGTGTTGCGCTCTTCCCACATCGTCAGCGGCGCCATCTGCGAGTAGCGCAGGTTGAGCCGGGTGTAGGCGTCGTAGACGCCCTCGCTGATCGCGCGCTCGTCGGTGCCCGGCGTGAGCACCTGCTGGCCACGCTTGCCCATGACGATCGCCGTGCCGGTGTCCTGGCACATCGGCAGGACACCGCCGGCGGCGATGTTGGCGTTCTTGAGCAGGTCGAGCGCGACGAACTTGTCGTTGTTGCTCGCCTCCGGGTCGTCGAGGATGTTGCGCAGCTGCTGCAGGTGCGCGGGCCGCAGGTAGTGCGCGATGTCGTGCATCGCCGTCTCCGTGAGCATCCGCAGCGCCTCCGGCTCGACCTCGAGGAAGGTGCGGCCCCCCGGGCCCTCGACGGTGCGCACCCCCTCGGTCGTCAGCAGCCGGTACGGCGTCTCATCGCTGCCGACCGGCAGCAGGTCCTCGTAGGCGAACTCGGCCACGGAGGTCTCCTTGCATGTGGGGTGAGGCTGTCGCGGACCCGCGTATGCCGCCTCGGCCCCTAGGGGCTCACCCGGGCACCCAGGCCCACGCGGCGGCATACGAAAGTCCCCTCCCAGCCTAGTGACGGCTGGGAGGGGACTGACGAGGAGGTCGACCTGGCTTGTCTGCGGCGTGCCGGGCCGACCGGGGATCAGCCCTTGACGGCGCCCGACGTGAGGCCGCGCACCATGAACCGCTGGAGCGCGAAGAACACGATCAGGGGCACGATCATGGTGATGAACGCTCCTGCTGTCAGGAGCTCAGCCCCTTGGCCTTGGGTTCCGAGCAGCTGCTGCAGCTTGACGATGACCGTCGTGTTGCCGCTGTTGAGGAACAGCTTGGCGATGAGCAGGTCGTTCCACACCCAGAGGAACTGCAGCGTCGCGAAGGCCGCGATGGCCGGGATCGACATCGGGAACACGAGCCTCCAGAAGGTCTGGAAGTGCGAGCACCCGTCGATCTTCGCCGACTCGACCACGCTGCGCGGCAGCGTGCTCATGTAGTTGCGCAGGGTATAGATGCACAACGGCATACCGAAGCCCGTATGCAGGATCCACACCGCGATGTACTGCCCGGAGATGCCCAGGCCACGCGGGCCGAAGATGTTGAGCATCGGCTGGAAGGCGACCTGGATCGGCACGACGAGCACGGCGATGATGAGCAGGAAGAAGAACTCCTTCAGCGGGAAGTTCATGAACGTGAAGGCGTATGCCGCGAACGCCGCGAACATGATCGGGATCAGCGTCGCCGGGATGGCCACGACGATGCTGTTGATGAACCCCGTCCCGAGGTCGGCGCCCGTCCAGGCCCCGCTGTAGTTGCTCGTCGTCCACTCGGAGCTGCCTGGGTTGAACAGCGCCGTCCACCAACCCGAGGTGGCCGCGGCGTCACGCGTGCGGAACGACGTGACGAGCAGGCCGATCGTCGGGATGGTCCACAGGAGCACGAAGATCGTCATCGTGACCATCGAGAACGGGCTGCGAGGCCGCCCGTCCTTCATGAGCTTTCGGCTCATCGGTTGGCCTCCTCGTTCTTGAAGTGGCGGATCTGGTACCAGATCAGCGGGATCACCGCGACGAGCAGCACGACGACGATCGCCGTCGCCTGGCCCGCCTGGCTGGCCGCGAACAGCTTGTTGAAGAAGAGGTTCGCGATGACGTTGGTGTTGTAGGCACCGTTGGTCGAGACGTAGACGATGTCGAACACCTTGAGCACGAGGATGAAGACCGTCACGAAGACGGTGATGATCGTGCCCTTGACCTGCGGGATGATCACGCGGAAGAAGATCTGCAGCTCGCTGGCGCCGTCGATGCGCGCGGCCTCGATGGTGTCCTCAGGGACACCCTTGATGGCCGAGCTGAGCAGCACCATCGCGAACCCGACCTGCAGCCAGATGAGGATCACCATGAGCAGGATCGAGTTGAGCTTGGCGGTCTCGATGGACAGCCAGGTCTGCGGCTGGCCGCCGAGCCCGACCCAGATCGCGTTGAGCAGGCCCGTCTGCGACTGGCCGGGGTTGTTGTAGGCGTAGATGAGACCCCAGATGGCGGTCGCACCGACGAACGAGATCGCCATCGGCAGGAACACCATGCTCTTGGCGACCCGCTCGCCGGTGGACGACAGCTTGTCGGAGAGGACCGCGACGGCGACGCCGAACGCGACGACGACGGCAGGGACGATGATCAACCACAGGACGTTGTTGAGGATCGACTGCCAGAACTCCGGGTCGCTGAAGATCGTCTTGTAGTTCTGCAGCCCGACGTAGGCCGTGCTGTCGGCGTTCGCGAACGAGTAGTTGATCGTCTGGAACGTCGGGTAGATCAGCATCAGGCCCACGAGTGCCAGGCCCGGCAGCAGGAAGGCGTACGGGATGAAGCCCTCGGACAGCCGCTGCGGCAGTGCCTCGACGAACATGTTGAGGAAGTAGAAGATCAGCATCGCCCCGCCGACCCCGACGACCATCGCGATGAGGCCGATCAGCGCCTTGTTGTTGGCGAACCACTGCGGGTAGTACCCGAGGGCGAGCAGGAGGTTGATCATCAGCCAGACGCTGACGATCAACCCGATGATCCCGATGATGAGCTTCGCCGGCTGGAGGCCGGCGTTGCCCTCGGGAGACCGGGCGCGGGTCCGTGGAGCGGAGCCCGCCGTGGTGGTGTCGGTAGTCATCACTTGGGCCACGAATTCTCGATGTTGTCGACCGTGGTCTTCGTGTCCTGACCGTTCTCCCACTTCACCATCTCGGTCCAGAAGGTGCCCGAGCCGACCTCCTTCGGCATCGCGTCAGAGCCGTCGAAGCGCACCACGCTGGCCTTGTTGGCGATCTCCGCGATCTTCTTGGTCGTCTCGTTCGGGTAGTTCGACAGGTCGAACGTCTTGTGCGGTGAGAGCCAGCCACCGGCCTGCGCCCACTTGTCGCCGAACTTGTCGGAGGTGAGGAACTGCATGACCTTCTGGGCGTCGGGGTCGTTGCCGTTGAAGAGGGCCGCGAGGTCACCGCCACCGAGGATGCCGACGCCCTGGTAGCCACCCGCGAACGGCGGGTAGACGAAGATGCCGACCTGGTTGTCGAGGTCCGCCTGGACGTTCTTGGGGTAGAACGTGGTCGCGAAGTTGCCCTGGCGGTGCAGCATGCACTTCGGCGGGTTGGAGAACGCGGGCGTCATCGCGTCACCGAAGGCGGTGTTGAGCACGCCCTTGGAGCCGCCCAGCACCTGGGTCGGGTCCTTCGCGATCGTCGCGAAGTAGTCGAACGCCTTGATGACGCGCGGGTCGTTGAACGGGATGCGGTGCGCGACCCAGTCGTCGTAGACGTCCGGGCCCCACATGCGGAGCATGAGCTCCTCGATCCAGTCCGTGCCGACCCAGCCGGTCGCCTGGTCGGAGCCCCATCCCATGCACCACGGGGCGATGCCGGCCGCCTTGATCTTGTCCGCGACGTTGGTCTGGAGGTCCTGGATCGTCGCGGGGTGCGTGTCGTACCCGGCCGACTCGTAGGCCTTCTTCGGGTACCACACGATGCTCTTGACCGCGTTGCGCATCGGAGCGCCGTAGACGCGGCCCTTGTACCGGGCGACGTCGAGGAAGCCGGGCAGCAGGGTCTGCTGGAGCTTGTCGTAGTCGAGGTACGTGTCGATCGGCTGGACCTTGCCCTGCTTGGCGAACTCGATGAGCCCGCCGGGCTGCGGGAACAGCGCGATGTCGGGCGAGTCGCCCGAGTTGACCTTCTGCTTGACGGTCGTCGTGAAGTCCTGGTCGGACGTGTACTGGATGTCGATGCCGCTGGCCTTCTCGAAGGCCGCCAGCGATGCGTTGAAGTTCTTCTCCTCGTCTCCACCGAACGCGCCAAGGATGGTGACCACCTTGTCGTTGTCCGGCGTCCCCCCGTCGACGTATCCACTCAGTCCCGCACTGCCCCCGCCGCCTGCGGCATTGGGGTTCTGTAGGCACCCGGACAGCATGGCTGCGGCCGCCGCGGCCGCTCCTGCCGCCAAGAGTGCCCGTTTCGGGATTCCGGTCATCGTCGCTCCTCGTCGTTGAGTTGTGCGTTGATCCCCACCGATCAACGTGACGCGCGTCACGTGAGGTAGTCCATTCCTACCGCGTGTAGTGGGACCGGTCTAGTCACTTGACCTGCACGTGACCTTTGGGCTGTGGAGCCGCGAATGCCCTAGGGAACGCTGGAAACACGAGGAGACCCCCGGTTCGGACCGGGGGTCTCCTCGTGTGACGTGTGTGTCTGGTGTGCTTGGTGTGCCGTGTCGAGCGGTTGCGAGGCGGCGCACGAAGGCGGCCTCGGTGGCCTACGGGCTAGACGCAGCGGCCGTCCTTGCACTCGTGGTCGAACAGGGCCCGGGCGAGCACGGTCGTCATGTCGGCCGGAGACGGCGCCGAGTAGAAGTCGGAGTACGTCATCTTCGAGATCTCGGTCATCGACTTCGAGTCCACGTCGGGCCCGATGCCGATGGTCGTGATCGCGATCGGCTTCTTCGGGTCGCTGGCGGCGCGCAGGTTGGCCTTGAGCTGCTCGAGCGTGATGCCGTTGGGGTCGTCGTTGCGGCCGTCGGTGAGGATGACCACCGCGTTGACCCGCTCCGGGTCGTAGTTGCGCTGGGCCTGCTGGTATGCCGCCCACATCGTGTCGTAGAGGCCGGTGCCCCCGCCGACGTTCTTGGCCAGGTTGGCCGCCGCGGTGGCGACCTGCGCTCGGTGCGTGTCGTCGTCGAGCCGGCCGATCGGCACCATCGGCTTGTAGTCCGCGCCTCCCGCGCCGATCCCGATCGAGAAGACCCACAGGCCGAGCTTGGTGGTCTTCGGCAGAGCAGCCAGCGCGATGCCGGCGGCCTCCTGGGTGATCGCGACGCGGGTGGTGTTGCCGACCTTGTCGTTCATCGAGCCGGACACGTCGAAGACCGCCAGGATCGAGAAGTCGGTCGTCGCGGTCTGCCACACGTCGGTGGCGGCGGCCACGGCCTCGGCGTCGGGCGTCGGGCCGATGTCGACCGCGCCCACGCTGCCTGCTGGGGTCGGCATCGTCACCGGCACGGCGGTGGACCGCATTCCATACTGCGCGAAGAGCTTGGCGGCAGCCGGCGTCATGAGGTAGGCGCGCAGCAGCTCGACGGCCTGGTCGCGGACCGGGTCGGTGGCCACGTTGATGAGGGAGAACTCGAAGGCGGGGGTGCCCTCGGTCGGCGTCACGGAGACCATCTTGTGGTCGGGGTAGAGCCGGTTGTGGTCGATGAGGTCGGCCTCGGAGACCGGGAAGGCCGCGGCATCCTGGGGGGTCTCGTTGTACGTCGCGAAGAGGTCGTCGATGGACGCCGCAGCGCCCTTGGCGAGCTTCGGGATGATGACGCGTCCCTGCTCGCCACTCAGCTGCGGCAGCGCGGACGCGAGGGTCAGCATACCGGCCGTCGTCGACCGGGGGTCGCTCATCCGGATCGGGTTGTCGGACGCGACGAGCTCGAGCCACTTGGGCTGGCCCTCGAGCTTGCTGGCCTGGGTCGGGTCCATCGCGATGACGAGGGGGCTCTTGGCGAAGGCCTTGGCCGGCTTCGCGTTGAGGTGTGCGGTCTCGTTGACTCGCTCCACCCATCGCGGGGAGTCGGGGATCCACGCGTCGGGTCGGTCGGGCTGGCCCTGGCCGAGGCCGATCATGGACTCGATGGGCGACTTGCCCTTGACGACGTAGTCCACGCATGGTGAGGCCGGGTCCGCCTGGTACTCCTTGGCGAGGGCGAGCACCGCGGGCTGGGCGGCCTCGGAGACCCACACCGAGACCTGCGTGCGCTCGGGGCACGACTTGCCGGTCGGGATGGCTGCGGCGGCGACCGGTGTCTCGGCGCGTCCCTGCCACCACTTGAACCCGCCGACGCCGGCCCCGACGAGCAGCACGACACCGAGCACGGCCGCGAGGATCCGGTTGCGTCGTGCTCGGGCGATCTTGGCTTCGAGAGCCTTGCGGGAGGCCCGGCTCTCGATCAGGCTCTGCTCATACGGGCCTGGAGGGCGTTGTGGAGGGGAGGGGTTGGACACGGGGTTTCCTCACAATGAGGACGCCCCGGTACCGGGGCGTCAGGGTGAACCACCGGCCAAAACTACCCGGCGATCCGCGCAGAATGGTGCCTGACCCCACCGTTCTTTGTCGAATGTCCGATTTGCGCTCAGGCCAGGTCGGCGCGCACGGGCGCGTGTGCACCCGCGCGCCCAACCGTGAGCGCCGCTGTGCACAAGGCCCGTTCGACGGCCGGGAGCACGTCCTGGAGCGATGCGGAGTGCAGCGCCTGCCGTGCCTCCGGGCCGCCGAGCAGGCCCGCGTCGAGCAGGCCGGACACGAGTCCGGCCATGAAGGAGTCGCCCGCCCCGACGGTGTCGACGACGATGACAGCGGGTGCCGGGAGGGTGAGCTGCTCGCCCGTCCGGCTGAGCCGCACGACCGCGCCGGCGCCGCCCCGGGTCATGACCACGAGCGCCGGGCCGAGCCGTCCCCACGCCGCGAGGACGTCGTCGACGAGCTCGCCCGGGCACAGCCATGCGATGTCCTCGTCACTGACCTTGACGACGTCCGACAGCGCGATCGAGCTCTCGATGACGCGCCGCGCCTCCTCGGCCCGGCCCATGAGCGACGGGCGGGCGTTCGGGTCGTAGGACACGGTCGCCCCGAGGCTGCGTGCCTGCACGAGCGTCTCGCGCACCTGGCCGCCGCCCGGCTCCAGCACCGCAGCGATGCTGCCGGTGTGGACGTGGTCGTATGCCGTGAGGCCGGGAACCGCGGCCACCTGCCACTCGAGGTCGAAGACGTAGGTCGCCGCCCCGGCGGCGTCGATCGTCGCGTGGGCGACCGACGTGAAGGGGGCGCCCAGCGAGCCGGCGGTCAGCGCGACCCCGTGGTCACGGCATACCTGTTCGATGCGGGCGCCGCGGGCGTCGGTGGCGATCCACGTCGCGAGGTCGACGGGGTGGTCGAGCGCGGCGAGGCCGAAGGCGACGTTGGCGGGGCTCCCGCCGACGTGCTCGTCGGTGGCGCCGCCGGGCGTGGTGACAGCGTCGATGAGGGCCTCGCCCACGACAAGCGTGCGGGCCGGGGGAGCGGCCGAGGGAGTGCTCGTCATCGTCCGCTCACTCGTCGATCATGTCGACGCTGCCGAACCAGCCGGGCCGGTCGAACCGGTGCTGGCTCTCGATGGTCCGGATGGTGCCGCTGCGCGAGCGCATGACGAGGGAGTTGGTGCGAGCCGAACGGGCGCCGTAGCGCACACCCCGGAGCAGCTCGCCGTCGGTGATCCCGGTGGCAACGAAGAAGCACTCGCCCACGACGAGGTCGTCCGTCGACAGGACCCGGTCGAGGTTGTGCCCCGCGTCGAGCGCCTTCTGCCGCTCGTCGTCGTCCTTGGGCCACAGCTTGCCCTGGATGACGCCGCCGATGCACTTGATCGCGCAGGCGGCGATGATCCCCTCGGGCGTCCCGCCGACGCCGAGGAGCAGGTCGACACCGGTGTCGGGCCGTGCCGCCATGACGGCGCCGGCGACGTCGCCGTCGACGATGTAGCGGATCCGGGCACCGGTGCGACGGACCTCGTCGGCCAGGTCGCTGTGGCGCGGACGGTCGAGCATGACCACCGTGACGTCGGCAGGCGTCTCGCCCTTGGCCCGGGCGATCCGGCGGATGTTCTCGGCCACGGGCAGGCGGATGTCGACGACATCGGCGGCGTCGGGGCCGGTCGCGAGCTTGTCCATGTAGAAGACGGCGGACGGGTCGTACATGGCGCCCCGGTTGGCCACGGCCATGACGGACACGGCGTTCGGCATACCCTTCGCGGTGAGGGTCGTGCCGTCGATCGGGTCGACGGCGACGTCGACCTCGGGGCCCGTGCCGTCTCCGACGAGCTCGCCGTTGAAGAGCATCGGGGCGTTGTCCTTCTCGCCCTCGCCGATGACGACCACTCCGCGCATGCTGACCGTCGAGATCATCGCGCGCATCGCCTCGACGGCGGCGCCGTCAGCGCGGTTCTTGTCGCCACGGCCCACCCAGCGGCCACCGGCCATCGCGGCCGCCTCCGTGACCCGCACCAGCTCGAGTGCGAGGTTGCGGTCCGGCGTGCTGTGCTTCATGGGCGGTCCTCCGTCGGCGCTGAACGAGTCGGCGCCAGCCTATCGGTGGCCCGGCCCCCGGTTTGGAGCGTGTCCGGGAGTCGGGGACGATGGGGCTATGACCACCCCGTCGACGCCGTCGACATCGCCTGCCCACCCCGGCCCCTCGGATCTCCCGGAGGCCGGCTCGCTGGTGTCCCCGACGTCCGGTTCGGCCGGCCGGAGCGTCCCCACGGCAGACGGCTCGGGCGAACAGCCCGCGGACGGCTCGGGCGAGCAGCCCGCGGACGGCTCGGGCGAGCAGGCGCCGCCGCGCAGCCGCTACTCGATGGGCACGCTGCCCAACATGCTGCGGTCGCTGCTGGTCATCGGGGCGCTCGTCCTCGCTCTCGTGGCCATCGTCCCGCGGATCAGCTCGGTCCAGCGCACGGCCGTCGACGCCTCAGCCAAGGCCGGCCAGGTCGCTGCGCAGACGTCGTGGCCCGTCGAGCTGCCCCAGGGCCTCGGCGACGGCTGGGTCCCGACCGTCGCCACGTATGCCGCCGGCACCGAGAAGGTGCCCACGTTCACCACCGTCTGGACCACCCCGAGCGGCGGCGACATCGCCCTGAAGCAGGCCGTCAAGGTCACCGACGGGTGGCTCAAGCGCTCGGTCAACGACGGCGTCCCGAGCGGCAGCGCTAACGTGGCCGGCCGGACCGTCGACCGGTACCTCTCGGACAGCGCGGGGCAGGTCAGCTACGTCGTGCGTGGCACTGGCGCCGACGATCTCACCATCGTGGCGACCACGACCGCGCCCGAGGCCGAGCTCAAGGCCTTCGTCGCCGCTCTCCGCCGCGTCAGCCCGACTCGCTGACCCCGACCGCCGGCCGTCTGCTCGCGACCTGCCGCGCGGTCAGGTCTCGTCGTCGAAGATCTCGTCGTCGGCGTGCAGCGGGGCAGCGGCCGGAGCCCCGCCTCTGACGGGAGCAGCAGCCTGTGGCTGAGTGGCTCGCTCGATCTCGGCCTGCGCGCCGTCGAGCCACCGGGCGCAGTGCGCCGCGAGAGCCTCGCCACGCCTCCACAGGCGCATCGAGTCCTCGAGCGGCGCCTGACCGGCCTCGAGCTTGGCGACGATCGCGATGAGCTCCTCACGGGCGTCCTCGTATCCCATCTCGGCGATGTCCGGGAAGGAGGCGCTGTCGGGCGTCGTCGGGTCAGCCATGGCCAACACCCTAGGCGGTGCCACCGTCGCTCTTCTTCGCGCGACTCGCTGGGCGACGGACCGCGCCACCGGCGCCACTGGCCGGACGCTTCGCCGTCGGAGTGGTCCGGTCCGCCGCGCCGTCGCTGACCGGCCGCACACCGAAGTCGCCCCGCGCCACACGGACCCGCAGCAGCTCCCCGACCCCGACGTCGTCACGGTCCATGACCACGCGGCCGTCGCGATGCTGCACGACGGCATACCCGCGTTCCAGGGTCGACTGCGGCGACAGGGCCACGACCTGGCGGCGCAGGTGCTCTGCCTCGTCGGCCGCCCGGTGCAGCCGTGCCTCGATGCGCGACGACACCCGCGAACGCAAGGCCGACACCTCCTGACGCCTCGCCCGCACGAGCGAGACCGGGTCGGCCAGGACGGGCCGGGTCACGAGGGACCGCAGACCTGACCGCTCCGCCTCGAGCCGTCGCCCGAGAGCGCGCCGGAGCCGGTCGCGTCCGCCGTCGACGAGCCCCCGCTCGCGCTCGGCATCAGGCACGACCTTCTTGCCGGCGTCCGTGGGTGTCGAGGCTCGCCAGTCGGCGACGAGGTCGAGCAGCGGCTGGTCGACATCGTGCCCGATCGCGCTGATCACCGGGGTGCGCGCTTCGGCCACTGCGCGGATCATGGCCTCGTTGCTGAAGGGGAGCAGCTCCTCGAGCGCGCCACCTCCGCGCGCGATGACGATGACGTCGACCGTTGCGTCGGCATCGAGCTCACGGAGCGCCTCGACGACCTCAGTCACCGCTGTCGCGCCTTGGACCGCAACCTCGCGGATCTCGAAACGCACTGCGGGCCAACGACGCCGGGCGTTCTCGACGACGTCCTTCTCTGCTGCGGAGCTGCGTCCGGTGATCAGGCCGACGCGGTTCGGCAGGAACGGGATCCGCCGCTTTCGCTCGGCATCGAAGACACCCTCCGACGCGAGCGTCCGCTTGAGGATCTCGATCCGTGCGAGCAGGTCGCCGATGCCGACAGGCCGGATCTGTCGTGCCTCGAGCTGAAGCGTGCCGCGCTTGGTCCAGAAGGTGGGCTTGGCCTGGAGCACGACCCGCGCGCCCTGCGTGAGCGGCACAGTCATCGCGTTGACCGCGTTCATCGGCACCGACACCGACAGCGACATGTCGACGTCCGGGTCGCGCAGCGTGAGGAACGCCGTGCCGCCGCGCGGCGTGAACTGCACGACCTGGCCCTCGACCCACAGCTGGCTCATCCGGTCGACGTAGTCGCTGATCTTGAGACTGAGCACGCGCACCGGCCACGGCCGCTCGGCAGTCGTGTCGGCCGCCTTGTCGGGCAGCGGGCTGGGCATGCTCACGCGCGCAACGATAGGCCGTCAGCCGTTCCGCCAGGCGGCCACACGGCCGAGGCGTATGCCGTCCGGCCGGGTCCAGGAGCGAGTGCCCACTCACCGGGCCGTTCGCCGGGGTGCCCCGAGTGCTCGACGGAGCGAGCGGCCTTCCCGGCGCGGGTCGGGGCGATCCGGAACGTACGATGGCCCCATGAGCGCCACCACCGAGACGCCCGAGTCCACCACGCCCAAGAGGGTCCTGCTCGCAGCTCCGCGGGGCTACTGCGCAGGCGTCGACCGCGCCGTCGTGACGGTCGAGAAGGCTCTCGAGCTCTACGGGCCGCCTGTCTATGTGCGCAAGCAGATCGTGCACAACAAGCATGTCGTGACCACCCTCGAGAAGCGGGGCGCGATCTTCGTCGACGAGACCGATGAGGTGCCCGAGGGCGCCACGGTCATCTTCTCGGCTCACGGCGTCGCGCCCGTCGTTCACGAGGAGGCGGCGGCGCGCAGCCTCAAGACCATCGACGCGACGTGCCCGCTCGTGACCAAGGTCCACCGCGAGGCGGTGCGGTTCGCGAACGACGACTTCGACATCCTGCTCATCGGCCACGAGGGCCACGAGGAGGTTGTCGGCACCTCGGGCGAGGCTCCGGAACACATCACGCTCGTCGACGGCCCCGACGACGTCGGGAACGTCACCGTCCGCGACCCCGAGAAGGTCGTGTGGCTGTCGCAGACGACGCTGTCGGTCGACGAGACGATGGAGACGGTGGCCCGGCTCAAGGAGAAGTTCCCGGCCCTGCAGAGCCCTCCGTCCGACGACATCTGCTACGCGACCCAGAACCGTCAGCTCGCGGTGAAGCAGATGGCCAAGGACACCGACCTCATGATCGTCGTCGGCTCGCGCAACTCGTCGAACTCCGTCCGGCTCGTCGAGGTCGCGCTCGAGCACGGCGCCGGGGCGGGGCATCTGGTCGACTACGCCGACGAGATCGACGAGGCGTGGCTCGACGGTGTGACGACAGTCGGGGTCACGTCGGGGGCGAGCGTGCCGGAGGTGCTGGTGCGCGACGTGCTGTCGTGGCTCGGAGATCGGGGCTACGACACGGTCGAGCCGGTCATCGCAGCCGAGGAGTCGCTGTTGTTCGCCCTGCCCAACGAGCTGCGGCGCGACATCAAGAGGCTCTCTGGGACCGAGGTCGGCTCGGTGCGCCACGACGCCGCATTCGAGGAGTCCGGCTCGCTGCACTGAGCCGACCCACTCCTTTTCTGGTCGACTGAGCGCCTCGTCCCACCCGTCACACCCACCCGCCGCACGACGGCGCATGTGACGGGCCGCTCACTCGACTGAGGAGGAGAGGGCAGCGGACGCTGCCACGAGGTCGGGGCGGTCAGCCGCCCAGTGCCTTGATGAGCGCTGGGCCGAGGTCGTCGACGCTCCGGGTCGGGACGTACTCGCCACCGGTGATGGCGACGATCTGCCCCATCGCGGCGGCGTCGGCCCGGTCGCCGATGCCGAGGACGACGAGCCGGACGGGCTTCCCGGAGTTCTTCGCCTGTGCCAGCTGCTTCTTGAGCAGGTCGAGCGACAGGCCGTAGTCATCCTCGTTGGGACCGTCCGCGACGACGATGACGGTGTTCGTGTAGCCGGGCTTCCAGGCGGAGTTCGCGCGGTTGTATGCCGCCGCGATCGTGTCGTAAAGCCCGCTGCCGCCGCCGACCGCCTTGTCGAGGCCGGAGACGGCCCGGTCGAGGTCGCCGAGATGCTTGCTCGTGCCGAGCCCGCCGTAGTCGACGAGCTGCTTGTAGTCGTCGGCCCTGGCGCCCACGTGCAGCGAGTAGATCCACATCGCCGCGATGGTCGTGGGCGAGACGGCGGCGGTCGCCCGGACGGTCGAGCGCTGGACGATCGACAGGCGGGTGCCGTTCTCACCGCGCTCGAGCATCGAGCCGGACACGTCGACCGCAAGCAGCGCCTGCACCTTGGGCGCGGCGGCGTTCCACAGCCCGGCCGCGTGGTTGACCACGGCGTCCTTGGGCCTGTCGGTCACCTTGATCTCGCCGTACATCGGCGACGGTGGCTTCGGGTCAGCGCCACCTGGCGTGCGGAAACCATTGTCCTGCAGCACCTTTCGAGCCTCGTCGGACTTGAGGTAGTCGCTGAGGGCCGTGACGAGCGGAACAACGGCGTTGTCCTTGCTCAAGGTGGCCAGGGAGTAGTCGAGGGCGGCGGACCCCTCGGAGGGGGCCACGGCGGCGAGCTGCTCGTCGGGGTGGGCGGCATTGAAGGCGATGAGCTGGGCCTCGGCCACCACGGCCCCGGTCGCCGGCTTGCTCTGGGCGAGTCCGTCCAGGGTGATCGTCGTGGCGCTTCGCGGGGCGGCCGCGGCCAGGACCGTCCGCAGCTGCGGCTCCGCCATGGTGGCGGCCGCGGCCCCGATGGCCACCCGCCCGGTGATCGAGCGGTTGGGGTCGGGGATCCGCAGCGGCGTGCTGCCGGTCAACAGGTCGGCCCACCCGCGCTTCTCCCCGAGCGCAGCGGCCGTCTCGGTGGGCATCGCCACGACGAGGGGGCTGGACGCGAACGCCGGGTCGGTCTGGACCGTGCTGCCGGACACGGCGGCGGCCCGTCCCAGCCAGTAGGTCGAGTCGGTGATCCAGGCGTCCGGGCGTCCGGAGACGAGGGAGCCGGCGACGGCGAAGGACTCGGCAGGCTCGATGGAGTATGCCGCGCACGGGCCGTCGGAGTGGGTGCTCAGGGACTGGGCCGCTGCGGCGACCGCCGGAGCGATCACCGGTGCGACGGCGACGCGCACCGTCGCCGGGTCGGGGCAGGACGTGGGCCGGGCGGCGGTTTCGGGCACGGTGGTGGCGATCTCGCGCTTGGTGAGCAGGGTCCACGTGCCGTATGCCGCGCCACCGACGATCGCGAGGGCCGCTACGGACGCGATCGCGCGGTTGCGACGGCGTCGCCTCGTGCGCTGACGCGCCTCGGTCTCGATCCGGTCCCGGGAGTCGAGCAGGCTCTGCTCGTACGGACCGACTCGGCGCGTCGGCGTGGCGCTGTGCTGTTCTGGACCTGGCCCCCCTGAACCGGTCACGCTCTGTTCACTCTCACGGCGGGTATTCTCCGTGGCCGGCCGTCAGGTGTCCACTTCTCTCCCATATCGGACGTCTGCGGCGCAACTCGACACGCCCTCAGGCGGTGCCCTCGTGACGAACCTGACTCCGGCCGAGCTCGTCCCGCAGGTACGCGTCATCACGGGCCTCACGGGCCTCGCGGCCCAGGTCGTCGGTGAGCTCGCTCGCGCTGAGGGTCCGCGGCGAGGCCTCGACCGGCTCGAGTGTGGCAGGACGCTCGGACGTCAGGTGCAGCTCGTGCATGCGCCTGGCGGTGACGAGCACCCTGGACTCGAGCGTCCCGACGAAGCGGTTGTACTGCTCGACGGACCTGGCGAGCGACTGGCCCATTGTCGTGACGTGCCCGCCGAGGGTTGCCAGCCGGGCGTAGAGGTCCTGCCCGAGTGCGAGCAGCTCTCGTGCGTTCTGCTCCAGGGAGTCCTGCTGCCAGATCGCACCGATGGTGCGCAGCACCGCGAAGAGGGTGCCCGGAGATGCGAGCACGACCTTGCGCGACAGCGCGTGCTCGTAGAGACCTGGGTCGTCGGCAAGGGCCGCGGCCAGGATCGCCTCGCCCGGCACGAAGCACACGACCACCTCGGGGGAGCGGCTGAACGCGGACCAGTAGGCCTTGCCGGCGAGCGACTCGACGTGTCGCCGCAGGGCGGTGGCATGTGCGGCCAGCAGCTCGGTGCGCTCCGTGTCGGACACCGTCTCGCCATGGGCCTGCAGGAAGTGCGCCATCGGTGCCTTGCTGTCGACCACGACGTGCCGCGACCCCGGCAGGTTGATCACGGCATCGGGTCGCACGGTCGCTCCGTGCCGGCTGATCCGGGTCACCTGCTCGTCGAAGTCGCAGCGCGCGATGAGGCCGGACAGCTCCAGGACCCGACGCAGCTGCACCTCGCCCCACGCACCGCGGACCGTCGACGCGTTGAGCGCGGTCGCGAGCGTGGCCGTCTCGGAGCGAAGCGACTCCGTCGAGCGGCTCACCTCGCTCAGCCGCTCACCGAGCTGGCCGAACTGCTGGGCCCGGTCGCGCTCGAGCGCTCCGACCTGGCGCTCGACCCGGCCGATGGTGTCGCGCAGCGGGGACAGCAGCGCGACCGTCGCGTCCTCGTCGTCGCGGGACGACTCGAGGTCGACGACCCGCTCGCGCAGCACGTTGCGCTCGGCCTCCGCTGCCGACGCCCTCGCGAGCAGCGTCGAGCGGGCTCCCAGCCAGGCCAGGAGGGCTCCGACTGCGAGACCCGCGACGAGCCCGACGAGCAGCGAGGTTGTGTCCATGGCGCAACCGTCGCAGACGGCGCCGACAGGGGCCCGCGCCGACACGGCATACGCCGGAGTTTCAGCGAAGCTCGTAATGCTGGTAGTCGGGGTTGGGCCAGTAGCCGCCCCAGATGCCACCCCGGCTCACGATCTGGCGCGTGAGCGTGGACCAGGCGAACAGCATGCCCCGGTCGCGCAGCGACCGGTTGACCCACCGTATGCCGTTGGGTGGGTACCACCGGCCGTTCGCGGCGCGGTAGGGGTTGCGCCGCGGGTTGACATCGATGGCCGTGCCGTACGAGTGGGGCGACAGCCTCGACGGGTTGCCGGTCACGCGCCGGCAGTTGAAGGCTGATGTGTTGTCGGCGGCCATCATCGCCTCGTCGTCGCCGCGCCAGACGTTCGGGTTGTCCATCCGGTTGATCCGGAAGCCGTTGCGGAACGCCGCACGGAAGACCGCCGCGACCGCGGTGGCCTGGGTCGACCGGACGATGAGCACACCGCGCCGGAGGCGGCCGTCGTAGGTCCGGTAGGTCATCTCCACCTTCCGCAGGCCCGCAGGTCCGACCGGGCACCCGGGGCGCCACGTGTACCGGACGTCGGCGAGGCTCACCGGCCTGATGACTGCGGCGATCGGGTCGACCGACGCCACCAGCGCGATCTCCGTCGCGGACCGCTGCAACGGTCCCGGCCCCGTCACGTGTGCCCCTGCGGGCGCGATCGCCACGACGGCGACCGCGACGGCGATCCGGCCCGACCTGATGAGTGCTCGGCCCATGTCGGCCCCCTGTCCTTGGTGAGCCCGGCCCCCCGACCGGGCTCACCTGCACTGACGCGTCCAGCGCCGGAAAAGGTTGCCTCGCGACCAGACGTGACCTTCGTGACCGCCATGCGTCTTCGCCGCCGCGGTCTGTTAGACACGACTCGTGAGCGAGTACGACGACGCGATCCGGCTCGAGGCCGGCGACGACCCCGCGACACGGCGCGGCACGTTCCACGACGAGTGGATGATCGGGAACGCCGTCAACGGCGGGCTCGTCATGGCCACCGCCCTGACCGCGCTGGGACAGCACCTCGCTGCCGACCCGACCGAGACCACCGAGCACCACGACCCCGTCGTGCTGAGCGCCTACTTCATGACGGCCTCACTGCCGGGCCCCTTCACCGTCACGACCGAGGTGATGCGATGCGGCCGCAGGCTCTCGACCGGGCAGATGACGGTCCACCAGACCGGCGCCGACGGCGAGCGCGTCGAGCGCATGCGCGCCATCGGCTCGTTCGGCAACCTCACCGACCTGGAGCTGCAGCGCCAGGCGGCCCCGCCCGAGCTGCCGCCTCCTGACCAGTGCCTCTCCACCGAGCAGGCGCCTCCGGACTTCCTGGCGAACTCGAAGTTCCTCGACCGCGTCGACCTGCGACTCGACCCGGCCACCGCGGGCTGGGCCGTCGGACGGCCGTCCATGCAAGGCGTCATGCGAGGGTGGTTGCGGCTCAAGGACGGTCGCGAGCCGGACACGACGATGCTCATGCTCGCCCTCGACGCGCTCCCTCCGGTCGCCTTCGACCTCGGGCTGTTCGGCTGGACTCCGACGCTCGAGTTCACGGGCCACGTGCGGCGTCGTCCTGAGCCCGGCTGGCTGCGGGTCGCGCTGCACAGCGAGACGCTCGGCGGCGGGATGATGGAGGAGGATGCCATGATCTGGGACTCCGCCGGAGCCCTCGTCGCCCAGTCGCGCCAGTTGTGCGGCGTGCGCCCGGCGCGCTAGGAAGCGGACGGCATACCCCCCGCAAACACACCCGGAAACCGTCACCTCGGCACAGTTGCAACTCGTAGGAGCTGGAGGTTTCCGGGTGTGTCGCGCGTGACGACGTGGTCGGGGGCGCTCGTCGACGCAACTAGACTGCTCGTCTTGTGGCACTCACCATCGGAATCGTCGGGCTCCCCAACGTCGGCAAGTCGACGCTCTTCAACGCGCTGACCAAGAACAACGTGCTCGCCGCGAACTACCCGTTCGCGACGATCGAGCCCAACGTCGGCGTCGTGCCCCTTCCGGACGCGCGGCTCGCGACCCTCGCCGGGATCTTCGGCTCCGAGCGGATCCTGCCGGCCACGGTGAGCTTCGTCGACATCGCCGGCATCGTCCGTGGCGCGAGCGTGGGGGAGGGCCTCGGCAACAAGTTCCTCGCCAATA
This sequence comes from Intrasporangium mesophilum, assembly GCF_054783095.1. NCBI lineage: Bacteria > Bacillati > Actinomycetota > Actinomycetes > Micrococcales > Intrasporangiaceae > Intrasporangium > Intrasporangium mesophilum. The sequence goes on along the minus strand of NZ_BAAGRF010000058.1, from coordinate 336,820 downwards.
TCCGCGAGGCTGACGCGATCTGCCAGGTCGTGCGCGTCTTCGACGACGACGACGTCGCCCACGTCGACGGCAAGGTGGACCCGCGCTCCGACATCGAGACCATCGAGACCGAGCTCATCCTCGCGGACCTCCAGACGCTCGAGAAGGCCGTCCCCCGCCTCGACAAGGAGGTCAAGGGCAAGAAGGCCGACAAGGCCGTGCTCGACACCGCGCTCGCGGCGCAGCAGGTGCTCGAGGAGGGCAGGACGCTGTATGCCGCGGGGTCGGCTGCCGGGGTCGACCCGGCCCTCGCGCGCCAGCTGGGCCTGCTGACGACCAAGCCGTTCATCTACGTCTTCAACCTCGACGAGGACCAGCTCGCTGACGAGGACCTGAAGAAGGAGCTGGCCGTCTCGGTCGCGCCCGCCGACTCGGTCTTCCTCAACGCCAAGCTCGAGATGGACCTCATGGAGATGGAGCCCGACGAGGCGCTGGAGCTCCTGCAGAGCTTCGGCGCGGAGGAGTCCGGTCTCGACCAGCTCGCCCGCGTCGGCTTCCACACCCTCGGGCTGCAGACGTACCTCACTGCCGGGCCGAAGGAGTCGCGCGCCTGGACGATCGGCAAGGGCTGGACTGCTCCCCAGGCTGCCGGGGTCATCCACACCGACTTCCAGCGTGGGTTCATCAAGGCCGAGATCGTCGGCTATGACGATCTCGTGGCCGCCGGCACCATGAACGCCGCCAAGGCCGCCGGCAAGGTCCGGATCGAAGGCAAGGACTACGTCATGTCCGACGGCGACGTCGTCGAGTTCCGCTTCAACGTGTAACGGACGTCCTGTCGGACATAGGAAGTCCCGCGACCCGAACGACGTCGAGCTCGTATGCCGCTGCGCCGCCGGGCTTTGTATGTCGCCCGGGCCTCGCCGACAAGGCCCGACGATGTCAGCCCACGGCTCACTCACATTCGTCGCGGCTTGACCTGAGGTGCCTCGCCCGTCACCTGCTGAGGCAGCTGAAGGTGTGACCCGTTCGCGTCGACAAAGGCGACGTAGCACACCCCCGGGGAGAGGCAGTTCACAAAGACGATGCGGCCGTCGGGTGTCCATGCCGGCTGCGTGCTCCAGCCGTGCGCGCCCGCGAGGTGGGTCACCGCACGCACGTCAGAGCCGTCGGCCGCCATGGTGTAGACGTTCACGTCCTTCGTGGGTGCTTTTCCTTGCTGCTCAAGCAGATTCGTGGCATAGACGATGCGGCCGGTGCGCTGGTTCCAGTCTGCGAAGCCGGCGTCCGCCGACTTCGGAGTCAGGGTCCGGGGCCGCTGTGACGGGGGACCAGACGTGTTGACCACCGCAACCCTGTGCGAGACGAGAACGGAGTCTGCCTTGTTGCTGCTGGCCTCGTTCATGCTGAGGAGGAGGCGGTGGCCATCGCCCGACCAGCGCACGCGGTCGACGCCGTCGGAGCTGGCGGTGCTCTCGAACACCGTGCGCGTGCGACCCGTCGCGAGGTCGCCGACCGCCACCCCACCCGACGCCCACACGCCACGGGCCTCGTCGAAGCGGCCCCACACGAACGCAAGGCCCTTGCCATCGGGCGACCACGCCGGAGCGAACCGGATCGTGCACGCGGTGCCGCACTCGAAGACCTTTCTCGCGCCTGACCCGTCGCTGCGAGCGACCCACAGATGCGACTCGGGCGGGTCCGTCGGCTGCGTCCCGCGGATGACCTCGGTGAACGCGAACCGTGCCCCGTCGGGCGACCAGTCCGCGAGCCCGACCTCGTGGAAGCGTCCTGCCACATCGACGGTCGGGGCGGCCACATGTCGTCCGGTGCCGTCCTCCCTGACCATCTCGAGGTGGCCGGCCTGGACGAGAAGCCACGTGGACGACGGGTCGAGCGGGGTCGCCGTCGCGACTCCCATCGTGGCCCCGCCAGATGCCCCCGCCGTCGAGGGAGGGCTCGTGGCTGGAGGGCTCGCGGAGGCGGTCGTCGCGGCCGTGCTCGACGTCGACGAGCTCAGGTGGGCCGCCGCGGTGCCAAGACCCTCGGCCGGTCTGGGGTTCGGGGACCCGGACGAGCACGCCGCGAGCACAGCCGCCGCGAGAACCGACGCCACCGGGCCTAGGCGCCCCGGACGGGTCATGACAGACGCTGTCATCACGGCCTCCCATGGGTGATGCGCGCCCACCGTGGCGCGACCGGCTTCGAGGCCGGACCCACCGATGCGTCCGTCAGGCGTCCCGTCCAGCGTGGCACTGCCACGCCTCTCGTGAGGGGTGTTCGACGGATGCCAGGCAGTCAGGCAGGACTCAGGCTCGTCGCAGGGTGGGCGCAGGATGCACCCAGCCGGGCGGCATACATTTCCGGTGCGGCATACAGACGTGTCCGCGGGGACGCGCGGCCGGCGAGCTGCAGGAGGCACTGATGAACGCGCGACGAACCTCCGGCCTGGCCCTGGCCGCGTGCGCGACAACGGCGTTGGTCGCAGGCGCGGCGAGCGCCTCGGGCGCGCCCGAGACCGCAGCGACCGCGACGACTGCGGCGACCGCAACGACTGCGGCGACAACCACAGCGACCCCGGCCAGCCAGGCCCAGGCGGTCTTCAACCGGATGTCCACCGCTCAGCGGATCGGACAGCTGTTCATGGTGGGGGGCTCGGTCACAGGCCTCCCCTCGTCGACGCAGACCGCGATCACGACGTACCACGTCGGGAACCTCATCCTCACCGGTCGCACCACGGCGGGCGCCGCACCGGTGCGGGCCCTGACGAGCCGGGCGGACACGCTCACGACGAGCGCCGCGACGGCAGGGGTGCCGCTGTTCATCGCGACCGACCAGGAGGGCGGCTACGTCCAGGTGCTCCAGGGCTCGGGCTTCTCCAGGATGCCCACGGCGCTCACCCAGGGCACCTACAGCGACACGACGCTGACGGCCGACGCCACGACGTGGGGCCACCAGGTGTTCCGCGCCGGGGTCGACCTCAACCTCGCGCCGGTCATGGACACCGTCTCGAAGAGCTTCGCGCCCTACAACAAGCCGATCGGCTACTACTACCGCGAGTTCGGCTACACCCCGTCGGTCGTCGCGGACAAAGGCAGCGCCTTCCTGAAGGGTATGCGGTCCGCCGGGCTCGCCATGACGGCCAAGCACTTCCCCGGGCTGGGACGCGTCACCGGCAACACCGACACGACTGCAGGCGTGACCGACACCGTCACGACCCGGACCTCGGCGGACATCACCCCGTTCCGGTCGGCCGTCACCGCCGGAGCCCGGCTCGTCATGCTCTCGTCCGCCTACTACAGCAAGATCGACGCCGCCCGTCCCGCGGTGTTCTCACCGACGGTGATCTCCGGCATGATCCGCGGGGACCTGCACTTCACCGGCATCGTGGTCAGTGACGACCTCGGCAACGCCAAGCAGGTCCAGGCGTGGTCGCCGGGCAACCGGGCGATCGACTTCATCGGCGCCGGCGGTGACGTCGTCCTCACGGTCAACCCTGCCGTCCTCCCGGCGATGGTCAACGCGGTCACCAGCCGGGCGGCCTCGGACAGCGCGTTCCGCGCGAAGGTCAACACGGCGGCGCTGCGGGTCCTCACCGTCAAGGCTGAGGAAGGGCTGCTTGCGGCCCGCCTCCCGATCACCGGGAACCTCGGACCGCTGACCACGACGGCTTTGCAACGCTGGCTCGGTGTCACCCAGACGGGGACGCTGAACGTCGCCACGATCAAGGCCCTCCAGGCCCGGATCGGGATGGACGTCGTCGGCGCCTGGGGTCCGCGGTCGATGGCGGCCCTGCAGACCTACCTCGGCATCAGCCGCGACGGTGCGACGACCTGGAACGCCCGCACCGTCAAGCAGCTCCAGATGTACCTCAACACCCAGCTCTGACCCCGCGTCACGGAACGTCCACACCGGACGTGCTTCGCGTCCGCGACAGATCGGCCGTGTTGTGCACGTGCTCATCGGGAAGTACCGCCACATACCCGGCGACTCGACCCACGGCATGATGCTGGGCCACCCCTTGGGGGTGATGTGGTCCCGCGCGCTGGGGCCGGACGATGGAGCCCGGCACTCAAGCGTGAGGGGTTCGCTATGACGTGTGTGCGCACGGATGCGCCCGGGGGCGCATTCGACCTCGGGCTCGACCTCGGGGGCGATCGGCATGGCTGAGTCCGGGACCCCTGCGGGCACCGTCGCCGTCGAGGAGTCCACCGAGCCGCAGCGCGCCGGGCTCGTCCTCGTCGCGCTCATCGCCGTCGCCGCGGTCGCGAACCTCAACCTCTCGGTCGCCAACGTCGCCCTGCCCTCGATCGGACGGGCGTTCGACTCGTCCCAGACGACCCTCGACCTCATTGCCGTCGGATACTCGCTCGGCCTCGCGGCGTCGGTGCTCTACCTCGGCGCGGTCGGCGACCGCTACGGCCGCAAGCTGCTGCTCATCCTCGGGATGCTGCTCTCCGTCCCGGCGTGTCTCCTGGCCGCCTACGCTCCCTCCGACGGCGTGCTGTTCGTGGCGCGAGTCCTCGGAGGCGTGTCGGCCGGCATGGCGTACCCCACGACTCTCGCTCTGATCGCCGCTCTGTGGTCGGGACCGGGGCGCACCCGCTCGATCGCGCTGTGGTCGGCCGTCGGCGGCGGGATCGCCGCGCTCGGGCCGCTCGTGGCGGGGTTCCTGCTCGAGCGCTTCTGGTGGGGCTCGGTCTTCCTCATCACGCTCCCGCTCGCCGCCGTCGCGCTGGTCATGGCAGTCTTGCTCGTCCCCGCGCACGTCAACGAGACGACGGAGCCCGTCGACAACCTCGGGGGAGTGCTGTCGGTCGTGCTCGTCGGCGCACTGATCCTCGCCATCAACTTCGCCCCGGTCCCGAACAAGGGCACTCTCGCCCTGGGCCTGGCCCTCATCGCCGCCGCGACGCTCGTCGCCTTCATCCTCCGTCAGCGACGCGCCGCAAACCCGCTCTACGACCTCCACATCGCGGGGCGCCGCATCTTCTGGGTCGCCGCCTGTGCTGGGATCATCGTCTTCGGCTCGCTCATGGCGTCGGCCTTCGTCAGCCAGCAGTACCTGCAGAACGTCCTTGGCTACACGACCTTCGAGGCGGGCGCCGCGTTCCTTCCCGCGGTCGTGTTCATGATCCTCGTCGCTCCCCGCTCGGCGAAGCTCGTCGAGTCCGCCGGGTCGCGCTTCACCCTGCTGACCGGGTACGTGTTCCTGTTCCTCGCGTTCGTCTGGATGCTGCTCTTCTGGTCAGAGGGCAGCTCGTACTGGCAGATCGCGCTCGCGTACGCCTTCATCGGGATCGGCGTCGGCTTCGCCGGCACGCCGGCCTCGCACTCGCTCACCGGCGCGGTGCCGGTCCAGCGTGCCGGAATGGCGTCAGGCACCGCCGACCTGCAGCGCGACCTCGGGGGCGCGATCATGCAGTCGATCTTCGGCGCACTGCTCACCGCCGGGTATGCCGCTGCGGTCGCCGCGAGCATCGCCGCCGCCCCGAACGGGGCTGAGATCACCAGCAGCGTGCAGAACCAGCTGACCAAGTCGTTCGCCGGAGCCGAGGGCATCGCGCAGCAGTACCCTCAGTACTCCACCCAGATCATGGCTGGGGCGAAGTCGTCCTTCCTGTCGGGGGCCGACTGGGCTTACACCGCAGGCATCATCGCCATCCTCGTCGGCGCCGCGATCGTCTTCTTCCTCTTCCCGCGACACGACGGCGAGCTGCAGCTGCTGGCGGGATACGAGGCGCAGGATCAGGGCACGCGCCCGGCCGTTGAGAAGGCTTCAGGGGCGGCTGCCGGACAGGCCGCCGGGGCGGCTGCCGGACAGGCCGCCGGGGCGGCTGCCGGACAGGCCGCCGGACAGGCTGCAGACGGGGCTGCGGACCGGCCAGCTGGCCGGCCCGAGGACAGGCCGGAGGGCCCGGCGCACCTCGCGTGAGAGGAGCTGACGATGAGCACGACGAGCACCACGAGCGCACCGAGCCCGGAGCGCCCCAGCCGGTCGGAGCGCCTCAAGCCCGAGTCCCTGCGGGGCTACCAGAGGTCCTGGCTCCGCCCCGACATCCTCGCCGGGCTGACCCTGGCGGCGGTCGCGATCCCCGAGACCATGGGCTACACCTCGATCGCCCAGGTGCCGGTGATCACGGGCCTGTACACCGTGCTCTTCCCGGCGCTGGTCTTCGCGATCATCGGCTCGTCACGGCTGCTCGTCGTCGGTGCCGACTCGGCGACGGCCGCGATCCTCGCGGCCGGCCTGGCGACGATCGGGATCGCCGGGCTGACCCCCAACTCGCCCCAGTGGCTCGCCCTGACCTCCCTGACCGCGATCATGTGCGGAGTCCTGCTGCTGCTGGCCAGGCTGCTCCGGCTCGGCTTCCTCGGCGACTTCCTGTCGGCCTCGGTGCTCATCGGCTTCCTCACCGGCGTGGGGATCCAGGTCTTCACCGGCCAGATCCCCGACATGCTCGGGATCCCCAAGGGCAAGGGGAACTGGTTCGAGCAGCAGTGGTACACGCTGACACACCTCAGTGACACGAGTGGGATCACGCTGGCCTATGCACTGGGAGCGCTCGCGATCATCCTCGGGTTCAAGCGGTTCGTGCCGAAGGTCCCGGGCGCCATCGTGGCCGTGGTGCTCTCGATCATCCTTGCCACGGTCACGCAGGCCTCCTCGCACGGTGTGGCAGTCGTCGGCGCCATGCAGGGCGGCTTCCCACCGATCGGCCTGCCCCAGGGTGTCGGCTGGTCCGACATCCCCAAGCTCCTCACGGTCGCCTTCTCGTGCTTCGTCCTGATCATCGCCCAGAGCGCCGCCACCTCCCGCAGCTTCGCGACCCGGCACGGCCAGCGGGTCGACATCAACCGCGACATCGTCGGGCTCAGCGGCGCGAACCTCGCGGCCGGACTCAGCGGCACCTTCGTCGTCAACGGCAGCCCGACCAAGACCCAGATCCTCGACGAGCAGAAGGGCAAGACGCAGCTCGCCAACGCGACCATGGCCCTGGTCGTCCTCGTCATCGTGCTCTTCTTCACCGGAGCTCTGACCAACCTGCCCAAGCCCGTGCTCGGGGCGATCGTCTTCCTCATCGGTGTCGACCTCATCGACATCGCCGGCCTGAAGCGCGTCCGCAAGGCCAGGCCCAGTGAGTTCTACATCGCTGTGCTCACGGCGATCGTCGTCTTCGCCGTCGGCGTGGAGCAGGGCATCGTGCTGGCGGTCATCCTCTCCCTCGTCGAGATGGTGCGGCGGCAGTACCGTCCACACCGGTTCGTCATCGGCATCGACGCCGAGGGCCAGCCGATCTACACGCGCGCCGAGCAGGGCATGCAGAGCGCCCCCGGCCTGCTCGTCTTCCGCTACGACGCCGACCTGTTCTACGCCAACGCGAACCAGTTCTCGGACGGGGTCCAGCAGCTCATCACCAGCGCCCCGGACCCGGTGCGCTGGCTCGTCCTCGACTGCTCCTCGATCCCCGACGTCGACTACTCGGCCGGCGCCACACTCCACCAGCTCGTGACGTTCGTCCACAACCGCGGGGCGAACGTGGCCCTGGCCAACCTCGACCCCGACCTGCGGGCCACGCTCGAGAAGTTCGGGGTCCTGCAGATGCTCAACGTCGACCACATCTATCCGACCGTCGCGGACGCCGTCGCGGCTTTCCGCTCGTTGCCGCCGGGGCCTGGCCCCGACGGCCGGGCGACCCAGCCCAAGGAGGCCTGAGCGCGATGGTGCAGGCAACACACCCAGAGCACCCGGTCGGCGCGACCGACCACGTGCACCCGATGGAGGAGACGGCGCACCTGAGCGTCGACGAGCGCCGCGCGATCGGCAAGGAGGCGAGGGAGCGTGCGCCCCTGGAGGACCATGCCGGCTGGCGGCCGGCGGCCGGACGGCCCGACCCGGTCGCGCTGCTCGAGGCGCAGAACGCGATGCGTGAACCCGACCTCGTGCCGGTCCGGCACGGTCGGATGATGGCCTCGGCGTTCACCTTCTACCGAGGGTCGGCCGCGATCATGGCCTCGGACCTGGCCACCACGCCGACCGCCGGGCTCAGGGTGCAGCTCTGCGGCGACGCCCACCTGTCCAACTTCGGCGTCTACGCCTCGCCGGAGCGCCAGCTGCTCTTCGACCTCAACGACTTCGACGAGACGCTTCCGGGCCCCTTCGAGTTCGACGTCAAGCGGCTCGCCGCCAGCTTCGCGATCGCCTGCCGCAACAACGGTTTCAGCCCGGTCGACGTGCGCGACGTGTGTCTCATCGTGGGCCAGTCCTACCGGACGGCGATGGCGGAGTTCGCCGGCCAGGACACGCTGGACGTGTGGTACTCCCGCCTGTCCGAGGACGACCTCCGCCGGGGCATGGATGACGCGCGCCGGGCTCTGCTCAACTCCACCAAGGCGAAGGGCGAGTCGGCCGACTTCAAGGTCACCGGCGCGTCGATCAAGCAGGGTGAGGCGGCCTTGCGCAAGGCCCGCAGCCGCACGAACCTGCAGGCATTGTCCAAGCTCACCGAGGTGGTCGACGGGCGCCAGCGCATCGTGAGCCAGCCACCCGTGCTCATCCCGATGCGAGAGCTCGAGAAGTACTACGACCTCGACTTCGCCGACATCGAGGATGTCATCCGCCAGTTCTTCGAGCGGTACCGCGCGACGCTGAGCCTGAGCCGCCGGCAGCTGCTCAACCGGTACACGATCGTCGACGTCGCGAGGAAGGTCGTCGGGGTCGGGTCGGTCGGGACGCGTGCGTTCGTCGCGCTGCTCGAGGGCCGCGACGAGCGCGACCCGTTGTTCCTCCAGGTCAAGGAGGCCACCCGCTCGGTGCTCGAGGCGCACCTGCCCAGAAGCCAGTTCGCCGACGCCGGTGAGCGTGTCGTCCAAGGTCAGCAGCTGCTTCAGTCTGCCTCTGACATCTTCCTCGGCTGGTCCGCCGGCATCGAGACGGACCGGTTCTACTACTGGCGGCAGCTGCGTGACATGAAGGGGTCCGCAAGTGTGGAGACGATGATCCCGGCCGGGATGAGCTACTACGCCCGCATCTGTGGCTGGACCCTCGCCCGCGCGCACGCGCGCTCGGGCGACCCGGTGGCCATAGCGGCATACCTCGGGTCGAAGCGACGCTTCGACAAGGCGCTCGCGGAGTTCGCCGAGGAGTATGCCGACCAGAACGACCGCGACTACGCGGCATTCATGCACGCGATCAGCTCGGGCCAGATCGAAGCCCGCCAAGGGGTCTGAGGCATGGCCGACGCCTCGCCGCCGGTCGAGCCGGCCCCCGCAGCGGACGCGGCTTCACCGGCGGGCGTCGGCCGGCCGAAGAGCAGCAGGACGGGGATCAGCAAGCCCCCACGCAGGGTGCTGCTCATGGCGCTGCTGCGGTCCTCGTTGTCGGTCATCGTGGCGCTCGTGGTCTACGCGCTCATCCCGCTGGGAAGCTTCGACGAGGAGCGTTCGCTCTTGAAGTTCGTCCTCGGCGTGCTGCTCGTCATCGTGGTCCTGGGCATGCAGACCCGAGGCATCGTGGGCTCGCCGTACCCGCTGATCCGGACGGTGGAGGCCCTGGCGACGACCGGCCCGCTGTTCCTGCTCGTCTTCGCGAGCACGCATTACTCGATCGACACCGTCCAGCCGGGCAGCTACACCCAGGCGATGACGCGGCTCGATGCCCTTTACTACACGGTGACGACCTTCGCCACGGTCGGCTACGGCGACATCTCGCCGGTCTCGGAGGCCGCGCGGCTCGTGGCCACGGTGCAGATGCTCCTCGGGCTGATCTTCATCGGCCTCGTGGCGCGGGTCATCAGTGGCGCCGCGCAGCTCGGCCTGAAGCGGCGTCGTGAGGAGCGGGAGGGGCCCGACCAGGCCTGATGGCCCCAGCGACGGGCCCGCAGAAACCTCTCGAAGAATTTCTCGGAGATCCTGTAACACCGCCGACGGTTGGGCCGATGAAGCAGGCGTACGAGGCGCCAGTCGGACCCCCGAGCGACTGGCGCCTCGTCGCGTCTGCGCTACCGGTCCTCGCGGACCAGGGCGGCCAGCGACTCGGCCTCCTCCGCACAGGCGGGACATGCGCGCAGGTGGACCTGCATCTGCGGCATCGCCGTCGAGGCGGGGTCGGCCACGAGGAGCTCGACGTACTCGTCCATGAGCCGGAAGCAGTCGTCGCACGACAGCCACGGCTCGGTGTCGACCACGAGCTCGCGCGCCTGCGTGTCGGTCAGCTTGCGGATGCTCATGCCCCGCCTCCTTCGTCCTGCCCAGCAGTCCCCGGACCACCCGCACGCCGCGGCTCGAGGTGCCCAGAGGCCACGAGGTACGCCCGCACGCGGGTGCGTGCCACGTGAAGCGTCTTGTAGAGAGCGCCGCGGGTCGTGCCGAGGCGCTCGGCGAGCACGTCGATGGGCACCTCGTCGACGAGCAGCGCGACCGCGATCCGCCGCTGGTATGCCGTGAGGGCCACGTCGAGCGCGCGCCCGACCTCCGCGGCCAGCTCGGTCGCCACGGCCAGCTCGGCCGGTCCCGCGGCCGACCAGTGCAGGGTGTCCGGGTCTTCGAGCGGCACCTCGCGCCGCGACCATGCCTGCCGGCGCACCTCGGTCGCGGCCTGGAGGATGGCGAACTTGTACGCCCATGTCGTGAAGCGGCTGCGCCCTTCGAAGGTATGCAGCTTGGCCAGGAGCGCGACGACGGCGTCGTCCGCGGCCGCCACGGCCAGGTCGTCACGGTCGCGAGCGTCGAGCCCGGGCAGCTGGCCGCGCATCCGCGCGACCTGGTGCCGGCAACCGCGGACCATCAAGGCGTGCAGCTCGCGGACGGCATCCTCCCGCTCGTGTCCCAGGGACGCGAGCCGGGCCTCGAGGCTCCCGGCCGAGGACCGGTGCGTGCACCCCGTGTCCGCCGGCCGGTCCCAGGTGTCGGCGGGCATCGGCACAACGGTGGCGACGGGGTGGGCCGCACGGGTGTCGGGGTCCGCGGCCGTCATGAGGACCACTCATCGGGTCCGAGGATCCTGGACGCCAGCTCGGGAGGGCAGCCGCGGTCGACGAGCTGGAGCAAGGCGTGCACGTCGACCCGCGCCCGCGAGAGCCGCGTCGCCAGCGGCTCAGGGAAGCCCGCTTCGAGCAGCCGGCAGTGGCGCCACGCCGTCACGTCGGCAGGGGGGCCGTCCGAGCGGCATACCCGTGGTCGGGCGGGGCCGTGCGAGGCCTGTGGGCCTGAGGCGGTGTTGACGGTCATGACTGGTTGGCGTCCGTCCCGCCGCAGCTCTTACCGGCCAGGCGGTAAGAACTGCGCGGCCTGACACGCGAACGTCCTGTGACCACCTCGGCATCACCTCTTCGCCAGTGTCGGCAGGGGTGGTCACACCGGTCAACCCACGGCAGCCGTGACAGCAGATCCCGAGCGGGTGCCTCGACGAAGGAAGGTCACAGTGATGGTCACATCGATGATGGATGACCAGAGCACGTCCTCGCCCTCGCGCCGACGCCGTCGGCGCTTCACGTTCTCCGTCTCGGTCATGGGACTCGTGCTCGCCGCGCTGGCGCTCACGGTGCCGCGCAGTGCCGCCGGCGTCGTGCCCACGGCCTCGCACGCCTCGCACGCCTCGCACCACGCGGCAGCCACCACCTCCGCCCCAGCACGCGCCCTCACCGCCGCGCAGGCGTCACTGCACGACGCGATGCGCAAGCTGTGGGAGGACCACGTCACGTGGACCCGGCTCGCGATCGTCGCGTTCGCGGACGGCTCGGCCGGGTTCGGTCCGACCGCGAACAGGCTGCTGGCCAACCAGTCCGACATCGGGAAAGCCATCGCGACGTTCTATGGCGCGCAGGCCGGCTCCACGCTCACCGCGCTGCTCCACGACCACATCACCATCGCCGTCGAGCTGCTCCAGGCTGCCAAGGCCGGTGACACCGCGGCCTTCGCCGACGCGAAGACCCGGTGGTACGCCAACGCCGACCAGATCGCCGACGTCCTCGCCGCCGCCAACCCCAGGAACTGGCCGCAGGCGACGATGCGGGAGTCGATGCGCATGCACCTCGACCAGACGCTCGCCGAGGCGGCGGCCGAGCTGCACGGCGACTACGCGGCCAGCATCGCGGCATACGAGCAGGTCCACGCGCACATCCTCGCGATGGCCGACCTGCTCAGCGACGGGATCATGCGGCAGTTCCCGTCCCAGGTGCACTGACGACCTCGCCGCCGTCCACCCGCCCCACCCACACCCGACATCAACACCGCACCGACACCACACCGACGCCACACCACACCGACAAAGGAGCTGCTCGTGAGCCACACCACCACGCAGGCACCCGCCTCGACGACGCGTGACCTCGCATCGCCGACGTACCAGGCCTTCCTCATCCTGCGGAGCGCCTTCACCATCGCACCGATCCTCTTCGGCATCGACAAGTTCTTTGACTACATGGTCAGCTGGGACGCCTACCTGGCGCCCGGGTTCGCGTCGCTGTCGCCGTTCTCCGTGCACACGACCATGTACATCGTCGGAGTGGTCGAGATCGCTGCCGGTGTGGTCGTCGCACTGTGGCCGCGCATCGGGGCCCCGATCGTGGCGCTCTGGCTCCTCGGGATCATCGTCAACCTGCTGGTCCTCGGCGGCCACCTCGACATCGCCCTGCGCGACCTCGGCCTCTGTCTCGCGGCCATCGCCCTGGCTCGCCTCAGCATCGACCTCGACAAGAAATCCCCGATGGACGTGTAACGCATCCTGCCCCGCCTCCGATGGAGCGGGTGGAAGAGGCGCCATCTGGACCCCCGAGCGGGTGGCGCCTCTCTTCTTTTCCCGGGGTCCTCCCGTGACCCGTATGCCGTGTCCCGTGGCGCCGGGCTGTGGCCGTTGGGTGGGCCCTGCGCCGTAAGGTTGCCGCATGAGCGCGGTCAGCCTTCGCCCCGTGCGCGCCGGTGAGCTCACCGAGCCGCGCGACGCCGACACCGAGTTCGACGACTTCGGCCCGCGCCCGGGCTACGACCAGCCGCCACCGTGCCGTCTCGACGATCGGGGCAACCTGGCCGTGGTCGTCGACGGCGACCTGGCCGGCACCGTCAGCTGGATCTGGATGCAGTGGGGCCCGAACGCCGGCTCCCGCAACCCGATGATCGGCATCCACCTCGACGAGTGGGTGCGCGGGCGCGGCATCGGCACCGAGGCCCAACGGCTGCTCGTCGACCTGTTCTTCCGGCACACGAACACGAACCGCATCGAGGCCCACACGGACGTCGAGAACGTCGCCGAGCAGCGCGCCCTCGAGAAGGTCGGCTTCGCCAGCGAGGGCGTCATCCGCGGAGCGCAGTGGCGCAACGGCGCCTACCACGACGGGTATCTCTACTCGATCCTTCGGGCCGACTGGGCAGCCGCCCGCTGAGCCGCCGATTCCGGGCGCTCAGCGCGGGGTGATCACGAAGAACGGCAGGCCCTGGCACAGCGTGGCGAGCCATCCCGAGGTCGGCGTCTCGGCTCCGGACGCCCACGCATCCAGCGGAAGGTCCCGGATCAGGTCGCCAGTGACCCAGGTGGGGTCCGACGAGGTGACCACGCGCCCGGCAGCGTTGACGAGGACGCAGGTGCGCCCGACGCCGTCCATGATGTCGAGCGCGTGCTCCTCGAACCAGGCGACGAGGACGTCCGCCCCGATGACCCCGCCGAACAGCCCGCCCACGACCAGCGGTTGGGTGAAGGTCAGCGTGTACTGGTCGGTGCAGAGGTAGTCGACGTAAGGCCCCGTGACGTGACGATCGCCGGTCTCGAAAGGCCTTGCGTACCAAGGCAGCTGGGTGTAGTCGCGGAACCCGACGGCTCGCGGGTCGGTCTCCGCCGCCAGCTTGGCGATGGTCGCCGTGCCCGAGCGCGAGTCGGAGGTCCACCACTCCAGCCAGTACGCCGCGTCGCTGAGCAGGCCGGGCGCCATGACGACGCCGGCGCCGGCGACGGGAGTCCTGGGGTCCTCGAGCATGGCGCGGCAGTACCGCTCGATGTCGAGGTCGGCGCGCCGCGGGACCGCGCCGCTCAGCTGCCGGCGGACGAGCTCACCCAGCTCGTCGAGCTCGTCGAACAGCGCCCGACCGAAGTCACCGACCCACTGGGCCACGTCGGTGCCCGTTGTCGTCGCCGTCATGCCTGCCTCCTCGACCGGGTCGTCCGGTGCAGCCTCTTGACCGCCTCGAACAGCTCCCTGACATGATCCTCCGCGGCGGCGCGGGCCGCTGCGGGTTCGCCGGACGCGACCGCCTCGACGATCCGCTCGTGCGCGCGAACGCCGCCCACGTCGGCCGACCCGGCGCCCGGGTCGGCGTCAGCGAGCCAGAGCACGGGTCCGATCTCCCGCTGGAGCGAGAGCTCCTCGCGAGTGAGCCGCGCCGACTGCGCGGTCGCGGCCAGCTCGAGGTGGAAGGTGCCCTCGTGCCGGGGTATGCCGCTCGGCTCGCCCCGGTCGGGACGCCGGGACGCGAGCTGGTGCAGCCGCCTGAGGTCGTCCTGGTCGGCCCGCTCGGCGGCCAGCGCGGCGCAGTGGCCGCTCACGGCGCAGTAGTGGTCCGACAGGTCGCGAAGCTCGCCCAGGCCCACGCGGGCCAGCCGCGCCAGCAGGGCGGCGCGCCCACCGTCTTCCGGCGCCTTGACGAACGAGCCACCGCCGCGGCCGCGGCGCGTGACGATGAGGTCGTCCTCGCGCAGGGTGCCCAGAGCCTCACGCACGGTGACGGTGGCTACCCCGAACCGGTCGGCCAGGTCGCTCTCGGGCGGCAGCATGCTGCCGTCCGGCAGCAGGCCCAGGGCGATCGCCTCACCCAGCCGGCGGCGGACGGCCTCGGCGCGGCCCTCGGCGGGCAGCGGGGCGAACACGGCGGCATACGGCCCGAGGGGCAGGGACCGGTCCGCCATGACACCACCTCCTAACAGTTTGGTGATTCCCCTTGCGCGTAAACATATGGACCCATACCTTTTCCGTCCAGCAGGCCGAACACACCCGAGGAGCACCATGACCGGGCAGGACACCCCGGCGATCCGCCTTCGCCGGCTGCGCAAGGAGTTCACCGGCACCCCGCCGGTCGTCGCCGTCGACGACATCGACCTCGACGTGCGGGGCGGCGAGTTCTTCTCCATGCTCGGGCCCTCGGGGTCCGGCAAGACGACCGTGCTGCGCATGATCGCGGGGTTCGAGGAGCCGACGTCCGGCGTCGTCGAGCTCGAGGGCGTGGACGTGACCCAGCGCCAGCCCTACGACCGCGACGTCAACACGGTCTTCCAGGACTACGCCCTCTTCCCGCACATGAGCGTGGCCGAGAACGTCGAGTACGGCCTGCTCGTCAAGAAGGTCGGCCGATCCGAGCGGCGCACCCGCGTCGGCGAGGCGCTCGAGCAGGTCCGGCTCGGCGACCACGGCAAGCGCCGGCCGTCCCAGCTCTCCGGCGGCCAGCGGCAGCGGGTCGCGCTGGCCCGCGCACTCGTCAACCGGCCGAAGGTCCTCCTGCTCGACGAGCCGCTCGGCGCCCTCGACCTCAAGCTGCGCGAGCAGATGCAGGTCGAGCTGAAGGGCATCCAGCGCGACGTCGGCATCACGTTCCTCTTCGTCACCCACGACCAGGAGGAGGCGCTCACCCTGTCCGACCGCATCGCGGTCTTCAACGCCGGCCGCATCGAGCAGGTCGGCACGGCCCACGAGGTCTACGAGAGCCCGCAGTCGGCGTTCGTCGCCGGCTTCGTGGGCACCTCGAACCTGCTCACGGGTGCGGCCGCCCGGGCCGTCATCAAGCGCGACGGGTCGTTCGCGATCCGCCCCGAGAAGCTCTCGGTCGCCCCGGCCGGCGCGACGGTGGGGGCCGGTGAGCTGCATGCCGACGGGACGCTCGAGGAGGTCGTCTACGGCGGGCCGGTCACGCGCTACGTCGTCGCACTCGCTGCCGGGGGCCGGCTCACGGCCCTCGAGCAGAACACGGGGTCACGCACTGGTGGTGCCGCGCTGCGGCGCGGGGACCGGGTCGTGCTCATCTGGAACAGCGAGCACGTCATCGACGTGCCCGCACCGCCGGCGCTCGAAAGAACGGCGGCGCCTGAGCCGTCAGCGCCCGAATCATCAACGCTCCACTCGTCAACACCATGAAGGAGATCGGCGTGCGTACGTCAAGGAAGTCCCTCCTCGGGACCGTCGCGGTCGTGGCCGTCCTTGCCCTCGCGGGCTGCGGCAGCTCGACCCCATCCACTACCGGGGGGACCGGCGGCACCGGTGCGGCCGGCGGCATGCAGGTGCCCGACCTCAAGGCACTGGACAAGCTCGGCACACCCGAGGGCGAGGTCAACGTGCTCGCGTGGCCCGGCTATGTCGAGGACGGCAGCAACGACCCCAAGGTCGACTGGGTCACCGACTTCGAGAAGTCGTCCGGGTGCAAGGTCAACATCAAGACGTTCGGCACCTCGGACGAGGCGGTGCAGCTGATGCGCACCGGCCAGTACGACACGGTCTCGGCCTCGGGCGACGCCACCCTTCGGCTCATCGCGGCAGGCGATGTCGAGCCGGTCAACACCTCGCTCATCACGAACTACCCCGACATCTTCGACTCGCTGAAGATGAAGCCCTGGAACTCCGTCAACGGGGTCGCCTACGGCATCCCGCACGGCCGCGGCGCGAACCTGCTCATGTACCGCACCGACCTCGTCAAGCCCGCCCCCGACTCGTGGGGCGCCGTGTTCGACCAGGCCGGCGCCCAGAAGGGCCACGTCACGGCATACGACTCGCCGATCTACATCGCCGACGCGGCCCTCTACCTCATGGCGACCAAGCCCGACCTCGGGATCAAGGACCCGTACGCGCTCGACGACACGCAGCTCGCTGCGGCGGTCGACCTGCTCAAGGCGCAGAAGGCCAACGTCAGCGAGTACTGGTCTGACTACCTCAAGGAGGTCCAGGCCTTCAAGAACGGCACGTCGACCGTAGGCACCACCTGGCAGGTCATCGCCAACGTCGCCCAGGCGGACAAGACGCCCGTCGAGGCAATCCTCCCGAAGGAGGGGGCGACCGGCTGGTCCGACACCTGGATGGTCTCGGCCAAGTCGCAGCACAAGACGTGCGCGTACAAGTTCATCGACCACATCGTTTCGCCGAAGGTCAATGCGGCGATCGCCGAGTACTTCGGCGAGGCTCCGGCCAACCGCAAGGCCTGCGCCGAGACGGTCGACAAGAACCACTGCGCGACGTACCACGCCGAGGACGAGGCCTACTTCAGCAAGGTCCACTACTGGACCACGCCCATCTCGACCTGCCTCGACGGCCGGACCGACGTCAAGTGCACCGACTACGCGACGTGGACCAAGGCCTGGACCGAGATCCGCAACAGCTGACGGGCGAGCCGTCCCGGGACCGGCGTCGGCCCCGGGACGGCACCCGCCGGCATACGGGCTCCAGACCGTCGAGAACACTGTCGAGAACACGGAGGTGGACCACATGAGGAACCGCAGGGGGCTCGCAGCACTGCTCGCCCCGCCACTGCTGTGGCTCGTCGTGGTCTACCTCGGGGCGCTCGCCGTCATCTTCGCGACGGCCTTCTTCACGACCGACCCGTTCACGAACCAGGTCATCCCGACCTTCACCCTCGAGAACTTCCGGGAGATCCTCAGCCCGACGTATGCCGGCATCATCGGGCGCACGCTGCTGATCGCCGTGCTCGTCACCGTGCTGTGCATCGTTGTCGCGGTCCCGTTCGCGTTCTTCATGGCCCGGGTCGCGCCGCGACGCCTGCGCGGCTTGCTGCTCGCGGCGGTGCTCGTCCCGCTCTGGGCGAGCTACCTCGTCAAGGCCTATGCGTGGCGGACCATGCTCCAGCCCGGCGGCGTGTTCGACAGCGCCTTCGGCGCGACCCCCGGGTTCGGCCTGGCCGCAGTCGTGCTCACCCTGAGCTACCTGTGGCTGCCGTACATGATCCTGCCGGTCTATGCCGCGTTCGAGCGCCTCCCGGAGAGCCATCTCGAGGCCTCGGCCGACCTCGGTGCGCGGCCCGCGACGACGTTCCGAAAGGTCGTCGTGCGCTCGCTCATGCCGGCGATCGCGGCCGGCTCGATCTTCACCTTCTCGCTCAGCCTTGGGGACTACATCGCCGTGTCCATCGTCGGCGGCAAGCTCCAGGTGCTCGGCACCACGGTGCTGCAGAACATCACCCTCGACCTGCCTTTCGCCGCTGCCCTTGGCACGTCGTCGGTCGTGATCATGGTCCTCTACCTGGTCGCGGTGCGGCGCACCGGCGCGCTGGACAACCTCTGAGGAGTGGACTGATGAGACTCGGACGAGGGACGAAGGTGCTCCTCACGGTGTTCGCGACGCTCGTGCTCACCTTCGTCTACGTGCCGATCGTCGTGGTGACGGTCAACTCGTTCAACAGCGACCGCACGTTCGGCTGGCCGCCGCCTGGCTTCACCACCCAGTGGTGGCATGCGGCGCTGCAGGCTCAGGGCCCGCGGGACGCGTTCCTCATGTCGGTCAAGGCAGGCCTCGGAGCGACGGCCATCGCCCTGCTGCTCGGGACCCTGCTCGCCCTCGCGCTGAGCCGGTACGCCTTCTTCGGCAGGCACGCGATCTCGATGCTCATCGTGCTGCCCATCGCGCTGCCCGGGATCGTCACCGGCATCGCGCTCCAGTCGGCGATCCAGGGTGTGCTCACGCCCATCTTCGGCATCGGCGCAGGGCTGTTCACGATCATCGTCGGCCACGCCACCTTCTGCATCGTCATCGTCTTCAACAACGTGACGGCACGCCAGCGGCGGCTCGGAGCGTCGCTCGAGCAGGCATCGGCCGACCTCGGCGCCAGGCCCTTCACGACCTTCCGACGGGTGACCTTCCCGCTGCTGCGTTCCAGCCTGCTCGCGGGCGCACTGCTCGCCTTCGCCCTCAGCTTCGACGAGATCGTCGTGACGACCTTCACGGCCGGCCCGGACAGCCCGACGCTGCCGATCTGGATCTTCAACAACCTCTTCCGGCCCAACCAGGCCCCGGTCGTCAACGTCATCGCCGTGGTGCTGATCGTGCTGTCGATCATCCCGGTGTGGCTGGCGCAGCGGCTCGCCGGCGCCGACGCGGCCGAGAGCCGCCTCTAGCCCAACACGCAGGCGCCCACCCGACCGGCCCCCACCTGCTCGAGTGGGCGCCCCGTCTCACCCGTCACACGGGGGGCCATACACAGGGCTCTGGGGCCGGTGGGACGCAGCGGCCACTCGACGGGGGTGGGGGTGTGGGTCTAGTGAGCGCCCCGTCTCACCCGTCACACGGGGGCACACACCGGGGTTTGGGGCCGGTGGGACGCAGCGGCCACTCGACGGGGGTGGGGTGTGGGTCGAGTGAGCGCCCCGTCTCACCCGTCACACGGGGGGGCCATACACAGGGCTCTGGGGCCGGTGGGACGCAGCGGCCACTCGACGGGGGTGCGGGGTCTGGGTCGAGTGGGCGCCCCGTCTCACCCGTCTCACCCGTCTCACCGGGGCTGGGGCCGGTGGGACGCAGCGGCCACTCGACTGGGGTGGGGGTGTGGGTCGAGTGAGCGCCCCGTCTCACCCGTCTCACCCGTCACACGGGGGGCCATACACAGGGCTCTGGGGCCGGTGGGACGCAGCGCACACTCGACGCGGGTGCGGGGTCGGGGTCGAGTGGGCGCCCCGTCTCACCCGTCACACGCGTGCTCGGGGTCAGATGGCGCAGCCGTCGGGGCCGCAGGCCGCGTCGCCGGCGGCCGAGCCTGTGCTGGCGTCGAGCATGACGAGCGGATGCGTCTCGCGCCAGACCTGGTCGAGCGCCTGGCCGAACAGCTCGGCCGGCTGGGCACCGGAGATGCCGTACTTGTCGTCGAGCACGAAGAACGGCACGCCCCGGATCCCGATCTTCTGAGCTGCCTGGATGTCGGCGACGACGGCGCCCCGGTAGGTGTGCTCGCTCAGGGTGCGGACGATCTCCTCCCGGTCGAGGCCCGCCTCGGTGCCGATGCGCACGAGCACCTCGCGGTCGCCGATGTCCTCACCATGCTCGAAGTGGGCCGAAAGGAGTGCCTCCTTGACGGCGTCGCCGAGCGCATGTGCCTTGGCGAGGTGGAGCAGCTCATGGCCCGGGAAGCTGTTGGCCACGACGACCGAGTCGAAGTCGTAGGCCAAGCCCTCATCGGCCGCGATCGCCGTGACCTGGTCGAACATCTGCCTCACCTGGCCGCGGGACATCCCCTTGCGGTCGACCAGGTAGTCCAGCTCGGTGCCGTCGTGGTGGTCGGGGAGCGTGGGGTCGAGCTGGTAGCTGCGCCAGTGCACCTCGACGTCGTCGCGGTGCGGGAACTGCGCGAGCGCGCTCTCGAAGCGGCGCTTGCCGATGTAGCACCACGGGCAGGCGATATCGGACCAGATCTCCACCTTCATGGAACGTTCAACCAAAGCCGCGCCCGATTCGTTCCCTCCGCAGCCATCGGCCGACCAGTGAGGCCCCTCACCGCCTTACCCCGCAACACACCCGGAAACCGACTGCTCGCCACGGTTGCAACTATGACGAGCTGTCGGTTTCCGGGTGTGTTGCGGGGTCAGGCGTCGGCTGCGGTGGGGGGAGCGGTCGGCGTGGGCAGGTCCTGGTTCTCCGGGAAGTGGCACGCCACCTGGTGGCCTGGCGCCAGCTGCAGCAGTGGTGGCTCCACCGTCTTGCAGATCTCCTGCGCCTTCCAGCAGCGCGTGTGGAAGCGGCACGCCGGCGGCGGGTTGATCGGGCTCGGGACGTCACCCTCGAGACGGATCCGCTCGCGGTGAATGCGCCGCTGGGTGTCCGGGATCGGCACGGCCGACAGCAGCGCCGTGGTGTACGGGTGCATCGGACGGGTGTAGAGCTCGTCGCGGTCGGTCAGCTCGACGAGCTTGCCGAGGTACATGACAGCGATGCGGTCGCTCATGTGCCGGACCACCGAGAGGTCGTGGGCGATGACGACGTAGGTCAGGCCCAGCTCGTCCTGGAGGTCCTCGAGGAGGTTGATGACCTGGGCCTGGATCGACACGTCGAGCGCCGAGACCGGCTCGTCGGCGACGATCAGCTTGGGCTTGAGGGCGAGCGACCGGGCGATGCCGATGCGCTGCCGCTGGCCGCCGGAGAACTCGTGCGGGTAGCGGTTGTAGTGCTCCGGGTTGAGGCCGACGAGCTCGAGCAGGTCCTGAACCGAACGCTTGATGCCGTTCTCGGTGTTGACGTGCTGCAGCTTGAAGGGAGCCCCCACGATCGTGCCCACGGTGTGGCGCGGGTTGAGCGAGCCATACGGGTCCTGGAAGATCATCTGCACGTCGCGACGGAGCGGACGCAGCTTGCCGACCGACCAGTGCGTGACGTCCTGGCCCTCGAACAGCAATGTGCCCGACGTCGGCTCAATGAGGCGGGTCAGCATCCGGCCTGTCGTCGTCTTCCCGCATCCCGACTCGCCCACCAGCGACAGGGTCTCGCCCCGCGCCACGTCGAACGTCAGCTCGTCGACGGCCTGGACCGCGCCGACCACGCGTTGCAGGAGCCCACGGCGGATCGGGAAGTGCTTGGTCAGCTTGGTGACCTGCAGCAGCGCGTCGCCCGAGCGCGTCTGGGTGCCCGCCTCGGGTGCGGTGGACGTGGTCACGATGCGGCTCCTTCGCACGTGGTCGGGCGGGTCACAGCGCCGGCCTGATGTCGTTCTCCCAGATGGACCGTCGGTCCTCGGGGGAGAGGTGGCAGGCGGCATAGTGCCCGGGCGGCCCGGGGGCGAACGGGGGTCGGACGGTCTGGCTCCGGCCACCGGTGCGGTCCGCGAACGCACACCGCGGGTGGAACGGGCAGCCAGCAGGAACCTTGATCAGGCTCGGTGGCGTGCCGGCGATCGGGCGCAGCCGCTCGGTGCGCTCGCGGTCGAGGCGCGGCATCGAGCCGAGCAGGCCCCACGTGTACGGATGCTGCGGCCGCTCGAAGACGTCCTCAGCGGCGGCGTACTCGACGGACCGTCCGGCATACATCACCATGATGTCGTCGGCGAGCTCGGCGACGACACCCAGATCGTGGGTGATGATGATGACGGCCGAGTTGAACTCGCTCTGCAGGTCGCGGATGAGGTCGAGGATCTGCGCCTGCACGGTGACGTCCAGCGCGGTCGTGGGCTCGTCGGCGATGAGCAGGTCAGGGGAGCACGACAGCGCGATCGCGATCATCGCTCGCTGCCGCATACCGCCCGAGAACTGGTGCGGGTAGTCGTCGACGCGGCTGTTCGGCTGCGGGATGCCCACGCGGTCGAGCATGTCGATGGCGTGCTTGCGGGCCACCGAGGTGCTCACGTCGTTGTGCACCTTGTAGGCCTCGATGATCTGGCGGCCGACCGTGTAGAACGGGTGCATCGACGAGAGCGGGTCCTGGAAGATCATCGCCATCTTCTTGCCGCGCAGCGCCCGGACGTCCTCACGGCTCGCGCCGACCAGCTCCTGGCCGTCGAGCCGGATCGAGCCGGTCATCCGCACCGTGCCGGGCTTGTGCAGCCCCATGATCGCCATGCTCGTGACGCTCTTGCCAGATCCCGACTCGCCGACGATGCCGAGGGTCTTGCCGCGGGCCAGGTCGAACGACAGGCCGTCGACCGACTTGACGAGGCCGTCATCGGTGGGGAAGTGCACGCGCAGGTCGCGCACCGCGAGGAAGGTCCCCGGCTGCGGCGCCCCGAGGCCGCCGATGCCGTCGAGGACGTTCACCGACTCGGCGCCCCTGCGGCGGCGGCGACCGGTGCGGTCGACGGTCTCGGAGGAGTCGACGAGAGCCTCGGCCATCTCCTCGGTGCTTCGGTTCGTGGGTTCAGTCATGCGGTGCGCACCCTCGGGTCGATGACGGCGTAGAGAAGGTCCACGACGAGGTTGGCGATGATGATGAAGACGGCGCCGAGAATCGTCACGCCGAGGACCTTCGGCAGGTCGTTCTGCGACACGGCCTTGACAGCGTACTGGCCGATGCCGGGCAGCGAGAAGGTCGTCTCCGTGAGGATGGCGCCACCGAGCAGCAGGCCGAGGTCGAGGCCGAAGATCGTCACGATGGGGGTCAGCGCGGCGCGCAGGCCGTGTCTGACGACCACGTCGTTCTCTCGCAGGCCCTTGGCGCGGGCCGTGCGGATGTAGTCCTCGTTCATGGTCTCCAGCATGCCCGCGCGGGTGAGCCGGGCGTATGCCGCGGCATACAGGAACGCCAGCGTGATCCACGGCAGGAGCAGGTCGTAGGCCCACAAGAAGGGGTTCTGCTGCAACGGGGTGTAGGAGCCACCTGGCGCCGTCCAGCCCAGGCCGTAGCTGAAGATCGACAGCGCCAGCAGGCCGGTGAAGAAGATGGGGAGCGAGACACCGGCGAGCGCGACCGTCATGGCCGCGCGGTCGACGAAGGTCCCGCGACGCAGCGCCGAGACGACGCCGGTCGCGACCCCGCCCAGCAGCCACAGGAATGCGGCGCCGGCCGCGAGGCTCAGCGTGACCGGCAGGCGGTCCATGAGGTCAGGCAGGACGGGATTCTGTGTGATGAACGAGTACCCGAGACACGGGGCGGGGCAGTGGTCGTAGCCGGCGCCGGTGTAGTAGTCGCTACCGGCGAAGAGGCCCTTGATGAAGCGGCCGTACTGCACCCAGATCGGGTCGGTGAACCCGAGGCGCACGGCCGTCTCATGGATCTGGGCGGCGCCCGCGGACTTGCCGACGTAGCGCGAGGCGAGGTCCTCGACGGTGGCCCCGCCGATCCGGGGGAGGAGGAAGAAGATGGCAAAGACGACTGCCGTCACGATGAACAGCAGCACGACTGCACTGATGAGGCGTCTGATCAGGTACGCGAGCACTGTGGTCGGCGGCCCGGGTGGTGGCAGCCGACGAGATCGTCGGCTGCCACCGGGGCCACGCCTTCACCTTCTTTCGGTGGATGAGGCAGTGGGCAGTTCGTACAGCTACTTCTTGGTCGTGCCCAGCGTCGTGTAGTCGTAGAAGCTGAACGCGTCAGTGACGAACACGTTCGTCAGGTTCTCGGGTCGGTAGAGCAGACCCTTGCCCCAGACACCAGGCAGAACCACCGCGTTCTCCATGACGGTCTTGTCGACATTGCCCCAGATCGAGTCACGCTTGGCGACGTCGTTCTCGCCGAGCGCCTGGTCGATGAGGGCGTCGACCGCCGGCAGCTTGATGCCGAGGTTCGTGTTGCCGGCCGGGCGGATGACGCGGCTGTCGACGATCTGCTCCATGAAGCCGAAGCCGTCAGCCCAGTCAGCACCCCAGCTCATGATCATGAGGCCCAGGCCGTTGGCCTTGGCATAGTCCGGCTTGCCGACGTAGAGCTTGAAGTAGTCACCCTGCGGGAAGCCCTTGAGCGTGGCCTTGATGCCAGCCTTGGCCAGGGACTGCTGGAGCGACTCGGCGGTTGCCTTCTCCTTCGGACGCTCGGTGCGGTAGGCGATGATCGTGTCGAAGCCGTCGGGCTTGCCACACTTGGCGAGCTCGGCCTTGGCGGCATCCGGGTCGCCCTGGGGCTTCGCGGCGAAGTTGTACAGATCCATGTCCTGGTGGCCCGGGACCGACGGGGGCATCAGGCTCGTCGCGATCGAGGCACCGATGCTGCCGCCGTACGCGCGCTGGTAGCCGGTCTTGTCGTAGGCGAGCAGGACGGCCTTGCGGCAGTCGATGTTGTCGAACGGCGCCACGTCGGTGTTGATCTGCGTGTAGTTCGTCCGCTGGGTGTTCGGGTTGTCGGAGTTCTTCTTCAGGTCGGGGCTCGCCAGGATCTTGCCCTGCGCCGCCGCCTGGACACCCGTGCCCGCGAGGTCGACGTCGATGTCACCCGACATGAGCCGGTTGTCGAGGTCTGCCGCGTTGACGCCGATCTCGACCGTGAGCTTGTCCGGGAGGGCCTTGCGGCCGGTGTCCGGGTCGGTAGCCGGGTCGTAGTTCGGGTTGCGGTCGAGCTCGAGAAGCTTGCCGGCCTGGTACGTCGTGAACTTGTACGGGCCGGTCGACATGACGTGTTCCTTGTACTTCGTGCCGGTGTCCTTGGCCTGCGGGACCGGAACCGTGGCAGGAAGCATGGCGAAGTAGTCGAACCCGGAGAAGGCCGTCTTCAGGTGGAAGACGATCGTCTTGTCGTCGGGCGTGGTGATCGACTTGAGGTCGTCGAGGTTCTTGTCCTTGTAGACGGAGTACCCGTCGGGGACGTCGGCGAGGAAGTCGTTGAAGTACGTCGGACCGTTCGGGAACGTCGTCTTGTCGAGCGAGCGCGCGACGGCATACTTGACGTCCTTGCTCGTGACCGGCGTGCCGTCCTCGTACTTGACGCCGTCACGCAGGGTGTACGTCCACGTCTTGTTGCCGTCGCTCGGCTTGCCGAGGGACGTCGCGAGGTCCGGGACGAGCTTTGCGCCCTCCTCACCCGGCGCCGCCTTGAACGTCACGAGGCCGCGCCCGTAGTTACGC
Source organism: Intrasporangium mesophilum (assembly GCF_054783095.1). Classification (NCBI taxonomy): domain Bacteria; kingdom Bacillati; phylum Actinomycetota; class Actinomycetes; order Micrococcales; family Intrasporangiaceae; genus Intrasporangium; species Intrasporangium mesophilum. Next base: position 311,400 of record NZ_BAAGRF010000058.1, on the reverse strand, counting down.
AGGAAGTCCCAGGACAGGCCGTAGTAGGTGTCGCCGGGGTCTACCGAGTCCCAGTCGTCCGAGATGCCGAAGCGCAACGTGCCGCCCTTGGCGTCCGAGGGGTTGACGACCTTGGTGAGTGCCGCGTCGGCAGCGACGGCGGTCGAGCCGCCCCCGCCCCCACTGCCGCCGGTGCCGCCCGTGGTGCCGCCGGTGTTACCGCCGCCACAGGCGGTCAACCCCAGCGCCAGGGCCGTCGCACCGGCGACAGCCATGATGCGCGTTTTCTTCATGTGCTTTGCGCTCCCTTGTGTTTTCTGGTGGTGCATACGGTCGCAGTGGTCACCGCGACCGAGGATCGAGGGCGTCACGTAGGCCGTCCCCGAAGAGGTTGAAGGCGAGGACCGTCACGAAGATGGCCATGCCTGGAGGGATCATGAACCAGGGGTCGATCTGGTACCACGTCGCGGCATCGGACAGCATGCCGCCCCACGTGGCGCGAGGGGCCTGGACACCGACACCGAGGTACGACAGGGCCGCCTCGAACAGGATGTTGGTCGGGATGAGCAGGGTCGCGTAGACCAGGATCGGCGCGAAGAGGTTCGGCAGCAGCTCCCGCGTCACGATGTACGGCGTCCGCCCGCCGAGGCTGCGCGCCGCGTCGACGAACTCCCGCTCACGAAGGGAGAGCGTCTGGCCGCGCACGAGGCGGCCGATGTACGGCCAGTTGAAGAAGCCGATGATGAAGATGATGACCGCGATCCGCAGCTGGTCGCCCTTGAGGCCGAACGCCGAGTCGGGGATGACGCCGACGAGGGCGAGGGCGAACAGCAGCAGCGGGAACGCGAGGAAGATGTCCATGAGGCGGCTGATGAAGCTGTCCACCGCGCCGCCGTAGTAGCCGGCGATGAGGCCCATCGTCGTGCCGATGACGACCGACACCAGCGTTGCGAAGAACGCGATGAGCAGCGAGACCTGCGAGCCGTACAGGATGCGGCTGAACAGGTCTCGGCCGTTCACCGGCTCCAGGCCGAACAGGAAGTCCCAGGAGATCCCCCCGAAGGGGCCGATGGGAATCTGGGTGTTGGCGTCGATGAGCTCCTGGTGGAACTCGTCCGGCGGGTGTCCGAGCAGCCGGACGATGAGCGGGGCCAGGATGGCGATCACGACGAGGAAAATGACGAAGATGCCGCCGGCCAGCGCGACCCGGTCTCGCTTGAGCCGGCTCCACGCGATCTGGCCGAGTGAACGACCCTCGATGACGCCGCCGCCTTCGAGCACCGCCTCGGGGGCTGCTGACGCTCCGCCGGGTTCGAGCTCGAGGGGTGTGCTCACGTGCCGTCACCTCCGGGTGAGTTCGGTGCCGGGCGGGGCCACGTTGGACCCACCGACAAGTATTCGGCGACAGCCGCAAACCTACGCTCCCTACGACCGCGCCGCCCATCTTTCAGCGACCGGGCACCACCAGCAACCGACTATGCCGAATCGTGACTCGCTGGATATCTTTCGGCGATCTGGCGGGTTGAGCGATAAACCTTCCCGTGCGAGGGCCGCACGCACGACTCGACCGCTCGGCTGGGAGCTGGGTGGGACTTTGCTGGGAGCGCGCTAGGCGTCCGTCTCGTCGTCGAACCGCCCGAGCACGCGCTCGAGCAGGTCCTCCATGGTGACGATGCCGACCGGGCCCTGGGGGCCCTCCACGAGCACGAGCTGGGCCTGGCGGGATCTCATCAGTGACACGGCGTCGAGCAGGGACAGGCCTGCATCCACCTGGAGGGCTGGCGCGGTGACGGCCGTGACCGGCGCCGAGGCGGCGGAGCGCACGACGTCCCGCACGTGCACGATGCCGACCGGGACGTCGCGGTCACGGACGAGCAGCCGTGAGCGGCCCGACTCCCGCGACACGGTTTCTGCCTCGGCGCACGTCGCGGTCGCGCCCACACCGACGACGTGCGCGAGCGGCACGAGCACGTCGGACAACGGGGTGGTGTCGAGGTCGATGGCGCCGGCCAGGACCCGGTGCTCCGGCTCCGCGAGCAGGCCGTGCTCCCGCGAGCTCTGGAGCAGCATCTCGAGCTCCTTGGGGCCGTGGACCTGGGCGAGCTCGTCCTGAGGCTGCACGCCGACGAGGCGGAGGCATCCGTTGGCCATGGCGTTGAGCAGGGCGAGGACGGGTCGCATGACGCGGGCGAAGGCCCGGAACGGCAGCGCCAGCATGAGCGCGGACCGCTCTGGGTGGGCGATGGCCCACGACTTGGGCGCCATCTCGCCCACGACCATGTGGAGGAAGACGACGATGGCGACGGCGAGCACGACAGAGACGACGTATGCCGCCGCGTCTGGCAGCCGCAGGAACGTGAACACGGGCTGGAGCAGCTCAGCGACGGCTGGCTTCGCCAGCGAGCCGAGGCCGAGGGTGCACAGCGTGATCCCGAGCTGGGCTCCCGCGAGCATGAGGGAGAGCTCACGGCTGCCGCGGACCGCAGCCCGCGCGGCGAGGCTGCCCCGCTCGGCCAGGTCCTCGAGCCGGTGCCGCTTGCTGGCCACGAGGGCGAACTCGGCCGCTACGAAGAACGCGTTGCCGACGAGAAGGAGCACGGAGAACAGCAGTGCGGTGGTCATCGCGTCTCCCCGTCCGGCGCGCCGCCCTCGGTGCCCTCTGTGCCCTCGGTGCCCTCGCCGCCATCGGCGAGCTGGGCCACCTCCGCGTCGAGGCGTTCGAGGTCGGCCATCAGGTCGAGCACGGCCACGCGTACGGTCGCGGGCACGTGCCGTGCGACCGCCTCTACGGTGAGGCGGACCGTCACGCGGGTCCGGCGCAGCTCGCTCTCGTCGGGATCGGCGTCCGGCTCCGGCTCGTCGCCGGCGGAACCCTCGGGTGCCGCGACGTGACGCCGGTCGCTGACCACCTCGCGGCGGGCGTCGGCCTCGACCGTGTCGGAGACGCGTGCGGTGCGTCCGAGCCGCTCGAGGATGAGCCCGCTCAGCGTCGCGTGCTCGTCGGCGCTCGTGAGCTCGAGGTCGGTGGCCGCCTCGAGCTCGTCGAGGCGCACATGGCCAGGCACCAGCCACTCGTCCGGGGCGGTCTCGAGCACACCGGGCTGGGGGCTGTCGTCCTCGTCGAGGATGTCGCCGACGACCTCCTCGGCGATGTCCTCGAAGGTCACGACACCGGCGAAGCCGCCGTGCTCGTCGACGACGACGGCGAGCTGGCGATGGTCGGCCCGGATCTGCTCGAGGACGCGGGGGAGTGGTGCGCTCGTCGGCACGACAGTCGGCTCGGACACGACGGAGCCGATCTGCGTGGTGGCCCGTAGCTCGGCGGGGACGGCGAGCAGCTCGGGGATCCCGGCCACGCCGACGATGTCGTCGCCGTCCCGGCCGGTGACCGGGAACCGCGACCAGCCGGTGTCGAGCAGCGTGACGAGATCGGAGAGAGGCGCGCTGGCCCGGACCGTCGTCACCCTGACGCGTGGTGTCATGACGTCGCTGGCGTCGAGCGCCCGGAAGCGTAGGCCGCCCTCGAGCACCTCCGACAGGTCGTCGTCGAGAAGGCCCCCGGCGTGCGACTCGTCGATGATGCGCGTGAGGTCCTCGGCCGTCGCACCGTGCTCGAGCTCCTCGACGGGCTCGATCCCGACCTTGCGTAGCAGGGTGGTGGAGGCGCGGTCGAAGAGCCGGACGACCGGGCCTGCGAGCCTGAGATATACGAGGGTGGACCGGCTGAGCGCCCGGGCCAGCGGGACGGTGCGAGCGATGGCGAGGTTCTTGGGCGCCAGCTCGCCGAAGACCATCTGGACGATCGTCGAGAAGACGAGGACGGCGGTCACCGACAGGCTCAGCCGTGCGGCATACGACATGGAGGGATCGAGCAGCTCGGCGAGGCCCACGCCGACGAGCGGCTCGGAGACGTAGCCGACCAGGAGCGCGGTGACGGTGATCCCGAACTGCGCCGCCGAGAGCGTGAAGGACAGCTGTGAGGTGACCTGTAGCGCGCGATGCGCGGCGGCGTCGCCGCGCTCGGCATGCTGCCGAAGCGCGTTGCGGTCGACGGCGACGTAGGCGAACTCCTGAGCCACGAAGTAGCCCGTGGCGGCGGTGAGGGCCAAGATCAGTGCGATTCCGAGAACGATGCTCATACCGGATCACCAAGCATGCGCCGCAGCGAAGCGAGGCGCCAGAAGACACGGGGCGGCCGGACCGAGTCCGGCCAGGGACTATGGCCCTCCTGTGACTCGGAGGCCGAGCCGGGACGGGTGGGTGATCGCATGGGCCAATCCTAGGTGACCGCCGGTGTGCCTCAGCCCGTCGCGCTGGCGCCCACCAGCCCGGCCTCCTGGGAGATCTGGTGCGCGAGCTCGATGTCGAGCTGGGTGAGCCCGCCCTCGGAGTGCGTCGAGAGCACGAACGTGACGGTGCGCCACCGGATGTCGATGTCGGGGTGATGGTTCATCGACTCGGCCGCGGCGGCCACCTCGCGGACCAGCCGGATGCCGTCGAGGAACGACGGAGCCTCGTAGGAGGCGCGGATCTCGCTGCCGTCTCGAGCCCAGCCCGGCAGGTCGCGGAGCTGGCGCTCGATCTCTTCGTCGTCAAGCAGTCGTGTCATGACTCCAGTAAAACGCGGACGTATGCCGGACGGCTGAGTCCGCGTGCGGGCTGTGGCACGATCGGGGGCGCCATGAGCAGCGATTCCTCCACCATGCCGCCCGAGCCCGCTGACGACCTGCGCCGGTCGCTGCGGCTCGTCGTCGGCGCCGCCATCGTCGACAGCCTCGACCGGCCGACCCGCATGCTCGCCGCCCGCCGCACCGAGCCCGCCGCCCTCGCCGGCGGCTGGGAGCTGCCCGGGGGCAAGGTCGAACCGGGCGAGTCGCCGCTGTCCGCCCTCCATCGCGAGGTGTGGGAGGAGCTCGGCGTGCGGGTCGCGTTCGGTGCGCACGTCCCAGGGCCGCTGCCGGGTGCCACCTGGGCGCTCGGCGACCGGTACGAGATGCTCGTCTGGCTCGCGGAGGTGGTCGAGGGCACTCCGGCGCCCATCGAGGACCATGACGAGCTGCGCTGGCTCCCGCTCGACGCGCTGCATGCCGTCGCGTGGCTGCCGGCCGACCTGCCGATCGTCGATCGGCTCGAGGCGCTTCTGCGCTCCGGACCGCCGCAGAGCGTGGTCAAGCACACGCCGAATCCCTGAGAGACTGTCCCCCATGCCCATGAAGACCCGTGCGGACATCCGCAACGTTGCCATCGTCGCTCACGTCGACCACGGCAAGACCACCCTCGTCGACAAGATGCTCTGGCAGTCGGGGGCCTTTGGCGAGCACCAGCACGTCGACGAGCGGGCGATGGACTCCGGTGACCTCGAGCGCGAGAAGGGCATCACGATCCTCGCCAAGAACACCGCGGTGCACTACACGGGCAAGGCATCGACCGACCGCGGCCTGGCGGACGGCGTCACGATCAACATCATCGACACCCCCGGGCACGCCGACTTCGGCGGCGAGGTCGAGCGTGGCCTGTCGATGGTCGACGGGGTCGTCCTGCTCGTCGACGCGTCCGAGGGCCCGCTCCCGCAGACGCGCTTTGTCCTGCGCAAGGCGCTCGCCGCGAAGATGCCGGTGATCCTGTGCATCAACAAGGTCGACCGGCCCGACTCACGCATCGCCGAGGTCGTCGACGAGACCTATGAGCTGTTCCTCGACCTCGACGCCACCGAGGAGCAGATCGACTTCCCCATCGTTTACGCCTCCGCCAAGGCGGGCCGCGCCTCGACGGAGCGGCCGGACGACGGCGGGCTGCCGGACGGCGCCGACCTCGAGGCGCTGTTCGCGACCATCCTCGAGACGATCCCAGCTCCGACGTACGACGACCAGGCCCCGTTGCAGGCCCATGTCACGAACCTTGACGCGTCCAACTTCCTCGGCCGCCTCGCCCTGCTGCGGGTCCACAACGGCACGATCAACAAGGGCCAGCAGGTCATGTGGTGCCGCCATGACGGCTCGCAGCAGCGGGTCAAGATCACCGAGCTGCTCATGACCGAAGCCCTCGAGCGCAAGCCGGCCGAGAGCGCCGGCCCCGGAGACATCATCGCCGTCGCCGGCATCCCGGACATCACGATCGGCGAGACCCTCGCGGACGCTGACAACCCGATCCCGTTGCCGCTCATCACGGTCGACGAGCCCGCCATCTCGATGACCATCGGCACCAACACGAGCCCTATGGTCGGGCGGGTCCGCGGCGCGAAGGTGACTGCGCGGATGGTCAAGGACCGACTCGACCGTGAGCTCGTCGGCAACGTGTCGCTGCGCATCTTGCCGACCGAGCGACCGGACGCCTGGGAGGTGCAGGGCCGCGGCGAGCTGGCGCTGGCGATCCTCGTCGAGCAGATGCGACGCGAGGGCTACGAGCTGACGGTCGGCAAGCCGCAGGTCGTGACCCGCGAGGTCGACGGGAAGGTGCACGAGCCCGTCGAGCGCCTGACGATCGACACGCCGGAGGAGTTCCTCGGGCCGATCACGCAGATCCTCGCCGCGCGCAAGGGCCGGATGGAGCAGATGACCAACCACGGCACGGGGTGGATCCGGATGGAGTTCCTGGTCCCCTCGCGTGGACTCATCGGCTTCCGCACCGAGTTCCTCACCGAGACCCGGGGCACGGGGATCGCCCACCACGTCTTCGAGGACTACGAGCCGTGGTTCGGCGCGATCACTACGCGCACGAGCGGCTCCCTCGTCGCCGACCGCACGGGTGTTGTCACGGCCTATGCAATGGTCAACCTCCAAGAGCGTGGCACCCTGTTCACCGAGCCGACGACCGAGGTCTACGAGGGCATGATCGTCGGCGAGAACTCCCGAGCCGACGACATGGATGTCAACATCACCAAGGAGAAGAAGCTCACCAACGTTCGCGCCTCCTCGTCCGACAACTTCGAGAAGATCGTTCCGCCGCGCAAGCTCAGCCTCGAGCAGTGCCTCGAGTTCTGCCGCGAGGACGAGTGCGTGGAGGTGACCCCGGAGGCGGTCCGGATCCGCAAGGTCGTGCTCGACGCGACCGAGCGGTCCCGCACTGCCGCCCGCGTGCGTGCCGCGGCGAGGGCCGAAGGCTGATCCGAGCGTGCGGGTCGAGCTTCGCGGGCTGAGGCGGGGGGTCACCGCCGCGGTCGGTGCTGCCCTGCTCGCGACGGGCTCGGCCGCCTGCACGGGCGAGAGCGGCATCGGAGGGTCGGCCGGTGTCGCCGGCACGTCGTCGGACTCCGGCGGTGCGGCCCAGCCCGGTGGCACGCTCAACGTCCTCGTCGCCGACTCGATCGCGACCTGGGACCCGCAGCTGATGTACCCCAGCCCCGAGGCGTTCTTCGCCCAGCGCACGTTCGCGCGGGGCCTGACGGCATACGGCACGGGTGAGCACCAGCGTGACATCGAGGGTGACCTCGCGACTGACACGGGCACCCCGTCCAACCAGGCGCGCACGTGGACCTTCACCCTGCGCGAGGGCCTCCGGTGGCAGGACGGCTCCCCAATCACGTGCGAGGACGTCCGACACGGCGTCGCCCGCACCTTCGACCGCCGCACCCACGTCGGCGGCACGAACTACGCGAGCTACCTGCTCGACATGCCGACGAAGGTCACGGCCGAGGGGCTCGAGAAGCCCGTCTACACCGGTCCCGGCGACAAGAAGCACCAGAGCGACTTCGACAAGGCTGTCTCCTGCAAGGGCCGCACGGTGACGTTCCGGCTGCGCGACTCGGAGCCCGACTTCCCGCACATCGTCGCGATGCCGGAGTTCGCGCCGCGCAAGGCCTCGACCGACACCAAGGACGACAAGGCCAGCCTCGTGGTCATGTCGAGCGGCCCCTACAAGCTCAAGGAGCCGTGGACGGTCGGCAAGGGCGGGACGTTCGTGCGCAACACGTACTGGGACCCTCGCACCGACCCGATCCGCCAGGCCTACCCCGACGAGATCCAGGTGACGACCGACCTCGGTGAGTCCACGGTCATCCAGCGCCTGCTCAACCAGCAGGACGACGACGCGTATGCCGTCTCGTGGGTCCAGGCGAGCCCGACCCTGCGCAACCAGGCCGGCACGGACCTCCAGGCCCGGCTCACCTTCCCGTACACCGGAAACGTCGACTACCTCGCTCTCAACATGCGCAGCAAGGTCATGTCCAATCCGACGGTGCGCAAGGCGTTCGCCCTCGCCACCAACCGCGCCACGTATGTCGCCGCGACCGGCGGCGACGGCGCGGGCACGCCGACCTGGTCGATCCTGTCGCCCGCGGTCGACCCGAGCGGCACGACGCCCCCGAGCGGCACCTATGTCGAGGGCGACCCCGAGTCGGCCCGGCTCCTGCTCGAGCAGGCCGGCCTGAAGCTGCCGGTACGCGTGCGCGTCGTGCACGCGAAGTCGGTCCTCGCCGACAAGGCGTATGCCGCCCTGGCCGCCGGGTGGGAGCGTGCCGGCTTCGACGTGCAGCTGACGGGCGTGGCCCCGGAGGAGTACTACGCCACGATCGAGAAGCCGAACTCCGTCAACACCTACGACGTGTTCCGCGGCGTGTGGACGCCCGACTGGCCGTCGGCGAGCGGGGTCCTGCCCGCCCTGTTCGACTCCCGGCTCAACATCGACTCGAGCGGTCCCGGACAGGACGTCGGGTACTTCAGCGACGACACCGTCAACGGACTCATGGACAAGGCCGACGCCACGCCCGACCCCAAGGCGCGGGCCTCGGTCTGGGCACAGGTCGACGACGCCATCCGCGCCAAGCAGGGCTACGTGGCTCTCTCGGCGACCAAGGCGCTCTACCTGCACGGTTCGGGTGTCAAGAACTACGAGGACCACGCCGTCGGCGCCGTCGTGGACCTCGCCACGGTCGCGGTGCGCTGACTGGAGGCCCGGTGGCTCGCCTGCTGTTCGTCCACGCCCACCCGGACGACGAGACGCTGACCTGTGGCATCGCCATGGCGCACCATGTCGCCCGCGGCGACGAGGTCCACGTGCTCACCTGCACCCTCGGTGAGGAGGGTGAGGTGATCCCGGAGCCGCTCGCCCACCTCGAGGGCCATCCCGACGACACGCTCGGGCCTTACCGTCATGCCGAGCTCACCGAGGCGCTGCACCGGATCGGCGCCACGATGCACGTCCTCGGCGCGGACGCCGGACACCTGTCGCGCTTCCGCGACTCCGGCATGGTCGGGTCTGCGGCCGCGCGTCACCCGGACGCGTTCGCCGCGGCCGATGTCGACACCGCCGGAGCCCTCGTGGCCGACGTGGTCCGGTCCGTGCGGCCCGACGTCGTCGTCACGTACGACGAGCACGGCGGCTACGGCCACCCTGACCACATCCAGACCCACCGGGTCACCCGACGCGCCCTGCAGCTGCTCGACGCCGGCGACCTACCGGCTCACACCTACGAGATCCTGACGCCGCGCAGCTGGGCGCACGAGGACCGCGCGTGGCTGCACGCAGCCGACCCCACGGCATACGCCCTCCCGGTGGGTGAGCCCCCGCTCGTGCTGCCCGCGGTCACCGACCCGTTCCCGCCGTCGGTCGTGGCCGACGAGCTCGTGTCGCATGTCGTCGAGGACGCCGCCGCTCGTGTCGTCCAGAACGACGCCCTTCGCGCCCACGCCACCCAGGTCATCGTCGCGAGCGAGGACGTCCACGCCCTGTCGAACCGGATCGCCGCGCGCACGACGGCGCGGGAGGGGTTCCGGCAGGTCGACCCCCGCACCTGGGCGGCCACCGGGCAGCGTGGCACGAGCCTGCTGGACTGAGCCGACAACGAATCCGTCACGGCCGCCGAGTCGTGAGGTCCGTCGGCCCCATTCTGCGAGGCATCGGGTTACCGTCATGCGACCTGTCCCCTCCCCGGAGATCCCATGCCTGACTCGTGGCAACCTGAGCCCCGTCGAGAGAACCGTTCGACCGCGCTGCGCCTCCTGGTGGCCGGCCTCGTGCTCGGGGGCGGCTATGCGGCCCTGTGCATCTGGGCGTCCGGCCACGTGCCCGCCACCGTCACCATCGGCGGCATCCACGTCGGCGGGATGTCGCCCGACCAGGCCGGAGCCGCCATCGAGCGCGGATCAGAGACGCTGCTCAGCACGCCGATCGCACTGAGCGTGCCCGGCCGTGAGGAACCCGTGCAGGTGGTGCCTTCCACGGCGGGCTTCCAGGTCGACATCCGGCGGTCCCTCGACGGGCTGACCGGGTTCACGCTGAGCCCGAGCACGGTGTGGAGCAAGCTGACCGGCTCGGTCGAGGCGCCGCTGCTGACCAGCGTCGACGACGACCGCCTCACGGCATACCTCGGCACCCTCGCCCCGAGGGTGGCCGTCGCCGCGACGGAGGGCGGCGTGTCCTTCCCCGGCGGGATGGTCACCGTCGCGCTGCCCCGGCCCGGCCAGGCTCTCGACGTCGCAGGCACCAAGCTCGCGCTGCGCAAGGCGTTCCCGAACTCGGACTCCGCGACGGCCGCGATGCGAGCCGTCGACCCGGCCGTGGGCCCCGAGACCGTCCAGCAGGTCGCCGACGAGTTCGGGCGGACGGCGATGTCGGGGCCGGTCACCGTCGTGGCCGGCACGGCGAAGACGCAGCTCAGCCAGGCGGAGTTCGCGCCGATGGTGTCCCTCGAGCCGGACGGTGCCGGCAGCCTCCGGCCGGCCTTCGACGAGAAGGGTCTGGCCGCTCTCGTCGCGAAGAACCTGAACGTCCCCAGCAAGGCCGCGCAGGATGCCCGCTGGGTCTTCGCGCCGAACAACGGGCGGCCCCGGCTGGTGCCCTCGGTCGACGGCTCGGCCGTCGACCAGGCCGCGGTCGGCACGCAGGTCGCCGCCGCCATCGGCAGCGGCAACCGGACGGTCACGGTGAAACCGGTCGTGACCAAGCCGAAGCTCACCACCGAGCAGGCCCAGAAGGCCGGCATCACGACGCTCGTGGTCGACTTCAAGTCACCCTTCCCGACGAACGACAAGACCCGCACGAACAACCTCGTCGTCGCCACACGCACGATCAACGGCACGTACGTGCCTCCGGGCGGCACCTTCAGCCTCAACGGCGTCCTCGGCGAGCGCACGGAGGACAAGGGGTATGCCGACGGGACCGTGATCATCAACGGCCGCCTCACGCGCGGCACCGGTGGCGGCGTGAGCCAGGTGTCCACGGTGATCTACAACATGGCCTACTTCGCGGGCGCCGACATCCTCGAGTTCACTCCGCACGCCTTCTTCATCCCGCGCTACCCCGAGGGGCGTGAGGCCACCGTTTACTGGCCCAGCATCGACAACAAGTGGAAGAACGACACGTCGTTCGGGATGCTCCTGCAGACCTGGGTCGAGGACGGCTACGTGCACGGCCGCGTGTGGAGCACCAAGGTGTGGGACATCACGTCGGTCAAGGGCCCGCGCCGCAATGTCGTCCCGCCGGAGCGGATCGTCATCGACGGCCTCAAGTGCTACCCGCAGCAGCCGAACCCGGGCTTCGTCGTCACCGTCACGCGCCAGTGGTACAAGCCCGGCTCGTCGGCGCTGGTGAAGAAGGAGTCGGTGACGACGCGCTACCGGCCCGAGGACGAGATCGTCTGCACGAACCCCAACGCCACCCCGCCGTGACCTCCCGGCATGACCCCCCGGCCCCTCGCCCCGGGCCCGCTTGACCCGCAACACACCGAGCAGCCGCAAACTTCGACGGTTATTTCCATCAGAGTTTGCGGCTGTTCGGTGTGTTGCCGGTCTGGGGCGCTCAGGCGGTGGGGGTGTCGGGCTTGGCCAGGTAGGTGTACTCGTGGTGCACGGTGAAGCCGAGACGCTCCCAGAAGGCGATGCCGTCGGTGTTGTCGCCCGAGACCTGCAGGTAGATGGCCGGCATGTTGTTCTCGCGGGCGACCATCGCGACGGCTGACACGATCGTCGTGGCCAGGCCCTGGCGGCGGTGCGCCGGGTCGACCCAGAGCCCGAAGATGCCGGCCCAGCCCGGGTGGATCGCCATCCGGGCGATGGCCACGATCCGCCCGCTCTCCGGGTCGCGGACCGACATGAACAGCTGCCCGTCGCTGCCGGACAGCACCGCCTCGGTCACGCCGGGGACGAGCCGGCGCTGCTCGCCGTAGGCCATCAGCCACTCGGTCTGCAGCTGCGAGTCGGCGGTGACCGGCGCCGACTCGGTCGTCAGCGGGGGGATCTCCGACGCGAGGCCGGTCATGACCAGGACGCGCTGCCAGTCGTCCCGACCGCCGCCGACGGCGTATCCGCGCTCGAGCAGGGCGGCTCCGACCGCGTCCTCCTCCACGACGAAGCCCTGGCCGCCGTGCAGCTGGAAGAGCGTGGGAGCCTCGCGCTCGGCGTACCACTTCTCGACGTAGTCGATGGCACGGTCGAGGGGCAGGCTCGGATCACCCACGGGCAGAGCGGAGTTCGCGCGACCGGTGAAACCATGAGAGGAGCGCAGCACCCAGTCGCCGAGACCCGCACTGTCGGTCGCGACCCAGCCCTTGGCCATGACCTTCTGCAGGTCGTCCGCGGAGACGCGCTTGTGGGCCGGTCCGGCCACGCTCGCCGGCGGGGGGACCTCCTTGGCGGCGATGATGTCCGCGCGGATCAGCTTCACGCGCTCGGTCTTGGTGTCGACGATGAGGAAGTCGCGGTCGCGCGCGATCAGGTCACCCACGAAGTCGGTCGCGCGAGCCTGCTGGCCGGGCTCCAGGAGGTACCGGACGACCACCCGGTTGCCGATCGTCAGGCCCGCCGAGAGGCGGTGCCCGGGGGTGTCCACGAGGGCATCGTCGGTACCGCTGGAGGGGTCGGTCTCATCGGAGGGGCCGTGCGTAGGCTCGCCGTTCATGTCCGGCATACTAGGCGTAGCAGCAGAATGCACCCGAACGCTCCACCAGCAGGAGGTCCCCTCCCCATGACCTATGTCATCGCCCAGCCTTGCGTCGACCTGAAGGACAGGGCCTGCATCGAGGAGTGTCCGGTCGACTGCATCTACGAAGGGAAGCGGTCCCTCTACATCCACCCCGACGAGTGCGTCGACTGCGGCGCCTGCGAGCCGGTCTGCCCCGTCGAGGCGATCTACTACGAGGACGACGTGCCGGAGCAGTGGGCGGACTACTACAACGCCAACGTCGAGTTCTTCAACGACCTCGGCAGCCCGGGCGGTGCCGCCAAGCTCGGTGTCATCGACAAGGACCACCCGCTCATCGCCGCGCTGCCGCCGCAGGAACACGACGAGTGAGCTGACGGGTGGGCGCCTCGCTGACTCCGCTCGACCTGCCCGAATTCCCGTGGGACCTGCTCGCGCCGTACAAGGCGCGAGCAGCGGCACATCCGGACGGGATCGTCGACCTGTCGGTCGGCACACCCGTCGACCCGACGCCTGAGCTCGTCCAGCGCGCGCTGGCCGAGGCGGCCGACGCCCCGGGGTACCCCCTCACGGTGGGCACGCCGGAGCTGCGCGAGGCCATCTGCGCCTGGTTCGCCCGGCGGCGCGGCGTGCCGGGACTCGGCATCGACCAGGTGCTGCCGACCATCGGCAGCAAGGAGCTCGTCGCCTGGCTGCCCACCCTGCTGGGTCTGCGGGCCGGTGACGTCGTCGGCATACCGGCGGTGGCCTACCCGACCTACGACATCGGGGCGCGAATCGCCGGGGCCTCCACGGTCGTGGCCCAGTCGCTGACGAGTCTCGGCCCGCTCACCGAGACGACGACGCCAAAACTGTTGTGGCTCAACAGCCCCGGCAACCCGAACGGCCAGGTGCTCGGGGTGGAGCACCTGCGCAAGGTCGTCCGCTGGGCCCGCGAGCACGGCGTCGTCGTTGCGAGCGACGAGTGCTACGCCGAGCTCGACTGGCGCGAGGGGCAGCTCGGCACCACGACGCCGAGCGTGCTGCACCCCGACGTGTGTGACAACGATCATGACGGCCTCCTCGCGGTCTACTCGCTGTCGAAGCAGTCCAACCTCGCCGGCTACCGCGCCGCGTTCGTGGCCGGGGACCGGAGCCTGGTCTCGGCGATCCTCGAGGTGCGCAAGCACGCCGGCATGATCATGCCCGCACCCGTCCAGCACGCGATGGCGGTCGCCCTGGGTGACGACACCCACGTCGCGACGCAGCGGACGGCATACCTTCGTCGGCGCGAGCTGCTGCTTGCCGCGGTCACCCGGGCAGGCCTGCGGGTGGACCACTCCCTGGCCGGCCTCTACGTCTGGGCAACCCGCGGGCAGGACTGCTGGACAACGGTTTCCGACTTCGCAGACCTGGGGATCCTCGTCGCGCCCGGCGCCTTCTACGGCCCCGCGGGAGCGCAGCACGTGCGTATTGCGCTCACGGCGACCGACGAGCGCGTCGAGGCTGCCTGCGCCCGGCTCTGAGACCTGCCGAAATCGCCGAATGGGACCACTTTTCTCCGGCGACCCGACGCTGGGGTAACGTCGCTGCCGGATATGTGTCCGGCGACGACGGCCGGAGCGACAGGAGGCGAGGAACAGTGACGAAGGCAGTGGACGCGACTCTCAAGGTTGCAGACAAGGAACTCACCTTCCCCGGTGTCGAGGCCGTCGACGGGAACGACGGGCTGGGCGTGAGCTCGCTGCTGAAGGAGACCGGCCTCGTCACCTACGACGTGGGCTTCGTCAACACGGCGTCGTGCAAGAGCGCCATCACGTACATCGACGGCGACGCGGGAATTCTTCGCTACCGGGGCTACCCGATCGACCAGCTGGCCGAGAAGTCCTCGTTCGTCGAGGTCTGCTACCTGCTCATCTACGGCGAGCTGCCGACCCCCGACCAGCTCAGCACCTTCGAGGACCTCCTGCGCCGGCACACGATGCTGCACGAGGACCTCCGCGCCTTCTTCAACGGCTTCCCGCGCGACGCGCACCCGATGCCGGTCCTCAGCTCGGCGGTCTCGGCCCTCGGCACGTTCTACCAGGACAGCCTCGACCCGTTCGACCAGGAGCAGGTCGAGATCTCCACGGTGCGTCTGCTCGCCAAGCTGCCGACGATCGCGGCGATGGCCCACAAGAAGAGCGTCGGCCAGCCGTACATGTACCCCGACAACTCGCTCTCGTTCGTCGAGAACTTCCTCCGGATGACCTTCGGCTACCCGGTCGAGCCCTACCACGTCGACCCTGTCGTGGCCAAGGCCCTGGACCTGCTGTTCATCCTGCACGCCGACCACGAGCAGAACTGCTCGACCTCGACGGTCCGCCTCGTCGGCTCGGCCCACGCGAACCTCTTCAACTCCGTCTCCGCCGGCATCCATGCCCTGTCGGGCCCGCTCCACGGCGGCGCCAACCAGGCCGTGCTCGACATGCTCGGCCAGCTGAACGAGTCGGGCGACGACCCGAAGAAGTTCATGGAGAAGGTGAAGAACAAGGAGGGCGGCGTCCGCCTCATGGGCTTCGGCCACCGGGTCTACAAGAACTATGACCCGCGCGCCGCCATCATCAAGAAGGCCGCCGACGAGATCCTGGAGAAGCTCGGCCAGGACGACCCGCTGCTCGACATCGCCAAGGGGCTCGAGGAGATCGCCCTCGCCGACGACTACTTCGTCGAGCGCAAGCTCTACCCGAACGTCGACTTCTACACCGGTCTCATCTACAAGGCGATGGGCTTCCAGTCCAAGATGTTCACGGTGCTGTTCGCGATCGGCCGCCTGCCCGGCTGGATCGCCCAGTGGCGCGAGATGATGAACGACCCCGAGACCAAGATCGGCCGCCCGCGCCAGATCTACACCGGTCAGGCCGAGCGCAACTACCCAGGCTGACCGCCGCAGCGCCCAGACGGCACCCGTCCGGCATCACGCCGGTCCGAGGCCCCCGCCCCTCTCGGGCGGGGGCCTCGGCATGATGGGTGGATGGCGAAGTACCACGTGAACGACGCCGCGGTGGCCCGCTGCCGCGAGCTCATCGACAAGCGGCAGTACGTCCTCGACAGCGACTGGGGCGACGTCCAGCCCGACGCCGAGGCGCAGAACGCCTTCCTCGAGAACCATTCGTGGGAGGACTATGCCGCCTGGCATCTCGGCCTCACGGAGGGCGCGAACGACGGGACGAAGGCGCGCTACGCCTTCGTCTACGGGGACCTGCGCCGGGTTCACCGGACGGCGCTCATCGCCTGCGTCTACCGCGCCTCCGAATGGCGCCACAAGGACGTCGAGCTCGCGGCCCACGACCTGCTGCAGTACCTCGACGGCGCGACTGGCTGACCGGGCGCGCGCGGACTGCCTGTTGCTGGTGGGACGCAGGGCTCACTCGACCGGGAGAGGGGCGCGGGCCCCGGTCAGCCCCGGTCGACTGAGCGCCCGGTCCCACCAACTCGGTCGAGTGAGCGCCTGGTCCCACCAACCCGGTCGAGTGGGCGCCTGGTCACACGCGACAACCGTCAGGCGAGGGTGATGGTCACCGTGGTGCTCGGCTGGCCCGCCGACCAGCCGTCGCCGCCATGGTTGCGGTCCCACTGACGCTCGCCGATGCTGACGGCCGTCGCGCCGTACTGCTGCGCGCGCGCCACGCTCCAGTGGGCGACCGCCCAGGCGGTGGTCTGGTCGGGCGCGGTGACGGTGAGCTGGTGGTCGCCGGTGCGCGCCGACGTAACGCCCATCTGCTCGGCCAGGTCGGACGCCACCCGGCTCGGGGCGACGCTGCTCTTGGCGGCGTCGAGCCGGCAGGTCAGGCCGGCCGGGGAGTGGCCGGTGAGAGTGGAGGCGAGCACCCGGCCTTGACCTTCGTGGTCGCGGTACGCCTCCGGGTAGCCGCTCTTCTGCACCCGCTGGGCGATCTTCGTGATGTCCGCGTGCTCGTAGTCCTGGAACTTGGCGAGTGCGTCGTAGAAGCGGTTGGTCGCGTAGACGGGATCGAGGATCTGCTTCTCGGTGCCCCAGCCCATGCTCGGCCGCTGCTGGAACAGGCCCAGCGAGTCGCGGTCGCCGTATCGCAGGTTGCGGATCTTCGACTCCTGGAACGCGGTGGTCAGGGCGATCGTGGCGGCCCGTGGCGCCATCTCTCGCTTCATCGAGATGGCGGCGATCAGGGCTGCGTTGCCGGTCTGCTCCGGGTCGAAGGTCTCGGTCATGCCGGACGCCGTGATGGTGCACCGCGGGTTGATGACACTCGAGTAGAGGAACCGGGCGGCATACCAGACCCCGGCTCCGACGATGGCGAGCACGACGAGCACCGCGATGCCGCGCCCACGCCGGCGGCGCCCGGGGCTGGCGGCCCGGGCCTCGGCGAGCACGGGGCCCGTTCGGGTGTTCGTCATGAGGTCCTCTGGTCGGCTGGGACGTCAGCCGCGCGGACGGCTTCGGTCAGTCGTTGGCGTGCAGTGCGGCGTTCAGGGCGATTCCGGAGCCGGTGCGGGAGCGAGCCTCGACGGCACCGGTCACGCTGTTGCGGATGAACAGGATGTTGCTGGATCCCGACAGGTCCCTGGCCTTGACCACCGACCCGTCGGGGAGCCTCACCTTGGTCCCCGCCGTCACGTAGAGCCCCGCCTCGACGACACAGTCGTCACCGAGGGCGATGCCGATGCCGCCGTTGGCTCCGACCAGACAACGCTCACCGATGCTGACGCGTTCCGTGCCACCGCCCGAGAGCGTGCCCATGATCGAGGCACCGGCGCCGATGTCCGACCCGTCGCCGACGACGACACCCTGCACGATGCGCCCTTCGACCATCGAGGTGCCCAGGGTGCCGGCGTTGAAGTTGCAGAATCCCTCGTGCATCACGGTCGTCCCGGGCGCGAGGTGCGCGCCGAGCCGGACGCGGTCGGCGTCGGCGATCCGCACGCCTGCGGGCACGACGAAGTCGGTCATCCGCGGGAACTTGTCGACGCCGTAGACGGCGACGTGACCCGCAGCGCGCAGGCGTAGGCGGGTCGCCTCGAACCCGTCCACGGCACACGCCCCGGCACTCGTCCAGACGACGTTGGGCAGCACGCCGAAGATCCCGTCGAGGTTGATCGTGTTGGGCCGCACGAGGCAGTGGGACAGCAGATGCAGGCGCAGGTAGGCGTCCGGCGCGTCCGCCGGGGCCGCGTCGAGGTCGACCTCCACCAGGCGCACCTCGGTGCGCACGCCCCGGGCGGGGTCAGTCGCCGCCAGGGACTCCAGCGCCGCAGCGAGCTCATCGGAACCGGTGTCGTAAGGACGCTGACCCAGCGCCGGCGCAGGGAACCACGTGTCGAGCGTCTGACCGTCCTCCGTCACCGTGGTCAGTCCGTATCCCCATGCGCTGCGCTCAGACATGGCCGCAAGGATAGGGCGACCCGGGGACCCGGCGAAACGCCGACCCACAGCCCGGACGGGTCGGACACGCCGGTGGAGATAGCCTTCCCCGTATGCCGTCCAGCCCCCAGTCCCCGGCCGCCGCGAGCGCTTCGGCCGCCCTGAGCGCCCCGACTGCCGTCGCGCTCGACCTGACGAGCGACGTCACGACGCTCACCGCGGCGGTCTGCGACATCGAGTCGGTCAGCCGCAACGAGGCCACGCTCGCCGACGCCGTCGAGGATGCCCTGCGTGGGCTCGACCACCTCGAGGTCACCCGGGACGGCAACACGGTCGTGGCCAGGACGAACCTCGGCCGCGACGAGCGCGTCGTGCTGGCCGGCCATATCGACACCGTCCCACTCACCGCCGTTCCCAACCTGCCCACGCGGCAGGTGGACGGGCAGCTCTGGGGCCGCGGCACCGTGGACATGAAGGGCGGCGTCGCGGTGATGCTGCGGATCGCGGCGGAGGTCACCGAGCCCAGCCGTGACCTGACGTTCCTGTTCTACGAGTGCGAGGAGATCGACGGGCAGTTCAACGGCCTCGCCCGCGTCGCGGAGACCCGGCCCGACCTGCTCGCCGGTGACTTCGCCGTCCTCCTCGAGCCGACGTTCGGGGCGATCGAGGGCGGCTGCAAGGGCACCCTGCGCGCCGACGTCACCACGCGGGGCGTGGCTGCCCACTCGGCCCGTCCGTGGAAGGGGCACAACGCCATCCACGACGCGGCGGCGGTTCTCGCCCGCCTCACGGCATACGAGGCGGAGACCATCGACGTCGACGGGCTCGACTACCACGAGGCCCTGCAGGCCGTCGGCATCAGCGGCGGCATCGCCGGGAACGTCATCCCCGACCGCTGCACCGTGACGGTGAACTACCGCTTCGCCCCAGACAAGAACGTCGACGAGGCGTTCGCCCACGTGCAACAGGTGTTCGACGGGTTCGAGGTCTCTCTCGGCGACGCCGTCGCCGGCGCGCGCCCCGGGCTGCACCTGCCCGCGGCCAAGGCCTTCATCGACGCGCTCGGCGTCCCGGTCAACGCCAAGGAGGGCTGGACCGACGTCGCCCGCTTCTCCGGGCTCGGCATCCCGGCGGTGAACTACGGGCCGGGTGACCCCAACCTCGCGCACATGGACGAGGAGTGCTGCCCGGTGCAGCAGTACGTCGACGCCGAGGCCGCGCTGCTGCGCTGGCTCGCCTGACCGCACGGGTAGGGCCTTTAAGGTGGCGCTGTGAGTGACGAGCAGGCGGACCTCGACCAGGTGACTGCGTACCGTGACGAGCGCCGCACGGGTCCCGTCACGTTGCGGCGCAACAAGGTACCGCCCACGACGACCGACCAGCGACTCCTGCAGCCATCGCAGCCGGCCGACTGGCTGCACGCCGACCCGTGGCGGGTGCTGCGCATCCAGTCCGAGTTCGTCGAGGGTTTCGGCGCACTCTCCGAGCTCGGTCCCGCCGTGGCCGTCTTCGGCTCGGCCCGCCTGCGGCCGGACGACCCGGCATACGCGATGGGCGTCGAGGTCGGGCGCAGGCTCGCCGAGGCGGGGTATGCCGTCATCACCGGCGGCGGTCCCGGCGCCATGGAGGCCGCGAACAAGGGCGCCTACGAGGCCAAGGGGACCTCGGTCGGACTGGGCATCGAGCTGCCGTTCGAGACCGGGCTCAACGAGTACGTCGACCTCGGCATCAACTTCCGCTACTTCTTCGCCCGGAAGGTCATGTTCCTCAAGTACTCCCGGGGTTTCGTCGTGATGCCGGGCGGCCTCGGCACACTCGACGAGCTGTTCGAGGCGCTGACCCTGGCACAGACCCAGAAGGTGACCGAGTTCCCGGTCGTGCTCATGGGTGCGGCGTACTGGCGCGGCCTGCTGGACTGGCTTCGTGACACGGTGCTCGCACGCGGCATGATCGGTCCTGCCGACCTCGACCGCCTCGTCGTCACCGACGACCCCGAGACCGCCGTCAAGGCCATCCGCACCTACGAGGAGCCGTCCACGTGAAGTGGTTCATCCTGTTCGTCGGCGTCATCGTCGTGTGCTTCGTCGTGGCCCTGATCCTCGGGCTCGCGAGCGGGGCGATGAGCCGGCCGACCTCGAGCCTGAGCCACGAGCCGTTGCCCGACGACCCGATCGAGGACGCCGACTTCGACGGCCTCGCCTTCGACGTCGCCGCCCGTGGGTACCGGATGAGCCAGGTCGACGGGGTCGTCGACCGGCTGCGCCGAGAGCTGCGGGAGAAGGATGCCGAGATCGCGGTCCTGCGAGGTGAGCAGCCCGCCGGACCCGATGCCGACGAGACACGCACCGACGAGCTCCCCGCGTTCGACGTCGCCGGGGACCTCCCGACCGTCGAGGCGGGCGAGGAGCGTCCCGAGGTCGAAGCCCCAGAGGGCCGTCCCGCGATCGAGGCGCCCGAGGACCGTCCCGCGATCGAGGCCGCTGACGAGCCCATCGACGAACCGATCGACGAACCGGTTGCCGAGGCTGCTGAGGAGCCTGCGGCCGAGGCTGCTGAGGAGCCTGCGGCCGAGCCGGTTGCCGAGGCTGCTGAGGAGCCTGCGGCCGAGCCGGTTGTCGAGGCTGCTGAGGAGCCTGCCGCCGAGCCGGTTGTCGAGGCTGCTGAGGAGCCGGTGGAAGAGCCCGCAGCCAAGCAGCCCGCAGCCAAGCAGCCCGCGGCCCGAGGCAGCCGGACGAGGCCCGCCACGCGCCGCCGACCCCCGACATGACCGAGGCGCTCAACACTCGCAACCGTTGGACGTTCGTCGGGTGGGTGCTCGCGATCTACGCCGTCGCCCGCGTCATCACCACGACGATCCTGCTGCTCGTCATGCAGCACCAGGCCCCCAGCGGGATGACCGGCGGCGACAACGTGCCGGTGTCGTACTTCCCGTTCACGGCGCTGTGGGACGGGCAGTGGTACTGGCGCATCGCCGACGGCGGCTATCCCGACATCCTGCCGATCACCGACTCCGGCAAGGTCGGGGAGAACCAGTGGGCGTTCTACCCGCTCTTCCCGTACCTGGCCAAGGCCGGGATGAGCATCACCGGCCTGAGCTTCCCCGCCGTCGCCTCCACGATCGCGCTGGTGTGCGGTTTCGGCGCTGCGGTGCTCATGGGACTGCTCCTTCGCGAGCGGATCGGGGACCCTGCGGCATACGTTGTCGTGGCCCTGTGGGCGAGCTTCCCGGCGTCGGTCACCCTGCAGCTCGCGTACACCGAGTCGCTCGCGATGCTGCTGCTCGTGGCGTATCTCTATGCGCTGTCGCGAGAGCGATGGCTGATCGCGACCGTCATCGCGCTCCTCATCGGGCTGTCCCGGCCGATCGCGCTCCCGCTGGGTCTGGTGACGCTCGTCGTGGTCGTCATGAGGTGGCGCAAGCGTGGCGAGAGGCCGGTTGCCCGCGGCGAGTATGCCGCCATGGCCGCAGCGCTCGTGGGCTGCGGGGTCGCGGGGTTCCTGTGGCCCGCGATCGCCTGGTGGCGCACCGGTGTCAGCAGCGCGTACACCGACACCATGGCGGCCTGGCGGGGCTATGCGACCGTGGAGCCGTTCGTGCCGTGGCTGGACAAGGCGACGTACTGGCTCGGCCCGACCTGGGGTCCGTTCTGGCTCTTCGCGGCGGCCGTCCTGCTCGTCGTCGCCGTCGCCGGGCCGTGGGCTGGGGCGCTCGGAGCCGAGCTGCGCACGTGGTCGCTGGCGTACCCGGCATACCTGGCCGTCGTCCTCGACCCGTTCACCAGCCTGTGGCGCTACCTGCTGCCGCTGTTTCCCGTGCTGCCGATCCTCATCGGCGCGGGGTGGGCCGACCGGCGCGGGAACTCCTGGCCGCGCCTGCTCATCATCGGCGTGCCGCTGCTCGTGCTGTGCGTGCTCGGGCAGTACTGGTGGACCGACGTCCTCTGGCGCTTCATCCCCCCGAGCGACTACCCCCCGTAGCCCCGCCCGCACCGCACCACGGGTCGATGTGATCCCGCGTCGTATACGACGCGCAGATACATCGACCCCGGCGTGGATCCGGGTCAGGTGCCGGTGAAGGTGGGCTGCTCCTTGGCCAGAAACGCGTCGACGGCGGCCCGGTGGTCGCTGCTCATGCCGGTCAGGGCCATCAGCTCGGCCTCGTTCGCGAGGGCATCGGCCAGGTCGGCGCTCGCGGAGTACGCCACCGCCCGCCGGATCGAGCCGTAGGCGAGCGTCGGCCCATCGGCGAGCGTCCGCGCGAGCTCGGTCACCGCTGCGTCGAGCTCGTCGGCGGCGACCACTCGCGTCACCAGGCCCAGCTCGGCAGCCTCGTGCGCCGGGATCGTCCGGGGGAACATCAGCAGCTCCTTGGCGCGGGCCGGGCCGACGAGCCGGGGGAGTGACCAGGAGGCGCCGGAGTCGCAGGACAGCGCGATCCCGGCGAAGGACGTGTTGAGCCCGGCCAGCTCGGAGGCGACCCGGAAGTCGCATGCGAGGGCGAAGCTCATCCCCGCACCCGCGGCGACGCCGTTGAGGGCCGCGACCACCGGCTTGTTCATCGTCACGATCGCCGTCACGATCTTGTTGTAGTGGTCCGTCACCGTCGTGGCGAGGGACGACGTCGGGTCGCCGAGGCTCTGGACGTGCTCCTTGAGGTCCTGCCCGACGCAGAACGCGCGGCCGTTTCCGGTCAGCACGACACAGCGCACGGCCGGGTCCTCGGCCACCAACTCCAGGGCGGCGACCAGGGCGTCCTTGAGCGCGTTGTCGAGGCTGTTCATCGCCTCGGGGCGGTTGAGCCGGAGCCACGCGATGCCGTCGGCCACGTCGACGACGAGCGGACCGGCGGGCGTCTCGGACGAGTGTTCGGTGTGGGCTGACTCGCTCATGGGCGCCACTCTCTCCCAATCCGGTCCGCTGCGGAAGCCGCAGCACCGCAGCGTGCGCTCTGTCACATCCCGGATTAGGTCTCCCACACGGCGCACGGAATAATGGGTCCTAAACCGAGGATTCCTAGGGAAGGGGAACCATGGCAGCAATGAAGCCGAGGACCGGCGACGGACCGCTCGAGGTCGTCAAGGAGGGCCGCGGCATCGTGCTGCGGATGCCCCTTGAGGGCGGCGGACGGCTCGTCGTCGAGATGACCCCCGACGAAGCTGCGGCTCTGCGTGACGCGATCCAGGGTTGTGACGGCGTCAGCTGACCCTTCCGCCTGATTCGGACCTGACGGCCCCTGACCACTCGGTCAAGGGCCGTCGCGCGTCCCTAGGCAAGCAACGCCGTCATCTTGGGTGACGGCTCGAGACGCAGCTCGTCCCAGAGCCGGTCCCGGAACGCGTGGTAGGCGCGCACGGCATCGACGCGGTTGCCGATCGCCAGGTGCAGCGACACGAGAGTGGTCGCGGGTCCCTCGCCGAGCGGCTCGATCCGCGCTGCCACCTCGCATGCCGCGATCGCGTGAAGGGGAGCTGCATCGGCGAGCCGGCCGGCGAGCATCTCCAGAGCGCGGGTCTGGGCGCGCTGGATCCGTTCTCGCTCGACGAGCACCCAGTCGTCGAACTCCCCGAGCAGCAGCTCGGGCCCGTCGAGGACTCGCAGCCCGTCCACGGCACTCCCGGGCGACACGACGTCACCTCGCTCGAGCCGGTCGCACCACTCGCGGACCACGTCGACATCCGACTCGAGGTCGTCGGACAGCACCAGCGAGTCGCCGTCCGAGTCGATCAGGCCCGGCGCGAGCCGACGCACCGCATGCAGGGACTGCCGCAGGCTCGAACGGGCGTTGTGCTCGTCCACCTCGGGCCACAGCACCCCCGCGACATGGCATCTGTGTCGCGAGCCGTGAACTGCGAGGTAGGCCAGGAGCAGACGCTCGCGGTGGAGCATCCGCACCGTCGTGGTGCCATCCAGCAGCCGCCAGTCGCCGAGGAGACGTAGTCGCCATCGCGGACCGGCCGCTGTCGGTGGGCGTGTCGTAACTCCGAGAGCCATGACGAGCCCCCAAGCTCATGGTCGTTGGGTTCGTTGATCAGCCTCCAGTCAGAGGACCGTGGAGACGCGCCTGATACGCACCTGGCCTGTGGAGACCCTGAACGTCCGGTATGCCGCAGGCGCGCCGGCCGGTCAGCTGCCCGTGTGCCGGTCGACGTTCACCGTCAGTCCGGTCGCCCCGAGATCGCGCTGAAGCGCGCGCCCGGCATTGTCGAGCAGGTCGCTGCCGCTGCCCGATACGGTCGAGAGACCGCGCTGGGGAGCAGCCGACCGGTGCCGGGCGTCCGTCGATCCCGACCTGGGAGCCGCGTCGCGCGTCCCGGCCTCGCCGCGCAGGTCGCGGACGAGCTGGCGCAGCAGCGACTGGGCAGCCTCGGACAGGTCGCTGCGCTTGCCGCCGACCAGGATGAACTGCACGGCCGTGGCGTCGCTCGTGCAACCGACACACGCGGCGTTGACGGCGAGCGACCGGTTGTTGGCCACGATCGGCTGCGAGCCGACCACCAGGACCACCTGGACCGACACAGCAGAGGCGCGGCAGCCGGTGCAGCTGTTCGCCCAGGCCACGGCGACGTTGTCGGCACTGGTCCCGCCCCCGCCGATGGTGCGGACCACGTGGACAGCAGAGGCGTTCGCATCGCACCCGTCGCAGCTCGCGGACGAGGTGGCTGTGGTCGTGACGCGTCCGGCGCGACCCACCTTGTCCCACGCGGTCAGCGACTCGCTGGCGGACGGTATGCCGGGACTGGCCTGGGCGCTCGCGACGAGCTGGGCTCGCGAGTGGTCCCCGTCGGCCTGCGACGCGGGCTGGACGAGGACGAGCGCCGCCATGACGGCGACGCTCGCGATCCGGATGGGTGTGGTGAGTACTCGCATCTGTGCCTCCCTGTCACGTTCCAGTGTTGGCGAACCGGTCGGCCACTGCCGCGGCCACGTCGATGAACGCCTCCTGCGTGCTCGGGGACAGCCGCGACAGGAGGGTGCGCCCACCCGACTCGAGCGCCGCGTCCCAGGGGATCTCGGTGACGTGGGCGCAGCGGCGGGCGAAGTGCTGCTTGACGGTGCTGATGGTCTGGTCGTCGCTCCGCGCGACGGCGTTGATGACGACGACGGCCGATGAGACGAGGTCGGCGTAGCCGTGGTGGTCGAGCCAGTCGAGCGTCTGGGCACCCGCGCGGGCTCCGTCGAGCGCGGGCCGAAGCACGAGGACGAGCTGGTCGGCCTCGCCGAGCAGGCCCTGGTTCGCGCTGTCGAGGATGCCGGTGCCCGTGTCCAGCAGGATCAGGTTGTAGTAGTGGTCGAGGAGGGAGACGACGCGCCGGTATGCCGGCCGGTCCAGGGCCTGGCTGATCGTCGCGTCGTCGTCGGACGAGAGCACCTCGAGCCGGGACTCCTCGCACTGCGAGGTGTAGCGCCGCATGGCCGAGAACGTGTCGATGCTGTCCATGTCCGCGAGGAGGTCGGTGACCGTGCGCGGGCAGTCGCCGGCGATGCGCCGGGCCAGGTTGCCGGCGTCAGGGTTCGCGTCGACCGCGACGACGCGGTCTCCGCGGCTCTGCGCGAACGTCGCGCCGAGGCCGACGGTCACGGTGGTCTTGCCGACGCCGCCCTTGCGGCTCATGACCACGATGCGGCGGCTGCCGTCGATCGGGGCCCGGACCCGCTGGGCGATCTCGGCGCGGCGGAGCTCCTCCGCACCGGGGCCGGGAGCGACCCGTCCGCCGGTCGCTACCCGCACGGCCCTGCGCCATCCGGTGCGGGCCATCGTGCGGGGCTCGCCGAACAACGCCTCGTCGGTGAACTCGTCGGCCGACAGCGAGCTGGCCCACTCGTTCTCGCCCACACCGGTGTGCTCGCCGCGGGCCCGGCCCGCCGTCGCCGGGTCGGCCAGGGCCGGGTCGGCCGTCACCGGGTCGGCCGTCGCCGGGTCGGCCGTCGCCAGGTCGGCCGGCGTCTCGGGAGGCGCGTGCGTCGTGCTGGCGGTGTCGGCGGCGTGGGTGGTGTCGGCAGTGTGGGTGGTGTCGGCGGTGTCAGCGGCGGACTCGGGGCGGTTGGGCTCTGGCGTGGCCAGCTGCGGCGTCACCGGCGGCAGGGTCACGAGCTGCGGCGTGACCGGCTGCGGCGTGACGGGCTGCGGCGTGACGGGCTGCGGCGTGACGGGCTGCGTCGTGACGGGCTGAAGCAGGGCGGGCTCGGGTCGCTGCGGGTCAGACAGCGCCGGTGCGGGAACAGGCTGGGGCCTCGGACTGGCGAGGCCGTCGCGCGCGTCGTCGGGTCGCCCCGGCACCGCGGCCGGTGGTCTGTCGATCGTGCTCATGCGCGTCCGCCTCGAGTCAGCAGTCAGGCGCCGTCGCAGGACGCCCACCAGCAGCAGAACGATCCGGTAGAAGACCAAGGCTAGTCCCGCGAGGGGGAGCACGAGCAGGAAAGTGCCGATCGCACCGACGAGCACCGTTTGCACCGATGTGGACCTCCAGCCGCTCACCACGGCATCCCACTGGACCTCGAGCGCCCCGACGGTGGTCGTCACGATGGTCGGCAGGTTGACGATCGTCCACACGGAGGCGATCCCGAGCAGCGGCACCACGGTGAAGACCCACGCCGTCACGGCCCGACGCGCCGACGGGCGCATCTCCTTCACTCGCGGGTCGACCGGGCGGCCGGGCATGAGCGAGCGCAGCACCGGCTTGATGCGGGAGAACAGGTCCGGGATGCCCGTGAGGTCCGTCAGCACGAAGTACCCGTCGAACCGGACGGTCGGGATGAGCTGCTGGATCATCTCGATCTGCATGAGCAGGATGACGAGCAGCAGCAGCCCACTGCCGGTCCATGCCTGCACGGTGCCGGCCACGAGCAGGCACCAGACGTTGAAGTACAGGCCGCCGAGGTCGGTCCTGAGGCGGCCCCTGCGGTCGAGGCGGTACGAGTCCGTGACGTTGGTGAAGAAGGCGGGGAAGAGCAGGTAGATGCCGACGCCGATCCGGCCGGGCGTCCCGCCGGAGGCCGCACAGCCCGCGGCGTGCCCGAGCTCGTGGATGACGGCCCCCAGCGTCATGATCCCGAACAGCGCGAGCAGGAGCGTCGGCGTGGCCAGCACGGCGGACAGGGCCGACATGACACCGCCGTCGAGCAGCAGCCTCGCGTCCAGGGCCACGAGTGCGGCCAGCGCGGCGACGACGACGGCCGGGTGGAAGGCAGGGGTCAGCAGACGGGCGAGCGGGCGGACCACCGTAGCCGGGATCAGCGTGCCGCGCAGCCCGAGGCTCAGCACCGGCCGGGCAACGCTGCGGTCGGCGTCGGAGGCCGTTGGCTCGGCCCCGACCTCGATGACGAGCCGGAGCGGCATCAGCTTGGTGCGCAGGAGGTAGTCCAGACCGTCCTCGGTGAGCATCCTGCCGTGGACGAGGCTGACCGAGCGGGCGATCTGGGCCAGGGTGCGGCCGGGGTCGACGCGTGAGAGCACGACATGCAGCAGCTCGGAGACCTGGATCACCTGGCCGTCTCCGCGGCGCACGAGGTACGGCGTCGTGGCGAGCCCCGACGCCGGCACCGGTCCGAGGAGTGCCACGTCCCGTGGTAGGGCCCACCGGACCTCTGTGAGTGGCCGGTCGGGCTGCGCCGGTCCGACGGGCGTCAGGTGGCGCTCGCCCGGCAAGGCCTGCGTGCCCAGCACGCTCGGCGTGCTCACGCGGGAGGCGACGAGCTCGGACATGGTTTCCCCCAAAGCTTCAGGCTGCGGCATACCGTGCTGGCGCGTCCCCGTGCCTGGAGGGCACGCCAGCACGATCGGGTGAACAGGTCAGTGGATGACTGACGCGAGGACCTGGTGCGCGTTGGCGTACGCACTGCTGTTGACCGTCGCGGCGTTGATCGCAATCGACAGGTTCACCCCGATGACCGGCGCGACGTTGATGTCGAAAAACAGCGTCTCCCGGTCCGGCAGGCACTCGACGAGCTCGTCGTCGATGTCCCTGAGCGAGATCGACGTCATGGTCTGCATGACATCCCCCTTCTACATGCGGAAGTCCGGTGCCCCGTCCCGAGTGTCGGCGGGACGGTGGCACCGGACAGCGGGTCAGTGCTGGACGACGCCGATGACCTGGGTCGCGTTGCTCTGGGCGTTCGCGAAAACGGAGGCAACGTTGAGAGCGAGCGACGAGTTGCTCGCGTAGATGCCGGCCCAGTTGTTGTTGAAGAAGAGCGTCTCCTTCTCGGGAAGCAGCTCGACGGTCTCGGACTCGAGCTCGGAGTAGCTGATCATGTTCATGGTGTTCACCTCCTTCCCTGCTGCCAACAAGTAGACCGGGAGGGGTGTGACGGGTCCGTCATCGTGCCGTCAGGCAGGCGTGAATCTTGCGTCATGCCGGCGTGAGGGCCGCGTGACCTGCGCGTGACAAGGCCGTGACTGAGGTGTGAAGGGCGCGTGATCGGCGCGTGACCGAGGCGTCAAGCGGGCGTTATCCGCATGACTCCTTGGGTGCGCATGCGCTTTCGGATTCCTTTGGTGCCGTGGGCAATCCGAGGTCGGATTCCGGCCAGGAGCTCGAGGAGCCGGGACGGCTGCGTGGTCAGCTCTTGACGGCGAGGAGGAGGCCGTCGCTGACCGGCAGCAGGGCGACCGTGAATCCGGCGTGGTCGCGGATCGACTTGCCGACGTCGCGCAGGGTGCGGGTCTCGGCGTCGCGGTTCGCCGGGTCGGACTCCTTGTCCGTCCACGTCATGGCGAGGGTGCCACCGGTGCGCAGCAGCCGTGCGGCCTGGTTGAGGTACTCGGGGTACTCCAGCCGGTCCGCGTCGACGACGACCAGGTCGTAGGCGCCGTCGGTCATCCGCGGGAGCACCTCCAGCGCCCGCCCGGCGATGACTCGGGTGCGCTGGTGTGCGATGCCGGCCGCGGCGAACGCGTCGCGCGCCGCCCGCTGGTGCTCGGTCTCGAGGTCGATCGTCGTGAGTATGCCGTCCGGTGGCATCCCACCGAGCAGCCACAGTCCCGAGGCGCCGGCGCCCGTGCCGACCTCCATGACGGCCTTGGCGCCGATCGCCGCCGCGAGCAGCTGGAGCATTGCCCCGACGCCGTTGCCGACGGGCTCGGCGCCGAGCTCCTCACCCTTGCGGCGGGCCTGCTCGATGTGCTCGCTCGGGGTCACGAACTCCTCCGCGTGCGACCAGGCCGCAACCTTCTGGGTGCTCATGCGGGCAACCCTACTGTGCGGCATACGGCATCGACGGGACGCGCGTCGGGGCGCTCGGGACCTACGGCGTCCCGGAAGCGCCTAGGGTGCGGACATGGACGAACTGGACCTGCCGGCGCCCCAGCACCGCCGTCCGGCGGGCGTCGACGACGCGACGATCGAGGCTCTCGGGAAGCTGTCGGAGGCGTTCGAGGTCGTCGAGGACGCGCGTGGCCACCTCTACGGCTTCCATCGCCTGACCGGCACGGCCGACCTCGCCCTGGGAGAGGCCGTCGACCTGCTCCGGGCGGCCGGTCATCGAGAGCTCGCCGACGAGATCGAGACCGACCTGGTCGGCCGGAACGTGCTCGAGGGCCGCTGGACCTTTCAGGTCGTCGAGGAGTACGACGACGGCTACTACGAGACCTTCAAGCGGCTCGAGGCGCAGGCGCGCGAGCGGCTCGTCGAGGGCCGCCGCCACCTGTTCGAGGCGCAGATGAAGGAGGACCGGCGCACCCACGGGCGCCGGCACCACGAGGCCGTGCCGCCCGAGCAGGTGGCCGAGGCGCCCGAGCAGGCGGCCGAGGCGGGCGAGCGCTGACGGGGCGGTCATCGGGGATCCACAGCGGATCCACAGGTTCCGATGTGCGCGCACATAACCGGATCGGCCACTCTGAAGGGGAACGAAACGAGACGCAACGGCGTTCTTGTCGTTGAACCCTTCCGTGAAAGGCCCCCGTGACCACCAGCGTGACGACCACCCCGCCCACCGCCGTGGCGCAGGCCGACTCGGCATGGACTCCTCCGACGTGGGAGGAGATCGTCGAGCAGCACTCGGCGCGCGTCTACCGCTTGGCCTACCGCCTCACGGGCAACCCCTATGACGCGGAGGACCTCACGCACGACGTGTTCGTCCGCGTGTTCCGGTCGCTGCACTCCTACCAGCCGGGCACCTTCGAGGGCTGGCTTCACCGCATCACGACCAACGTGTTCCTCGACAAGATGCGCCGCAAGCAGCGCATCCGCTTCGACGCCCTCCCTGAGGACGCCGCCGGCCGTCTTGCCAGCGCCGAGAAGGGCCCGGAGCAGACATACCACGACGCTCGCTTCGACGACGACGTGCAGCGTGCGCTCGACGCCCTGGCCCCGGAGTTCCGGGCCGCGGTCGTCCTGTGCGACATCGAGGGCCTTTCCTACGAGGAGATCAGCGCCACGCTGGGCGTCAAGCTCGGCACCGTGCGCTCCAGGATCCACCGGGGCCGCGCACAGCTGCGCGAGGCCCTCGCGCACCGCGCTCCAGACGTGGCCGCCAGGCCCGCCGCTAAGCCGGAGTCGCGCACGGGCCGCGCCGGCCTGCGGATCCCCGGGCGCCGGGTCGCGGCAGGGACGCGCTGATGGTGCAGAGGTGACCCCGTGACGCCGCACCTGCGCAACCACGTCCGCGCGTACGTCGACCGCGCGCTCCCTCCTGCCCTGCTTCACCTCTACGACCGCCATGTCGTGTGCTGCACGATGTGCCGAGCAGCCGCGGACCAGGAGCGCCGGATCGTCGCATCGCTGCGCTCCGACACCGGGGTGCCCATGAGCCTGCGGTCCTCCCTCATCGGGCTCGCCACGGCTCCGCCGGCGCCCGAGGTTCCGGTGCACAGCGGGCCACGGATCCCGCTGCCCCCCATCGGGTTCCGTATGCCGTCCGCCCCCTCGTACGACCCCGTGCCGACCGTATCCCCGGGTGCGCCCGCACTGCACCGCTCCCCGATGCGTGCTGCGGTCGTCGCGTCGATTGCGGCCGGTGCCTCGGTGGCGGCGGCCTGGGGCCTGGCCGTGTCCCCGGTCTCCGGCTCCGGCGGCACCTCGCGTCAGGTCCCTGTGGCGCACTTCGGCCAGAACTCCCTGACGGGCCTGAACGGGCACTCGCTGCCGGTGAGCCGCACCAGCTCCTCCAGCGGCACGATGTACGGCCCGGCCATGCCGGTGCGCGTCACCGTGTCGTACTGGGTCGTCGCGACCGGCACCGCGCACCGCGACAGTGATCTGGGCCCGGTTCGGTTCACCAGCGTCAGTTCGGCACAATCAGGTCCATGAGCGACGAGTCGAGGACGCCGGACCACGAGCCCGCTGTTTCGGGGGTAGCGCCCGAAGCGAGTCCCCAGACAGGGCCTGAGACGGGCCCCGAGGCAGGGCCTGAGACGGGCCTCGAGACAGGCCCCGCGCGCGGCGAGGCCGAGCGCACCGGCATCATCGACCTGCACGACACGCGAGCCATCCCCTCCGAGGCCGCTGTCACCGCGCCCGGCCAGGACGACGATGCCTGGTTCGACGTCTTCGGCGACCCGGCCTCAACGGGGGTTCCTGCACGCGCCGACTCCTCGTGGGGGAGCGACCGCGCCGACGCCCTGGCCGAGGAGGCGCACCGGGCGGCGTACACGCCCCCGGT
The DNA here is from genome assembly GCF_054783095.1 of Intrasporangium mesophilum. Classification (NCBI taxonomy): domain Bacteria; kingdom Bacillati; phylum Actinomycetota; class Actinomycetes; order Micrococcales; family Intrasporangiaceae; genus Intrasporangium; species Intrasporangium mesophilum. The sequence goes on along the minus strand of NZ_BAAGRF010000058.1, from coordinate 279,611 downwards.
CGAGTCTCCGACGCCCGACTCGCACGCGCTCGCTTCGGCGGCCCAGCCGGGTTCGCCGTCGGCCCCCGCAGCCGGCTACTACGCCGCGACCGCCGCCGGCACGACGGCGCCGACCGGGTCGCCAGGGGCTCCAGGCCCGTATGGCACTCACGGTGCGTACGGCCCGACGGATGCCAGCGGCATACCCGGCTCTCCGGTGGCGCCGCCCGGCGGTGGCGAGCTGCCCGGCGGTCCCTTGCTCCCCGGCGTCCCACTGACCGATGAAACGGCGGCTTCACGGCCTCGGCGCCGTCGTGGGCTCATCGTTACCGGCGTCGTCGCCCTCTGCCTGTTGTCCGGCGTCATCGGCGGCGTCGCCGGCCACGTCGCCGAGGACCGCATCAACCTTGCCGGGACCACGCTGCCCACCCCGGGCCCGGGCGCCACGTCGCGCCCGGCCGGCTCGGTGGCGAACATCGCGGCGAACGTGCTGCCGAGCGTCGTCACGATCAAGGTGGACGGCGGCAGCGAGGGCTCGGCGACGGGTTCCGGCTTCGTCATCGACCGCTTGGGCCATGTGCTGACCAACAACCATGTGGTGGAGGCGGCGCCCAACGGCGAGATCCAGGTCGTGCTGAGCACGGGCGACACCGAGAAGGCGACGATCGTCGGACGTGACGCGAGCTACGACCTCGCAGTGCTCAAGATCGCCCGCAGCGACCTCACCCCGCTGACCCTGGGCCACTCCGACAAGGTCGTCGTCGGCGACCAGGTGATCGCGGTCGGCGCGCCGCTGGGCCTCGACCAGACCGTCACCACGGGCATCGTCAGCGCGATGAACCGCCCCGTGACACCCGGCGACGGCACCGAGGCGTCCTACATCAACGCCATTCAGACCGACGCCGCCATCAACCCCGGCAACTCCGGCGGCCCGCTGCTCGACATGACCGGGCAGGTCATCGGCGTCAACAGCGCGATCGCGCGGGTGCCCGGGACGTCCGGGTCGACCGGCGGCAGCATCGGCCTGGGCTTCGCGATCCCGAGCGACCAGGCGCGTCGCACCGCCGACCAGCTCATCGCCACCGGCAAGGCGACGCACCCGATCATCGGGGTCAAGCTCAACCGCACCTTCACGGGCGAGGGCGCAGAGGTCGACGACTCGGGCGACGCGGTCACCTCGGGAGGTCCCGCCGCCAAGGCCGGGGTCAAGCCGGGCGATGTCATCGTCGCGTTCGAGGGCAAGCGAGTGCGCACACCCGACCAGCTCATCGTGTCGATCCGGTCGCGCGCCGTGGGCGACACCGTGACCCTCACGGTCCAGCGCGACGGGCACGACTTCGACCTGAAGATGACGCTCGAGGCGGAGCCGGCGAAGTAGCTCCCAGCGCGGGACCGTAGGATGGCCGCGCCGTAGGAACGCGTGGAAGCGAGGGTCAGTTGTTCGACATCAACGGGTGGGAGCTGCTCCTGCTCGGGGTGCTCGCCATCCTCGTGCTGGGTCCCGAGCGGCTCCCCGACTACGCCGCGAAGTTCGGGCGGTTCGTCCGCCAGGCTCGCCAGATGGCCGACCGCGCCAAGCAGCAGCTCAAGGACGAGATGGGTCCGGAGTTCTCCGATATCGACTGGCGGGCCTACGACCCGAGGCAGTACGACCCGCGCAAGATCGTGCGCGACGCCCTCAACGCACCGCCCGACGAGGAGCCGGTGGCAGACACCGCCGACAAGCCGGTCAGCGTGCCGCGTGGCCACGACCCGTCGTTGCCGACCCCGTGGGACACCGAGGCCACCTGACCTGTCCGCCGGGGTAGCTCGACGGAGTCAGCGACCGGCGGGCGTGAGTCCGAGGGAGCGACCGGCGAGCCCACGGGCGCGCGTGGCGAGAGTGCGTGCGATGCCGCGCAGGGCCACGGCGGCGGGGGAGTCCGGCTCTCCGAGGACGACCGGCATGCCGTTGTCGCCACTCTCGCGCAGCCGGGTGTCGAGCGGGATCTGACCGAGCAGCTCGACCGGGGCGCCAATGCTCCGGGTCAGTGATTCGGCCACGTCCCGGCCACCGCCGGAGCCGAAGATCTCCTGGCGTGTGCCGTCGGGCAGCTCGAGCCACGACATGTTCTCGATGACGCCGACGACCCGCTGATGCGTCTGCAGCGCAATGGAGCCCGCGCGCTCGGCGACCTCTGCGGCGGCCTGCTGCGGCGTGGTCACGACGAGGATCTCGGCGGTCGGGATGAGCTGCGCGATCGAGATCGCGATGTCACCTGTGCCGGGCGGCAGGTCGAGCAGCAGCACGTCGAGGTCACCCCAGAAGACGTCACCGAGGAACTGCTGCAGGGCGCGGTGCAACATGGGCCCACGCCACACGACCGGCTGGTTGCCCGGGACGAACATCCCGATCGAGATGACCTTCACCTCGTGCGAGATGGGCGGCAGGATCATGTCGTCGACCTGCGTCGGTCGCTGCTCGACGCCGAGCATCCGCGGCACCGAGAAGCCGTAGACATCGGCATCGACGACGCCGACCCGCAGGCCCTGCTCGGCCATCGCGGCAGCCAGGTTGACCGTGACGGAGGACTTGCCGACGCCGCCCTTACCGGACGCCACGGCATACACCCGCGTCAGCGAGCTCGGCTTGGCGAAGGGGATCTCCTTCTCCGGGGCCCCACCGCGCAGCTGCTGACGCAGGGTGGCGCGCTGCTCGTCGCTCATGACATCGAGTGCGACGTCCACAGCGGTGACGCCGTCGACAGCGAGCAGGGCGGCTGTGGTGTCGCGGGTCAGGGTGTCCTTCATCGGGCAGCCCGAGACCGTGAGGAAGATCGCGAGAGCCACCCGCCCGGCATCGTCGATCTCGACCGACTTGACCATGCCGAGCTCGGTGATCGGCTTGCGGATCTCGGGGTCGTTGACCTTCGACAGGGCCGTGAGCAGCGCGTCACGGCTGGGCACCATGAGGACGGACATGGTGTCCATCGTATGCCGCAGATCGGGCGCTCCCGACCACGCCCCCTGTCACTCGCGCCACACTCGCGCGCACCCTCGCGGCATGCTCGTGCGACACCTGCAACACCGGCAACACACCGAGCAGCCGCCAAGTCCGCCGGTTATTTCCGCAGGAGTATGCGGCTAGCCGGTGTGTTGCGGGGGCGTGTGGTCGTCGTCGAGGCGGCGGAGCAGGGCGCGGTCCTCGAGCTCGTCGAGCAGGCCGCGCAGCTCGGACCGGACGAAGTCGCGTGTGGCCTGCTCCCGCAGCGCCACGCGCAGCGAGGCCACCTCACGGGTGAGGAACTCGGTGTCGGCGAGGTTGCGCTCGTCGCGGGCCCGGTCCTGCTCGAGGGTGACCCGGTCACGGTCCGCCTGCCGGTTCTGCGCGAGCAGGATCAGCGGTGCGGCATACGACGCCTGCAGGCTCAGCATGAGCGTGAGGAAGATGAACGGGTACTCGTCGAACCGCAGGCCCGGCGGGGCCAGGATGTTCCAGCCGACCCAGACGAGCACGAAGACCGTCATCCCGATGAGGAACTGCGCCGTGCCCATGAAGCGCGCGAACTTCTCGGACAGGACGCCGAAGGCCTCCTGCGACAGCGACACCTGCGGCAGGAACCGAGCGCGCTGCTCGCGAGGCTGGTCGAGCTTGTCGCCGCGCACGGCCCGGGCGCCGATCCGCCGCTCCGAACGCTCGCTCACGGGCGGACTCCGAGCTCGTGGCGCTCTTCACGCCAGTCCTCCGGGAGGATGTGGTCGAGCACGTCGTCGACGGTGACCGCACCGATGAGCCGGCCGTCGTCGTCGACGACGGGCAGCGAGACGAGGTTGTAGGTCGCGAGGGTCCGGGTCACCGTCTCGAGCGAGGCGTTCGCCGAGACGGGCTCCATCTCCTTGTCGATGATCGAGCCGATCGCCGCGTGCGGCGGCTCGCGCAGCAGGCGCTGGATGTGGACGAGGCCGAGGTAGCGGCCCGTGGGCGCCTCCAGTGGCGGACGGCATACGTACACCTGGGACGCCAGCGCCGGGGCGAGCTCCTCGCGGCGCACCGTCGCCAACGCCTCGGCGATCGTCGCCTCGGGACCGAGCACGACCGGCTCGGTCGTCATCATGCCGCCGGCGGTGTTCTCGTCGTAGGTGAGCAGCCGCCGCAGGGGCGCCGCCTCGTCGGGCTCCATGAGCTGCAGGAGCTGCTCGGCCTGCTCGGGGGGCAGGTCTGCGAGCAGGTCGGCGGCGTCGTCGGGCTCCATGGCCTCGAGCACGTCCGCAGCCCGCTCGGTGTCGAGCCCGGCGATGATCTCGACCTGGTCGTCCTCGGGGAGCTCCTCGAGGACGTCGGCCAGGCGTTCGTCGTCGAGGGCGGCGGCGACCTCGGCCCGCCGCTTGGGGTTCAGGTCGTGGATGACCTCGGCGAGGTCGGCGACCTTGAGATCGTCGTAGGTCTCGAGGAGGCGTTCCGCGCTCTGCGCGCCGGACTGCTCATGCAGGCCCTGGACGTCGCGGGTGTCGACGAGCATCGTCTTGCCCGACCGCCGGCGAGTCAGGCGTGACATGGCGCGAGATGCCGACGACACCCCGGACGCCTGCCGGACGAAGACCTTGACGCCGAGCCAGTCGCGGCGAAGCCCCTGCTCGATCGCGAGGTCCTCGACGATCGCGTCGCCGAAGCCCGCCTCGACCGCCTCCGGCGTCGTCACCTTGACCGTGCGGTCGAACAGCTCGGCGGCCACCAGCATCTCGTTGGTCCGCTGTTCGAAGCGGCGCATGTTGACCAGGCCGGTCGTGATCACGGCGCCCGCGTCGATCGAGGTCACCCGCGTCATCGGCACGAACACCCGCCTCCGGCCCGGCACCTCGACGACCAGTCCGATCACGCGGGGCTCGGGCCGGTTGGCCGAGAACATCACCACGACGTCGCGCACGCGACCGACCTGGTCACCGAGCGGGTCGAAGACGCTCAGTCCCGTCAGGCGCGCGACGAAGACGCGGGTGCTGGCGCTCATGAGGCCCAGGCTATGCGGTCACGTGCCGTGCCGGCCGACGCCACGTCGCTGACGCTTCTTGCGCAGCTTCGCGCGCTCCCGGGCGGCCTTCACCGCGGCCTTGCGGGCAGCCTTGGCGCGCTTGCGCTCGGCGCGCTCCTCTCCACGCCCGCCGAGATGCCACGGGCGCCACGCGGTCGTCGTCGCGGCCGTGCGGGCCGGGGCGGCCCGGTGGTCGCCGGCGTCATAGGCGCCTGGGGACTCGAGCGGGCTGTCGAACGGCACGAGTGCGGTGATGGTGCACTCGGCGGCCCAGCGGGTCAGCGAGTCGTCGACGGCGTTGAGCCGCGAGGCCTTGAGCAGCTCGGCGGCACGCTGCCACTCGGGAGTGCCGGGCTCGAGGACGTGGACGTGCGCCCGGATCGTCAGCAGCCGCCCGCCGGTGTCCTTGCTGCGCAGGATCAGCCGGACCTCCTTGGGGAGCCAGGGCAGCGGCTGCTCACCCGGCCCGCTCACCACCAGGGCAGCGCCGTCGTCCCACACGTGCCAGGCCGGCCAGGTGCGGTCGTCGGCGACGTCGATCCAGAGCAGGCCGGACTTGCTCATGGCCTCGCCGAGGAGGGCGGTGAGGTTGGCGCTGGGCGGCTCGGTCACACGGCCCACCATAGTGATTCCGACCTCATTGGTGGTGGGCGTGACTGCGGTCATAACCGGGTGTGCCGGGCCGTTGCTACGTTGACGCCCATGCGCAGCGCAAAGGACTTCTTCCGTCCCCTCGCCGTGGGCGCCCCGACGCCGCTCACCGAGGTCCCGGCGCGTCCGTCCCGGGTCATCCACTTCTTCGACCCGAGCAACGAGAAGATGGCGGCCAAGGTCCCAGGGCTCGTCGGCACGGTCGACGTGCTGCTCGGCAACCTCGAGGACGCGGTCAAGGCGGACCGCAAGGAGGCGGCACGGGCCGGGCTCGTGGCCATCGCCAAGGCCACGGACTTCGGGGAGAACACCCAGCTCTGGACGCGGGTCAACGCGCTCGACAGCCCGTGGGTGCTCGACGACCTGACCACGCTGGTCACCGAGATCGGCGACCAGCTCGACGTCATCATGGTGCCCAAGGTCCAGGGTGCCGAGGACATCCACTACGTCGACCGGCTCCTCGCCCAGCTCGAGGCGCGTGCCGGCCTGACCCGCCCGATCCTCGTCCACGCGATCCTCGAGACCGCGCGAGGCGTGGCCAACGTCGAGGAGATCTGCGGCGCCTCGCCGCGCATGCAGGGGCTCTCGCTCGGGCCCGCCGACCTGGCGGCCGACCGCCGGATGAAGACGACGCGGGTCGGGGGCGGGCACCCCGGCTATCTCGTGCGGCAGGACCCCGTGGACGGGAACATCCAGGGAGAGCGCGCGACCTACCAGCAGGATCTCTGGCACTACACGATCGCCCGGATGGTCGACGCGTGCGCGATGCACGGGATCTTCCCCTACTACGGCCCCTTCGGCGACATCGCCGACGTCGTCGCGTGCGAGGACCAGTTCCGCAATGCCTTCCTGCTCGGCTGCGTCGGCACGTGGTCGCTGCACCCCGTCCAGATCGAGATCGCCAAGCGCGTCTTCAGCCCATCCGCCGAAGATGTCCGCCACGCAAGGCGTGTCGTGGCGGCGATGGGTGACGGCACGGGCGCCGTCATGCTCGACGGCAAGATGGAGGACGACGCGAGCCTCAAGCAGTGCCTCGTCATCGTGGAGCTCGCCGAGCGCCTCGCCCGGACCGACCCCGAGCTCGCCGCACTGTATGCCGCCGAGCCCGCCACGCAGGAAGGCTGAGTCCCATGGTCGCCGACCGCACGGCATTCCGGAATGACGGGCCGGACCCTCGCAAGCTCGGGAGCGACCCCTCCCCGGCTCCAGGACGCGGGGCCGTGCGCCCACGCCGCTCGGTGCTCTACATGCCGAGCTCCAACGAGCGTGCCCTGGAGAAGGCGAAGACCCTGCCCGTGGACGCCCTCATCCTCGACCTCGAGGATGCCGTGGCACCCGACGCGAAGGAGACTGCGCGCGAGAACGCTTGTGCCGCAGCGCAGTCCGGGGACTATGGCCGGCGTGAACTGACGATCCGCGTCAACGGCATCGGCACCCAGTGGCACGACGCCGACCTTGCGGCGGCCTGCGCTGCAGGGCCCCACGCGGTGGTGGTGCCGAAGGTCGGGTCCGCGGACGAGGTGCGGTCGCTCGTCGAGGCGATGGTGGCGGCCGAGGCCCCCGACCATGTGCGCCTCTGGGCGATGATCGAGACGCCCTCGGCGATCCTGCACGCGGAGGAGATCGCGAGCGCGTCGGACCGCCTCGCCTGCCTCGTGCTCGGCACCAACGACCTCTACAAGGAGCTCGGCGCGACGTACTCGCCCGGACGCGCGGCGATCCAGACGTCGCTGCAGCTGGCTCTGCTCGGCGCGCGCGCTGCGGGGGTCGCGATCGTCGACGGGGTGTTCAACGACGTGAAGGACGCCGACGGGTTCGTCGCCGAGGCTCGGCAAGGCCGGGAGCTGGGCTTCGACGGCAAGACCCTGATCCATCCGGGGCAGGTCGATCCGTGCAACGAGGTCTTCGCCCCGACTGAGGCGCAGGTGCAGGAGGCGCGCGCGGTCATCGCCGCGTTCGAGGCGGCGGTGGCGCAGGGCTCTGGTGTTGCCACGCTGAACGGCCGGCTCATCGAGAACCTCCACGTCGACCAGGCGCACCAGGTGCTCGCGACCGCCGAGGCCATCGCCGCGCTTCGCTGACCCCTCGTCCGTGCCCCCTCGTTCGAGGTAATCGGATCGAGGTATCAGGTCGCCAGCTGGCACGACCTTGTACCTCGACCGCAATACCTCGAACGGGGGTGAGCCTCGCTCAGGGCAGGCGGTAGACCGACACGTGCGAGCGCGACTCGGCGGTGAAGTCTGAGCCCGACCAGTCGGCGTGCCGGGCCTCGAGCTCGAAACCGGCGAGCCGCCCCATGAGGTCGAGCTCGGCGGGCCAGATGTAGCGGTGGGGCGAGCGGGTCAGGCGGGCGCGCCTGGTCTCGTCGAAGGTGAAGTGGTGCGAGACGACGTGCTGCTGCAGCACGTCGTAGGTGTCGAGCCCGATGTAGCCCGGCTGCAGGTCCCACACGGTCGCAGGCACACCGGGCGGCAGCCGGCGCAGCTCGGGCACCCAGAGCTCGACCACGAAACAGCCGTCCGGGACGAGGTGGCGGGCGGCGTTGCGGAAGCAGTCCACCTGCTCCTGCTGCGTCATGAGGTTGGAGATCGTGTTGTACACCAGGTACACCAGCGTGAACTCGCCGTGGGCGGTCGCGGTGGCCATGTCGCCGAGGACGACCGGGATCGACTGCTCATCGGCCTTCTCCCGGAGACGGTCCACCATCGGCTGGGACAGCTCGATCCCGCTGACCGGCACACCGCGCTCCGCGAGGGGCACGGCGACCCGGCCGGTGCCGATCGCCAGCTCCAGCGCGGCACCCCCGGCGGCCAGTGCGGCCAGCCGGTCGACGGTCGGCCGGAGCACCTCGGGGGCGAACATCCCCGCGCCAGGCGTGTCGTAGCGCGCTGCGGTCTCGGCATCCCAGAGCTCGTCCTGCCACATGTCCTCGACCTTGCCGCGCGTCGCGAGGCCGGTCCACCGAATATCCGCCGTCGTCGCCGCGGCGCTCCTTCGGACAGCTCAGAGCCGGCGGTCGAAGACCACCCTTCCGGCCGCATCGCGAGCCACGATCCGCATGTCCGAGTCCAGGGTCATCGGCCGATACGGCAGGAACCCGACGAACACCGCCCCGTCGACACCCGGGAGGGTGAGCCGGTACGGCAGCGGAGTCAGGAGACCGTCCTGCTCGAAGTCCAACGAGGCGACCCGGCCTGAGGTCGCCACCACCGGCCGGAGCACGTCCCTGTACTCGTCCACCTCGTTGGTCGAAGGGTCCGACAGCGCCCCTTCGCCGAGGTCGTCGAAGGGGCCCGGCTTGGAGGTCGGCAGCGGGAAGGTCACGCACGTCGAGCTGCTGCCGCGGACCTGGTTGTCGTTGATGTTGCGGTCCGCGGGCCACACCATGATGCAGCCCGCGGGCCGGGCCTTGCCGTCGCCGTACGACCCTGCGTCCGTCATCGCCGGCGCGAGCAGGATGTTCGCGGGGCGCCCTCCGACGTGGACCGTGCCGAGGCCGATGGTCCGGCCCTTGGCCATGTGCGCCCACCGGTTCTGCCTGCCCAGCTTCGTCTGGTCGACGTACTGCTGGTATGCCGGCAGCGGGCTGCCGATGGTGAGCCCGGGCATGACCGGGCCGGTCGACGAAGCGCTCGAGGTCGTGCTCGCGCTCGATGTCGTGGCGGTGGAAGACGCTGCGGCTGGGGTCGTGGCAGACGAGACCGACGGGGTGCCGGAGCCGAAGGACGTGGTGTCCGGCCGGGCAGTCCACCAGCCCGTGGCGACGGCCGCGCCGGCGACAGCGACGACCGACGCGGCAGCGAGGGTAGGGCGCAGCCACGAGCGGCGAGTGCCGAGGCGTCTCTCGGTCTGCTGCCACAGCGTTTCCAGGTCGACGTCGATCTCCTGCGCAGCTGTGTCGAGCAGGTCCCGGGTCAGCAGGTCGCGGTCGGTCATCGGTCCTCCAGGTGGCGGTGCAGGTCGTCGAGCCCTCGGGACACGGCGGACTTCGCGGCACCGACGGTGGTGCCCATGAGCGTGGCGATCTCGGCGTAGGGCAGGTCGAGCCAGTACCGCAGCACGACCGCCTCACGGCGCCGCTCTGGCAGGCGGTCCAGGGCGGCGAGCACCTGGCTCGCCTCCGACGTGCGCAGCGACGCTTCCTCGGCGGACTCGGCGTGCCGTTCCGCGTCGCGGCGCTCCAGGCGGGTCCGGCGCCATCGGACCACCCGGCGGCGATGCCGGTCGCGGACGAGGTTGACGATGACGCGGTTGAGGTAGGCGCTGGCGTCGGCCAGGTCTCCGGTCCCACCCTGGTAGCGCTCGTAGAGACGGCAGAACGCGTCCTGGACGACGTCCTCGGGGTCCTCGGCGCCGAGCAGCGCGGCGAACCGCACCGCTCGCGTGGCGTGGGCGTCGAAGAGGCCGCGGAAGCCGGCCGCGCGGTCCGTCGGGTCGCTGACGATGACTCTCACACCCGGCACGACGCGCGAGACGCCGAAAGGTTGCCCAGCGCCCCCAGTCATCCGGAGAGGGTATGCCGTGTGCCCTCTCCGGGCGCCCGAGCGACGGGCGGGTGCATGTGGCGGACAAGCGGCATACGGCTTCGGGATACACGGGGAGCGCCCGCGCGTTGGTCAGGGCATGGAGCGCTCCGAGGGGCACCGCATCACCCGGCGCGGCCTCATCGTGGCGGGTGCGCTCGGCGTCGTCGCGGCGGGCGGCACGTATGCCGTCGCGCGAAGCGGGCTCGTCGAGCTACCCGAGGTGCCCGGCATACCGGGACTCGCCGGCCCCGCGCCTCCGGAGCTGCGCATCGACCCGCAGCCGGTCGACTACCGCGACCTCGTGGCGCGGCGGCGGATCGGCCGGGCGACCTACGTCTACGAGGTCACCGGACGGCCGGCGACGTACTACGTGACCGACGCCTTCGGCCGACGCCTCGACCGGTGGCTGGCGCTGCACGAGCGGTACATCGGCCAGGTGCCCGACGAGGTCCGCTCCTACGGCGCGTGGGTCCGCGGGGCCGCGACCTCGTGGCACAGCTCGGGCGAGGCGATCGACATCGCACGCCTGCGCGCCGGCGGACGCGACCTCACCTCGCTGCGCTACGACCAGTGGCGTGACGCGCCCGCGGCCGAGCTCCAGCGGCGCCTCCGGCTCTACTGGCGCACCGCCGCCGGGCTGCACCACGAGTTCGCGGACGTCCTCACCTACCTGTTCGACGCCGCCCATGCGAACCACATCCACGTCGACATCGGACGCTTCGGGACGGAGCAGCCCCGACTGATCCGCCGGTCCCACGCACAGGTCCAGGCCGTGCAGGCGATGTGCCGGCACGTATGGGGACGCACGGACGTCGAGATCACGGGGGAGCTGGACGACGCGACTCGCGAGGCCACCTCGCGCGTCCTCGAGGCGGCGGGCAGCCCTGATGCGCTGGCCGACTCGAGGGAGGCGTGGCAGGCGTTCCTCGTCGCGACGATGCGCGAGGCGTGACCCGTAGGATCGGTCGTCATGGCCCAGAGCGTGCTCACTCCACAGTCCGACGACTTCCCGCGGTGGTACCAGGACGTCATCGCCAAGGCCGAGCTGGCCGACAACGGCCCGGTGCGCGGCACCATGGTCATCCGGCCATACGGCTACGCGATCTGGGAGCGGATGCAGGCCGACATGGACCGCCGGATCAAGGAGACCGGCGCTCGCAACGCCTACTTCCCGCTGTTCATCCCGCAGTCGTACCTCGAGCGTGAGGCGGAGCACGTCGAGGGCTTCAGCCCGGAGCTCGCCGTCGTCACCCACGCGGGGGGCAAGGAGCTCGAGGAGCCGGTCGTGGTGCGGCCGACGTCCGAGACGGTCATCGGGGAGTTCATGGCCAAGTGGACGCAGAGCTACCGCGACCTGCCGCTGCTGCTGAACCAGTGGGCCAACGTGGTGCGCTGGGAGCTGCGCCCCCGCATCTTTCTGCGCACCAGCGAGTTCCTCTGGCAGGAAGGGCACACCGCGCACGCGACGGAGCAGGACGCGCGGCAGTTCGCCAAGCGCATCCACGAGGACGTGTACGCCGCGTTCATGAGGGAGGTGCTCGCGATCCCGGTGGTCCTCGGCCGCAAGACCGCGAAGGAGCGCTTCGCCGGCGCGACGAACACGATGACGCTCGAGGCGATGATGCGTGATGGCAAGGCGCTGCAGATGGGCACCAGCCACGAGCTCGGGCAGAACTTCGCCAGGGCGTTCGACATCACCTACCTCTCGGAGCAGGGCCGCCAGGAGCTGGCCTGGACGACCTCGTGGGGGAGCACGACCCGCATGGTGGGAGGCCTCATCATGTGCCATGGCGACGACAACGGCCTGCGGGTGCCTCCGCGGCTCGCCCCCATCCAGGTGCTCGTCATGGTCGTCAAGGCGGGCGAGGGCGTCGCGGAGGCGGCCGGCCAGGTCGTGAAAGACCTTGTGGCGCAAGGCATTCGCGCGGAGCTGGACGACCGGCTCGACACGCCGTTCGGGCGGCGCGCGGTCGACGCCGAGCTCAAGGGCATCCCGGTGCGGATCGAGGTCGGGCCGCGCGATCTCGCCGCCGGCACGGTGACGGTCGTCAGGCGCATCGCCGGGGGCAAGTCGCCGCTGCCGCTCGCGGCGCTCGTCACCGAGGTGTCCCGCGCGCTCGACGAGGACCACCAGGCCCTGTATGCCGGCGCGCTGGCTCATCGCGATACGAACACCTCCGCTGTCGAGACCCTCGCCGAGGCCGCCGAGGCGGCTCGCACCGGCTGGGCGACGATCGCGTGGAAGCAGGTCGGCGACGAAGGGGAGGCCGTACTGGCCGAGTCGTCCGTCACGGTGCGCTGCCTCACGATGCCCGACGGTTCCGTGCCCCTGTCCGAAGACGACCCGGACGTCCTCGCTGTGGTCGGGCGGGCCTACTGACGCGAGCGAAGCGAGCCAAAAGCACGAGTGGGCCTTCCCACAGGGGAGTCGGGAAGAGGCAGGCGTCGGGCATGGTTGAGGAGTGCGTGAGGAGGCTGAGCGCGACATGAGCGACGAGACGGTGACCACCCAACGGCATACGTCCCCGGGTGTCTCGGCGCAGCCGGACATCCTCACTCCGCTGCTGCGCGAGCGCGAGAGTGTCATGGTCTACGACCGGTCGCACGTGCTCTCGCCGGAGTCGCTCCGGGCCATCCTGGAGGCGGCGCGCTGGGCACCGTCTGCGGGCAACTCGCAGCCGTGGGGCTTCATCGTGGGCCGGCGTGGCGACGATACCCACGCCACCATGGTCGAGCTGCTGTCCTCGGCGAACCAGGTGTGGGCGCCGTCCGCCTCGGCGATCATCCTGACGCTGCACCAGGTCGCGACCGACGAGGACCACGAGATCGCGTACAGCGACTACGCGATGTTCGACCTCGGCCAGGCGGTGGCCCACATCACCGTGCAGGCGAGGTCCATGGGCCTGCAGGTGCGCCAGTTCGGTGGCTTCGACCACCGCGCCGCGGCCGAGCGGTTCGCTGTGCCCCCGCACTGGGCGGTCACGACCGGGATCGCGCTCGGGCTTCCGGCGGCGCCAGACGGCGACCTCGAGATGCCCGACTGGCTGCGAGCGCGCTCGCGTCTGCCCAGGTCGCGGCTGCCGCTCGAGGCCTTCGTGCACTCCGGCAAGTTCGGCCACGCCGCAGACTTCCTCGACGAGCCGCCGACGGGCTGATCCCGCCGTCCCCGGCACCAGGGACATACCAAGCTCGCGCGGCGTGGTTGCTCACGCCTGTCCGGCCGCCACGAAAGCACTTGGTGTGTCCGTGGGGACGGCGCGCCGGCGGCTTGTGGAGGCCACCCCACGAACGGGTGGCCTCCACCGGCCGGCGCACCGGCGCGACGTTCGGTGGCGCTACCAGCGCGACGTCGCCGCGGCCATGAGGTCACCGAACAGGAGTCCGTCGTCCACGGCATACCCCCTGCGGGTGAACCAGTCACACATGTTCCGCGCGTCGCGCTCGAGGAACTCCGGTCCGTGCGGGTTGCCGATGATGTCGACGATCTGCGGCCAGTCGATGAGGACCAGCCGCACATCCTCACCGTCGCCGTCGAGCAGGACGTTGTACGGCGAGAGGTCACCGTGCGCCCAGCCGAGCTCAGCGAGCCGGAGCATCGCCTCGCGCAGCTGCTCGTACAGCCTCGGGAGCAGCTCCGGAGCAGGTCGGGCCTGGGCGAGCCGTGGCGCGGCCTGCCCGTCGGGAGTGCCGATGAACTCCATCAGCATCTCGTCGTCGGACATCTGCACCGGGTACGGCACCGGCAGTCCCTCACCCCACAGCCGGATCAGCGTCTCGAACTCCGCGAAGGCCCAGAGTCCGCTGATCAGCTCCTTGCCGAACGAGGTCCGCGTGCGGATGGCCCGCGTCTCGCGCGACTTGCGCACCCTCCGTCCCTCGAGGTAGCCCGAGTCGCGGTGGAACATGCGGTGCTTGCTCGACCGGTACCGCTTGCCGGCCATGAGCACGTCCCGGTCCGGGGCGCCCGGCACCCACCTGCGGACGAGGTGGACGTCGGCCTCCTTGCCCGTCTTGAGGACACCGAGGTCGGCCTCGACGGCGCCGAGGTCGGTGATGACCCAGTCGGGTCGGGGCTTGGGACCGTGGGTCGCACCGTCCCAGCTGGACCAGCGCTCGCCCTCCGGAGGTGCGTCGGGCGCGCTGTCGACGGCAAAGTCCTCGAGGTGGGAGTCGAGAGCCCGGCCGTCAGTCAGGCGAGAGTCGAATACTTCGTACTCGTCCTCGTGAAAAGCATTGAATGACAAGGGAACTCCAAGTTCGTAGCAATGTGGGCAGGCATGCCCGGGGCCGTGATCGACATGTCACCCTCCTTGGGTTCCCGTGCGCCGGCCTGGTGCCGTCGCGGTCGTCCACGAGGGTGCCGCATCGCTCGCCTGTGACGCAAACGAATTACCGGCCCGCTTTGGGCGAATCCGTATCAGCGCGCACTTCTCCACCTCTACCGTGACAAGAGAGTCCGTCCAGCGGGTCCCTCGGAGGGAGCAAGGTATGCCGGCCGCGTCCTTCGGCGGTGGAGCGGTGCGGGTGCGCACCCCCGAGACCTACGACGCCACCCGAGCCCCGAGCGGTGACGCACGCCCGGGACACACGGACCGCGACCTGCCCCTGCCGGCGGGCGGGCCGACCGCCGCGCTGCTGGATGCCCTGGCGGACAACGACTTCACCGTCCTGGACCGGATCGACCTCACGCCCCGAGGGTCACGGGACATCGACGGCAGGCCACCGTCGAACCGCAGGGGCACGGTGCAGGTGGACGTCGACGTCGCCCCCGGTGACGACGCGGTCGTGCTGCTCGAGCGTGACGGCGTCTACTCGTGGCAGCTGCCCAAGGGCGGCCCGGTCGACCGCTCCATCGACCTCGGCCCCCGCACCGTCAGCTTCGACATCCCGGTGCAGCCGATGCGCCCCGCACGTCCAGCGCCCCACTCCCAGAGGGGTGGACGCCAGCGAGACATCACGCCGACGGATGGCGACGGGTCTCGTGACCGCGGCCTGCTGGGCGACCTGGTCCATGGGGCGGTGCAAGCCATCGTCATCAAGTTCGTCGCGCCGGCCGTGGTCGGCAAGGTCATCGAGGTGCTCGAGTCAAAGATCCGCACGGGACTCGTGCACATCACCGGCGGCTCGCTCGACCACTGGAAGCCGATCCAGTCGATCGCCGAGGTGCCGCTCGACACGGACTGGACTCCGCGGGTGCTGCTGCTCGTCCACGGCACGTTCTCCTCGACCGTGAGCGCCTTCGGGGCGATGTCGGTAGCGCCCGATGCGAACCGCTTCGTCGACACCCTCGTCTCTGCCTACGACGCCGTCATCGGCTACGACCACCGCACGCTCAGCGTCGACCCCGAGCAGAACGCGCGCGACCTGCTCGACCTGCTGTCGGCCGGGGGACACGGCCGTCCGCTGCAGATCGACGTCATCACGCACAGCAGAGGTGGGCTCGTCACGAGGTCGCTCGTCGAGACGGTGCTGCCGCAGTCGTCCTGGCAGGGCTCGGTCGACAACATCGTCTTCGTCGCCGCGACCAACGGCGGCACCCATCTCGCCGACCCGAAGCGCTGGCACGACCTCGTCGACCTCTACACCAACCTGGTGATGGTCGGAGCGGTCGGCCTCTCGCTCGTGCCGGGCGCGGCCGCGTTCACGGCCGTCGTCGGCGGTGTGGTGCAGGGCGTCGGCGCGCTCGTGAAGTTCCTCGCCTCGTATGCCGCTGACGCTAAGGCGGTGCCCGGGCTCGCTGCGATGGTGCCCGACGGGCCGTTCGTCACGACGATCAACACCATGCAGCCGGGCCAGCCGCAGCCCGGCACGAGCTGGTACGTCGTGTCGTCCGACTTCCATGTCTCGCTCCTCGGCGGTCACGTGGTCCCGGCCGAGTTCCCGCGCGAGCTCGCGGCACGTCTCGCCGAGGGCTTCCTCGACGGGCTCTTCGAGGGCCCCAACGACCTCGTCGTCGATACGGCTTCGATGTCGGCGATCGGCCTGCCGAAAGGCGGTTTCGTACGGGACACGTTGGCGCTGGGGACGAACGACGTCACTTACCACGTCAACTACTTCTCGAACGCCTCGGTCCTCGGCAAGATCTCCCAGTGGCTGCCGCTCGGCCTCGGTGCCGGTGAGGACGACGGCACGTCCCTCCCAGCGTGGATGACAGCCGGCGCGGAAGCGGCACCCGAGGCGGAGCCGGGGGACGCACTCCCCGGGGCAGGCGCCGAGGATGAGATGGCCGAGGGTGCATCGCGCGGGGGCGGTGACCGGGGCGTGGAGATGGCTGAGCCCCCGATGTCGCCTCCGCCGATGGTCGCGCCACCCTCAGCTCGGCCGCCCGCCGCTCGGCCGCCAGCGGCACCGCCGCCACCTGCGGCGCCACCGCCGCCACCTGCGGCGCCACCGCCGCCACCTGCGGCGCCACCACCCGCGCCCCCGCTGGCGGCGGGCCTGGAGCCGGTCGCGCCACCTGCAGCCACTGCCCACCTCGCGGCGGAGATGCCCGAAACCGTCACTCCTGCAAAGGAGTTCACGATTCGAGTGCGCCTGGCGCGGGTCGCGATCGAGGCGACGGAGGGAACCGTCCACGTCGACCAGCAGGTGCGGGTCGATGCCGAGCGCCCGGTCAGCGTCCAGGTCTTCGGCAAGGTCAACGTCGACGTGCTCGAGCGCGACAGCAAGGTCTTCGGCCTGCCCGGCGGCGACTGGGCGGCGGAGCTGACGTTCCGAGCCAGGGCGATCGCGCCCGGCCCGGTCGCCGTCGAGGTCGTGCTCCGCCAGGGCTGGGTTCCCGTCGCGACCGTCCGGCTGCAGGCCACCGCGGCCCAGGACGGCATGCGCGCACCCACCCCGGTGACGGCGTCGGTCCACGCCGGCATCGAGGCCCCCGAGCTCGACGGTGTGGCCTGCCTCGACATCAGTCTCGGACGACGGGCCACGGGCGAGCTCGTCTACACCTACGCGCTCCGCCTCGAGCGGGACGACGTGCGGTTCTTCGAGTCGCCTCCGATCATCGGACGCGACGACTTCGTCCATGCCCGGATCGCCGAGGTCGAGAGCGTCATCAAGGACACCCTCTCCAGGCCCTCGGCCCGGCTGAGGAAGCTCCAGAACATCGGCTCCATGCTCTTCGAGCAGTTCTTCCCGGAGGACATGCAGGAGTACCTCTGGACGCACCGAGACCTCGTGCACGACCTCATCGTCTACACCGACGAGCCCTACGTACCCTGGGAGCTCGTGCACCTCAAGCCGCCTCGCGGCAAGCGCGGCACGACCCCGCTCTTCCTCGCCCAGGGTGGCCTGGTCCGCTGGCAGATCGGAAGCTTCCCGCCCAAGCAGCTGAAGGTCCGGACCGGCCGGGCGCGCTCGATCTGCCCCGTCTACGCCGACCCGTCGATCAGCAACGACGCGGGAGTTCTCGAGGCCGAGTACCTCAAGGCGCGGTTCGGCGCCAAGGCGGTCACCGCCACCCCGAGCGGCGTCGAGCGGCTGCTGCGCGGCGGCAACTTCGACCTGCTCCACTTCTCGGGCCACGGGGCCGCTCGCACCGACAACATCGCGGACGCCCAGGTCCTGCTGAGGGGCCGCCGGCGCGGCAACGTCGTCATGAACGAGTTCCTCTCTGCCACCGACGTCTCGGAGAACTTCGACTGGGCCGATCCCTCCGTCGGCGGCCCGCTCGTGGTTCTCAACGCCTGCCAGACGGGACGGGTGGGGGAGCTGTTCACCACCGTCGGCGGCTTCGCCACGGCGTTCCTCAACGCCGGCGCCTCCGCGTTCGTCTCGTGCCTGTGGTCGGTGCACGAGGAACCCGCCAGGGTCTTCGTCGAAAGCCTCTACGAGGAGCTGCTCAAGGGCACCCCGATCTCCCGCGCGAGCGCCGTCGCCCGGGCTGCCGCCCGCGAGGCGGACGATCCGACCTGGCTGGCGTACGTCGTATACGCGAGACCCGACGCCGTGCTGGCGACGGGGTGAGACGGCATACGTCCCAGGCGAACCCAACACCGCACGAGATCGAGAGGAAGGAACTCGCATGGCACAGAAGGCGCTCTGCGTAGGGATCAACGAGTTCGCGTCGCTGCCGCAGACCAGCTGGCTGAACGGCTGTGTCAACGACGCCAAGGACGTGGCGGCCGCGCTGAAGAAGTACGGCTTCACCGCGCGCACCACGACGGTGCTCACCGACGCCGACGCCACCAAGAAGAACGTCATGGGGGCGCTCGACACGATGGTCGGCGCGGCCAAGGCCGGCGACCACCTCGTCTTCACGTTCTCCAGCCACGGGACCCAGGTGCCCAACGAGCCGGGTGGCGACTACGAGCCCGACGGTCTCGACGAGGCCTTCGCCTGCCACGACATCCGGCAGAAAGGCGACCAGTGGGACCGCGACACGGTCGTGGTCGACGACGAGCTGCACGACCTGTTCGGGCGGCTGCCGCAGGGTGTGCTCCTCGAGGTGGTGCTCGACACGTGCCACAGCGGGACCGGCCTCAGGGACCTGGACGAGATCATGCAGGCCCAGCTCCTCGGTCGTAAGCCTCGCTACCTGCCGCCACCGACGCCCACCGGTCTCGCGCAGGCTCGCTCGATCCGCGCCGCGACCGGCCCGCGCACCGTCGACCGCAAGGCACTCGTCGAGCTCACCAAGAGCCGCTCGACCGCCTCCAAGCCGGTGTTGTTCGCCGCGTGCAAGCCGGACCAGACGGCGTCGGACGCGACCTTCGGCGGGAGGTCGAACGGCGCGTTCACCTACCTGTTCCTCAAGGCCATCAAGGACAGCCCGACCAGCACCCGCAGCGAGCTCCTCAAGACCGTGACCACGGGGCTCAAGGACGGCGACTTCAGCCAGAGGTCGACGCTCGAGGGTCCGGTCAAGGCCAAGAAGGTCGCGTTCGGCCAGCCCTGGTGACACCCCTCGTGGACCACGCGAGCCGGTGACTGACGCCACAGGTGGCCGTACTCACATCCGAGCGCGCTGACTGCACGGCGGAGGCGGCGGCATACTCTCTCGCATGTCCCGCCTCCAGCAGACCGACGGCCTCACCGAGGAGCAGACCGAGCTGGTCAAGCTCGTCCGCGAGTTCGTCGACGAGCAGATCATCCCCGTCGCCACGGAGCTCGAGCACCGCGACGAGTACCCGCAGGCGATCGTCGACGGCATGAAGGAGATGGGGATCTTCGGGTTGATGATCCCGGAGGAGTACGGCGGGCTCGGCGAGTCGCTGCTGACCTACGCCCTGTGCGTCGAGGAGATCGCGCGCGGCTGGATGAGCGTCAGCGGCATCATCAACACCCATTTCATCGTCGCCTACATGCTGCTGCAGCACGGCACCGAGGAGCAGAAGCAGCGCTACCTTCCGAAGATGGCGACGGGCGAGATCCGCGGCGCGTTCTCGATGAGCGAACCCGGCTGCGGCTCGGACGTCTCCGCCATCAAGACCAAGGCCGTGCGCGACGCCGACTCCGGGGACTGGACGATCAACGGCCAGAAGATGTGGCTCACCAACGGCGGGACGGCGAACCTCGTCGCGGTGCTCGTCAAGACCGACACCGGCGCCGAGTCCGTCTACCGCAACATGACGACCTTCCTCGTCGAGAAGGAGCCGGGCTTCGGCGAGACCGCGCCCGGCGTCACGGTGCCCGGCAAGATCGACAAGATGGGCTACAAGGGCGTCGACACGACCGAGCTGGTCTTCGACGGGTATCGCACGTCGGATGCGCAGATCCTCGGCGGTGAGCCGGGCCGCGGCTTCTACCAGATGATGGACGGCGTCGAGGTCGGCCGTGTCAACGTCGCCGCGCGTGGCTGCGGCGTGGCGCGACGCGCCTTCGAGCTCGCCATCGCCTACGCCCAGCAGCGGGAGACCTTCGGCAAGAAGATCGTCGACCACCAGGCCGTGCTCTTCCGCCTCGCCGACATGGCGGTCAAGGTCGAGGCGTCGCACGAGATGATGGTCAAGGCCGCCCGCAAGAAGGACTCCGGCGAGCGCAACGACCTCGAGGCCGGGATGGCCAAGTACCTCGCCTCCGAGAACTGCGCCCAGGTCGTCGAGGACTCGTTCCGCATCCACGGCGGCTACGGCTACTCCAAGGAGTACGAGATCGAGCGGCTCTACCGCGAGGCGCCGATGCTGCTCATCGGCGAGGGCACCGCCGACATCCAGCGGATGATCATCGGCCGCCGGCTCGTGGAGGACTACAAGCTGCGGGCGTGACCTCCAGTCCCAGCGTCCTCACAGATGCGAGGATGTCCGCATGAGCCTGCAACCAAAGGGTCCGGGGGGCCGAGGGCGCCAGGGTTTCGCGACGCTGTCGCTGGAGTACCCCATGTCTCTGGGGACCTTCGACAAGTACGAAGATGCGCAGAAGGCCGTCGACACTCTGTCCGACAAGCACTTCGCGGTCGAGAACTGCCTCATCGTGGGCACCGACCTCAAGCAGCTCGAGCGGGTCACCGCGCGGCTGTCATGGGGCCGCGTCGCGCTGGGAGGCCTGCTGTCGGGCATCTGGCTGGGTCTGTTCGTCGGCCTCATCCTGTCGCTGTTCGCCCGGCCGTCGAACCCGTTCAGCATGATCATCGCCGCCGCCGTGTACGGCGCCGTGTTCGGTCTCATCTGGTCGCTCGTCGGCTACGGCTTCACCCGCGGGGTCCGTGACTTCTCCTCGGTGAGCCAGGTCGTCGCGACGAAGTACGAGGTGTTCTGCGAGCACAAGTTCGCCCAGGAGGGTCGCGAGATCCTCA
This sequence comes from Intrasporangium mesophilum, assembly GCF_054783095.1. NCBI lineage: Bacteria > Bacillati > Actinomycetota > Actinomycetes > Micrococcales > Intrasporangiaceae > Intrasporangium > Intrasporangium mesophilum. The sequence goes on along the minus strand of NZ_BAAGRF010000058.1, from coordinate 258,720 downwards.
CGGCGGCGGGCATCACACCGGGCGGCAACGTCAGCATCGGCATCGCGCCGGTCAGCCCGGAGCCCCCGGTGAGCCGTTCCGACGCGCCGCGCCCGCCGGGCTCCGACATCTGAGCGCAGTATGCCGCCCGGCTCGGGATGCAACGTTCCGTGACCCTCCCGGGTCGTTCCTGGTGAAGCACGGGCTGCTGGGAGGGAGCGTCATGTCAGGTCCTGGGGTCACGCGACGCTCGGCGACGTCTCGCTGGGTTCCGTTTCGCTGGGCTCCGTCTCGCTGGGTCATGGGCCGCTCGGCCCTCGGAGCGGTCGCGGGCATCACCGCGATCGTGCTCGCCGGGTGCGGCAGCGCGCAGTCGCCGGGCATCGGGAGCACCACCGCACCGGTCACGAGCGCACCCGTTCGAGCGGTCAGCGACCAGCCGACCGCGCCGGACGGCGCACTCGACTGCCCTGCTTCGCTCACCTCGCCCGAGGGCATGACGGTCCCTGAGAAACCGCAAGGCAACGTCGACGGCAACGCTCGCCTGCTACCCGACCGAGCGGCCACGTCCATGGTCGTCTGCGCCTACCCGGTCATGGACATCGCCGCGACGCAGCCGCTCACCCCACCGTTCGAGCTCACCCAGCGCACCGTGGCCTCGCCCGAGCAACGCCGCTACCTGACCGACCTGCTCGCCTGGGCGCCTCGATGGAACGGCCAGCCTCAGGTGTGCACGATGATGGCCGGTAACGAGACGGCATACCTCGTGGGGTCCCGCTACACCGACGCGATCGTGTGGGTGGCCGCGAAGGACGACCCGAACGCCTGCTCCCACTCCACCAACGGTGACTTCGTGTCGGGGGAGGCGCTCGGTGTGACGATCCGCGCGATAGTCGGCGGCGAGCCGGCGCAGACCCCGCCGGACCCGTGCTTCGGCTCGTTGACGGGGCGACTCGGCGACGACCAGAGCCTGGCGCCCGAAGGGGATCCGAAGGTCACCGTATGCCGTGTGGCCGCCGACAGCACCTACCACGCCACACGTCTCGACGCCGACCAGAGCAAGCAGGTGGTGGCCGAGCTGCGCGGGCTGAAGTCCGAGCCGACCGGACACACGTGCGATGGCTCGGGAAAGGTGTCCTCGTCGCGGTTCACGCTCCTGCTGAACTACGACGCCGGGCCGCAGGTGCGGATCCAGGTCGACCCGGAGTGCGCTCCGCAGGTGCTCGGCAACGGACTTCAGGCGGACGACGCGTCCTCGCTCGTGCGGCTCGTCGAGCAGTGGAGCGCGCCGATCGCGGGCCCGGACCCGAACGGCTCCGTGTCGTCCGGAAATGCGGGCACGGAGACGACAGCGACCGTCCCGGCGCAGACGAAGTAGCCCCGACCCGCTCCAACGCAACACACCGAGCAACCTGCAACGTCTGCGGTTATTTCCGTCGGACCTTGCGACTGCTCGGTGAGTTGCGGTGTCTCGAAGTGTGCGGTGAGGGGTCAGGATGTGGTCGCGGGCGCCCAGATGCCGGCGATCCACTTCTCGACATCCGCACTGCTGCGCGGCATCGCGGCCGACAGGTTCTCGCAGCCGTCGTCGGTGATGAGGATGTCGTCCTCGATGCGCACCCCGGTGCCCCGGAGCTCCTCGTGGACGAGCTCGTCGTCGGCCTTGAAGTAGAGGCCCGGCTCGACGGTGATGATCATGCCCGGCTTCAGCTCGGCGTCGGAGTACTCCTCGCGCGTGGCCAGAGCACAGTCGTGCACGTCGATGCCGAGGTGGTGGCTCGTGCCGTGCACCATCCAACGGCGGTGGAACTGGCCGTGCTCAGCGTCGAGTGTGCCCTCCACGTCGACGCCCTCGGGCAGCAGGCCCCACTCGTGCAGATGCTCGGCGATGACCCGGATCGCGGCCGCGTGGACGTCGCTGAACTTGTTGCCCGGCTTGCACGCCGCGATGCCGGCCTCCTGCGCGGCATACACCGCGTCGTAGACCCGGCGCTGGGCGTCGGTGAAGGTGCCGCTCACCGGCAGGGTGCGGGTGATGTCGGCGGTGAACAGCGAGTCGACCTCGACGCCGGCGTCGAGCAGGATCAGGTCGCCGTCCTTGATGTCGCCGGTGTTCTTGATCCAGTGCAGCGTGTTCGCGTGGTCGCCGCTCGCGCAGATGGAGTCATAGCCCACGCCGTTGCCGTGGTGGCGTGCGTGCAGGCCGAAGACGCCCTCGACCCAGCGCTCGCCTCGGCCCCGGCGCACGGCCTCGGGCAGGTCGGCAATGACCGCGTCGAACCCGTCGTGGGTGCCGTCGACGGCCGAGCGCATCTGCTCGATCTCCCACTCGTCCTTGACGAAGCGCAGCGTCGAGAGGAAGGCGGCCAGCTGCTCGTCCGCCTCGCGCTGGCGGTCGACCCGCTCCTCCGACTCGGTCTGCGACTCCGCCGCAACGTCGCGCACCCGGTCAACACGGGCCGCCACGTCGGTGTCGGCGTCGCGAACCACGCGGACTGTCACCGAGCCGGCATCCTTGGCGATCGCGTCGCCGAACTCGTCGATGTGCCGGGCCGTGAGGCCGAGCTCGGACTCGATGTCAGCCAGCGTCGGGCGAGCCCCGACCCAGAACTCGCCGTAGCGGGAGTCGCCGAAGAACTCCTCGGTGTCGCGGTCGGCCAGGGGCCGGAAGTAGAGGACCGCCTCATGCCCGGCGTCCGCGCCGTCCGCGTCGGGACCGGTCGGCTCCAGCACGAGCACTGCATCGGGCTCGCGGTCGCCGCCGAGGCCCGTGAGATGGGCGAAGGCGCTGTGCGGCCGGAAGACGTAGTCGGTGTCGTTGCTGCGCACCTTGAGGCCGCCCGCCGGCACCACGAGGCGCTCACCGGGGAAGGCGGCGCTGAGGGCGTCGCGTCGTCTGGCTGCGTAGTCGGCGACCTCGGCCCGAGGGGTCACCTCGGTGCTGCGAGGCGCCCACCCGGTCGCGACGAAGGCCCGGAACTCGTCGGTCGTGGGCCGTCGGCGGCTGGGGGAGGTCTGCTGCTTCTCGCTCGTCACCCGGCCATCGTGTCACGAACCACGGGACCCGCCGAACCGGGTTCCCCCGGCAACACACCCCGCAACAGACCCCGGCAACACACCCGGCAACGCGCTGCCCGACATGGTTGCAACTGGCGCGAGCTGACGACTCCCGGGTGTGTTGCCGGGGCGGGCCCGGATGCGGCACCCGGCCGCCCCGACCGAGGCGGGCGGCATACAGTCGGGGGGTGGCCCGCACCGACCGCCCGAACCGGCCGAGCACCGCGCGAGCGGCACTGCCCTCGCTCCGCGCAAGCACCCGGCGGGCCATGCGCCCGAGCGGCCCGCCGACCGACGAGATCCCGATCTGGACCGCTCCCGACGGCGTCGAACGCGACACCGCCCGGGCCGTCATCGACCTCGCCATGCGGGCGGGCGTCGCGATGCTGGCCACCGGCGCCGCGGCAGCGGACGTCACGGCCACGGTGCTGATGCTCACGAGGGCGTACGGCCTCACGTCCGTGCACGTCGATGTGACCTACACGTCAGTCACCGTGTCCTACCACCGTGGCCCGCACGCCGACCCGATCACGGTCATGCGCATCGTGCGGTTCCGCGTGCAGGACTACACCCGGCTCGAGCGGCTCCGCGACCTCATCGTCGAGCTCACCCGCGCGCCGCTCGACGTGGACGAGGCCAGGGTGCGGTTCGACTCGGTCATCACCTCGCCCCACCGCTACCGACGCTGGCTCGTCACGGTGGCGGGCGGCGCGCTCGCGGCCGGCGCCGCCGGACTCGTCGGCGCCGGACCGTTCATCATCCTGCTCAGCTTCCTCACTGCGACGGTCGTCGAGCGCGTGCTGACCTGGCTCAGCTCCGCCGGCGTGGCCGCGTTCTTCGCCCAGTGCGTCGGCGCAGCCATCCCGACGGTCGTGGCGACGCTCGTCGTCGTGGCCCAGTCATGGGGGCTGTCGTTCGTCGGCGCCGTCTCGCCGTCGCTCGTCGTCGCGTCCGGCATCGTGCTGCTGCTCGCGGGTCTGTCCATCGTGGGCGCGGCGGAGGATGCCCTCGAGGGGTACTACGTGACCGCCGGCGCCAGGACCTTCGAGGTCGTCGTGCTCTCGCTCGGCATCGCCGTGGGCATCTCGTTCGTCCTGGCCATCGGACAGCGTCTGGACTACCCGATCGCGATCGCCACCCGGACCCGTCTCAGCGACGACATCCTCGTCCAGGTCGTCTGCGCGGTCATCATCTCGGTGGCGTTCGCGGTGATGTCCTACTCCAGCGGCCGGGCAGTGGCCATGGCCGGAGCAGCGGGAGCGGTCGGCTGGGTGATTCTCGGCATCAGCGAGCAGGCCGACTTCGGGGCGGTCGCCGCGTCGTCCACAGCGGCGCTCGTCGTCGGTTTCACCGTCCGCCCGATAGCGCGGCGCCTCAACATCTCGGCGCTCGCCGTGACGACCGCAGCCATCGTGCCCCTGCTGCCTGGCCGGCTGGCCTACGAAGGCATCTCGCAGATCGTCACCAACCCCGACGGGAACGGCCTCGCCCTCGGCTTGCCGATCCTGCTCCAGGCGTTCGGGATCGGACTGGGCCTGGCCGCAGGGGTCTCGCTGGGCACGTACTTCGCCGGCCTGATCTTCGCCAAGCGTCAGGGCAGCCATCCACGGCCTGCAGCGGGGGCGACTCTGCCGGCCGACCCCGACCCGAGGACAATCGCCAGTCGCGCTCCGGTGCTCTCCGATACCGGCGAGATCTCTCAGGTGCGCGCGACCGACACGTCGGCGTGAGCAAGCACACGGCATACGGACGTGTTCGTATGCCGTGTGCTCGGGCAGGCTTGCACCGGACGTTGACGGTTGGCCGGGTCGCCCGGTCCGGTTGGCAGGAGTGTCGGTCATGCAGTTCGGACGCAGCTACGAGGAGTTCGAGGTCGGTGCGGTGTACAAGCACTGGCCCGGCAAGACGGTGACCGAGTACGACGACCACCTGTTCTGTCTGCTGACCATGAACCACCACCCGCTGCACCTCGACACGCACTATGCCGGCGAGACGACACAGTTCGGCCAGAACGTCGTCGTCGGCAACTACGTCTACTCGCTGCTGCTCGGGATGTCCGTTCCAGACGTCTCGGGCAAGGCCATCGCGAACCTCGAGATCGAGTCGCTTCGGCACGTCGCGCCGACGTTCCACGGCGACACGATCTATGGCGAGACCCGCGTCCTGGACAAGTGGGAGTCGACGTCGAAGGACGACCGCGGCGTGGTGCATGTCGAGACGGTGGGGTACAAGCAGGACGGCCAGGTGGTCTGCATCTTCAGGCGCAAGGTCATGGTGCCCAAGCAGAGCTACCTCGATGCGCGCGGTGGCGAGCAGCCCGGTCGTCCGACGCCCGTCCCCGACAAGAACTGGCCCGGCCCCGAGACCCCCTGACCCCGCAACACACCGAGCAGTCGCCAACCCTGACGGTTATTTCCGTCGAACTTCGCGACTGCTCGGTGTGTTGCGGGGTGTCCACATGGGGGCAGACTTCGAGAGAGGTTGTCCACAGGAGATCGTAGGTCCGCGCAACGTCGGGCGTTTGCCGTCCACCCTCCTGCCATGGACAGGCGAATTGCCGCTCTGGCTGGCGAACAGGCCGGCACGTTCTCGGCAGCAGAAGCGCGGATCCGCGGCATCGACGCGGGTATGGTGCGCCGGGCCCTGCGCGACGGTGAGCTGATCCGGGTTCGCCGGGGCGCGTTCGTGTCTGGGCAGTACTGGGAAGCAGCCGACCCCGACTCGCGCTACCGGCTCGCGGTCATGGCGGTCGCGCGGACGCGCCCTGGTGACGCCGTCAGCCATCACTCGGCGTTCGCGGTTCGTGGTCTGCCACTGTGGGGGTACAACGCGCGGCGCATCGACATGCTGAGCGACGTCGAACAGGCGGTCGGACGCTCTGGACTGTGGATCCACCCGCGAGGGTTGGTCCGGCCGGAGGTCGTCGACGGCATACCGGTGGAGCCGATAGCCCGGTCGGTCGTCCGTACTGCGCTGACCATGGGCCTCAAGTGCGCGGTGGTGGCCGGCGACGCTGCGCTGCACGCAGGGCTCGTCACCCACGCGCAGCTGGTCGACGAGGTCGCGCGTCTCACACCGCACGAGGGACGATCCCGCGCCCTCGACGCCGTGCTCCGGATGAACGGCGCGTCCGAGTCAGTAGGTGAGTCGCTCACCCGCCTGGTCCTGGACGATCTGGGTCTGACGTACGAGTGTCAGGTGCTGATTCGCGAGCCGAGCGGCGAGGTGGTCGCTCGGGTCGACTTCATGGTCGAGGGTGTCGTCCTCGAGTTCGACGGCCGGGTGAAGTACCAGCGGGCACGCGACCCCGGCGAGGGCCAGGCTGCGGACCCAGAGCAGGTGCTGTGGCTGGAGAAGCAGCGCGAGGACCGCATCCGTCGCCTGGGCCACCCGGTCGAGCGCGCGATCTGGGACGACCTCGACCGGCCCGGCCTGCTCGGGGCCCGGATCCGATCGGCACGCCCTCACAACACACCGAGCAGTCGCAAACCCTGACGGTTATTTCCGTCGATTTTGGCGACTGCTCGGTGTGTTGCAGGGGAGTAGGCGAGTTCCGGGTGTGTTGCGGGGAGCCCCTAGTCTGGGGCCGTGACGTCGACGGGAGAGCATGCCGAGCAGGTGGTCGACCTGCACACGCACTCGAACGCATCTGACGGCACCGAGACCCCCACGGAGCTGGTGCAGGCCGCGGCTGCAGCCGGCGTCGACGTCCTCGCGATCACCGACCACGACACCGTGCGGGGCTGGGCCGAGGCGGCCGACGCGGCCGCCCGGACGCGCGTCACGCTCGTGCGCGGCATCGAGATCTCGTGCTCGTGGCGCTATGCCTCGATCCACCTGCTCGGCTATCTCACCGACCCCGACGACGACGCGCTGATGTCCGAGCTCGCCAGGGCGCGCGACTCCCGTGCCACCCGGCTGCAGCGGATGGTCGAGCTGATGGCGGCGGACGGCATACCCGTGACGTACGACGCGGTGCTCGCCCAGGTCGCCCCGGGAGCCACCCCGGGCAGACCGCATATCGCGGACGCGCTCGTGGCCAACGGCACGATCGCCCACCGTGACGAGGCCTTCCGCGACTGGCTCACCAACGACTCGCGCTACTACGTGACGCACTACTCGCCGGACCCCGTGCGCGCGGTGGAGCTCGTGCGCGCGGCCGGGGGCGTGCCGGTCATTGCGCACCCTTTCACACGAACGCGCGGCGCCGGCGTCACCGACGACCTCGTCGAGCGGATGTCTGCTGCAGGCCTGTTCGGCCTCGAGGCGTACCACCGCGACCACGGGCCGGCGGAGGTCGAGCGTGCCCAGCGGCTGGCGCGGCGACTCGATCTCGCGCTGACCGGCTCGAGTGACTACCACGGCGAGGGCAAGGTCAACCGTCTCGCCGAGAACACCACTGCCCCAAGCGTTTTCGAGGCAATCGAGGCGGTCTCCAGCGGAGTGACCGAGGTGCTCCGCCCGTGACCTGGTTCGACAGCACGATCTTCCTCAGCACCTTCATCACGCTCATCGTCATCCTCGACCCGCCCGGTGCCGTGCCGATCTTCCTCGCACTCACCGCGTCCCTGACGCGCGTCCAGCGCAACGTGGCGGCCCGGCGGGCATCGCTGGTTGCGGTGCTCGTCATCGCGATGTTCGCGTTCTTCGGACGCCGGATCCTCGACTACCTCCACATCTCGATCGCCGCTTTGCAAGGTGCGGGCGGGCTGCTGCTGCTCCTCGTCGCGCTGCAGCTGCTCACCGGCAGGGAGTCCGATGCCGTGGCCGACGCCGGCGTGAATGTCGCTCTCGTCCCACTCGGCACTCCGCTGCTCGCCGGGCCGGGCGCGATCGTGGCCACGATGCTGGCCGTCCAGCGCGCCCAGGACGGCGGGCAGTATGTCGCCGTCGGAGCCGCTCTCGTCGCGGCGATGCTGTGTGTCTACCTCGTCCTGCGGTTCGCCGGGCAGGTGCGCCGGCTGCTGCGCGAGAGCGGCACCATGCTGCTCACACGCATTGCGGGCCTGCTGCTGTCGGCCATCGCCGTGCAGATGATCGCGAACTCCGTGCGCGCATTCGTCACCGGCGAGGGCTGACCGTATGCCGCGTGTCCCGCGGGGCGCGACGCGCTGGGGACGGCTCCCCGACGTTGTCGCAGCGTCCACCTAGGGTGGTCGGGTGACGATCGGACAGCCCGTGCAGACGAGCTTCTCCGGCATGCCCACGCCGCTCTATTCCGGGTCCCCGTCGCGCCTGCTCGCGTGGCTCGACTGCCCCCGTCGCTACCGCATGCACTATCTCGACCGCCCGCGGCCCGAGGCGCGTCCGCAGCGGGCCCACACGTCCGTCGGCATCGCGACCCACAACGTGCTGCGCGACTTCTGGGACCTTCCCGTCGGCTCCCGCACGCCGGCCGGCGTCGCGGAGCTGGTCCGCACGTCGTGGATCGACGTCGGCTTCCGCAACCCCGAGGAGTCGGCGACCTGGCGGCTGCGGGTGCGCGACGCCGTGACCGAGTACCTCCGGCGCACCGACCGCGAGCGCCAGCCCGTGGGGCTCGAGCGCAGCGTCTCGCTCAAGACGGACGAGATCGCGATCACCGGGCGGGTCGACCGGCTCGACGACCGCGACGGCGAGCTGGTCGTCGTCGACTACAAGACGGGTCGCCAGGTGCCCGGCGACGACGACGCCCGCACGTCTCTGCCGCTCGCGCTGTATGCCGTGGCGGCGGGTCGGATGTTCCGCCGCCCCTGTCACCGGGTGGAGCTGCACCACGTCCCGACCGGCACGGTGGCCGCGCACGTCCACACGGACGAGTCCCTGGGCCGCAAGGTCGCCGAGGCCGAGTCCATCGCAACCGACCTGCGTCGGGCCGATGCCGACTTCGACGCGGTGGGCGTCGAGTCACCGCGCTTCCCGCCACGTCCATCGACCCTCTGCACCTGGTGCGACTTCCGGGCCCACTGTCCCGAGGGGCAGCAGCAGGGTCCGGAGCAGTCCGACTGGGCGGGCCTCGAGCCGTCGAGCTACGCCTCGCCCGAGCCGACCGCCAGCCAGCAGGAGTGACATGCCCGCACGACCCGACCTGAGACAGGCCTTCCTCGCCGCGACCGACCATGTCATCGCGATCGTCGCCCGCGACGAGGTCGCCGCGGCCTGGGACGAGCCCAGCGCCCTGGCCGACTGGCGCCTGGGCGGCCTGGTCGCGCACCTGGCCAGCCAGCCCGTCACGGCCGCGAGGCTGCTCGACTCGACCCCGGCGAGCGACCCGATCCCGCTCGAGGAGCACTATGCGCGTGCCGCCTGGGTCACCGCGAGCCTCGACGACGAGATCAACGTCGCGATCCGCGAGGGCAGTGACGAGAAGGCGGAGGTCGGACGGGAGGAGGTGCTTGCTGGAGTCGTCGCCGCGCGGAAGGCGCTTCCCGAGCTGCTCGCCGCGGCACCGGAGGACCGAGCCGTGCTCATCCCTTGGCAGGGCTGGTCACTGGCGCTGGATGACTTTCTGGTCGGGCGGATGATGGAGATCGTCGTTCACGGCGAGGACGTGGCCGCCAGCCTGGGCGTGCCGGCACCGTCGCTGCCGGCTGCGGTGCTCGACCCGGTTCTCGGGCTGCTCGCTCACCTCGCCGTCAGGCGCCACGGGCAGGCTGCCGTGGTGGCTGCGCTCACCCGCACGGAGCGGGCCCCTGCGACGATCTCGGCTTTCTGATCGAGCCCGACCTGACAGACTTGCCGACATGGCGAACCGCACGCCCCAGGGCGACCAGCCTGCCAGCCAACCCTCCACGACAGTCGGCACCGCTCCTGCACCCGCGACGGCCATCGCTTTCGCGAACCAGAAGGGTGGGGTCGCGAAGACCACCTCCGTCGCGAGCATCGGGGCCGCACTGGCCGAGCGCGACCTGCGGGTCCTGCTGATCGACCTCGACCCCCAGGCGTGCCTGACCTTCTCCCTCGGAGTCGACCCGGACACGGTCGAGGTCTCGGTCCACGACGTCCTGACGGGCGGCACCGACCTGGCCGCAGCCGTGCTCCGGTGCGACGAGGGGATCGACCTGGTGCCCTCGACGATCGACCTGGCCAGTGCCGAGGCCACGCTCCTTTCCAGACCCGGCCGTGAGTTCGTCCTGCGGACTGCGCTGGAAGCCAGCCGGGCGGCATACGACGTCGTGCTCCTCGACTGCGCTCCGAGCCTCGGAGTGCTCACGCTCAACGCGCTCACCGCGGCCGACGCGCTCATCGTGCCGATGCCGTGCGAGATGCTCAGCCACCGTGGCGTCGGGCAGCTGCTCGACACCGTCGCCGACGTGCAGAAGATCCTGAACAAGGACCTCGAGGTCTGGGGCATCCTGCCGACGCTCTACGACGGCCGCAGCAACCACGCGCGCGAGGTGCTCGCCGATGTCGGCCAGCGCTATGACCTACCCGTGCTCGAGCCGCCGATCCCGAAGACGGTGCGGTTCGCGGAAGCTCCCGCGGTCGGGCGCTCGATCCTCACGACTGCGCGCAGCTCGAAGGGCGCGCAGGCGTACCGCGACGTCGCTGCAGGCCTGGCCGCCCGGCTCTGAGGCTCAGCCGGCCTGGGCCGGCTCGCCGGTGTCGAGCGCAGGCAGCCCGTCGATCGACGTCGCGTTCTTCTCCGAGCGGTAGCGGACCAGGCCCTCGGGGCCACGGTTCTGCGACCACGAGGTCAGCAGGTCGCGGTCGCCGTCGTACGTCATCAGCGGCACGGCATACCCGCAGGAGTCGGAGACCCGGTCGACGGCCACCACGACCACCCCGCGGATGCCGGGGAACTCCTCGAACTGCTTTGCCCACGAAGCGAACTCGTCGTGGTCTGGGGTCAGGTACCGCCCACGGCCATGCAGCCGCACGATGTTCGGAGGGCCGTCGAAGGCGCAGAACATCAGCGTGATCCGGCCGTTCTCGCGCAGGTGGGCCACGGTCTCGGAGCCGCTCCCGGTCAGATCGAGGTAGACCACGGTGTGCTCGTCGACGACCCGGAACGTGTCCAGCCCCTTCGGTGAGACATTGACGTGTCCCTCGGCGTCGAGCGGCGCAGTCGCCACGAAGAAGAGGTGCTGGCTCTCGATGAACGTGCGCAGGCGCCCGTCGATCGACTCGTGCAGCTTCATGGCTGGCTCTCCCTTCGCCGCCCCGGGTCGGGCGTCCCCACCCAGACTAGGAAGCGCGCGCCGTCGACACGCGCCGCGGCCGAACCGTGGACGGACGCGTCCTGCGACACGAGCCCCCGAAGCGAGGTCGTCACTCGACCGTGACCGACTTCGCGAGGTTGCGCGGCTTGTCGATGTCGAGCCCCAGAGCCTGCGCGGCGTGGAGGGCCAGCAGCTGCATCGGGATCATCAGGAGGATGGGGTCGAGCTCGACCTCGTTGCGAGGCACGTCGATCCGTCGCGCGCTGACGGCGCTGAGGTCCACCCCGGGATGCGTCACCGCCACGACGCGCCCACCCCGAGCCAGCACCTGCTCGGCCGCGGCGATGTTGCGGTCGGTCAGCTCGTCGTCGGGGATCACCGCCACCGTCGGGCGGGCGGGCTCGATGAGTGCGAGCGGGCCGTGCTTGAGCTCGCTGGTCTGGTACGCCTCCGCATGCCGGTACGAGATCTCCTTGAGCTTCTGTGCCCCCTCCCGAGCGACCGGGAAGCCGCGGACGCGACCGATGAAGAACAGGCTCTCGGCCTGGGCCAGCTCGTGCGCGATCTCGGCGATGCCTCGCTCGCCCTCGAGCACGGTGGCGATGTCCGCAGGCAGTCGCTCCAGTCCGGCAAGGATGCGCTTGCCGTCCTCAACGGAGAGGTCGCGGACGCGCCCGAGCAGCAGGGCGAGCAGGGCAAAACCGACACCCATGTGGGTCAGGGCCTTCGTCGAGGCGACGGCGACCTCGGGACCTGCGTGCAGGTAGATTCCGCCGTCGCACTCCCGGGCGATCGTGGAGCCGACCACGTTGACCAGGCCCACGACCTGACCACCCTTGCGCTTGATCTCGCGGACGGCGAAAGCGGTGTCGGCCGTCTCCCCGGACTGGCTGACCGCGACGTAGAGGGTGTCGGGCTCGATGATCGGGTTGCGGTAGCGGAACTCCGACGCGGCCTCCGCGTGTGCCGGGATCCGGGCCAGCTCCTCGATCATCAACGCGCCCAGCTCACCCACGTAGAACGCGGAGCCGCACCCGAGGATCTTCACCCGGCGGAAGGCGCGCAGCTCGCGCGGGCTGAGGTTGAGGCCGTCGAGCCGAGCCGTGCCGAACCGCAGATCGAGGCGGCCGCGAAGCATGCGCGAGACCGTCTCGGGCTGCTCGGCGATCTCCTTGGCCATGAAGTGGCTGTGCTCGCCGAGCTCGGCGGCCTCGTCGGCGCTGTCGATCGTGGTCGGCGTGCGCCCGGTGTCATGGGTGTCGCGGGTGAAGGTGCGGTAGCCGCGCGCGCTGACGACCGCCAGCTCGCCGTCGTCGAGGTGGATCACCGACGAGGTATGCCGCACCAGTGCCGACACGTCGGAGGCGACGAACATCTCCTTGTCACCCACCCCGATGATGAGCGGCGACCCGTTGCGGGCCACGACGATGCGGTCCGGAGCGTCGGCATCGATGACCGCGATCGCATAGGTCCCGACGACGTGCTCGAGCGCGTCGAGCACGCGCTCCTCGAGCGTGGCCTCGGCCGAGCGGCCGACCAGGTGCGCGACGACCTCGGTGTCGGTGTCCGATGCGAAGGTCACGCCCTCGCCGGCGAGCCGCGACCGCAGCTGGGCGGCGTTGTCGATGATTCCGTTGTGCACCACGGCGATGCGGCCGTCGGCGCTGGTGTGCGGATGGGCGTTCGGCTCGGTCGCCGGTCCGTGGGTCGCCCACCGAGTGTGTCCGATGCCCACCTGGCCGGTGAGCCGCTTGGGCAGAGCCGCCTCGAGCTCGCGCACTCGCCCGACGCGCCTCACCACGGTCGCGCCTGCTGCCTGCGCAGACGACGCGAGCACGCCGATGCCGGCCGAGTCGTACCCGCGGTACTCGAGGCGGGTGAGCCCCTCGATGAGGATGGGTGCGGCGGGCTGCTGCCCGACGTAGCCGACGATTCCACACATGTGAGGTCTCCTTCTCAGCCGTAGATCATGCGGCGCAGCTGCCGCTCCGTCAGCGGGGGAGCCGCGACGAGGCGGTCCGCCAGCTCGTCCTGGATGATCCGGAAGGCGGCGGCGTTGCGCGTGCCGTGCAGCTGCAGGTGTGCATGGCGGCGCTGGACGTAGTCCTCGAGCGGCTCGCGGTAGTGCGCGAGCACGTCGCCGATGACGCGGGCCGCCTCGGCCGGGGTCAGCCCGGCCGAGTCGGCGACCCGTGCGACGAGTTCTGGATCAGGCACGGGCTCGACTGTGCCAAACGGCGGTCCCAAAACCAAGAATCTGCCCGACTTCGGGCAGATTCTTTGGGTTAGTTGGCAAGATCGGTCGGCGGATCAGTCTGCTGGTCGTGCGAGGTTGGCGCCCCCAGACGCAGACTGATCTGCCGCGTGAAGCCCGGTCGGGTCAGTCGGTGCTGGCGACGGAGCTCTCGCGACCAGCGCCGCCCCGGCGGCGTCGCCGGCGCGCCGGCTTCGCACTGTCCTCGGCGCCTGTCGAACCGCCCGTCGAACCGGCGGGCGCGTCGGCACCGGAATCGGCACGGGAATCGGCACCCGAATCGGCACCCGAATCGGTGCCTGCAGCGGCCGCGGCCGCCGCGCCCGCGCCGCGGGTACGCCGACGGTTGCGGCTGCGCCGGGTCCGGGTCTCGCCGCCGTCACCGTCGCGCGCCTCGGAGTCGCCGCCGTCGCGGCCGTCGCGACCGGCACCACCGCTGGTGCGCGAGCGTCCAGCACGACCGGATCCGCCCTGACTCGCCCCACCACGTCCGTGGCGCTTGCCGGTCTCGCCGAGGTCCTCGACCTCCTCGGCTTCGAGCCCGGCCCGCGTCCGCTCGGACTTGCGCAGGAAGCCCTTGGCATCGGTCGGGATGTCGAGGTCGGTGAACAGGTGCTCGGAGCTGGAGTACGTCTCCTGGGGCTCGGGGATGCCGAGGTCGAGCGCCTTGTTGATCAGCGTCCAGCGGTGCAGGTCGTCCCAGTCGACGAACGTGACGGCGACACCGGTGTTGCCGGCGCGGGCGGTGCGGCCGATGCGGTGCACGTAGGTCTTCTCGTCCTCAGGGCACTGGAAGTTGACGACATGCGTGACGTTCTCGACGTCGATGCCGCGGGCCGCCACGTCAGTGGCCACGAGCACGTCGACCTTGCCGTTGCGGAACGCGCGCAGCGCCTGCTCGCGAGCACCCTGGCCGAGGTCACCGTGGATGGCGGCCGCGGCGAAGCCCCGGTCGACCAGCTCTTCGGCCACCTTGGCTGCGGTCCGCTTGGTGCGGCTGAAGACGATGGTCAGCCCGCGGCCCTGGGCCTGGAGCATCCGCGAGAGCATCTCGACCTTGTCGAGGGCGTGCGCGCGGTAGACGAACTGCTCGATGGCCTTGACCGTGTGGGCGTTCTCCGTGTCGTCACCCATCGCGCGGATGTGCGTCGGCTGGGTCATATAGCGGCGCGCGAGCGCGACGATGGCACCTGGCATCGTGGCCGAGAAGAGCATCGTCTGACGCGAGCCCGGCGTGAGCGCCATGAGCGTCTCGACGTCGGGCAGGAAGCCGAGGTCGAGCATCTCGTCGGCCTCGTCGAGCACGACCGTGCGGGCCTGCGACAGGTCAAGGTGTCCCTGCTTGGACAGGTCGATGAGCCGTCCTGGGGTGCCGACGACGATCTCGACGCCGTCCTTGAGCGCCTCGATCTGGGGCTCGTAGGCCCGGCCGCCGTAGACCGTGAGCACACGGATCCCGCGGCGCCTGCCGGCTCGCTCGAGGTCGCCGGCCACCTGCACGGCCAGCTCACGGGTGGGGGCGACCGCCAGCGCCTGCGGCTTGCCGGGGCGGGCCAGGCCGGCATACCCCTCGTCGCCGGGTGCGACGGTCCGGTTGAGCATCGGGACGCCGAAGCCCAGCGTCTTCCCGGTGCCGGTCTTGGCCTGGCCGATGATGTCGTGGCCGGAGAGCGCCACCGGCAGGGTCATCGCCTGGATCGGGAAGGGGGTCGTGATGCCCGCGTCTGCAAGGGCGGCGACGATGTCGGGGTGGACGTCGAAGTCGGCGAAGCTGACCTCGGGGGTCGGGGCCTCAGCGGTGGTCTGCGAGGTCTCTTCAAGCTCGGTCATGTGTGTCTCTCGATCGGCACGAGCACCCCGTGCAACACGGGAGCTCAGTGGCGCGTGGCGGGCCGATCGGAGAGTGTCTGGCGGTGGGTGGCCTCGCTCGAGCGAGGACTCCGCCGGTGCACGCGGGAGCCCGCTAGCACCATCTGGTGTGAGCCACGGGGCCGACCGGGCACCGAGTTGTCCGGCACAGTCTACTGGCAACGCGGGGTACGCCCGAATCCGTTCACTAGGGTGGGCGCCATGACAGACGGCCCCAGCGACGCCGCCCCCTCCATGTCCGACGCCGATCCGGCGGTCTCCGCCGCCGATACGGCGGTCTCCGACGCCGACCCGGCGGTCTCCGACGCCGACCCGGCATACCGCGCGGCGGTGACCGAGCTCCTCGGGGTGCTCGCCTACGGTGAGCTGCGGGCCTTCTCGCAGCTGGCGAAGGACGCCGAGCTGGCTCCGTCGCTGCACCACAAGTCGCAGATCGCCACCCTGGCCGCGCACGAGCTGCGCAACTATGCCGTCCTCACCGAGCGCCTCACCGCGCTGGGCGTCGAGCCGGAGGAGGCCATGGGACCGTTCGTCGCAGCCGTCGACCAGTTCCACGAGCGCACGGCCCCGTCCGACTGGCTCGAGGGCCTGGTCAAGGCCTACGTCGGGGAAGGCATCGCGCAGGACTTCTACCGCGAGATCGCCAACTACGTCGACGCGGACACCCGCGCCCTCGTGCTCGGCGTGCTGGAGGACACCGGGCAGGCCGACTTCGCCGTCACGGCCGTGCGCGAGGCCATCGCATCAGACCAGCGCGTCGCAGGACGCCTTGCGCTCTGGGGTCGCCGCCTCGTGGGCGAGGCGATCACTCAGGCGCAGCGGGTCGGCGTCGAACGCGACGCCCTTGCGAGCATCCTCGTCGGCGCCCCCGGCCGCGCCGGGGCGGACCTCGCAGAGCTCGGCCGGATGTTCGCGCGGCTCACCGACGAGCACACCCGCCGGATGGAGCGCCTGGGCTTTTCGGCGTGAGCCGGCTCAGGTGGTCTTGTTTCCCCTGACCATGCCGTAACCGAGGATGAGAAGTGCCGCCACGGCGACACCGATGATGAACGAGATCCAGTCGATGCCCGGGGTGTCGCTTCGCCCTGAGATGACCTTGTAGAGCCAGGCGCCGATCGCCGAGCCGACGGCGCCGAGGATGACCGTCATCAACACGCCGATGTGCTGCTTTCCGGGGAGCACAAAACGCGCAAGCGGCCCGACGATGGCCCCTGCGACGAGGGCCATCAGGATGGTTCCGACCATGTCTACGCTTCCTCCTTCGCGCCCGCGCCGCGGGCACCTGTGGACCGGGCCGTCCCAGTCTGCTCCTACTCAACCACGTCACCCACCTGCTGGGCGGCAGGCCGCGCGAACCCTCTGGAGCGCTCGTCGATGCGGTGTTGTCCCTGGAGACGACGAAAGGGCCCGACCATGTCGGTCGAGCCCTTTCCGAACTGCCTTCCCTGCGCCGTGCGGACCTGCCGTGCGGCGCCGGGAGATCAGCTCACACGGACTTCTTCGAGATGCGGCCGTAGACCGAGATGCCGACCGCGGCCAGGATGGCCCCGACGATCCAGTACCACCAGCGGACACCGCCGTTGGCGTTCTCGTAGCCGAAGATCGCTCCGAGGATGAAGGTCGCCAGCAGTGATGCGACGATCCCGATGACGATGGTCATGAGGATCGAGATGTTCTGCTTGCCAGGCAGGATGAGTCGGCCCAGTGCGCCGATGATGAGTCCGGCGACAATGGCCCCGATGATTGCGCCAAGCATGTCACAGCCTTTCTGACCGTCGGAGCGGTCTTTCTGACCCGTGCCCATGCACGGATACCAGTTGCAACACCGTCAATCTCTCACCACGACGGGTCGTGTGGGGAGATCCTGGCGCTGCCTTCGTACCCGTTCGGCACCACGCTTGGCCAGCAGGCACGCCGCAGCAGCCGTATGCCGGACCCGAACTTCCACGTGAGCGCCCGGTGGGCGGTCAGTGAGCGTTCAGTGGCGCGGTTCAGTGGCGCGGTTCAGTGGCGCGGTTCAGTGAGCGCCGAAGCCGACGCCTGCCTTCTTCTCTGCGCCGGTGGTCACGTAGCCGAGCGACGCGGTCGGGATGATGATGCGCCCGCCCTTGTCGTCCGTCAGCTCCAGGACGTCGGCCTCGTGTGCGGCCTTGACGGCGGCGACGAGCTCGTCGGCGCTCAGGGTCGTCTCGAAGGTGATCTCGCGTGCCACGTGCTGCACGCCGATACGGACCTCCACGTCTACCTGCTTTCTCAGTCGGAGTGGACGCGCAACCGGCGTCCCGTCGTCACCTTAACCAGCAGTCGTGCCGACGGATTCCCGGGCCTTGGGGTAGGCGCCGAACCCACGTCGGATGAGCGAGCTGGTGACGCGGACCGCGGTCTCCTTCGACAGCGTCGCCTCGTGGGTGAGCCAGTGGCGTGCCGCCGTCTGGGCGAGGCCGACGAAGGCGACCCCGACGAGCACCGCCTCCTCCTGGGTCATCGACGTCTCGCTGCGGATGATCTCGGCCATCGCCTCCGCGCAGGTCAGGTCGATCTGGTCGAGACGTCGCCGGACCTCGGGCTCGTTGGCCAGGTCGGACTCGAAGATCAGTCGGAACGCGGCGCCCTCCTGGCCGACGAAGTCGAAGTAGGCGCGCGTCATCGTGTTGATCCGCGCCTTGTTGTCGGACAGGGCGAGCGCGTCCCGGACGAGCTGCTCCAGCTCGCCCGTGTGCTGGTCGATGAGGGCGAGGTAGAGCTCGAGCTTGCCGGGGAAGTGCTGGTAGAGCACCGGCTTGGAGACCCCTGCCCGTGCGGCGATGTCGTCCATGGCGGCTGCGTGGTAACCGTTCTCGACGAACACGCCGAGGGCGGCGTCGAGCAGCTGGGCGCGGCGCTCCGAGCGCGGCAGCCGCTGGCCACGGCCGGGGGAGATCTCTTCTGGCATCCGAATCCTCTGAGGCGAATCGCGTCGTGCTTCGTGGTGCGGTGCGGCTCGGTGGAGGGCCACAGCGTGTCGACATCGGGGCGCCCACCGCAGCGAACGTCGATGCCATTCTCACCATACCGAGCAGTACGGTGAGGGCATGTCGACGGATCCGCTGGTCAAGACGGGTCGACCCCTCTCCAACGCCGAGACGACGCGCTATGCCCGGCACGTCCTGCTGCCCGATGTCGGACGCGACGGCCAGGAGCGGCTGGCGGCCGCAAAGGTGCTCGTCGTCGGTGCCGGTGGCCTCGGTTCGCCCGCGCTGCTCTATCTCGCCGCAGCCGGCATCGGCACCATCGGCGTGGTCGACGCGGACGTCGTCGACCTGACCAACCTGCACCGGCAGGTCATCCACTCCGACGCCGACATCGGCCGCCCGAAGACCGTCTCCGCCGAGGCGGCCGTCCACCGCGTCAACCCCCACGTGTCGGTCGTGCGCCACGACCTCGCTCTGGACTCGTCGAACGCGCTGGACATCATCGCCGGCTACGACGTCGTCGTCGACGGCACCGACAACTTCCCCACGCGCTACCTCGTCAACGACGCCTGCGTCATGCTCGGCAAGCCGCACGTGTGGGGCTCGATCCTGCGGTTCGACGGCCAGGTGTCCGTGTGGTGGGCGGGGCATGGCCCGTGCTACCGCTGCGTGTTCCCCGACCCGCCACCGCCGGGATCGGTTCCCAGCTGTGCCGAGGGCGGCGTGCTCGGTGTGCTGTGCGCGGCGATCGGCTCGGTCCAGTCGACCGAGGCGATCAAGCTCATCCTCGGCATCGGCGAGCCGCTGACCGGCCGGCTGCTCATCCACGACGCGCTGCGCCAGACCTGGGACACCCTCACCGTCCGGGCCGACCCCGACTGCCCCGTCTGCGGCGAGCAGCCGACGGTGACCGAGCTCATCGACTACGTCGAGTTCTGCGGCGTGCCCGGGGCAGCCGCGCACGACGAGGCGGCGCTGCCCACAGTGACCGTGCATCAGATGGTCGAGGAGCTGGGTGCCGCGCACCCGCCGCTGCTCGTCGACGTCCGCGGGGACGAGGAGCGGGCGATCGCGAGCATCCCCGGGGCCGTGGCGATCCACCTCGACCGCTTCCGGTCCGGCGACGCGTTCGCCGAGCTCCCCGGCGATCGCCGGGTGCTCATCCACTGCAAGGTGGGCGCGCGTTCGGCCGAGGCGACGCGTCTCGCGCTTCGCGCGGGGTTCACCGACGTGGCCAACGTCGAGGGCGGCATACTCGCGTACGTCCGGGAGATCGACCCGAGCCAGCCCGAGTACTGAGGGGGAGCCCAGCGCCATGGAGGAGTACGCGCAGCGGGTCCTCGAGGTGGTCTCGCGCATCCCGTCGGGGCGGGTCGTCGCCTATGGAGACATCGCGCGGTCGCTCGGGGAGGGCGGGGCGCGCAACGTCGGCACGGTGATGAGCCGGTACGGCGCCGACGTGGCGTGGTGGCGTGTGATCCGCGCCGACGGTCGCCCACCGCAGGGTCACGAGTCCGTCGCGATCGAGCACTGGCGCGCCGAGGGCACGCCGATGGTCCGGGGGCTCGTCGACGGCGCGCGTGCGGACATGCGGTCGGCGCGCTGGGCGATCCCGGCCCTGGCGAGCGAGGTCGCCGGCACGCGCGGCGGGCTGCACCACATCGAGATCTGGGTCGAGGACATCGGCGCGGCCGCGAGCGAGTGGGGCTGGCTCCTCGGGCGGCTCGGGTACCAGCTCGGCGACGACTGGGGCCACGGGCAGGCGTGGGAGCTCGGCCCGCTCTACGTCGTCATCGAGGCTGGTCCGGACGTGCTTCCCGGGCGCCACGAGCGCAAGCGCGCCGGCCTGAACCACCTTGCTTTCCATGGTGGTTCGCGCGCTGAGGTCGACGCGGTCGCTACCGACTGCGAGGCCGGCGGCTGGACGCTGATGTTCGCCGACAAGCACCCGTATGCCGGAGGGCCCGATCACTATGCCGCATACCTCGAGAGCGGCGAGGGGTTCGAGGTCGAGCTCGTAGCTAGGTAGGCGGGCGAAGCTCGCGGAGCGAGCCCATGTGATGGTCCGGCGCGCGTCGCGCCTGGACCGACGAGCCAGTCCGGCGCGCGTCGCGCCTGGACTGACGAGCAAAGCGAGCGCCAGCGAGCGAGCCGAGGAGGGAAGGCGTGACGTCAAGGCGCGCCGGACACGCGAGCGGAGCGAGCGAGAAGGTAGGGCGAGCGTCAGCGAGCGAGTCGAGGAGGGAAGGCGGGACGTCAAGGCGCGCCGGGCACGGCGAGCGGAGCGAGCCCATGTAATAGCGCCGGACACGCGAGCGGAGCGAGCCATGTGATTGTCGGTTCGGCGTGATGGAATCGCTGGGTGGTCATCCTCCGTCGCGCTCCCGCCCTCGTGTCGGAGGCGGTGCGTCTGGGGACGCGACAGCAGGCGGCGGTCGACTCGACAGCGCGGGTGCTCCGGGTGCTCGGCGGTCCGGGCACCGGCAAGTCGACGGTCGCCGTCGAGCTCGTCGTCGACGCTGTCCGGCGCCGGGGCGTTCGCGCCGACGCGTGCCTCCTGCTCACGTCGAGCCGAAGTGCCGCAGCAGGCCTGCGGCAGCGCGTGACGGCGCGCCTGGACGGCACGTCGACCGAGTCACTGGCCCGCACCTGGCAGGCGTTCGGCTTCGGGGTGCTGCGGGCCGAGGCCGCGTTGCGTGGCGACCCTGCACCTCGCCTGCTCAACGGGCCCGAGCAGGACGTCATCCTGCGCGACCTGCTCGCCGGCCATGCGGCCGGTGACGTGCCCGGCCCCGACTGGCCTGAGTCGCTGCACGACGCGCTCGACCGCCGCGGCTTCCGCAACGAGCTGCGTGACCTGCTCATGCGCGCCGTCGAGCGGGGCCTGGGGCCCGACGACCTGGCACGGCTCGGTGACGAGCACGGGCGTCCCGAGTGGGTCGCGGCTGCGCAGGTGCTGCGGGAGTACGACCAGGTGACCTCCTTCAGCAGGCACGGGTCGTACGACCCCGCCTGGGTGCTCACGGCCGCGGCAGAGCTGCTCGAGGAGGACCCGTCGGCGCTCGCGCGGCTGCGCGACCGCATCGCCCTCGTGGTCGTCGACGAGGCCCAGGAGCTGACCTCGGCGGCCGCGCGCCTGCTGCGCGTCGTCGTCCGCGGGGGCCCGAGGGTGGTGCTCCTCGGTGACCCGGACGTCGCGGTCCAGACCTTCCGCGGCGCCGACCCGCGGTTCCTTGCGGACGGCTGGGAGTCGCTGGCGACACCTCGCCCCGCACGTCTGGGCGCCGGGCTGCCGATGCCTGCCGACTCCGCAGCCGAGACCCGCACGGTCGTGCTCGACGAGACCTACCGGCTGCCGCCTGCGCTCGCCGGTGTCGCCGACCGAGTGTCACGACGGATCGGTGCCCTGGGCGGCGGCGAGCAGCGACGCATGGCCAGCGCGCTGCAGCGTGCCGGAGCGACAGGCGTGGTCCAGGTGGCTCTCCTGCGCTCGGTTGCCCAAGAAAGTACCCACATCGCATCGCTCCTTCGGCGCGCGCATCTCGTCGAGGGCGTGCCGTGGACCGACATGGCCGTGATCGTCCGCGGGAGCGGGCGTGCAGACACGATGCGTCGTCAGCTCGGCCAGGCAGGCGTGCCGGTCGAGGCGGGCACCGCCGAGATGCCCGTCCGCGACGAGAGCGCGGTCCGGCCGCTGCTCGCCGTCCTCGGCGAGAGCGTGGCCATCGCGCGAGCGGAGTACTCCAGGCAACCGTATGCCGTCGACCCCGTCCACGCGGCCGACCTCCTGCTCTCGCCGGTCGGCGGCTCCGACACTGTCGGGCTTCGCAGGCTGCGCCGGGTGCTGCGGCAGGAGGAGCTGGCCGACGGAGGAGGGCGGTCCAGCGACGAGCTGCTCGCCGACCTGCTTCGTCATCCGTTGCGCGCTCGTGCGCTCGGGTCCACAGCCCGGGCGGCGTGGCGAGTGGGCGAGGCGCTGGCTGCTGGGATCGCCGCGGCCCGCCTCAGCGAGGAGGGGCGCTGGGCTACGGGCGTCACGGCCGAGTCCGTCCTCTGGGCGGTCTGGGAGGGTGCCGGGGTCGCGGAGTCGTGGCGTCGCCTCGCCCTCGCTGGAGGTCCGGCCGGGGAGCGCGCCGACCGAGACCTCGACGCCGTGCTGGCCCTCTTCGACGCCGCTGCGTCGTACGTCGACCGTCTCCCCACGGCAGGTCCCGACAAGTTCCTG
The DNA here is from genome assembly GCF_054783095.1 of Intrasporangium mesophilum. Lineage (NCBI taxonomy): Bacteria > Bacillati > Actinomycetota > Actinomycetes > Micrococcales > Intrasporangiaceae > Intrasporangium > Intrasporangium mesophilum. Next base: position 236,244 of record NZ_BAAGRF010000058.1, on the reverse strand, counting down.
GACCACATCCTCGGGCAGGACGTCCCCGGCGACACCCTCCTCGTCGGCGGCCAGGGCGGCGGTCGCGTCGCGCTGCTGACCCCGCAGAGCGCGGCGGGTCGGCAGTGGCGCATCGTCGTCGTCGCCGGCGTCCAGGAGGGCGCCTGGCCTGACCTGCGGCTGCGCGGCTCGATCCTCGGGTCGGAGGACCTCGTGGACGTGCTGGAGCGGCGGCCCCTCGGATTCCGCGCCGCCCAGGCCGCAGTCCGCTACGACGAGACGCGTCTCTTCCACGTGGCGGTGACCCGCTCCACGGAGCGGCTGCTCGTCACCGCGGTGGGCAACGAGGACGAGCAGCCCTCGGTCTATCTCGACCTCGTCGACCCTCCCGACGGGCCGCGGATGGCTGACGAGGTCCGCCCGCACACCGAGCTCGCGCGCACCATGACCCTGCCCGGGCTGGTCGGTGAGCTGCGGCGGGAGGTGCTCAGCCCCGATCCCGGGGTAGCCGAGCCGGCCCTGGCGTTGCTGGCGCTGGCTGCGCGGTCCGGGGTCCGTGGCGCCGACCCCGCTTCGTGGTGGGCGCTGCGGTCCGTGACCAGCGATCTCCCCGTGCGGCGACCCGAGGAGTCGGTCCCCGTGTCGCCCTCGAAGGTCACCTACTTCGCCGAGTGTGGCTTGCGCTGGTTCCTGACTTCTGTTGGGGGAGAAGGGGTTTCGCTGGGCGCGGCATCGGTTGGCACGTTCGTCCACGACATCGTGGCCGAGCTGCCCGACGCGACGCTGGACGAGCTCCGCGCGGAGGTCGACGCCCGCTGGGGTCGGCTCGGGCTGCGGCCGGGGTGGGTGACCGAGCGGACGCGCTCGGAGGCGTATGACATGGTTGCCCGCTTCACGGCATACCGCGACGGGGCGGAAGGCAGCTGGGAGCGCGTCGGCGTCGAGACCGACTTCCGTGTGCCGGTCGGGCGCGCGGTGGTCGCGGGCCGGGTCGATCGCATCGAGCGGGACGCCGACGGAGCGCTGCGCATCGTCGACCTCAAGACCGGCAAGTCCAAGCCGGCCAGAGCCGAGCTCGCCACCCACGGCCAGCTGGGCGCGTACCAGGTCGCCGTCGAGGCGGGCGGGTTCCCCGAGCTCGGGGACCGGAGCGCCGGAGCGGCACTCGTCTTCATCGGCAAGGGTGGGCTCTCCGGTCTCAAGCCGAGCGTCCTCGACCAGCCGGCTCTGTCCTCCAGCGACGACCCTGGCTGGGCGCGGGCCCTGGTCCAAGCCACGGCCGATGGCATGGGTGCCGCGGAGTTCGTTGCGGCACAAGGGAAGTCGTGCGAGACGTGCCCGGTGCGCTCCTCGTGCCCCGTCCAGCCAGAGGGGGATGCGCTGTGAGCATGGTCGTCGACCGGCCCGAGGTCGTTGTGCGTCATTCGGCGCACGACATCGCGCACGCTCTCGGCATGCCTCCGCCGACCGACGAGCAGGCCGCCGTCATCGAGGCCGGCCCGGCCCCGCTCCTCGTCGTGGCCGGAGCCGGCTCGGGCAAGACCGAGACGATGTCTGCGCGCGTCGTGTGGCTCGTCGCCAACGGCCTCGTCGCCGCGGACCAGGTGCTCGGCCTCACCTTCACCCGTAAGGCCGCGGCTGAGCTGTCCCAGCGCATCGCCAAGCGCCTGCGCGGCCTCGAGCGCGCGGGCATCTGGACGCCACCCGTCGACGACGGCACCGGGGCCGAGGTGCTCGGGGGCACCCCGACCGTGTCGACCTACCACTCGTATGCCGGCCGGCTGGTCCGCGAGCATGCGCTGCGGGTCGGCATCGAGCCCGAGTTCCGGGTGCTCACCGAGGCCGGGGCCTGGCAGCTGGCCGCCGAGGCCGTGGCGCGCTGGGACGGTCCGATGGACGACGTCGTCAAGAGCGAGGCCACGGTGATCCAGGCCGTGATGGCTCTCGCGGGCGAGATGGCCGAGCACGTGCGCACGCCCGACGAGGTGATGGCCCATCTCGACGCGGTGCTCGAACGGCTCGAGGGGCTGCCGGACGGCGAGGGGCGAGGCGTCACCACGACCGCGAGGGACGCCATCACCGTGCTGCGCGAGCGCCGCACGGTACTGCCGATCGTGGGGGCCTTCCTGGCGCTCAAGCGCGAGCGGGAGTCGCTCGACTTCGCCGACCAGATCGCACTCGCTGCCCGGCTCGCCCGCTCGGACTCGGCGGTCGGGCGCGTCGAGCGGGAGCGCTTCCGCGCTGTGCTGCTCGACGAGTTCCAGGACACGTCGGAGGCTCAGCTCGAGCTGCTGCACTCGCTGTTCCACCACCCGGACGTCGCCCTGACCGCGGTCGGCGACCCCAACCAGTCGATCTACGGCTGGCGTGGCGCGAGCGCGACGACGCTGCTGCGCTTCCCGCGCCAGTTCGGCACGGACAGTCCGGCAGAGGTGCTCCCGCTGTCGACGAGCTGGCGCAACGACTGCTCCATCCTCGAGGCGGCGAACGTGACCGCGGGTCCGCTGGCCACCGAGCACGTCCGGCCGCTGCGCCCACGAGCGGGTGCCGGCGCGGGCCAGATCGACGTCGCACGGCTCGAGACGGCTGAGGCGGAGGCCGACCATGTCGCACAGTGGGTCGCGTCGCACTGGTTCAGCCCGAGCGGCCGTCGCACGGGACGCAGCGCCGCGGTGCTGTGCCGTCGACGCTCCTCCTTCCCGCTCGTGCTCGAGGCCCTGCGCCGTCAGCAGCTGCCCGTCGAGGTCGTGGGCCTGGGTGGACTGCTCGTCACGCCGGAGGTGAGCGACCTCGTGTCCGCCCTGTGGGTCGTCCAGGACCCGACCCGCGGCGACCAGCTCATGCGGCTGCTCACCGGGCCGGTCGTCCGGCTCGGAGCGGCCGACCTCGCCGGCCTCTGGTCGTGGGCTCGCGAGCTGCACTCGCGGCCGTGGCGGGTGGGCGCCGAGCCGGCCAAGCAAGGCTCCCTGTTCGAGCCGGCGACTGCGGAGCCGGGTCGGGCGGTTCCTGGCGACGGTGGACCGGCCGCCACGGCGGGCGAGCAGGCCGACCCCGACTCGGCCGACGACCGCCGCGGCAGCGACCTGGCGGCCGACAGCGCCGACACCGCGACGCTCGTCGAGGCGTTGGACGACCTGCCGCGTGCCGGGTGGGTAGGTCGTGACGGAGCCACGGTCACCGCCGAGGCGCTGTCCCGTCTGCATGGGCTGGCTGACGTGGTTCGTCGCCTGCGCCGGCTGACCGCGCTACCGCTTGTCGACCTCGTCGCCGAGGCAGAGGTGGCGATCGGGCTCGACATCGAGGTGCTCTCCCGCGCCGAGCACACCTCGTCGACCGCGCGCGTTCACCTCGACGCTTTTGCCGACGTCGCGGCCCGGTTCGCGACCAGTTCGGACCGGCCGACGCTGTCCGGCTTCCTGAGCTGGCTCGACGCCGCCAGAGAGCAGGAGCGGGGCCTGGACGCGGGCCACGTGGAGTCAGATGCCGACGCGGTCCAAGTGCTCACGGTGCACGCCGCCAAAGGCCTGGAGTGGGACGTCGTCGCCATCCCGACACTCGTCGAGGGCGTGTTTCCGGCCCACTCGGCCACGACCTCGGTCGCGGTCATCGAGGGCAGCGACCCGGTCGAGTACGCCTGCTCCGGCGACGTCAAGGACAAGGGCTGGCTCGTCGGCCTCGACTCGCTGCCCTACGACCTGCGGGGCGACCGCGACGGGCTGCCACACCTCGACTGGCGCGGTGCGCCCGACCGAAAGGCTCTCAGCACCGCCATCGACGAGTTCGTCCTCGACGGCGGACGCCACGCCATCGCCGAGGAGCGCCGGCTCGCGTACGTCGCCCTGACCCGCGCGCGGACGGCGATGCTGCTCACCTGCCACCTTTGGGGAGCGGCGAAGAAGACCCTGTCGGTGCCGTCGCGCTTCCTGCTCGAGGTCTGCGATGCGCTGCCCGACCGCGTGGTGCGAACCGCGTGGCACCCGGCGCCAGAGCCTCTGCTGGACGACCGCGGGAAGGCGTCTGCCCCGTCCAACCCGCACCTGGCCGAGCCGGTGTCGGCCCGGTGGCCGCACGACCCGATGGCGGCCAGACGCGCCGCGCTGGTCGGTGCAGGACGGCTGCTGCGCGCCGCACTTGAGTCGGGCCCCGTTGTGCCACAGGGCGATCCGCGCGTCGATGACCTTCGTGTGCTCCTGGCCGAGCGTGCGGCCAGGCGCGACACGTCCGAGCCCGTGGTCGATGTGCCGCGCCATCTGTCCGCATCCGCAGTCGTCTCCCTCGCCCGCGACGTCGAGGCCTTCGCCATGACGCTGCGTCGTCCGATGCCCAGCCCACCCGCCGTCGCGGCGCGCCTGGGGACCGCCTTCCACACCTGGGTCGAGCAGCATTACTCGCGCGCCGCGATCGTCGACCTGTTCGACCTGCCCGGCAGTGCTGACGAGGGCGCGGCAGACGACTCCGACCTCGAGGTGATGAAGCAGCACTTCCTCTCGAGCGAGTGGGCCGACCGGATCCCCGAGGAGATCGAGCTGTCCATCGAGACCGTCATCGACGGCATCGCGGTGCGCGGCCGGGTCGATGCGGTCTTCGGGCGCGACGACGGCGGGTGGACGGTCGTCGACTGGAAGACGGGTGCCAAGCCGACGGGGCGCGATGCGAGTGTCCGCGCCCTTCAGCTCGCCGCCTACGCCGTCGCCTTCGCCCGGCTGCGCGGCGTCGACCCTGCGCGAGTGGACGCGGCGTTCTACTACGCGGGCGAGGGAGTCACCGTCCGGCCGAGGGTCCCTGGCGAGGCCGACCTCGTCACCCTGCTCCGCACCGTCCCCGACTGAGCGAGCACGGCCGATCGACCTCGGCGGAACGGCCGATCGACCGCGCGCCGCAGGTGACCACAGTCCGCGTCGGATGGGTTGTCGGAAGGTCTGCACGTCGCGGGGGTGTTCACCACCAGATGCTGCATACCTTGCGCCAGAGCCCGGGTCCGGCTGATCGACGCTACGGCCGTAGGCGAGGGGTGGTCAGGAGGCGTGGTCGCCGTGGCGGCGGTCGGTGATGCGCACGAAGTCGGACGCACCCTCGTGCAGGTCGAGCACCCCGTCGAGCTCGTCCGGCAGTGCCTCGACCTCGTCGATCTCGAAGGCGGCGCCATCTCTGTCGCTAGGACTGACGTAGGGGACTGGCGCCCCGGTGTCGCGGACGACCCCCAGACGCGGGCGGCCCATACCGTCGGGCGTCGCCTCGGCGGATGGGTCGCCAGGCCGGTCCGGCGAGTCCCACACCGCCGTCGAGGGCCCGGACGGGTCGGCGCTGGACAGATCGGCGGCGGGCGGATCGGCGGCGGGCGGATCGGCGGCGGCCGGATCAGCGTTGGACGGGTCCGCTTCGTCGGATTCTTCCGACCACTCGGGCAGGTCCTCGGCCGTGGCCGCCGTCGACGGGTCGTCGTCGGTGAGCCAGGCATACATCTCGATGTACTGCGTCTCACCGAGCATCGGGAACGGCGAGTGCGGCTGGGTCGCGTCCCAGTCCGGCAGCGGCTGCTCCGGGTCGTCGGGGTCGATGGTGGCCGCGAGCAGGGCGCGCTCCTTGGCCCGGCGGGTGCGCTCGCTTCGGGCGGCGTCCTCCTCGGCGTGGCGGCGGTCGTCGTCCTCGACCCTCTCGTCGAGGGCACGCAGCTCGTCGGCCGTGCGCTCGACCAGAGGCAGCAGTCCCGAGGCGAGCGCGTGCAGCAGGGTGGCCAACGGCGCCATCTCAGCGGCGAGCCGCGCCCGGTGCACGAGGTTGACGTCCGGTCGCTCGACCCTCGACTGGGCATAGGCCTCGAGGACGGAGTCGAGAGTCTCCGGTGGTGCGAGCGCGACGAGCGCGGCGAAGTCGTCGGCGGGGTCGCCCACCCGCGACTGCTCCCAGGCGAGCACCCCGCGCACATGTCCGCTCGCGTCGTCCTGGTCGTCGTCGAAGGAGGCGAGCAGATTGTCGCCGGTGAAGCTGCCGTGCACGGTCGCGGGAGCGAACCGCCACAGCGACACGTCCTCGAGCATCCGCTCCCACCGGGTGAGCAGGCCGGTCGGCACATGCCCGGTCGCGGCGGCGCGGTCGAGGTCGGAGAGTCGTCGGTGTCGGTGCGCCTCGGCGTCGTACGTCGGGCGTCCGGCCTCCTCGTAGAGCAGGTGCTCGAGGTTGTGGACATGTGCCAGCGTCCGCCCCAGCTCGGCCGCGAGCGGACCCGGCCCGAGGCCCGCGAAGTCCAGCGGCCGGCCCGGGACCCGCAGGTAGACGGCGGCGCGCCCTTCCGGCACGGGTGCGTGGCCGCGGAACATCGGCACCGCGACATCGAGCCGCCGTCCCAGCAGCTGGCAGAGCATCGTGATGTCGTCGAGCATGGCGCCGGCCGCGGGCGTGCGGGGTGCCTTGACGACCCAGAGCCGGTCCTGCGAGTCCTGCACGTACGCGACCTCGAAGAGCCCGTCCGGACGCGTCGCCACGCCCTCGACCGACACGGGGTCCAGCCCCGGCACGGCCGAGCTCGCCAAGGCGGCGAGGAACAGCGGGGTGCGCGTCACCTCTCAACGGTATGCCGCGTGGCGCGGAGATCGTGGGACGTCCGGGGCCCCGGCCCCGCCGCTTGCGCGCGTCCTAGGGTGTGAGTCGTGGCCGTGAGCGACGACACCCTGACCGATCTCGCACTGTCCCGCAGCTCTCTCGACCGGGTTGCCGAGGAGCGCGTGCGGGAGGGTGTGCTCGCCGAGCTGCTGGCCGACCCAGCGACTCGCGTGGCGGAGGTCAGGGGCGAGCGCCTCCACGTCGTCGAGGACGGCCTCGGGTCGCTGTCGCTCGACCTGCGATCGCCCCGGCCCGACGACCTGGGGCGGCTGGGGGTGCACCTCGGTCGCGATGCTGGCGGGACGGCATACGTCGGCGTCGTCGTGCCAGAGGGCGCGGAAGCCGTCGACCCCGCCGGTGACGGTTGGCTCAACCTCAGGCAAGCCGGGGAGGCGCTCAGTGCGCGCGACGCCGGAGTGTTCACGACGGCGCTCGCGCTCGCCAACTGGCACTCGACCCACGGACACTGTCCGCGCTGTGGCGCGCGGACCGAGGCCGTCCAGGCAGGGTGGGTGCGCCGTTGCGTCGCCGACGGCAGCGAACACTACCCGCGGACCGACCCGGCCGTCATCATGTCGGTCGTCGACCCGCAGGACCGGCTGCTGCTCGGTCGAGGCGCCCACTGGCCGCCGGGGAGGTTCTCGGTGCTGGCCGGGTTCGTGGAGCCGGGGGAGTCCTTCGAGTCGGCCGTCGCTCGCGAGGTGGCCGAGGAGGTCGGGATCGCCATCGACGATGCGCGCTACCTCGGCAACCAGCCGTGGCCCTTCCCGTCGTCGGTGATGATCGGGTTCGCGGCGACCACGAGGCAGACCGATCTCACGCTCGACCCGGTCGAGATGGCCGAGGCACGGTGGGTCACGCGAGCGGATTACCGCGACCTGCTGCGTGCGGACGAGATCCGCACACCGAGCGGCATCTCGATCGCCAAGCGGATCATCGAGCGCTGGCTCGGACAGACAGTGGAGTCGGTCGTCACCCGCCCGACCTGACCGGCGCCGTCCGCATCGGTTGCGTCGAGCGCCACCCGGCTGGGAGGGGTCAGCTCGCGAGGCGGGCGCGCACCTCGGCAAGCGATGGGTTGGTCGCGGCCGAGCCGTCGGGGAACACGACCGTGGGGACGGTGCGGTTGCCCCCGTTGACGCTCTCGACGAAGTCGACGTGCTCCGGGTTGGCCTCGAGGTCGATCTCGGTGAAGGACACGCCCTCGCGGGTGAGCTGGCCCTTGAGGCGCGTGCAGTAGCCGCACCACACGGTCGTGAACATCGTGATCGAGCCCTCGTCGGGCGTCACCTTCGGCATCGGGTTCCTTCTCTGGTGCCCTGAGCGGGCGCTGCGCGGGGATCGTGGATGGCCCTCACGGCCGTCATCCCTCGGTGCAAGGATGACTCCATGGCACGTCACGGCGCAAAACGACCCAAGCGGCTGCCGGTCGAGATCTACGAGGCTGAGCTCGCTCGCCTCCAGGCAGACCTTGTGTCCTTCCAGGAGTGGGTGCGGGCGACCGGGGAGCGCGTGGTGGTCGTGTTCGAGGGCCGCGACGCCGCGGGGAAGGGCTCGGCGATCAAGCGGATCACCCAGTACCTCAACCCGCGCGTGGCGCGCATCGCGGCCCTCCCGGCGCCGACGGAGCGCGAGCGTGGCCAGTGGTACTTCCAGCGTTTCGTCGCCCACCTGCCGACCGCCGGGGAGATCGTGCTGTTCGACCGGTCGTGGTACAACCGCGCCGGTGTCGAGCGGGTGATGGGCTTCTGCACCGACGAGCAGTACCACCGCTTCCTCGCGCAGGCGCCGATGTTCGAGCGGATGCTCGTCGACGACGGGATCATCCTGCGCAAGTACTGGTTCAGCGTGTCCGACGCCGAGCAGGAGAAGCGCTTCCGCTCGCGGGCCAAGGACCCGATGCGCCAGTGGAAGCTCTCGCCGATGGACCTCGAGTCGATCACCCGGTGGGAGGACTACTCCAAGGCCAAGGACGTCATGATGGCGGCCACCAGCACCGACTTCGCGCCGTGGTTCGTCGTCGAGTCCGAGGACAAGCGCAGCTCCCGGATCAACGTCATGAGCCACCTGCTGACCTCGATCCCGCACGAGCAGATCTCCCCCGACGTGCCCCCGGTCCCGGCGCGGCCCGCGCCGCGCGGGTACGAACGCCCACCCCAGGAGGCGCAGAACTACGTCCCGGACCACGCCGCCGCGCTCAGGACGGCTGCGGTGGGTGATCGGTCCTGAGCCCTGCACCGTCCGCCGACGACATCCTCGCCGGGCTCGACCCCGAGCAGCGGGAGGTCGCGAGCGCGCCCGCGGGCCCGCTGTGCATCCTTGCCGGTGCGGGCACCGGCAAGACCCGCGCCATCACGCACCGCATCGCGTATGCCGTCCACTCCGGCGCGCAGCAGCCGCAGCGCGTCCTTGCGCTGACGTTCACGGCCCGCGCTGCGGGCGAGATGCGCGCCCGCCTCCGGGGCCTGGGCGTCCAGGGCGTGCAGGCACGCACGTTCCACGCTGCCGCCCTGCGCCAGCTTCACTTCTTCTGGCCGCAGGCCGTCGGCGGCGCCGCCCCCGAGGTGATGAGCCACAAGGCGCCGGCCGTCGCCGAGGCTGCCTCACGCCTGCGCATGCAGTTCGACCGCACGACGATCCGCGACCTCGCCGCCGAGGTGGAGTGGGCCAAGGTCAACCTGCTCACCCCCCAGTCGTATGCCGCCCGCGCCCGCGAGGAGCGCCGTGAGCCTCCCGGGCTCGACCTCACCGCGATGGCTCGCCTGTTCGAGGCGTACGAGGAGGTCAAGCAGCGCCGGGGTGTCATCGACTTCGAGGACGTCCTGCTGCTGACGGTCGGGATCCTCGACGAGCGGGACGACATCGCCCGGATGGTCCGCGGGCAGTACCGCCAGTTCGTCGTCGACGAGTACCAGGACGTCAACGACCTCCAGCAGCGCCTGCTCGACCTCTGGCTCGGCGACCGCGACGACCTGTGTGTCGTGGGTGACCCGGCCCAGACCATCTACTCCTTCACGGGAGCCAGCCCGCGCCACCTCGTGGGGTTCCCGAAGCGGTTCAAGGGTGCCCAGGTCGTCCGCCTCGTGCGCAACTACCGCTCGTCGCCGCAGATCGTGGCCCTGGCCAACACCATCGTCGGGTCGGGCACGCAGGCGGCCCGAGACGGGGCTGTGCGCCTGGTGGCCCAGGGCCCTGCCGGTCCGGCGCCGGTGCTGGAGACCCACGCTGATGACCCGGCGGAGGCCGCGGCGGTGGCGGCGCGCATCCGGTCGATGACCGACGCCGGCCACGAGGCGGCAGAGATTGCCGTGCTGTTCCGCACCAACGCGCAGTCGGAGGCCTTCGAGTCCGCCCTCGCCGAGGCGGGTGTGCCGTACCTCGTCCGCGGTGGCGAGCGGTTCTTCGCCCGCAAGGAGGTCCGCGACGCGATCCTGCTGCTACGCGGTGCCGCCCGGAGCGACGCCGGTGACAAGCCCCTGGGCGAGCTCACCCGCGACGTCATCACCGGCGCCGGCTGGTCGCCCGAGCCCCCAGCCGGCGGCGCGACGCGTGAGCGGTGGGAGTCGCTCGCTGCAGTGGCGACCCTCGCCGACGACCTCGCGGCGGCGATGCCCGACGCACGCCTGCCCGAGCTGGTCGCCGAGCTGGACCGGCGAGCCGCAGAGCAGCACGCCCCGGCGGTCCAGGGCGTGACGCTCGCCAGCCTGCACGCGGCCAAGGGGCTGGAGTGGGACACGGTCTTCCTCGTCGGCGCGTCCGACGGGCTGATCCCGATCTCGATGGCCGAGGGCGTCGACGCCATCGAGGAGGAGCGCCGGCTCCTCTACGTCGGGCTCACTCGAGCCCGACGCCAGCTGTTCGTCTCGTGGTCGGGGGCACGCACGCCCGGGGCGCGTAGCACGAGACGGGTCTCCCGCTTCCTCGCCCCGGCCGCCGGCATCCTCGGTCAGGGAGCGCGCACCGAAGGCCGGCCGTCCGGCGGCCGCCGGTCGGCCCCGAAGGTGGCCCGCGTCTCGCACTGCCGCGGCTGCGGCACGGAGCTCGTCACCGCGGCCCAGCGCAAGACCGGCCGCTGCGACGACTGTCCGCCGACCTACGACACCGCGACGTTCGACCGGCTCAGGGCCTGGCGCCTGGCCGTCGCCCGGGAGGCGAGCGTGCCGGCATACGTCGTCTTCACGGATGCGACGCTGACCGCGATCGCCGAGGCGGGGCCCCGGGACGAGTCCGCGCTCGCGGCCATCAGTGGGGTCGGAGCGCGCAAGCTCGAGCAGTACGGCGGCGACGTCCTGGCGCTCATCGGTGGCGCCACAGCCGAAGATGTTCTCGAAAGCCGTTCTGGCGCAAGGGAATCCGCTGAGGCGTAGGGACTTCTGAAAAAAGTTCCGGAAACTTCGATAAATAAGTTGTTCGTGCGAGAGCGCCCCGCGTACCCTTGACGAAGTCAAGCCCAGTGGCTCAGGTGGCCAGCTGGGGTCCGCGAGCAAGAGTAAGGAGGGTCGGCAATGAGCATCACCACGATGACGATGAGCGCAGCGTCCTGCGTCCTTTCCGTGCGTCCGCGCGCTGCCGGCCAGATCCGTCTTGCGGACACCCACGCCCTGGGCCAGGGGACCACTGTGTCCATCGCCGCCCGCGAGGGTCGTATGTCCGGCGTCACTGTCCCCGTTCAGGGGGACATCTCTGTCGCCGCCGCACTCACGTTCGACCCGAACTACAAGCCCTCCGATGTCGCTCGCTCCCGCTCTGGGAGGCCACCGGTCTGACAGACCAGACGCCTCACCTCCAGGCCGCGAACCCGACATCACCGGGTCCGCGGCCTTCGTGTTTCTCCGAACACTTTTGCCGCTCCACCGAAGTAACGACAAGTCACCAGGACAGCACCAGACCGGTGCCAGACAGACAGGGACACCCATGACTCCCCGGATGCCGAGCAGCAGGACCGAGACCCGCACCACCGGTGCCGGGCTTCGAGCCAGACCAGACATGAGTGAGAGGGAGCGCCCGCCGCAGGGCGCACCCGAGACGGAGGTGAGAACGATGCAGCTGAGCGAACTGCTTGACCTGGGGACACATGCTGAGCAGGTCGGCGAGACCATCCCGTGCCGCGACTACGAAGCGGAGCTATGGTTCGCCGAGCGACCCGAGGACGTCGAGTTCGCCAAGACCCTGTGCGGGCTCTGCCCGGCGCGGGTCCAGTGCCTCGCCGGCGCCCTCGAGCGTCAGGAGCCGTGGGGCGTCTGGGGCGGGCAGCTGCTCGTCCAGGGCGCGGTCGTGGCTCGCAAGCGGCCGCGTGGCCGTCCCCGTAAGCACCCCGTGGCTGCCTGAACCGGCGCACACACCGATGTGACCCCCGCATGTTCAGCACGCCACAGGCCCCCGAACACATCCCAGTCCGTAGATCAGGAGATCGTCATGAACCAGCTCGAAATGCTGGCTCGCAACCAGATCCAGGAGCGATCGCATCGCCAGGACCGCAGCGGCATCCGTCGCAGCGCCCGGCTGATCGCCCAGCAGATCCGGTCGAGTCGACGTCACAACGAGAAGTGACCCAACGCCCGGCAGGGCAACCAGACCCACAACCGAACCGAGTGAGCAAGCCGCGGGTGACGCGCACGTCACCCGCGGTTTCGCGTTCCCGGGGCCGGTAGCGCGCTGCACCTGGCCCCGCTCGAAGGCCCGCACACCCATCGCCATCCGCTGCCGGTTCGATAACAGTCGGGTGGCGTCTCCATGTCATCAGCGTGTCGGCGTGAAACGAATCAGGCGCCGCGACGGATACTCAGGTAGAGGGAAGGGAGAACCCCATGGACACCTCAGAACTTGTTCCGGTGCTCGTCTGCGCGAGCTGTGGCACGATTCCTGCTCCTGACGACCAGCCCACCGCCCGGCTCACCTGGAGCCGCAGCAGCGAGGGCGACCGCACCACCTGGACGTGCGAGCGATGCAGCCGCGAGAACCTCCGCTCGATCGAGAGCAAGCTCGACCCCGTCTGGTGGTGACGCCGCGACGGCGCGGCCCGAGCAGGTCCCGGCGCCCGCCTCGTCGGCTGGTCAGCGTGTCACTCCACCGGTGACCCGACCGGTGGCAGGTCTGCACCGGGGAGCAGCTCGTCGACGAGCGCCCGGCCCTGGACCGTGCCACCCAGCTGGCTGAGCACGCCGATGCCCCCACCCCAGACCCGGTGGATCAGGAGGTACTCCGGCGGGAGGTTCAGCTTGTACCCGACGGCATAGTTGGGCTGTCGTGGGTCGTTGATGAGGGCGAACACGCCCCGCAGCCAGTCGCGGCTGAAGGTGAACTCGTCACTGCGGAACGGCGCCATGAACGGCTCGAGATAGTCCAGCAGGCGGTCGGCGTCGAGGTCGATGTTGGACTTGACGAACCCGATCTCGCGCAGCCCGTCGAGGACCTCGTCGGAGCTGCCGCCCTCGAGACCGATCGTGAGCAGCAGGCCGATCTCGGGCGGCATGCCGTCGGGCAGCCGGTTCACCGCACCGAAGTCGATGACGCCGAGCCTGCCGTCGGGCGTGATCCGGAAGTTGCCCGGGTGCGGGTCCGCGTGCAGCAGACCCACCCGGGCCGGCCCGGCGAGCAGGAACTCGAGGTAGAGCTGAGAGGCGTGGTCGCGCTGCTCCTGCGTGCCCTCGGCGATGATGCGCGACAGCGGAACACCTTCGAGCCACTCCGAGACGATGACGTGCTGGTGCCCCTCGACGACGGCCGGGATGCTGAAGTCGGGGTCGCCGGCGAAGCCGGTGGCGAAGGCGTCCTGCGACTCTGCCTCGAGGCGATAGTCGAGCTCCTCAGCCATGCGGTCGCGCAGCTCGTCGAGGATCGGGGCGATGTCGAGCCCAGGGATCCAGCCGGCGGCCACCTTCGCGACGCGGGAGATCTGCCGGATGTCGCTCATCAGCGCGGCACCGGCACCGGGGTACTGGATCTTGACGGCGACGTCCCGGCCGTCGCTCCACACGGCGCGGTGCACCTGGCCGATGGACGCCGAGGCGACCGGGTGGTCGTCGAACGACTGGAACCGGCTCCGCCAGCGGGAGCCGAAGTCGGCCCGCATCACCTCGTGGACCGACGTCGTGGGCATCGGAGGCGCACTGTCCTGCAGCTTGGTGAGCAGCGCCCGGTAGGGGACCGCGACCTCCTCGGGGAACGCCGCCTCGAAGATCGACAGCGCCTGCCCGAACTTCATCGCGCCGCCCTTGAGCTCTCCGAGCACCTGGAAGAGCTGCTGCGCCGTGCGCGCCTGGAGCTCGGCCGCGACGAGCTCGGCAGGCCGGCCACCGAGGCGTTTGCCGATGCCCAGCGCGGTGCGCCCGGCGAAACCGATCGGCACCGAGGCGAGCTTGGCGGTGCGCACGACGGCTTTGCGGGGCAGGTCGGTCACGGCGCACCTCCTCGGGCGGGCTCGGGAGCTCGGGGCCGGGGCAGGTGGGACCACCCCTGCCTCGACTCTAGAGCCTCCCGAGCCCGGCCGGACGCTCTGTCCCCAAGGCCGGTGGCCACTCCGCCTCCTGACGGGCCTCGAGATGAGCCGGACACAGGGGATGTGGGCCCCAGCGCCGGTGGTCCATGCGCGGCCACGGCAGGCTGACGTCCACTGACACACCACGCGGCGGCAGCTGGCCCTCGGCAAGGCGGGACACGAACAGCGCCACCGTCCCCGCCACGAGCTGCCCCAAGCCTGGAGGGAGCCTGTCGTGAACGCCCTCCGCCATCGCCACTGGTGGCACCGCTGCAGACGGACGCGGTGGCTCTGGGCGTGGCTCTCGCCCTCGCTGGAGATCGGGGGTCGCCTGGGCCAGGACCGTCGGCCAGGCCTCGTCGCGGTCTGCCCGATGCTGGTCGAGGCACCACAGGCACGGCGCAGCCGCAGACCCGTCGACGAGGGGCCCGACCGTCGTGTGCGGCCCCGCGGTCGCGACCGGCAGATGAGGTATGCAATGACGCAGCCAGAGGTTGCCGCGGCGCGGGTCGACGAGGGGCGATCCGACGAGGACCACCAGGTCGGGTCGCTGGCCGGCCGGGTCGGCGATCACGCCGTCGACGTCGGCGCGGTCGTGCACGGCCGTCACTCCGGCGCACGATCCGACCACGGCGGCGATCTCGGCGGCCACCGGGCCGGCGCCGTCCACGACGACCCGCAGCAGGGCGGCATACGGCTCGGCGACGGCCGCGAGGGACGACGGGGGTCCGAGCCCGCGAACGGGCTCGTCAGCGTCCACGAGGACGCCCAGCCGGGTCGTCAGGGTGAGCAGCTCTCGCCAGCGGCTACGGGAGACTCCTGACGCGCGGGCCCGCTCGTACGTCGCGTCGAGCGAGAGGCCGCCGTCCAGACCGGACAGCAGGCGCACCTCGGCGCTGCTGGCGCCGCCGACGATCGGGCCGCCGGGGAGCACGCCGAACTGGACCTCACCCGAGGGGCGCGTCAGCGGGCGCAGCCAGATCGGCACCCGTGGCCGGCGGGGCAGAGCGACTGTGGACATGGGACCTCCCGACCGACGGTGCGGATCACCGCCGTCCGTCAGGCTCGCAGGCTCGAGAGCGGGCGTGCGAGCCTCGTCCACAGCCTCGGCAGGGTGTCTGCTGGACGCGGGTCGGGGACGCGTGTCGGGGACGCGTGTCGGGGACGCGAGACCCCGGACGCACGAGGGGGCGGGACCGCGCTGGTCCCGCCCCCTCGTCACCGGCGTCAGCGACGCCGTCGCGACCCGATCAGGCCTTGCCCAGAATGCGGTTGAGGTTCGTGCCACAGACGGGGCACTGGCCCTTGGCCATGCGACGACCGTTGTCGGACACGACAACCTTGCCCTCGGCCTCGCGCTTGGCCTTGCACTTCACGCAGTAGAACTCGCCCTTGTAGGTCTCGTCAGCCATTGGTGTCTCCTTGTAGCTGGCGCCCATCCGACGGGCGCCTCGACTCGTTCAACCCTAGAGCACCCTGAGCACGAATTCATGCTCATCCCCGCTGGGCGCGCCTGTTCGGCATGCGGTATGCCGGTGGCGGCCCCCCATCCGCAAACCACAACATATCGGGCCTCGGCGGGCGTCCACCGAGGTTCCGGCACACGGTGCGGGACGTTGTCGCCGCGCTGGCTTACCCTGCCCTCATGGCAGTGGCGCGGCGCGAGGTGGTGCACACGGTGGTCGACGGGGTCACCGTCGAGGTGCGCCGCAGCGCCAAGCGTCGCCGCACGGTCTCTGCCTACCGTCAGGAGGGGCGCCTCGTGGTGCTCGTCCCGGCGCGGATGAGCCGGGCCGAGGAGGGCGAGTGGGTGCGCACCATGGTGGCCCGCGTGGCGGCCTCCGAGCAGCGCCGCCAGCGCAGCGATGACGACCTCGGGCGGCGCGCTCTCGAGCTGTCCCGCGACCACCTCGGCGGACGTGCTGTCCCCACGAGTGTCCGGTGGGTGACGAACCAGAACTCCCGATGGGGCTCCTGCACGCCTGCGGAGGGCTCGATTCGCTTGTCCGACAAGCTCCGCGGCATGCCGACGTGGGTCGTGGACTACGTCCTCCTGCACGAGCTGGCCCACCTGCTGCAGCCGGGCCACGGTCCCGAGTTCTGGGAGCTCCTGCGTGGTTATCCGCGGCTCGAGCGGGCACGCGGCTACCTACAGGGAGTGTCCGCGGCCGCCGGGCTCGGGTTCAGCGACGAGTGAGCACCACGCAGGGCGGTGCGTGGGGCGCACGCTGGGCGTGCTTTCGCCCTGCTCCTGCAGGCGCCCGCTGAGCCTCGCATTCAGCGCCGGGTCAGCCGCAGGCCCGCCTCGACGAGCGGGCCGAGCTCGTCCCGTGTCCCCGACGGAAGCGCGTTCACGGGCCACCACCGGACGTCGATCGACTCGGAGCTCACGGCCGGCCCCGCCGACCGGAGCGCCACGGCCGCGAACCGGATGTCCAGATGCTCCTGGCAGGTGCCGAAGTCGCCCACGAGAACATGTCGGTCAAGTTGGGCGATTTCGGGCAGCGGAGTGACGTACGCCACACCTGACTCCTCGCGGGCCTCGCGCATCGCCGCATGCCACACGGAGGCGTCTCCGAGCTCGTAGTGGCCACCGAACTGGAACCACTGCCGCGCCCGCCGATGGTGGGTCAGCAGGGCGGCTTCGCCCGCCTCGTCGAGCACGATGACGCTGCCGGTGAGGTGCGCGGGCGGGCCTGACCTGGCCATGGCGTCCGCGTGGCGGCGAAGGTGGCGCAGGAAGTCCACCCGCAGCTGCTCCTGTTGGGCGTCGGGCGCGGACCACCCCTCGAGCCGAGCCACGGCATCGGCATGCAGCCGCTCCCAGCCGGACCTGACGGGCTCGGGCGCCGGGACGCTGCGCGCAGATGCCTCCGAGCTCACCGGGCCGAGCCCGGGCCGCCCGCCGTCGGGTCGTCGGGTGAGCCGCCGCCCTGCGCACCGGTCGTGCCGGCCTCGCCGTCGTCGCCCGTCTCCCCGGTCTCCGGGGTCACCCCGGAATCTCGGGTCTCCCCGGCATCCCGGGTCTCCCTGGCCTCGTCGGTCCCGCCGGTGGGCCGGCTGCGCTCGGCCTCCTCCAGGATGCCCCGCAGCACCGAGTCGAGGTCGGTGCCGAGCTCGGGCGAGCCCAGCGCGTCGCTGGGCACGCCCTCGAGCGTGGCGCCCCCGCCTGTGACGCGCTCGACGAAGCCGATCGGGTCGTCGAGGTCGGCCGATGTCGGCGCAAGGTCGGGATGGGCCCAGCGACCGTCGCGCAGCGTGGCGCCGCCGGCATTCTCGAGGGCCGCCCAAAGGTTGGCAGCGTCACGAAGCCGCCGCGGGCGCAGCTCGAGGCCCACCAGACCCGCGAAGGTCTTCTGGGCGGCGCCTCCGACCCGGCGGCGTCGGATCGTCTCTGCGAGCGCGGCCGACTGGGGCAGGTGGCGCGACGTGGCGCGGTCGGTCACGTGGTCCACCCAGCCCTC
The DNA here is from genome assembly GCF_054783095.1 of Intrasporangium mesophilum. NCBI lineage: Bacteria > Bacillati > Actinomycetota > Actinomycetes > Micrococcales > Intrasporangiaceae > Intrasporangium > Intrasporangium mesophilum. The sequence goes on along the minus strand of NZ_BAAGRF010000058.1, from coordinate 218,724 downwards.
GGCGAGGGCCAGCAGCGTCTCGAGCCGGTCGAGGGCCGCCTGCTGGGCCGGGGTCGGATGCGGACGGAAGAGGTTGCCCTGCAGGGCGGCACGCAGTGCCTCGGGGTCGGACGGGTCGATGGTCGACAAGGCGGACTCGATGGCCTCGGTGTCGATCGTGATGTTGCGCGCGTAGTCGGACACCGCGGACAGCAGCTGCGGGCCGAGCCAGGGCACCTCGGAGAACAGCCGGACCCGGGCCGCTTCGCGCACGGCGAGGTACAGGCGCACCTGCGCGATGTCGATCTCGAGGGAGTCGGCCAGGGTCTCGACGTTGCCGGGCAGCAGCGCCACGAGGCCCGGCTCGGTCAGCGGCAGGCCGACCTCGGTGCCGCTCACGACCTCGGTGGCCAGCGTGCCGACAGCCTGGCCGAGCTGGGCCGCGAACATCTGACGGCTGAGGTTGCCGAGCATCGGGGCCCACTGCTCCACCATGTCGCGTGGGTTGAACCCCTCGGGCAGGCCCGGGGGCAGGGCGTCGCCGAACGCCTCCGGGCCGAGCTCGCCCACCTGCTTGCGCAGGGCCTCGGAGGTCGCCGCCGTGACGCCGTCCGAGACCGGCTCGATGAGCTCGAACCATCGCGGCATCGTCGCCTCGACCCACTCCGCGCGGCTGAGCCCGTTGGCGCGCCAGGCAGGAGCGGCGAGCGTCGTGTACTCGTCGAGCCAGAGCGTGGCCACGGCCACAGCGTCGGCCACCGCACGGGCGGCGGCGCCGTCATGCACGTCGTTCCCCTCGATGGCGAGGACATGCCGCCGCGCGACCTCGGTGGCCAGGTCACGAGATCCGGTCGGAGACTGCTGCGCCGCCATGAACGTGCTCAGCTGAGCCCGCATCGCCGCCTGGGTCGCCGGGTCGCGCGGGTCCACGCCCATGCTGCGCATCGCCTCGGCGAGCTCAGGGTTCTGCGCGGCTTCCCCGAGGACGTGCTCGAGCATCGCGCCCAGGTCGGCCCCGGAGAACTGCGACGGGTCAAGCTGGGACGGGTCGAACTGGGACGGGTCGAACTGGGATGGGTCAAACCCGCCTCGCCCTCGCAGCGGCAGGCCGAACGGCGACTCACCCGGAGCGCGCCCGCCCGTGCCGGGACCCTGCGACTCCTCGTCGGGACCGTCACCGGCCTCGTCGCGCTCGTCGTTGCGGCTGTCGTCGTCCCCGCGTCCGCGGTCGTCGGCCATCGCTGCTCATCCCCACTCGACAGAAGTTGCTGCTACACCCAAGACAACCACGGATCGCGCACGTTGGTTCCCCGGCAGAAGGACGGCGGTCACGCTGCTTCCGGTCGCGCATCCCCGCACGACTCGCGGCGCCGTTGCGGTGGGGGCCGGGCACACACGATCGCGGCTTACCATTGCGGGCGTGACGGTCACCCTTGCCGAGATCCGTGAAGCGCCTCTGTCGGTCGACGAGGTGCTCGCGAGCGTCTCAGACGCTCGAGCCGGAGGCACGTGCCTGTTCGTGGGGACGGTAAGGGACCACGACGGGCATGGTGGCCCCAACGACCGCAAGGGCGTCGTCCACCTCGACTACAGCGCGCATCCGCAGGCGGCGGACACGGCGCGATCGGTCGCCGAGAAGCTCGCCGCCGACGGCCGCGTAGTCCGGATCGCGGTGGTGCATCGCGTCGGCCACCTGACGGTCGGCGACATCGCCGTGGTCGTCGGAGTGAGCGCCGAGCACCGCGGCGAGGCCTTCGAGGTATGCCGCGAGCTCATCGACGAGTTCAAGGCGACGGTGCCGATCTGGAAGCACCAGCAGTTCGCCGACGGCGCCGACGAGTGGGTCGGGCTGCCGTGAAGACGATCAAGCGCGTGCCGGAGCAGCCGTCCGGCACGGACCTGCCCGTGTCCGACGAGGCCGGCCCACCGGCATACCGGGACAGCTCCGGGCGGCTCACCCGCGGCAACAAGGTCGTCCTCGGGGTGTTCTTCGGGCTCCTGGCGATCATCGTCGCGGGGTCGCTCATCCACCTGCCGTATGCCGTCATGAGCCCCGGCCCTACGCAGAACACCCTCGGTGTCTCCCAGGACGGCAAGCAGACGCCGATCATCTCGATCACCGGCCTGCCCACGTACCCGACCAACGGGGCGCTCAACTTCACGACGGTCAGGGTGGAGGGCGGTCCCGGGTACCCCGTCGACCTCTGGGACGTGCTGCAGGCCTGGATCGACCCCTCGCGCGACGTCCTCCCGGTCGACGACGTCTTCGATCCCGCTGTGACGCAGGAGCAGGTCGCGGAGGAGAACGCCATCCAGATGGAGGGCTCGCAGGAGGAGGCCACTGCGGTGGCGCTGCGAGGGATCGGCAAGGACGTCCCGACGCACATCGTCGTCGGCGGTCTCACCGACGCCTCGAAGGCCAAGGGTCTGCTCAAGCCCAAGGACAGGTTCGAGCAGGTGGGGGACACGCCCATCACCTCGGCCCAGAGCGTCCGCGACGCACTTCAGCAGGTCAAGCCGGGCGAGTCCGTGAAGATCCGCGTCAGCCGAGACGGCAAGGACGTCACCGTCGATGTGCCCACGATCGAAGGGCAGGGTGGACGCACCGCCCTCGGGGTGCTGCTCGGGATCGACCACGACTTCCCGGCGACCGTGAAGATCGACGCCGGATCCATCGGCGGACCGTCGGCCGGGCTGATGTTCTCGCTCGGGATCTACGACAAGCTCACCCCTGGCCCGCTCGCTGGGGACAAGGACATCGCTGGCACCGGCACGATCGACGACCAGGGGAACGTCGGCCCGATCGGTGGCATCAGGCAGAAGCTGGCCGGCGCCCGGGCTGGTGGCTCGTCCTACTTCCTCGCTCCCGCGGACAACTGCAACGAGGTGGTGGGCCACATCCCCGACGGGCTTGACGTCGTCAAGGTCTCGACCTTCGACGATGCCAGGACCGCGGTCGAGGCCATCGCCAAGGGCAACACGGGCTCGCTGCCGCACTGCTGAGGCGCCGGGCCTCAGGGCTCGAAGGTGGCCTGCAGCGCCTGGACGAGCCCTGGCGCGATGTCCTTGCCCGTGGCGACCGCGTCGTCGGAGTCGTGGTCGCGCTGGCGCAGCAGGCAGATCGACGAGCCGTCGCGCAGCACCGCGACGAGCAGGCGCACGTCCTTGCGGTCCGGGTGCGCCGCGAGGTGGTCCACGACGTCGCCCGGGCGGTCCGGAAGGTGCCGTTCGGCGTCGGGCGGCACGACCATCCGCTCGATGGCGAACGCGCACCCGTCGACCTCGTCGGGCCAGGCGATCCGTCCGAGCAGGGTCTCCAGCGAGCTCGTCGAGGGCAGGCCCTCCTGCTCGATCGCGGTGAGCGACCCCTCCGCGAGGTCCGCGGGGCCCATCTGGACGCGCAGGTGCGGCTCCCGCTCGAGCAGCTCGGCGGTCCGCACGAGTGCGAACAGCCGAGCGGGCTGGTCCCAGCCCGCCGCCGCCACATGGCGCTCGGTGTCGAGGGCGGCTATGGCGAGGGGGTCGATGACAGGCTCGGGTCTCACGCGTCCCATGCTGCCGTATGCCGTCCGACACTCGGGCGCACAGGGGTGCCAGGTCCCTGCCGGGTACCCCCTCCCGGTCGAGTGGGCGCCCCGTCCCACGCGCCCCATCCCGCCCCGCGCGCTCGCCGAGTCCTCTCTCTCCCAGTCGAGTGAGCGCCCCGCTCGCGCGGGCCCGGACCCGACACGGCCGCGGGTTGTCCACATCCCCCCGGGCCAGCGAAAACCATTGTGGATAAAGGCCGCTCAAGAACAGAGCCGCCCAGCCTATGGTCGAACGCGTGTTCTAATGGAGGGGACGAATGGAGGTTGCCGATGCCGCACCAGGTGCAAGACCCATCACCCGAGCCCGGGTTCGCCACCGGGCTGCGCGCAGCCCCGCGCGGCCGGCACCAGCCGGCCACCGTCGAGCAGGGCACGCACCGGCTGCTCGGGTCGCTGATGACCCAGCACGCCGACCAGCGCAGGCCCCACACGAGCACCCACACGCCCACCCACGCGGGCACTCACGCGAGCGCCCACGCCAGCCCAGCGGCGATACCTTCGACCCGGCCACACGCGGACGCCGAGGGCGACGCAGCCGGTGCCGCGGCCGGTGCCGACGCCGCGGGTGTAGCAGGTCTTGCGGATGCCGACGCAGCCGGTGACGCAGGTGCCGACGCGGGCGTGGACGGTGGCGGTGACCGTGAGGATGACGCTTTCGCGGCGGGGTTCGCGGCGGGGTTCGATCGTGATCTGGCGGTGTTCGAGGCCGGGGAGCGGCTCAAGGGCCAGATCGAGGACCACCAGCTGGACGCGCTGGCCCGGATGCACGCCGCCGCGCGGGCCGAGCTGGCCGCGCGGGCCGGGCAGGGCTGGGTCGGGCGGACCCCGTTCGCGGCGCGGGAGGCGGTCGTGATGGAGGTGTCCGCGGCGACCGGGCTCGGCGAGGGCGAGCTGGCCCTGCGGGTCGAGCTGGCCACCGGGCCCGCGGTGCGGGTCGGGTTCCTGCGCGAGCAGGTCCGCGCCGGGACGGCCACGCTGCGCCGCGCGGGTGCCGTGCTCGCCGAGACCACGACCCTGAGCGACGCCGGGGTGGACCGGGTCGCCCGGGCCGCGCTGGCCCCGACCCGGGACGGGGCCGGGCTGAGCGAGCGGCTGTTCCGGTCCCGGCTGCGCCGCGCCGTCATCGCCGCCGACACCGATCCCGAGCACGCCGCCGACGCCGTGGCGCGGCGCCGGGCGGCCCGGGACCGGGTCGGGGTGTTCGGGCAGGTCTTCAACGACGGCACCGGGAGCCTGACCGTGGTCAACGACGCGCCCAAGATCGCGGCCGCGCTGGACCGGGCCGACGCCGCAGCCCGTGCCGCCTGGGCCCGCGGCGACCGGCGCACCCTCGATCAGCTGCGGGCCGACTTCCTGACCGGCGCCGCCACCCACGCCTGGCCCGGCGGAGACGCCCGCAACGATGCCGCCGGCGACGGGACCGGCGACGACGCTAGCGACAAGACCGGCGCCGATGCGGTCGGCGATGCGGCCAGGGATGCGGTCGGGGATGCGGTCGGGGATCCGGGGTTCGGATTCGCGCCCTCGCCGGCCGGGCGGGTGTTCATCGTGGTGCCGTGGTCCACCGCGGCCGGGCTCGACGACGCCCCGTGCGAGCTGCCCGGGCACGGATGGGTCAGTGCCGAGGACGCCCGCGCCCTCATCACCGCCGACGGCTCGATCTGGCAGACCCTGCTGGCCGACCTGCCCACCGGGCGGGCCCTGGCCCTGACCGCCAAGGGGTACCGGCCCACCCGCGCCATCATCGAGCACGTCCGGGCCGTCGACGGCATCTGCCGCGGCCCGGGCTGCCAGATCCCGGCCCGGCAGTGCGACCTGGACCACGACCGGCCCTGGCCCCAGGGGCCCACCAGCACCGACAACCTCACCGCCAAACACCGCGCCCACCACCGGGTCCGCACCACCGGCTGGTGGACCGCCCACCGCGACCCCGACACCCTCGGCACCCCCGACACCACGGAGTGCCAGAACAACCACAACAACCAGCACGAGCAGCACGAGCAGCACGCGCAGGAGGACGAGGGCGCCGTGGGCGCCGTGCTGAGGTGGCGCACCGCCGCCGGCCGCACCTACCTCACCCACCCCAAGGACTGGCTCGACGGCCACCGACCCACCGAACCCCACACCGATCCCGAACCCGACCACAGCATCCCGCCCGACCCGTCACCCGGCCAGTCACCAGGCCAGTCACCAGGCCAGTCACCAGGCCAGTCACCCGGCGAGTCACCCGGCGAGTCACCCGGCGAGTCACCCGGTCGAGGGCCGGCGACCCACGACCCGCCACCTTTCTGAGCGACCCAGTCGGCGGCATGCCCCGCTGCCTGATGCGTGTGGTCGCGTTCCTCGGTGCCCTCGTTCTATGACGGCGCTCCTCGCTGCCTGATGTGTGGTCGCGTTCCTCGGTGCCCTGGTTGTTTGACGGCAGTCCCGGCTGCCTGGTCCTTGACCGCATTCCCTGTCTGAAGCCCGTCGGCAGACCCCCGGTGTCTGGAGCCCCGCGGCATGTTTCGACGCTTGGCCAGACGGCACGCCCCAGTGACGGGCGTCCACCGCGGAACAGTTCCTGCAGAGCCCACAGGAAGTCACCCGTGGACCTGCGGAACCCGGCGTGTGGGGCCGAGCGTTCACACCCCGGGTCACGGTGCGGTATCGCCGTGCTCAGCTCGTGCGGACGCCGGGTTATGGTTGCGGCAACGGCCGCCGGCGGCCGTGACAGCTTCGCCTGAACCTCTTCCGCCCCCGCACGCAAGGCACTCCACGTGAGCGACAGCAACTTCGGCCCCCCGCCGGGCAACTTCAACGGCGACGACTCCGGCACGCCCGGGCGCGGCGGCACGGCGGCCCTGCCGCCCACGCGACGGCCCCTTGTCACCTCCCTCGTCATCGCGGGCGCCCTCATCGTCGTCATCGCGATCCTGGCGCAGTTCTGGACCGAGGTGCTCTGGTACCAGTCGGTCGACTTCACCGGCGTGTTCACCACCCAGATCGTCACCAAGGTGCTCCTCGGCGTGGTCGGCGGACTGCTCACCGCCGCCATGGTGTGGTCGAGCATTCACTTCGCCTTCCGTAGCCGACCCATCTACGCTCCCTCGCCGGACACGCAAGCGATGGAGCACTACCGCCAGCTCGTCGAGCCGATGCGCCGCACGGCGACGATCGCGGCGCCGCTGGCCATCGGGCTGTTCGCCGGCCTCTCCGCGGCCACGCAGTGGGACACGTTCCTGCTCTGGCGCAACAGCAACTCGTTCGGCACGACTGACCCCGAGTTCGGCCTGGACATCAGCTTCTTCGTCTTCGTCCTGCCGTGGATCAACTTCGTCGTCGCCTTCCTGACGATGATCCTCGTCATCGGGTTCATCACCGCGGCCTTCACCCACTACCTCTACGGCGGCATCGTCATCGGGCAGCGGATGCGCTCGACCCACGCCGCACGGGTTCACCTGTCGATCATCGCCGCGGCCCTCGTGCTGGTCCGCGCCGTCGCCTTCTGGGTGGACCGCTACAACCTCGCCACGGCCGAGTCCACCAAGATCACCGGCATCCAGTACACCGAGGCGCACGCCGTCATCCCGACCAAGGGGATCCTTGCGATCGCGGCGGTCATGTGCGCGCTGATGTTCCTCACCGTGATCTGGACGCGCTCGTGGCGGCTGCCGCTCGTCGGCGTCGCAGTGCTCGCCGTCATCGTCGTCGCGGTCGGCGGCATCTACCCGGCCCTGGTCCAGTCCCTCAAGGTGAGGCCGTCCGAGAAGTCGCTCGAGATCCCATATCTCCAGCGCAACATCGACGCCACCAGAGCGGCATACGGCTTCAACAACATCGATGTGAAGCCGTACGACACCAAGACGATCGCGACCCAGGGACAGCTCCGTGGCGACGCCGCCACCATCCCCGGCATCCGCCTGATCGACCCCAACATCGTCAGTCCCACGTTCAAGCAGCTCGAGGCGAGCAAGGGGTACTACCAGTTCGCCGACGTGCTCGACGTCGACCGGTACGAGATCGACAACAAGCCCACCGACACGGTCATCGCCGCCCGCGAGCTCGACCTCAACGGCGTCCCTGACGCACAGCGCAACTGGCTCAACGACCACACGGTCTACACCCATGGCTACGGCGTCGTCGCGGCCAAGGGCAACACCCGTGAGGACGATGGGCGTCCGACGTTCTTCGAGTCCCAGATCGGCACCGAGGGCAAGCTCGGCAAGTACGAGCCGCGCATCTACTTCGGCGAGTCCTCGCCCGAGTACTCCATCGTCGGCGGTGGCAAGAAGGAGTTCGACTACCCCGACCCGAACGGTACGGGGCAGATCACCTACACCTACCAGGGCACCGGCGGCGTCCAGCTCGATGCGATGCGACGGATCGCCTATGCGATCAAGTACCGCGAGATCAACTTCCTGCTCTCGGACGCGGTGACGAACGACTCCCGCATCCTGGACCACCGCACCCCGCGTGAGCGTGTCCAGCGCGTCGCGCCGTGGCTGACCCTGGACGGCAACGCATACCCCGCCGTCGTCAACGGCCGCGTGCTGTGGATCCTCGACGGGTACACGACCTCGGCCAACTACCCGTACTCGGAGATGACCACCCTCGACCAGGCGACAGAGGACGCCGTGACGAGCACCCGCCAGTCGGTCCGCGCAGTCCAGGGTGGCCAGGTCAACTACGTGCGCAACTCCGTCAAGGCCACTGTCGACGCCTACGACGGCACGGTCTCGCTCTACCAGTGGGACGAGACCGACCCCATCCTCAAGGCCTGGATGTCGATCTTCCCCGGTAGCGTCAAGCCGCTGAGCGACATCCCAGGCTCCCTCATGGAGCACCTGCGCTACCCCGAGGACCTGTTCAAGGTTCAGCGGCAGCTCCTGCAGAAGTACCACGACACTGATGCAGGCTCGTTCTACGGCGGCCAGAACTTCTGGCGGATCCCGGACGACCCGACCCAGTCGGGCTCGGACCTGCTCCAACCGCCCTACTACCTGTCCCTGGCCATGCCCGGGCAGTCACAGCCGGCCTTCTCACTGACCTCGACGTTCATGCCCACCGGTGACCGCAACGTCCTGTCCGGCTTCCTCGCCGTCGACGGCGACGCCGGTTCGCAGGACGGCAAACGCTCGACGAGCTACGGGACGATGCGGCTGCTCGAGATGACGGGCGGCACGGTCAACGGACCGGGCCAGGTCTACAACGACATGCGAACATCGAGCACCACCTCCAACGACGCGTCGCTGGGACGCCAGCTTACGCTGGCGCAGTTCATCTCGACGACGTCGTCCAACGGGGCCGTCGTGACGTTCGGGAACCAGCTGACCCTGCCCGTCGGCGGAGGACTGCTCTACGTACAGCCGATCTATGTCCAGGCGCGCTCGACCGGCACCGGGACGTTCCCGAAGCTGAATGCCGTTGCTGTGGCCTTCGGCGACAAGATCGCCTGGGCCGGCTCCCTCGACACGGCGCTCAACGAGCTGTTCGGGGGCTCGTCCGGGGCATCGGCCGGCGACACGGGAGCCAACACGCCCACGACTCCCGGTGGCGGCACGAGCGGCAACCCGACCACCGGTCCGTCGTCGCCCCCGACGTCCTCACCGTCGACGCAGCAGGGCACTCCGAATGCCGGCGCGCTCGCTCAGGCGCTCAAGGACGCGGAGGCGGCCTACGCCGACGGCCAGGCGGCACTCAAGAAGGGTGACTTCGCGGCTTACGGGCAGGCGCAGGAGAAGCTGAAGGAGGCTCTCGCGCGGGCGGTCGCCGCCTCACCGCAGGGCACCGGGGCTCCGTCGCCCTGAGCCGGAGCGCGCCACCACGACCGGATCGGGGGTCCCAAAGCCCCCGATTTGGTCGTGGCGAGGGATTCGCGTAACCTTACGACTGCCGACGCGGGGTGGAGCAGCTCGGTAGCTCGCCGGGCTCATAACCCGGAGGTCGCAGGTTCAAATCCTGCCCCCGCTACAAATTCGCGTCAGCGAGCGAAAGGCCCGGACCAGATGGTCCGGGCCTTCGTCATTCGGCGGGTGGGTCGTTGCACCGACCGGGCCCGCCGGGTCGGCTGCGTCGGGCGGCATACTTTTCGCAGATCTACCCAAACTGGTCTCCTGGCGTTCATATGTCGTCCGTAGCCTGAAGCCTCGTGCCGACGTCATCTGGTTCCCTCCTGCGAGCGTGGCGCAGGGCAAGCGGCCGCACCCAGTCCGAGCTGGCCGCCGAGGTGCATGTCAGCTCGGCCGCGGTGAGCGCCTGGGAGACGGGGGTGCGGGGGATACCGCTCGGGGCGCTCGACCGGCTCGACAGCGTCTTCGGTGCGGGAGGCTGCCTGGTCGACCTGGCCCGGGCGATCGGCACCTCGACGCTGGAGCCGCGCACTCGCTGGGGGCACGCCTTCCACGGCGAGCCAGGGCCCGTGTGGGCCTGGATCAGGCCCGTGCGAGCGGGGCGCGTCCGCGGCCTCGCGCGCCTGCGGGTCTTCGGCCTGCGCATCGACCACGAGGTGGGGCCGGAAGGCCTGTTCATGGTCGCACCGTGGATGGACCCCAACTGGGCGGTGAACGTCCTGACCGATGAGCCCGTCTGGGTGGACTTCGGGCGGGGCGTGCCGCCTGCGTGGCTCGACGTGCCGCGGATGTCCTCGATCGGGCTGCGCGACGTCGTGCTGAGCCATCCTGGCGACCCGATGATGGGCCGGCTCGTCGACGGCGTCCGACGGCTCGACCGCGGCGACCCGCGGACGCTGCGCCCCCGGATCCGGTCCCTGGTCGACGGCGACCGCTGGGATGCGCTGGAGCACCAGTGGCGTTCGGGGGCCGGCTCAGCCGACTGGCCGATGAGCGACGCCCACCGCGACCCGACGCCGCCCCGCACGCCCGACGACCATCGCAGCCTGCACCGGCAGCTGCGGCACGCCCGCGGCCTCTCGCAGGCTGAGGCGGCGCAGGCGGCGACCAGGGTGCTGCGGACCGGCGACCATATGTGGCCGCACCCAGGATCGCGCAGGCGCGGGGTGTCGCCGATGCAGGTGCACAACTACGAGGTTGGACGGACCGGGAGGGTGCGTCACCTGCCCGCAGTCCTGGACATGGCATATGGGGGATACGGCGTCAGCTGTTTCGAGCCGGTCCGCACCGCACACCTGAGGCCCGACGTCGTCATGGCCCACTTCCCCGACTACTGGCTCGGGCCGGTCACCCTGGTCGTGCGACCTGAGGCCGCCCCGGCGCCGGCCGGGCCGGTGACGCTGAGCTGGCGCAGTCGGCGTCGCGAGGTGGCCCTGGCCGGCGAGCCCGTGAGACTGTGCTTCAGCCGCTTCCCCGAGGACTGCGGGCTCACCGTCGAGGTGCCTTCCGGCTGGACCGTCGGAGCCTGGATGGGCTACGACCCCGACGCCGTGGAGCTGCACACGGACTGGGTCCCAGTGAGCCCGGAGGCCGAGCAGGTCATCCTCCAGCGCGTCCTCGCGAGCATCCGCCTGGCGCTCGGGATCTCGGAGGACGCTTTCGAGCGGGCCTTGTCAGGCCCTGCTGTCAACGATCCTTTGCATTTCCCTCAACATTCTGCGCCGCACGCCGTTTCCCGCTGACATAGGGCGTCAAGACGCTGAGAATAGTCTGGGAAAAGGCTGGGCAGAGCAGCACACCCCCGCCATATGCCGTGGGCCGACGACACGGCATACCGCCCTCGTTCTCGGCGACCTACGCGAACAACGTTGTGCCGCTGGGCTGCCCGTCGCCCACGCGGCCGCACCACGCGGCGCGCGGGGCCGGGCCGGCCGTTTTCAACGTTCTGTTGCACACCTGTCAACACTCTCCTGGTCAATCAACGAGTTGATGCACAACTCCCCAGTAGGCCCGAGGTCATTCACGCAACGTTTGGCTCAGCGCCCCGTCGACGCATAGCCACATTCGTAGGTTCCTCGATGTCCGCCTCTGCGTCGACGGGATTGCTATGGAAACAACATTCGTGGTTCGGGCTCGTGGGGTCACCAAGACCTTCGGAGACGTTGTCGCCCTCGACGGTGTCGACCTCGACGTCGCGGCCGGGGAGGTGCATGGGCTCGTCGGCCCGAACGGGGCCGGCAAGACCACGCTCCTGGGCCTGCTCCTCGGTCTCGCGGTCGCCAGCCACGGCAGCCTCGAGATCCTCGGGTCGCCGGTCGGCCGCGTCCTGGCTGTGCCGGACGCGGTGGCCGGGTTCGTCGACGGGCCGGGGCTCTACCCCGCCCTGAGCCCGCGCAAGAACCTCTCCGCCCTCATGTCCCTGCGCGGCCGAGTCCCGTCGCGACGCGAGGTCGACGACGCTCTGGAGCAGGTCGGGCTGACGGGCGTCGCCGACGACCCGCTGCGCGGCTTCTCGCTCGGGATGCGCCAGCGGCTCGGGCTCGCAGCCGCGCTGCTCACTCGCCCGGGGCTGCTCGTGCTCGACGAGCCCGCCAACGGCCTCGACCCGGCCGGCAAGAAGCAGGTCCACCGCATCCTGACCGACCTTGCAGCACAAGGCACTGCGGTGGTCATGTCCAGCCACCGCATGGACGACCTGGCGGCCCTCTGCTCGGAGGTGACCCTGCTCGCGACCGGACGAGTGGTCTTCTCCGGACCGCTCAGCAAGCTCGCCGCGGAGAGCCGCGACCTCGACTACCGCGTCGTCACGTCAGCCCCCGCCGCGGCCCTCGAGATCGCATCGGGCACGCCCGGCCTGCGGGTGCTGCGTGACGACGAGCTCGCGCTCCGTCGCCAGGAGACCGACCTTGTCGTCCGAGGCGGCGTCGCCGCGATGGACGAGCTGGTCGTGCGGCTGGTCGGCGCGCGCGTGGCCCTCCGTGAGCTCGCTCCGGTCGTCTCGCCGCTGGAGTCGGCGTTCCTCGCCCTGACCGGAGCGGTCGCCGAAGGCGACGCGGGCGCCGACCCAATCGATCCCGACCCAGCCGACCCCGACCCAGCCGACCCCGACCCAGCCGACCCCGACCCAGCCGACCCCGACCACGTCGCCACCACCGACACCGAGGAGTCCCGATGACCGCGACGATCGCCGCGCCGCGACCCCAGGCCCACGCCCGCCCCACCCCGCAGCTCGACGCGACGCGTCCGGCCGCGCTGCGTGCGGCATACCGGTTCGAGCTGCTGAAGATCCTCTCGCTCTGGCGGATCCGACTGCTGCTCGCCGCGTGTCTGGTCGGCCCAGCCGTCTTCGTCGCGGTGATGGGGAACCAGAGCTCGCTGCCCGCGGACACGGTCTTCGGGCGCTGGATGGCCGCCACCGGCTGGGCGAGCTCGCTGGTGGTACTCGGCTTCTGCTGCTCGTTCGCACTGCCGCTGCTGACGTCTGTCGTCGCGGGTGACGTGTTCGCCTCCGAGGACCGGCTTGGCACCTGGCGCCACCTGCTCATCGCGGTGCGTTCACCGAGGCGGATCTTCGCCGCCAAGGCGCTGGCCACCCTGACGGTCATCGTCCTGCTCGTCGTCGCCCTGGGCGTCTCCGGCATCGTCGGCGGGCTCGCCGCGATCGGCAACCACCCGCTCGTCGGGCTCGACGGCTCGCAGCTTGCCCCGTCGGAGGCGGCACTACTCGTGGTGCTCGCCTGGCTCTGCGTGCTCGTGCCGACCCTCGCGTTCGGGGCACTGGGGCTGCTGGGCTCGGTCGTCCTCGGACGCTCGCCGATGGGTCTGCTCGTGCCGGCGGTCGTCGCGTTCGGGATGCAGCTCGCTGAGCTGCTGCCGCTCCCGGTGGCACTCCGGATGGCGTTGCCGAGCCAGGGCTTCATCGCCTGGCGCGGGCTCTTCACCGACCCGGCCCAGACCGGACCATTGGTCATCGGCCTCGTCGTGGGCCTCGCCTGGACGGTCGCCGCAACCGCGCTCGCCTACCGGCTGTTCGTGCTCCGGGACTTCACCGACCTCTCCAACGACGGGTCGGGCCGCCGTGCTCTGGTGGCAGTCGCTCCGCTCGCCGCCCTCGGAGCGCTCACCTGCCTCGTCGTCGCCGTCGCGACTCCCGCGAGCGGCACGGGCATCGACAAGCCGAGGCTCGATGCGTCGCTCGCGACCTCCTTCGCGCACCTGTACCGGCTCCAGACCTCGGAGCTGCACCGCCCCGACGTGACGGAGGCGCAGCTGGCCGCGACCGCGTCGTGCGACAAGGGCGGCGACCGGATGGAGGACGAGGGTCCCGGAGGCAACTGGCGCTGCGTCGTCACCTGGCATCTGCCCGGCGCGGCGGCGGTCGGCAGCGCCATCTACCAGCTCGACGTCACCGCAGACGGGCGGTACGTCGCCGACGGAGACGGGCCCAAGGAGGTCAATGGCAGCTTCACCGTGAGGACCCCGCGAGGGGACTCACCAAACCCGCTCTGGCAGCTCGACGGCAGCGTCGACCTGCTGAACCCCATTTCGAAGGGATAGCCACACTCATGCACGTCACCCGACACCGCCGCAGCGACTCGCAGGCGCGCCCCGCGCTCCCGGGCCGCTCCGGGCACCTCGGTCGCCGCACCCGGATCGTCCTGGCCGGCACCGCCGCCCTGGTCGTCGCCGGCTCAGGCGTCGAGGCCTTCGCGACCACCGTGGGCTTCGGCGACCAGCAGGTCGGCACCGAGTACAGCGCCGGTATCCAGGTCTCCGCCAACCAGATCATCAAGCCGTACGGCGAGCGCCTGCTCACCCAGATCGGCAAGTTCATGGGCTCGACGGTGAGCGCCGACGGCCGCTACCTCGCCGCCACGAGCAACGACCGCTCGATCTCCGTCCAGATCTTCGACCTCCAGACCTACCAGCTGATCTGGACGGTCGGAAGCGCCGCCTCGGCCAACCAGAAGGTCTCCGACAACACCGTGGGCCAGGAGGGCCCGACCTACTCCCCGGACGGCAAGTTCCTCTGGGTGCCGCAGGCCACCGGCCTCACCCGCTACCCGGTCAACGCCGACGGCACCCTCGGAGCCGGCACGAAGGTCGCCATCCCCACCGTGAACGGCGCCCAGGCCCTCACGGGCAAGGCGGTCTTCTCGCCCGACGGCTCCAGGCTCTACGTCGCGGTGAACGGCCAGAACCGCGTCGTGCTGGTCGACCCGGTCGCCGGCACGATCACCCAGAGCTGGACCGTGGGCATCGCGCCGCGCCACCTGACCTTCGTCGGCGACAAGCTCTACGTCAGCAACGAGGGAGGCCGGTTCGCCAACCCGGGTGAGACGACCATCAACTCGTACGGCACCCAGGTCCCGGCAGACGGCTACCTCGGCACGTCGACGACCGGCACGCTCAGCGTCATCGACACGAACAACCCTGGCGCGCAGGTCGGCTCGATCGCGGTCGGCCTGCACCCGACGGCGATGTATGCCGCTGGGAAGGCGCTGTTCGTCACCAACACGTTCGACGACTCCGTGTCCGTCGTGAACACCGACTCGGACAAGGTCGTGCAGACGATCACCACCCAGCCGTGGAAGGGCTCCGATGTCGGCTACCAGCCCAACGGCGTGACCTTGACGGCCGACGGGCACCTGCTCGTCACGCTCGGCCGGGCGAACGCGGTGGCCGTCTACCGCTACCACGGTGACCCGCAGGAGCCGATGAGCTTCGTCGGCCTGCTCCCGACGGACTACTACCCGTCGGAGATCGCGACCGTCGGCGACCAGGTCGTCGTGACCAACACCCGCGGCATCGACGCGCGTGGCCCGCTCCTGACGTTCAACCAGGGTGCGAACACCACACCCGCGAAGGGCCATGGCACGCACGGCACGACGGCGTCGCTGACCCGCTTCACGCTCCCGACCGACCAGGAGATCGCCGACACGTACACCCCGACGGTGTTCGCCCAGAACGGCTGGGGCGACAGCGACACGGACGTCAAGGTCGCCAACGGCAACAAGCAGAAGGCCGTGCCGGTCCCGAAGCGGATCGGCGACCCGTCGACGATCAAACATGTCTTCCTGCTCGTCAAGGAGAACCGCACCTATGACCAGGTGTACGGCGACGACGCGCGCGGCAAGAGCGACGCGACCCTGGCCCAGTTCGGCGCGACGGTCACGCCGAACCAGCACGCCCTGGCCAAGCAGTTCGGACTCTACGACAACACGTACGACGTCGGCACGAACTCGGCCGAGGGGCACAACTGGCTCATGCAGGGTGACAACCCGGAGTACACCGAGTCCAGCGCAGGCGAGTACACCCGCAGCTACGACACCGAGGACGACGTACTGGGTCACCAGCGGTCGGGCTTCCTGTGGACGGCGGTCCAGTCGGCCGGCAACACCGCACGCAACTTCGGCGAGTTCATGATCTGGGAGAACAAGCCGGCCGGCGCGACGTGGCAGAAGTACTACTGCGCCACAAAGTCCGTCGACGGCGGTGGCGACCCAGCGCAGCTGGTCGACCCGTCCCTGCGCCTCAACGTCCAGTCGCCGATCCCGTCGCTCAACGCGATCACCAACCACGACTCGCCGATGTTCGACAGCAACATCCCGGACACCTACCGCTACCAGATCTGGAAGCAGGAGTTCGAGAAGGACGGGCCGGCCAACCTCAACATGATGTGGCTCTCGAGCGACCACACCGGTGGCGCGCCCGACGCCCGCGCCCAGGTCGCGGACGGTGACGTCGCGGTCGGCAAGATCGTCGACGAGATCTCGCACAGCACCTACTGGAAGGACTCCGCGATCTTCGTGGTCGAGGACGACAGCCAGAACGGCGCCGACCATGTCGATGGGCACCGTGCTCCGATCCAGATCATCAGCCCGTACGCCGCACACGGCAAGGTGGTCAGCACGTACTACTCGCAGATCTCGATGATCCGCACCATCGAGCAGATCCTCGGCTCTGCGCCGCTGAACCAGAAGGTCGCCGCGGCCACGCCGATGTTCGACGCGTTCCAGTCAACCCCTGACTACACGCCGTTCGACGCGGTGCCGAACCAGGTGCCGCTCACCGAGGGCGTCAAGACTGCACCGGACTGCGGCCTCGACACCCTCGGCCAGACCGGTGCGGCCGCTGCGGCCCTCAACGCCAAGGTCGCCGCGGAGACCGCGGTGCCTTCGGACAAGAAGGCCGTCGCGGGTGCGTGGGACAGGTGGAAGACCTCCCAGCACCTCGCCGGCAACGGCGCGGTGGCGGACTACGCGAACCCGGAGCTGATGAACCGCTTCACGTGGTACGACTCCCACCACTGGAAGACCCCTTACCCGGGTGACTCCACGATCCTGGCTCCCTCGGAGGTCCCCGGCGCCTACCTTCCGCCGTCGGACAACGACTGACCTGGATCCGGACACAGGCGGCGGTCCGTCGGCGCAAGCCGGCGGGCCGCCGCCAGCCGTTGGTCGGCCGCGGCATACGGTGAAGTCGCGCGGTGTTCCCACCCCATCCGGCGGCAGGCCGGCGGACCCGTCCGAGGAGGACCCATGAAGGCCATCGTCATCGACCGCTTCGGCGGACCCGAGGAGCTCCACGAGGCCGAGGTGCCGGACCCGCAGCCGGGACCCGGCCAGGTGCGGATCCGCGTGGAGGCGGTCGGGGTCAACCCGATCGACGGCAAGGTGCGCGGCGGGCGGATGGCCTCACCGGACACGAAGTTCCCCCTGCTGCTCGGAGCCGAGGCCGCCGGCGTCGTGGATGCGCTGGGTGAGGGCGTCGGTGACGTCGCCGTCGGCGACCGGGTGGTCGGCTTCGCCGACGGAGGCGCCTACGCGGAGCTGGCGCTGCTGGGGACGTATGCCGCCCTGGCCGGGCTCGACCCGGTAGCCGGCGTCTCGCTGCCGGTGGCGTGCGAGACCTCGCAGCGCGCCCTGGGCCTGCTGGCTCTCAAGCCGGGCGAGACCCTGCTCATCCACGGCGCGAGTGGCGCGGTGGGGGAGGTGGCCACCCAGCTCGCGGTCCGCGACGGGGTGCGGGTGATCGGGACGGCGTCCGAGGCGAACCAGGGGCGGGTTGCGGCACTCGGCGCGACGCCGACGACCTACGGTGACGGCTGGCTCGACAGGGTCCGGGCGCTCGCGCCGGACGGCGTCGACGCGGTCTTCGACACGAGCGGGGCGGGTGTGCTGGAGGAGTCCGTCGAGCTGGTCGGCGGGAAGGAGCGGGTCGTGACGATCGCCGACCCGGCCGCGTTCGCGATGGGGATCACCTTCACGACCGGCGGCGAGCCGGGGGCGTTCGACCTCGGCGCCTATGTTGCGCTCCGGGCTTCGGGCGAGCTGACCACGACGATCAGCCGGGTCTTCCCCCTCACGGCGGCGGCCGACGCGCAGGCGCTGAGCGACAGTGGTCGTGCCGGGGGAAAGCTCGTCCTCGTGCCCTGACCGCGATGCGCACGGGCGCGCCCGGCTGCCGGGGGCTCAGGCGCGAATGCTGGTGACGGGCAGCTCGAACCACCGCAGGTGGTCGAAGTCGACATTGACGCTGGCCGCGGGACCCGCGACGGGCTCGGCGCCGGCCAGGATGGCTCGCGCCTCGTCGAGGTACCCGGCGAGGGCATCCTCGCCGGCGCGGTCGACGTGGGCCGGATAGGTGAGCCGACCACTCTCGAAGCCGACCTGGTGCAGGCGCAGCGGGGGCTCGACCGGGCCGTTCTTGTGCCGCCAGCGACCGGTGGCCGGGTCGAAGTCGTAGTCGCCCAGCAGGCGCCAGCCGTCACGGGCGACGAGCCGCACGGCCTCGATGACATAGTCGACGACCGTGTCGGAGATGAAGTAGTTGAAGTTGACGCGAACCCACCCGGGCTTGATGCCCTCACAGCCGCGGCCGATCTCACGCTCGAACTCGTGCGAGCGCTCGAGGTCGATGCCGAGCAGGTAGTGGCCGTAGGGCCCGGCGCACGAGCACCCGCCGCGTGCCTGGATGCCGAACAGGTCGTTGAGCACGGCCACGACGAAGTTGTGGTGCAGGTAGCTGCCGCCATCGGCCTGCACGACGAACGACACGATCGAAAGTCGCTCTGCCGAAAGGTTGCCCAGGATCTCGATGCTCGGCTCGTGACGCCAAGACTCGACGGCGCGCTGGAGGAACTCCGCCTCACGCGCGCGGATCGTCGGGACGCCGACCGCTTCTTTGAGCTTGAAGACGAGACCCGCACGGATCGCCTCGATGATGGCCGGGGTGCCGCCCTCCTCGCGGTGGGCAGGGTCGGTGAGGTAGTCGTGGTCGCTCGGGTTGACGTACGTCACCGTTCCGCCGCCCGGGACGTCGGGCACGCGGTTGGTCAGCAGCTCGCGCCGCACGACGAGCACGCCTGGCGTGCTCGGGCCTCCGATGAACTTGTGCGGGCTGAGGAACACGGCGTCCTTGTATGCCGTCGTGTCGGCCTGGCCGCGCCCCCCGCGGCCGTACATCTCGATGTCGATGTAGGGGCCGGCGGCCGCGAAGTCCCAGAAGGCGAGCGCGCCGTGCTCGTGCAGCAGGCTCGAGATGGCGTCGGTGTCGGTGACGATGCCGGTGACGTTGCTGGCAGCCGAGAAGGACCCGATGAGCAGGGGCCGAGCGGCATACTCCTCGAGCTTCGCGCGAAGCACGTCGAGGCTGACGTGCCCGTCGGGGTCCTGCGGGATGACGACCACGTCGGCGACGCACTCGCGCCACATCACCTCGTTGGAGTGGTGCTCATAGGGACCGATGAAGACGACCGGCCGCTGGTCGGATGGCACGAGATCGCTTGCGTGCCAACGGTCCTCGAAGTTGGACGGCACACGCAGTCCGAGGATGCCGACGAGCTTGTCGATCGCTCCGGTGCACCCGGACCCGGCGAAGATCACGACGGTGTCGTCGTCGCCGCCGACGGCGTCGCGGATCACGCGGCGCGCGTCCTCACGCAGTCGCGTCGTCTGCAGGCCGGTGCCGGAGCTCTCGGTGTGAGTGTTGGCGTAGCGGGGGAGCACCTCGTCGCGGATGAAGTCCTCGATGAAGGCGAGACCGCGGCCGGAGGCCGTGTAGTCGGCGTACGTGACGCGCCGGGGACCGTACGGCCCGGGCATGACCTGGTCCTCGCCGATCACATTCTCACGGATCGTGGTCAGCAGGTCTGCGGCGACGTTCATGTCCTCGACTATAGCGTGGAGTGATGCTAGATCCAAAAAACATAACTATCAGTTACCAGCCGGATGTCGGTTGGAGGTATGCCGTCGTTCCAGAGCCCGACCTCATACCTCGAACGCAGGGGACAGTCGCATAAGGTCGAGCGCGTGACAGCGATCTCCTACCCGCTCGTCGAGCGCACCCTCGACAACGGCCTGCGGGTCATCGTCAGCGAGGACCACACCGTGCCCAACGTCGCGGTCAACCTCTGGGTCGGCGTCGGCTCCCGGCACGAGTCGCCCGGCCGCACCGGCTTCGCGCACCTCTTCGAGCACCTGATGTTCCAGGGCAGCCGCAACGTCGCCTCGGGCGAGCACTTCTCGGCCCTCATGGACGAAGGAGCCCGGCTCAACGCGACGACCTGGTTCGACCGGACGAACTACTTCGAGACCGTCCCGACCGGCGCGCTCGACCTCGCCCTCTGGCTCGAGGCGGACCGGCACGGTTACCTGCTCGACGCGGTGACGCAGGAGAACCTCGACAACCAGCGCGACGTCGTGAAGGAGGAGAAGCGTCAGCGGTACGACAACGTGCCCTACGGATCCGCCCTCATCGACATCTACGCGACCGCCTTCCCCGAGGACCACCCGTACCACCACCCGACCATCGGGTCGATGGAGGACCTCGACGCCGCGACACTCGAGGACGTCCACGCCTTCTTCCGCGCCCACTACGGCCCCAACAACACCGTGCTGACGCTCGTCGGAGACGTCACCCCGGAGGACGGTTTCGCGGCGGCCGAGAAGTACTTCGGCCACCTTCCCCCGATCGAGCTGCACGCCCGTAGGCGGCTGTCGCAGCTCTCGCCGATCAGCGAGCCCACGCGGCTCGACCGGGTGGGTGACGTCCCGAACGACCGCATCTACGTGGCGTTCCGGCTGCCGGTCGACACCACACCGGAGTACCTCGCCTGCCAGATCGCCGTCGACGTGCTCGGCGGTCTGTCGAGCTCACGCCTCGTGCGCCGGCTGGTCCGCAACGACGAGACAGCGGTCGCCGTCGGCGGCTGGACGATGGGCCTGGTCGACGGTGTGGGCCTGGGAACGATCACCGTCGACGTGTCCGCCGGCGCCGATGTCGGGCAGGTCGAGGCGGCCGTCTGCGAGGAGATCCGCGTCTTCATCGAGCAGGGCCCGGACGACGCCGAGCTCGAGTCGGTCATCGCCGACACCGAGCGCTCGTGGCTCAGTGCCCTCGCCAGCATCGAGGAGCGCGCCGACCACATCAGCCACCACGCCCTGCTCACCGGCGACCCGGCATACGTCAACACGTTCGTCGAACGCATCCGTGCGGTGACCGCCCAGCAGGTGCGTGAGGTCGCCGCCGCGTGGCTCGACCCGGAGGCCCGGGCCGTGGTGCGATACCTCGCCACAGCCGCACCGAACGACACCGACGCAGAGGCCGAGGAGGCCCAGTGACGACCATCGCCCGCCCCGTCGTGGCGGCTCCCGAGCCGTGGGACTTCCCTGCCGCGACGACCCACGACCTGCCCAACGGGCTTCGCCTCGTCACCTACGACGTGCCCGGGCAGTACGTCCTGTCCGTGCGCGTCGGGCTCCCCGTGCCGCTGCGCGAAGAGCCCAGGGACCGCGAGGGCGTCGCGACGATCATGTCGCGCACCCTCGACGAGGGCACCGCGACGTACTCGGCCGAGGAGTTCGCCCGGCTCCTCGAGCGCAAGGGCGTCAGCTTCGGCGCAGGGATGTCCGATGCCGGGCTCTCGCTCGACATCGACGTCGTCAAGGGCAACCTCGAGCCGGCGCTCGACCTCCTGCGGCAGATCATCACCGAGCCGGTCTTCCCCAAGACCGAGGTGGCCCGCCAGGTCCGCACCCGCCTTGCAGAGATCGAGCAGGAGCGGTCGGTCGCGGCCAACCGTGCCGGGCTCGAGTTCGTCCGCACGTTCTACGACCTCGGCGACCGCTCGTCCCGCCCCACCGGCGGCACCCCCGAGACGGTCGGCGCGATCACGCGTGAGGACGTCGCCGCCTTCCACGGGGATCACGTCGTCGCCGCCGGCGCGACGATCTGCATCGCCGGTGACCTCGCAGGGCTCGACGTGCCCGCGCTCGTGGAGTCCGCCCTGGGTCAGTGGGCACGCGGTCCACGCGACCGCGACCGCTACCTTCAGCACGAGGCGACGCTGGCGCCCGACCGGGCGCGCATCGTCCTCGTCTCGCGGCCGGGGTCGGTGCAGACGGAGTTCGTCATCGGCGCGCCCGGTCCGGACCGGTCGGTCGACGGCGGCTGGGCGCCGTACCCGGTGCTCGGCTTCGTCGTCGGTGGGTCCCCGAACGCGCGCATCGACGCGGTGCTGCGCGAGGAGAAGGGCTACACCTACGGCATCCGGTCGACCTTCCGGCCGCGCCGGCGCGGTGGGGTGTTCCTGACCTCGGGCTCCGTGCGCTCCGACTCGACGACCGAGTCGCTGCGCCTTCTCGTCGAGATCCTCGAGAGCGGGCGAGACGGCTTCCGCGACAAGGAGATCCGCTCTGGCGTCGACTTCATCGGCAAGACCGCGCCCGGTCGCTATGCCACCGCCGACACCATCGCGGACGAGGCCGTGGGTATGGCTCTCGACGGTCGGACCACCGAGTTCACGACGGCCAACCTGCGCGATCTGGCCACGGTCGACACGGCTCGGGTCGACGCGGCATACGCCCGCTTCGCGGCCGGGGCCGGCATCGGCGCCGGGACGCCGGGCTCCGGCTGGACGATCGTCATGGTCGGCGACGCGGACGAGCACCGTGCCGCGGTGCAGGGACTCGGTCTCGGCGAGCTCACCGTGGTGACCGACGCCTGATCACCGATCCCCTTCCAGTCGAGTGAGCGCCCCGGTCAGGGCAGCGGGCGCTCGAGGACGTAGTCGTCCTCATACACCCCACCGACGAGGAAGCGCTTGGTGCCCACGCGCTCGAAACCGCTCTTGGCGTAGAAGCGCTGAGCTCGCTCGTTCTGCTGGTTGACCCCGAGCCACGCCCCGGTGGCTCCGCTCGCGCGCGCCCAGTCGAGCGAGCTGCTCATGAGCTCGGCCGCCGCTCCGGTGCCGTGGGCCGCGGGCAGGACGTAGATCTTGCTCAGCTCCACCGTCGGCCGCAGCCGGATGGCAGCGCGGACGTCGGCGTCGTGTGGCTCGCCGGAGACGAGCATCGCGTAGCCGAGGGCGGCGCCGACGGCGTCCTCGGCCACGAGCACGTGCCGTTCGGGGTCGGCAACGTACTCGACGAACCGCTCCGGCGAGAGCACCTCGCGGATGAACGCCTCCACGCGGTCCTGGGTCATGCTCGGCGGGCACGCGAGCCCGAACGTGGCCGCCGCGACCTCCGAGAGCACCGGCACGTCATCGGCCGTGGCCGCGCGAACGGAGAGGCTCATGCGAGATCACGGTCCTGGGTGAGCCGCGGGGACGGCGTTGCCTGGACGCAGCGCAGCGAGCTGGGTCCCACGCTCTGCGTGGGAGGAACGAGCGAGCGGAGCGGAGGAAGGCAAGGCCCTTCAGGCCCCGCGGCACGCGCCGGAGCGAAGCGAGGCGCCAAGTGATGCCCCGCGGCACGCGCCGTAGCGAAGCGGAGGCGCCATGTCATACGGCACGTCATGCGCCGAGGGTATGCCGCGCCGACGGAGGTGCGCCCGCGTGTCTCAGCCGGACGGCATACCGATCCGCCGCAGCACCTCCGCGTGGAGCAGGCCGTTGGTCGCGAGCGCGTTGCCGCTCCAGCACCCGTCCCGTCCGTCGAGGCCGGTGAAGCGTCCTCCGGCCTCCTGCACGATCGCCACGAGGGCGGCCATGTCGTGCACCGCCAGGTCTGGTTCGGCCGCGATGTCCGCGGCGCCCTCCGCGACGAGCATGTAGGACCAGAAGTCGCCGTAGGCGCGCGTGCGCCAGCAGTCGTCCATGAGGTCGAGGAAGTCGTCGCGCTTGCCCCGCACCCGCCAGCCGGCCAGCGACGAGTACGACAGGGACGCGTCGCCGAGCCGACCGACCTGTGAGACGTTGATGCGCCTGGCCGACGACAGCGACCGTCCGGTCCAGGCGCCGGATCCCGTTGCGGCCCACCACCGCCGCTGCAGCGCTGGCGCCGCGACGAGGCCCAGCACCGGCTCGTTGTCGACGACGAGCCCGATGAGCGTGGCCCACACGGGCACGCCACGGACGAAGTTCTTCGTGCCGTCGATCGGGTCGATGATCCAGCGCCGCGGCCCGTGACCCGTCGTCTCGAACTCCTCGCCCTCGACGGCGTCGCGCGGCCGGGTGCGCTTGAGCTGGCCGCGGACGAGCTCCTCGGCGGCCCGGTCGGCGTCGGTGACCGGCGAGAGGTCGGGCTTGCTCTCCACGACGAGGTCGGCTGCGCGGAATCGGGCCACGGTCACGCGCTCGACGGCGTCCGCGAGGACATGGGCCAGACGAAGGTCGTCGTCGTAGGAGGTCACCGGGTCAACCTAGCGCCACGAACACCCGTGCGGGCGGAATGCCCGGAGGGTCAGCGTTCCTCACCCGAACGGCTCGCAAGCAGCCGCCGCAGCGAGGCCAGCCGCGAAGGACCCGCCGGCCCCGCGTGGCCCTGCGCGACCCAGTCGTCGAGGGCGCAGTCCGGCTCGTCGTGCGTGCAGCCTCGGGGGCAGCCCTCGGTGCCGGCCGCGAGGTCGGGGAAATGGTCGATGATCCGGTCGACGTCGATGTGGGCCAGCCCGAAGGACCGCACCCCGGGCGTGTCGATGACCCAGCCGTCCGGCTCGCCCGCGGCGTCGACGAGCCGGAGCGCCACGGCATTCGTGGAGGTATGCCGCCCCCGACCGGTCGTGTCGTTGACGTCACCCGTGGCTCGCTGCGCGCCGGGCACGAGACCGTTGACCAGGGTGCTCTTGCCGACGCCGGAGTGGCCGACAAGCACGGAGACCTGACCGGAGAGCCGATCGCGCAGCTGCTCGAGACCGGTGAAGTCGGCGCCGTCCCACGAGGTCACGACATGCTCCACCTCCAGCGGCGCGTAGGAGCTGAGGAACTCGGCGGGGTCGACCAGGTCGGACTTGGTCAGCGCGAGCAGCGGCTCGAGCCCCGCGTCGTATGCCGCGACGAGGCAGCGGTCGATCATCCGGGGGCGCGGCTCGGGGTCGGCCAGAGCCGTGACGATGACGAGCTGGTCCGCGTTGGCGACGATGACGCGCTCGTAGGGGTCGGTGTCGTCGGCCGTGCGTCGCAGCACGGACCGCCGCTCCTCGATTCGGACGATGCGGGCCAGGGAGTCCTGCGCGCCGGAGGTGTCGCCGACGAGAGCGACGTCGTCGCCGACGACGACGCGGGTGCGCCCGATGTCGCGTGCCTTCATCGCGACCACGACCCGCTCGCGCTCCTTGCGCCCGCCGGAACCGCGCGGCAGCAGGCAGGTGTAGCGACCACGGTCGACACCGATCACCATGCCGACCAGCGCGTCGGCATGGGCCGGGCGCTCCTTCGTGCGGGGCCTCGAACCCTTGCGGCTCGGGCGGACGCGGACGTCGTCCTCGTCGAGGTCCCGCGGGCTCATCGAGCGGGCCTGGTCATGCGAGCCGCACTGCCGGCAGCGAGCCGAGGTCGCCCGCGAGCATGCCCTGCCAGAGGCCGACGAAGTCCGGCAGCGTCTTTCGCGTGGTGCCGATGTCCTCGACAGTCACCCCGGGCACGCGCAGGCCGATGATGGCGCCCGCGGTGGCAATGCGGTGGTCGTGGTATGAGCGGAATCGCCCGCCGTGCAAGGACGCCGGGGCGATGCGCAGTCCGTCCTCGGTCTCGGTGACCCGGCCGCCCAGTGCTGAGAGCTCGGCAGTCAGGGCGGCCAGCCGGTCGGTCTCGTGGCCCCGGATGTGGGCCACGCCACGGATCCATGACGGAGTGGAGGCGAGGGCAGCGAGCGCTGCGACCGTCGGCGTCAGCTCAGCGGCGTCGTGCAGGTCGATGTCGATGCCGACGAGCTCGTCGCCACCGACGACCGTCAGCCCCGACCGGTCAAGCCGCACGTCCGCGCCCATGGAGTCGAGGATCTCGCGGAGCAGGTCACCTGCCTGGGTCGTGTGCTGCGGCCAGCCCGGGACGCGGACGGTGCCTCCGGCGACGAGCGCGGCCGCGACGAAAGGACCGGCATTGGACAGGTCCGGCTCGACGGACACGTCCAACGCGTTGATCTCCGAAGGCTCGACGCGCCACGTGTTGGGCTCGCTGTCGTCGACGATGGCCCCGGCGTCACGCAGGGTCTCGACCGTCATGATGATGTGCGGCTCGCTCGGCACCGGCTTGCCGTCGTGGTGCACGGTCACGCCCTCGTCGTAGCGGGCTCCGGCGAGCAGCAGCGCCGAGATGAACTGCGACGACGCCGACGCGTCCATGGTCACCGAGCCGCCCGGCATACCGCCCTGCCCGTGGACGGTCACGGGCAGGTGGCCGTCGGCGTCGTCGACGGTCGCGCCGAGCACGCGGAGCGCGTCGACGACAGGTGCCATCGGCCGAACCCTCGCCTGCGGGTCGCCGTCGAGGCGGACCGGGCCGTCGGCGAGCGCGGCGACCGCAGGCAGGAAGCGCATCACGGTCCCGGCGAGGCCGCAGTCGATGGTCACGTCCCCGCGCAGGCGCTCGGGCGGCGTGACGAGCCAGTCGTCGACCGATCCCGGGGACTCGCCCTCGGCGGGGACGTCGACGATCCGCACGCCCAGCGTGCGCAGGGCATCGGCCATCAGGAGCGTGTCGCGGGACCGGAGTGGAGCCCGCAGCCGCGACCGCTCGCTCGCGAGCGCGGCCAGGATGAGGTAGCGGTTGGTCAGTGACTTGCTGCCGGGCAGGACGACGGTCGCGTCGAGCGGCCCGGCAGCGACGGGGGCGGCCCAGTCCGGCGGGGCGATGAGGGTGTCGCCGGTGGCTGGCGCGGTGGGCGAGGGATCAGCGGGACTCAATGTGCGCTCACGACGTCCTGTGCTCGATGGGCGATGAAATGGGCCTCGCGCGAGGCGGCTCGCGCGGCGTGACGGGCCTCGCGGCGCGTCGTCCGGCTGGCGTGCTGGGCACGCCAGACCAGACCCGGCCTGCCCTCGGTGTCGACGGCTGCGAGAAGCAGCCCACCGAGCAGGCCGACGTTCTTGAAGAAGAGGCTGCGGCTCTGTGCCTTGCGGGTGGGGTCGGTCTCCTCCCAGAAGGCGTGGTCGATGGCCGTCGTGGGCACGATCGAGGCGGCGAGCACCGTGGAGGCGAGCCGCGGCATCCGGCCCGTCGCGAGCAGCAGACCGCCGGCGATCAGCACGCCGCCGTTGACCTGGACGAAGACGTCGGGGTCCTTGGCAGCCCGGGCTGCGACCTCGGAGCCCGGGACCCGGTCGGGGACCTTCTCCAGCAGGTGGGCGGCCTGGTGGCTGCGGCTGGAGGGATGGCGCAAGGCGTCGATGCCTGCCGCGACGAACACGGAGGCGAGCAGGGGACGGGCGAGACGGCGGACGATCATTGCGGCTTCCTCCTTCGGCCGAGGCGCCATGCGGCAAGCCCGGCCTCGCGGATTGGTTGGCTCCTACGTTATCGACATACCCGACCCCGCCGCGGAGCCGCCCACAGGCATTCGCCGCGTGCGGTCGTGTCGTCGGCGGGGCGGCATACGCTGAGCCGCATGTGTGGGAGGTATGCCGCCAGCGCGCGGCCCGACGAGCTCGTCGAGGAGTTCGACATCGACGAGGACCACATGGGCGAGCCGGCGCGCAGCGTCCTGAAGAACCCCCAGTCCCCGCCAGCCGGCGAGCCCGACTGGAACATGGCGCCGTCCAAGCAGGCTGCGGTCGTGCTGACACGGTCCCCACGCGGCGCCGACGACGCGACACCGCCGACCCGGCAGCTGAGGCTGCTGACGTGGGGGCTCGTGCCTGCCTGGGCCAAGGACGTCAAGATGGGCCTGCGCATGACCAACGCCCGTGCCGAGTCGGTCCTAGGCAAGGGCGCGTTCGGCAAGGCGGCGCTGTCGCGCCGCTGCATCGTGCCTGCGGACGGCTGGTACGAGTGGCAGGCCTCGCCGACCGCAGTCGACGCCAAGGGCAAGCCCCGCAAGCAGCCGTTCTTCATCCACCGCGCCGACGGGCGCCCGGTCGCGTTCGCCGGGCTCTACGAGTTCTGGCGTGACAAGGAGCGTCCGGAGGGGGATCCCGAGGCCTGGCTCACGACGTTCACGATCATCACCACCGCCGCCGACCCCGGGATGGACCGCATCCACGACCGGCAGCCGCTCGTGCTCGAGCCCGAGCAGTGGCAGCAATGGCTCGACCCCGCCGAGAAGGACCCCGAGGTGGTGCGCTCGTTCCTCGAGTTCGCCCAGCCCGGCCGGTTCGAGGCGCACCCCGTGAGCCGTGCGGTCGGCTCGACGAGCAACAACGGCGCGTGGCTCGTCGCGCCCGTGCCCGCCGCCGAGCTCGAAGGGGTCGTCGACCCGATGACCGGCGAGGTGATCGGGGCGTGACGGTGCTGCCGAAGGAGACCGTGCGCGAGATCGTCACCCCCGAGGGGCCGGGCCGCGCCCACGTATGCCGTCCCACGCGCGCCCGCGGCACCGTCGTCCTCGGGCACGGGGCCGGGGGAGGCCTTCGCGCCCTCGACCTGACCGTCGCACGTGAGGTGCTCCTGGCAGCGGGCTGGGCAGTCGTCCTTGTCGAGCAGCCGTGGCTCGTCGCCGGCCGCCGCCTGGCCGGACGCCCGCCCACGCTCGACGTCGCCTGGGTGCCCATCGTCGAGGCGCTGCTGGCGGGGCGCGGCAAGCTGCCGCGCCCGCTCGTCGTCGGCGGACGCAGCGCCGGAGCGCGGGTGGCGTGCCGGACTGCCGAGCGACTGGAGGCCGACGCGGGCCTCATGCTCAGCTTTCCGCTCCACCTGCCTGGTCAGCCCGACAAGCTGCGCGCCCACGAGCTGGCCCTGGCCCCAGACCCCACCTGGGTCGTGCAGGGCACCAACGACACCTTCGGCACGCCCGCGGAAGTGCGCCCACACCTGCCGCCTGGCGCGACGCTCGTCGAGGTCCCGGGCGCGCACAGCTTTCCCAAGGGCTCCCGGGGTGCCCTCACCGACGCACTGGTCCGTATCGCGGGAATGCTCCCCGGCTGACCGTCGTTGCACCAGCCATGGTCTACTGCCCGCCGAACGCCTCCGTCCGCCCGGCGACGACATCGACCCTGTCGACCAGCCCGACCAGCTCGACCAGCTCGATCCTGCGTGAACCGGCCTCTCAGACCGCCGGTCTAGGCTGGATGGCGATGGCAAAGGACAAGCAGACTGACCAGGCCGCGGCAACGTGGGTCGCCGAGCCGCACGCCCAGCCCGAGCGAGCGAAGGCGTCACGACGCAGCGCGCGCGCCACGGACACCGCAGCGACGGCCTCGACCCCGGTCGCAGCACCGGCCCCGGCGGCTGCGACGGACGACCCGGTGGTCGACGTCGCCAGCGAGACCGAGGACCAGCGTCGCGCCCGTTTCGAGCACGAGGCGATGCCCCTGCTCGACCAGCTCTACAGCGCTGCGCTGCGCACGACCCGCAACCCCAGCGACGCCGAGGACCTCGTCCAGGAGACGTACGCGAAGGCGTTCGCCGCCTTCCACCAGTACCGCCCCGGCACGAACCTCAAGGCGTGGATGTACCGCATCCTCACCAACACGTACATCAACAGCTACCGCAAGAAGCAGCGCCAGCCGCTCGAGTCCGACTCGTCCGACATCGAGGACTACCAGCTGGCGCGCGCCGAGTCGCACTCGTCGTCCGGGCTCCGGTCGGCCGAGGCCGAGGCGCTGGACCACCTGCCCGACTCGGACGTCAAGCGTGCGCTGCAGGAGATTCCGGAGGAGTTCCGGCTCGCGGTGTACTTCGCCGACGTCGAGGGCTACTCCTACAAGGAGATCGCGGAGATCATGGACACACCGATCGGGACCGTGATGAGCCGGCTCCACCGCGGGCGGCGGCAGCTGCGTGAGCTGCTGTCGGAGTATGCCGCGGAGCGGGGTTTCGTCGCGGCCGGCACCGGCGCGGGGGCGGGCACGGAAGGAACCGCGTCATGAACGACGACACCCACGGCGACGAGCTGCACGAGCGGTCCGGCACCGACTGTTCCGAAGCCCTGCTGCGGGTCTACGAGTACCTCGACGGCGAGCTGGGCCCGGAGGACTGCGCCAAGATCCAGGCGCACCTCGACGAGTGCGGCCCGTGCCTCAAGGAGTACGACCTCGACACCACGCTCAAGGCGCTCGTGCGGCGTTCGTGCGGCGCGGAGCACGCTCCCGAGGCGCTGCGGACCACGATCATGTCGCGCATCTCGATGACCGTGATCCGCATCGACCGCGGTTGAGCGCGGGGCCAGGCCACGCGCCAAGCCCACCCGGCCACAGCCCACCCGCACCCGGCCACCGTGGCGCCGGCGGCTCACGGCATACGAAAGGCCCGTCCCGAAGCATCGGGGCGGGCCTTGTCGTCTGTCTCGCGGCTCAGGCGTTGGGCTTGCGGCCGTGGTTGGCGGCGTTGCCCTTGCGGGAGCGGCGCTTGCGGGCGCGCTTGCTCATCGTCTGCTCTCTTTCGTGATGCTGGTGGTCTGTCGTGTCCGGGCGGGTGAGGGGACCTGGACGCCTCGTCGGCGCGGCTCGGTCGTCACGACGCCAGACACGAAGGCCGATTCTTCCACATGGGCACGTCTGGGCCCAATCGGTCTGCTGATCACCAAGAGACGTTAAATTCTTGGTCAAGAAGCGACCGTGCGAGTTCGCTCAACTTTCCAGGCGGCGGGCCATTTTGGCAGGCTACCGCGCGAGGGAGACCTCACATGTTCCGTGCTGCGTGCGGCGCGGCCCCTTGCGGTGCACGCATTCGGAACAAGGACGCTTGGTAAGGAGCCCCCATGTTCGCCGCACTTCTGTCGGCCCTCGCGGTCGACGACCTGACCCTCCAGGCGATTCAGTACCTGACGACCTGGACCTGGGGCGGCGGCTGAGTCGCCCCGGCTGGCGTGGAACCGGCCTGCGCACCGGCGTTGGCAACCGGCCCGGAACGGGCGCCAGAACGCCCCCATCCTGCACGGTCTCGTGCCGGTTCGTCCCATGCTGCTCGTCCTGCGATCCGTCCATGCCTTGCAGGACCCGTCCGTCCTCAGGCTTGAATAGCGTGTGACCACCCGTCCCGAGCAGCCACCCCCGTCGCGGCTGCTGCCCTTCTACATCGCGTTCGTCGTCGTGCTCGGGCTCGCGCTCGGCGTGGTCTCGTGGATGTTCGGCCGCCACCCGGACCTGCTTCCGCTGCTGCTGCTGACGGCCATGGGGATCCTCAGCTTCAACCTGCGCGAACCGGCGGTGACCTCGCGCATCGGCTTCTCGTTCCTGTCGATCATCCTGCTCGCCTCGGGGGCGATCCTCGGGCCGTTCGGCGCGTGGTGCGTCGGCAGTCTCTCGGTCGTCATCGACCGGGAGAGCGAGGTCAAGTGGTTCCAGAACCTCTTCAACGTCGCGATGACCGGCACGATCGGCGCCGCCGGCGCCTGGGCGTATGTCTTCGCCAACGGGGCCGACAACCTCAACGACGTCACAGGTCTGGCGAACCTCGCGGTGCAGGTCGGCGTGCCCCTGATGGTGGCGGACGTCGTCCAGTGCATCACCAACGCGGTGCTGCTCTCCGGCGTCATCCACCTGTACCAGCGGGTGCCCTTCGGGGTGTTCGTCCGCCGCGTCCTCGTCAGCTCGGGCGTGGCTTACGTCGGCTACGGGATCATCGGGTTCCTCTTCGTCATCCTGTGGTTCCCTGCCGACCTCGGAGCCTTCAGCGCCCTGCTCATCATGGCTCCGCTGCTGGCGGCCCGGTGGGCGTTCATCCAGTACGGCGAGGAGCTCCGGTCGCACGAGCGGACCGTTGACACTCTCGTCACCGCGCTCGGCACGAAGGAGCCGCAGGCGGTCGCGCGCAGCCGTCGCGCGGCGATGCTCGCCGAGTGGGTCGCAGAGGAGCTCGGGCTCGGCCCCCACCAGATCGGCACGGTCCGGTATGCCGCGACGCTCCACCAGATCGGGCACCTGGGCGTGCCGACGCGCCTCCTGCGCCGAGCGCCCGAGTCGCTGACCGACGCCGAGCGCCGCGTCGTGGCTCGGCACTGCGTCATGGGAGCCCGGATGATCGAGGGCATCGACTTCCTCGAGGACGCACGGTCCGGCATACGCCACCAGCACGAGCGCTTCGACGGACGCGGCCGACCCGACGGTCTCTCAGGGCTCGACATCCCGGTCGCGGCGCGCATCGTGGCCGTGGTCACGGCGGTCGAGGACCTGTCGACGGCAACGCCAGCCGCGCCGGGCGTGGCGGTCGCGGAGGTGCTGCGGCCGCTCGACCGGGACTCCGGGCGCTTCGACCCCAATGTCGTCTCGGCCACCCGTGCCGCCCTGGAGAAGCACGGCTGGCAGGCCGCAGTCACCTCAGGGGCCGGCCGGTGAGCGGGCCTTCGCGCAGCGAGGGGGTGGCGCTCGTCCTCGGCGCGGTCGGGCTGGTGCTCTCCGTCGTGGTCGCGACCCGGACGGGGGACATGCCCGGCTGGCACCAGCAGTCCAGCATCGGCGTCGTCGCCGCGTTCTCGGTCACCATCGTGCTCGGCGAGTGGTTCCAGCTGTCCGCACCGGGGCTGCGCGGGGCCGCGCCGATCGCGACGGCGGCTGCGTTCGGGCTGGCCTTCACCGTCGAGGTGCCCGAGGGGCACTTCGTCACGTATGCCGCCGCGCTCGTCGTCGCGGCCACCGGGGTCTCGATGGGGCTGGGAGCCGGGGCCAGACTGCTCGCGGGGCGGCCGGTCAGCTTCGTCGAGACGGCCGGCCGGTTCGTCGCGGTCGGTGTCGTGGCCGTGCTCTACCGCACCCTCTACCTGGGACAGGAACCCGGGACACCGGTCCCCGGCGACAGCCTCGTCCCGTGGCAGCTTGCGCTGCTCATGCTCGCGATCTCCGGAGTCGCCCTGCTGGCCGACATCCTGTTCACGTCGACCCTGCGGGCCTGGTCGGCCACCGCGAACGTCCGACGCGCGTTCGTCGAGGAGCTGTGGTCCTCGTTCGCCCTGTCGACCGCCGTCGCGGTGACCGGCGTGCTCATCGCCCTCGCGGCGCCACCGCTCGGGATCGCGGCGCTGCCGCTGTTCCTCGTGCCCCTCGTGCTGACGCTCTTCGCCTTCCGCCGCTATGTCAGCATCCGCGCCACCTACCTGCAGAGCATCCGGACCCTTTCCCGGCTCACGGACGCGGCCGGGTACACGCCGTCCGGCCACTCCGAGCGCGTCGCGGACGTCGCCGTCCGGGTCGGCCGGGAGCTCGGGCTGTCCGAGCGAGAGCTGCTCGACCTGGAGTACGCCGCGCTGCTGCACGACATCGGCCAGGTCGCCTTGGTGGAGCCGATCCCCGGCGGGGCGACCGTCCTTGCTGCCCCCGCGGACCAGCGGCGGATCGAAGCCGACACCGTGGCCATCGTCCGGGAGACCGGCGTCTTCGAGGGCGTCGCCCGGATCCTCGAGCACCAGACGACGCCGTACCGCCAGGTCCGCGAGCTCGGCGAGGAGATTCCCCTCACGAGCCGGATCGTCAAGGTCGTCAACGCCTACGAGGACCTCACCGCGGGGGCTCGCAGCGTCCGGGCACGCGAGGCCGCGATCGAGCGGATCTACCTCGGACTCGGCTACGAGTACGACCCGCGCGTCGTCGACGCGCTGCTGCGCGCGCTCGGCGCCACGACGCCCACCGGCTGACCCCGCACCGCGCTGAGACGGTGCTCACAGTCCGGCGCCAGCCCCTTTATGCAACGCCGTCTCGCATGCCAGAATGGCGACCTTCGGGCAACCCCCGTCGCGCGAACGACTCGCAGGCCAGACCCCGGCACTGTCCATCAGTGAGGGCGGTCTGCCCTCGTCTTTCCCACGCGAACGAGGTGTTTCCAACCATGAGTGCGTTGCCCACCAGCCAGCTGTTCGACCCGAGGGACCCGATCTTCGTGGCCCATGAGGGCGGCAAGCTCGGGGTACACGCCACGTCGGCGCTGCGCGACGCTGCTGACCTCTCGCTGCTCTACACCCCCGGCGTCGCCGAGGTGTCTCGAGCCATCGCGGCCGACCCGGCCCTCGCCACGATCTTCACCACCCGCCGCAACACCGTTGCCGTGGTCAGCGACGGCACCGCCGTGCTCGGCCTCGGCGCGGTGGGCCCGCTCGCCGCGATGCCGGTCATGGAGGGCAAGGCGGTGCTGTTCAAGCACTTCGCCGACGTCGACGCCGTGCCGGTGTGCATGGAGACGGGGACGGTCGAAGAGATCGTCGAGGCGGTCGCCCGCATCGCGCCGACCTACGGCGGCATCAACCTCGAGGACATCTCGGCGCCACGGTGCTTCGAGATCGAGCGGCGCCTCAAGGAGCGGCTCGACATCCCCGTGTTCCACGACGACCAGCACGGCACCGCGATCGTGGCTCTCGCGGCGCTGCTCAACGCCGTCAAGGTCGTCGAGAAGGAGCTGGCCGACCTCACCGTCGTCGTGTCCGGGGCCGGTGCCGCCGGGGTCGCGGTCACCCGGATCCTGCTCGCGGCCGGTGTCGGCGACGTCATCGTCGCGGACTCCAGGGGCGTGCTCGGCCCGGACCGCGGCGACCTGGCGCCGCACAAGGCCGAGCTGGCCGCGGACACCAACGCGCGAGGCGTCACGGGCAGTCTCGGCGACGCCCTGAGCGGGGCCGACGTGTTCATCGGGGTGTCGGGCGGGACCGTTGCGGAGCGAGACCTCATGCGCATGGCGCCGCGGGCGGTGATCTTCGCGCTCGCGAACCCCGACCCCGAGGTCCACCCGAGCGTGGCCACCCGTTTCGCCGAGGTCGTGGCCACGGGGCGCTCGGACTTCCCCAACCAGATCAACAACGTGCTCGCGTTTCCCGGGATCTTCCGGGGGGCCCTGGACTCCGGGGCTCGCGCGATCACCGAGGAGATGAAGCTCGCGGCCGCCGAGGCGATCGCCGCGCTGGTCCAGGACCCGACCGCGGACCGCATCGTTCCGAGCGTCTTCGACGACCGGGTCGCCCCGAGCGTTGCGGCCGCGGTCTCCCGGCTGGCCGAGTAACGCCGACGTGTGTGGTGCCAGGCGCACGGTCCGCTGTGCGCTTGGCACCACACCATCAGCCGCGGTCGTCCGGATCGGTGAGGCCACGGGCTGCGAGGGCCTCACCGGTCGCCTTCGCGTAGGCGACGGTGTGCACCACGGTCGGCACGACGAGTGCGCGGAGGCTACGGTCCAAGCCCCGCGCGCGGGCCGACTGGCGCACTGCTGCGAACGACCCAGCCACCCACGGCACCGAGCGGACAGCCACACCGAGCGTCAGCGCGACGACCTCCGGATCGACGATCCGGCGCAGCGGTCGCGCCGCTCGCACGACACCGTCGAGCAGCTCGGTCACCGGCGTCGTCGCCGTGAGGATGCCGGCTGCCACGAAGGCGTTGGCGATGCCGAGGACGACGCGGACGGCATACGGGAGGTCCCGAGCCCACCACTGGTACGCGCCCAGCACGACGAGGACGGGTGCCAGCGCGCGCACGGAGCTCAGGAGGCGGTGGGCCGGCAGTTGCGCGGCCGCCACCAGGAGCACGAGGACCAGCGACACGACGACCATCGGCCACGCAGTCGACGCGAGCCACGGCACGGCACCGACGAACAGAACTCCGACCAGCTTGAGCCACAAGGGCGCTCGATGCAGGAACGACGTGCCGGGCACATGTGCCGTGAAGAGACCGGGCCCGGTCATGCTGAGTCCGCAAGGGCACGGTAGAAGGCCACCGCGTCCGCAGGCTGCCCGTCGTAGACGATGCGGGCGTTGTCGACGACGAGCGTGCGGTCGGCGTCGAGGGCGAGGTCGAGGTCGTGCGTGGCGACCACGAGAGTCTGCGGCAGGGCCGCCAGCGTGCGGCGCAGCAGGGTGGTGTTGCGCCGGTCCAGCAGCGTGGTCGGCTCGTCGAGCACGAGCACTGCCGGCTCGGTGGCGAGCACGACCGCGAGCGCCAGCAGCTGACGCTCGCCGCCGGACAGGTCGTAGACGCTCTGGTCGGCGAGTCCCGTCAGGCCGAAGCGCGCGAGCACCTGCTCGGCCGCCGCACGGCGCTCGGACCGGGACCGGTGGAGGCGCCGCAGCGACAGCTCCACGTCCTCGCGCCCTGTCGGCATGACGAGCTGGGAAAGGGGATCGGTGAATCCGAAGGCGACGCGCCGCCTGACGCGCGCTCCGTCGCGGACCGTGTCGATCCCGTCGACGGTCACCGTGCCCTGAGTCGGGTGCACCAGGCCGTTGAGCAGTCGCAGCAGCGTCGACTTGCCCGATCCGTTGGCGCCGATGACGGTCACGCGGGACTCGTCGAGCGTGAGGTCGACCGGTTCCAGGATGGTCTTCTGCCGAGGCCCGCGGTCTCCGTCGAGCGGGACCGCGACGGTCGCGCGGTCGAGCCGGATCGAGGTCACGGGACGCGGCGGGCGCGCCTCACGAGCACGTCGGGGAAGGCGCGGTGCACGGCGGCCGCGGCCACACCCGCGACGATGGACTTGAGGACGTCGCCCGGCAGGAACGGCAGGTCAGCGACGACCGCGGCGCCCAGGGGCAGCTTCGCGTTGACCATGAGGCCGAGGATGCCGAGCGTGTGGACGACGAGGACCGACGTCGCGACGCCGGCCGTGGCGAGCAGCGGCGCCCACAGGCCGCGCCGGGCGCGCCGCACGACCTGGACCGCTACGAAGCCGGCCACGACGGCCGCGACCGGGAACGACAGCAGGTAGCCGGCCGTCGGTCCGGCCAGGACCTGCAGACCCGAGGTGCCGCCGCTGAAGACGGGGAGGCCGACGAAGCCGAGCACGAGGTAGAGCAGGACGGCGAGCCCGCCGCGCGCCGGCCCGAGCACGAGACCAGTGAGCAGTACCGCGAGGGTCTGCAGGGTGAGCGGCACCCCGAAGCCGCCGACGGGTATGCCGGGGACGACCGCAGCGGCCACGAGGAGCGCCGTGAAGACCGCCACCAGAGCCACCGACCGCGCGTCGGTGCCGCGCGGCGCACGGGGCTCAGCGGCAGCCGGCATACGGGATGGGTCGGTCGCCGGCATACGGGAGGGCTCGGTCGCCGGCCGCGGCTCGACCTGGGTGTCGTCGTTCACGCGCAGGACCCTACCGGTGGCCCGCGATCTGCAGCGAAGCCGACCGGCGGGGCGGGTATGCCGGCGGCGTCCTCTCGGCGTGCCGCGTCCGGAGGACGTGACGCGTGTCATCGGTCACGGGCCGGACCCGGCGCAGAGCCCGGTCAGTATGGTGCTGGAATGCTCGCTGCCTACGCCGCAAGTCAGTCCGCATCCGACCCGCTTTCGGGTCTCGTCGTCGGCGAGCGCCCGGACCCGACGCCGCCTCCTGGCTGGGTCACGGTCGACCTCAAGGCAGCCGCTCTCAACCACCACGACGTCTGGTCTCTGCGCGGCGTCGGGCTGCCCGCAGACAGGCTGCCCATGGTGCTCGGCTGCGACGGCGCCGGCGTCGACGAGCAGGGCAACGAGGTCATCATCCACTCCGTCGTGCCCTCGGACGGCTGGCGCGGCGAGGAGACGCTCGACCCACGACGCACGCTCCTGTCGGAGCTGCACGACGGAACTCTGGCGGAGAAGGTCGTCGTGCCGGCGACCAACGTCGTGCCGAAGCCCGAGTCGATGTCGTGGGAGACGGCGGCCTGCCTCTCGACGGCGTGGCTCACGGCATATCGGATGCTGTTCACCAACTCCGGCGTCCGGCCGGGTGGCACCGTGCTCGTCCAGGGCGCGGGCGGGGGAGTGGCGACCGCCCTGGTGCAGCTGGGCTCAGCCGCCGGGTACCGGATGTGGGTCACCTCCCGGGACGAGGCCCGCGGCCGGCGGGCGCTGGACATCGGCGCCGACCGCGTCTTCGCCAGCGGTGAGCGGCTGCCCGACCGCGTCGACGCCGTGATGGAGACCGTCGGGGCGGCGACCTGGTCGCACTCGGTCAACTCGCTGCGCTCGGGCGGCACCATCGTCATCTCGGGTGCGACGTCCGGCGACGCCCCGAGCAAGGCGGAGCTGACCAAGATCTTCTTCCGGCAGCTGCGCATCGTCGGCTCGACGATGGGGACCCGGGAGGAGCTCGCCCAGCTGGCGCAGCTGGTCGTGCAGCAGCGGATCGAGCCGGCCGTCGACTCGGTGCTGTCGCTGGCTCAGGCTCGCGACGGGTTCGCGCGGATGGTCGACGGCGACGTCTTCGGCAAGGTGGTCTTCATGGTCGGGTGAGCGCCCGGGGGGCTGCGCGCCTCAGGAATGGTCGGCGCTGATGTGGACGACCACGGAGAGCCCGTCCGCCGACGGCGTCTCGGCATCTCCCTGAAGGAGCTCGCACCACAGGGCGGCCTGCAGGCGCGCGACGACCATGCCGAGCTCGTATGGCGTGTCGGCGCCGAGAGTGACGGTGAGCGGTCCCAGGTCGGCGGTGGCCGAGTCGACGCCGTGGAGTGCCGCGCGCACAGCCCGGGACACGGCATCGATTCGGGTGTCCGGTCCGGCCGGGGCGATCCCGACCTCGAGGGCGACGTCGGTGCCGGGCTCGACGCCGAGGGCGGCCCGCACCGCCTCCGCGCGACCGTAGCCGAACCAGTCGCCAGGCCCGGTGCGCACCAGGTCGCGACCGCGCGCGTGGCTCTCGAGCGGCTCGTCGACGAGGATGTTGCGCAGGCCGCGCACGACCGCAGCCGGCACCGCCGCCACCTTCCCCTTGGCCAGATCGGCGGCCGAGGCGATCTCGTCGGCAAGCGCTCGCGTCGTGACCTCCAACGGCTTGCCGTCGGCGTCGACACCCCCGCGGAGGTCGTCGAGGACGCGCAGGCCGTGGGCGCCGAGCGCGAAGTCGACCTGACCGACCCGCCATGGACGACCCGCCGTGTCGCTGAGGACGACGCCGACCCGGACGCCGTGCCGCGCGCCGAGGCCGTCGTGGATCTGCTCGCACACCCGATCGGGGTCGTGGGGGAGCAGCAGCCATCCGCCGCGCTCGCCGGTGTTGGAGCCGTCGACACCCGCCGCGGCCATGATCGGCCCGGCCTTGGCCCGCACGATCCGGGTCACCCGGTCGCCGGCGGTCCGCTCTGCGACGACATACTCGGTCTCCCCGGCCACGACCCGGTCCTTGTCGGGGTCGTGGGTGACCAGGCCGAGCGCCTTGCTGGCGATCTTGCTGGACACGACGACGACATCGCCGTCGGCGAGGCGCACGCCGGCGTGCTCGAGGCCGAGGTCGACGAGCGAGGTGAGGTCGTCGCCTTCGCGCACCTCGGGTATGCCGGTGAGCGGGGTGATCGTCACGGGCCCGGTGACGCTGTCGGTGGGGACGTCCGGCTCGCCCGCGCCGGTCCCGGCGGTCCCGGCGGTCATGTCGGTCATGCGGGTGCCCGCTCGGAGCGCAACCGCAGGCCCAGGTCCAGCGCGGCCCCGGCGATCGCCCCGGCCGCGTCGACCGAGGTCATGAGCAGGGGCCGGTGGAGGACCTCGAGCCCGGGCCGCGCCTGCATCGGGTCCTCCTCGTCGACGAGCCAGCCGTCGAGGAAGTCGGCATAGAGACCGGCCACGGCAGCGCTGGTCTCCTCGACGCCGATCGTGCGAAGACACACGTCGGCGTGCCCGCGGACGGGACGGCCCCCGACGAGCGGAGAGACCCCGACGACCGGTGCCCGGCTGCCCCGGAGCGCGTCGCGCACCCCGGGCACGCCGAGGATGATGCCGATCGAGACGACCGGGTTGCTCGGCGGCAGGATCACGACGTCGGCGTCACGGATCGCGTCGAGGACGCCCGGAGCCGCCGCGGCGTGGTCGAGCCCCGCGACGACGAAGCGCTCAGCCGGGAGCTCGGCCCGGTGCCGGACCCACCACTCCTGGAAATGGATCGCGCGCTGCGCGCCGTCCTCGTCGACGACGACGTGGGTCTCCACCGGGGTGTCGGTCATCGGCAGCAGCCGGACCCCCTGGCGGTCCAGCCCCCAGCGCAGGGCCAGCCGCTCGACGACCGCGCTGAGCGGCATACCCTGGCCGAGCAGCTGCGAGCGGAAGACGTGAGTGCCGAAGTCCTTGTCGCCCAGGGTGAACCACGTGGGAGTGGCGCCCAGCTCGGCCAGCTCGGCGGCCACGTTGTGAGTCTCGTCGGCCCGCCCCCAGCCCTGCCCCTCGTGGATGCCTCCGCCGAGGGTGTAGAGGAGCGTGTCGAGGTCCGGGCACACGCGCAGGCCGAACAGCGTGATGTCGTCGCCGGTGTTGCCGATGACCGTCAGCTCGACCGGCTCGTCGGGGCCGGCGAGGGCATCCCGCACCGGGCCGGGGGCGGTGCGGGCACGCTCGACGTGATGCAGCAGGCCACGAAGGAACCGGGCTCCGCCGACTCCGCCGGCCAGGGCTGTGATGCGCATGCGCCGATCCTCTCAGCCGCACCCAGGGCCAGCGCGTCGCGGGGTCGGTGTGGAGTCATCGGGCGGAGCGAATATCACTAACGGGCTTGACTCACGGGGTATGACACGCTTGTAATTTCATTGTTGTATTCGTTGAAGTCGGTCGTCGTGGTGGTCGGAACCGTGCGTGGGCAGCCAGCTCTCGCACCCCGCTCGCACGGGAACGGTATCGCCGGATGCAGCCAGTGCTGACACAAGTGGAAGTCAGGGTCGAGGAGGGGTCATGCACGAGTTGATGTTGGTCATGTCGGATCCGGGTGGCGGGGAGAGCGAGCTCTCCTGGCAGGAGCGTTCGCTCTGCGCCCAGACCGACCCGGAGGCGTTCTTCCCCGAGAAGGGCGGTTCCACCCGCGAGGCCAAGAAGGTCTGCGTGGGGTGCGAGGTGCGCGCCGAGTGCCTCGAGTACGCCCTCGCCAATGACGAGAGGTTCGGCATCTGGGGTGGGTTGTCAGAACGGGAGCGCCGCAAGCTGAAGAAGCGCGCGGTCTGACCGTGTGGTTCCGACCCGGCTCCGAGCAGGTGTCCGGGTGAAGGTGACCGCTGTGCCCGACGAGCTCGCCGCTGACCTGACCACCTCCGCCACCGCGGGGGGATCCCCGTCTGGATCGGTGTCCGCCCCTCCCTCCACAGGACCCCGACCCACCGGACTGGTCGACGCGATCGTCGTCGTGCACGACGGAGCCGCCTGGCTGGCGCAGTGTCTAGACGGCATCGCCGCACAGACACTGCCGCCGGCCCGGCTCGTCATCGTCGACGTCGCAAGCAGCGACACGTCGGTCGCGATCGCCCGCGCGCACCAGCGCGTACGCCAGGCCGTCGGATCCGTTCGGATCGTCACGCTCGACGCCGCGGTTCCTGTCGGCCGAGCCATCGAGCACGGTATGCAGCAGCTCCCCGGTGAGCGGTCCGGCTGGGTGTGGGTGCTGCACGACGACTCCGTCCCCAGGGCGAACGCGCTCGCAGTGCTGCTCCATGCCGGGCTCCGGTCCAAGTCGGTCGGCATCGTCGGTCCGAAGCTGGTCAGCTGGGACGACCAGCGCCGCCTCGTCGGCCTGGGCATCCAGGTCACGCGCACGGGGCGCCTGCTCGGGTCACCCGCGCGCGGCGAGGTCGACCAGGGGCAGTACGACCACCGCACCGACGTCCTCGCCGTCAGCACGAGCGGGATGCTCGTGCGTCGCTCGGTCTATGACGACCTCGGCGGGTTCGACCGCACCTTCGTCGCCGAAGGTGCTGGTCTCGACCTCGGCTGGCGGGCCCAGCTCGCCGGACATCGCGTCGTCGTCGTGCCCGCCGCCGTCGTGCGCGACGCGTCCGCGAGCCTTGACGGCCGTCGCACGGGAGCCCCGCGTCCCGGTGACATCGAGCGGAGGGCGCGCCGCGCCGCCCGGCAGGTCGCGCTGGCTCGCTGCTCGCTGCTCCTGTCACCCCTGCTCGTGGTGTGGATGGTGCTGGCCGCGCTCGTCGCGGCAGTCATGCTCCTCGTCGCGAAGCGCCCGCGCCGGGCCTGGCGGGAGATCACGGACCTGTCGGCGGTCCTGCACCCGGTGGCCACGACGGGCGCACGGTGGCGCAGCCGCCGCACGAGGCGCCTGCACAGCGGCGACCTGGGGTCGCTGTTCGTCCCCCCGTCCGTCGCGGCGCGTGCCACCTTCGACCAGATCCAGGACGCGGTTGCACCCGAGCGTGCCGGGGCCAGGCGCGAGGTTGCGACCACGACCGAGACGGGCCCGGTGGCCGAGGAGTCCGAGTCGCTCGACAACCTTCCGGCCTCGCTGCCTCGGCGGCTCCTGACGCATCCCGGGCTGCTGGCTGTCGCGGCCACCCTGGTCGCCACGACCGCTGCCTGGCGAGACGCCCTGCGTGCGGGAGCACTGTCGCCGACCCGCGTCGGCCTCGCGGGAGGTGAGCTGCGCGCCGTCACCACGGGGTCGTCCGGGCTCTGGCACGCCTTCCGTGACGCCTGGCACGGCGCCGGCCTGGGCACCGGCACGGAGTCCGGACCGCACCTCGCGGTGCTCGCTGGTCTCACCTGGATCGCCGAGCGGGTGCCCGGTGTGGCCGACAGCCGGTCGACGGCGGGCGTGACCATCGCCTGGCTGCTGTTCCTCGCTCCCGCCCTGTCCGCGTCGACGGCATACCTCGCGGGACGTGTCGTCACCTCGTCCCGGGTGGCTCGCGCCGTGGCGGCGTTCGCCTGGGCCACCGCGGGTGTGCTCACCACCGGCGTGGCGCAAGGCCGCCTGACGTTCGCGGTCGCCCATGTCCTGCTGCCGCTGGTCCTGGCCGGCTTCTGTCTTGCCGCACGGGGGGACGGCACCTTCACCGCGACGTTCGCCACGGCACTGGCCACGGCCGTCCTCGGCGCTTTCGCGCCGCCCTACCTCGCGCTCTCTGTCGTGGCCGCGCTCGTCCTGCTCGTCGTCGGTCCGGGCCTGCGCCGAGCACGCGCGCTGGTGCTTCTCGTCGTGCCCACCGCGCTGCTCGGGCCTTGGGTCGTGCGGCTCCTCGAGGACCCTGCGCTGCTCGCGAGCGGTCCAGGGCTCGTGTCGACCGACGCCGCACCGAGCCCGTGGGAGCCGCTCACCAGCGCCCTCGCGCAGGCGGGCCGCGGGTCCACCGCGCTGTGGCTGCTCCTGCCCGTCGTCGTCCTCGGCGTCCTCGGCTACGCGACCCGCTCCCGCAGCCGCGCCGAGACGGCCGGCCTTGCTGCCGGCGGCGCGATGGTGGTGGCGGGTCTCGCTATCGCGCTGGCATCGAGCCGTTTCGTGCTCGGCTCTGCTGAGACGGGCGTCGGCGAGTCCGGAGACGCCCGCCTCTGGGCGGGTGTGGGCCTGCAGCTGTGGTTCGCCGGGATCGTCGTCGGGCTGCTCGCGGGCAGCCGGTCCGTCCTGGCCCAGCTCGACCGGCCGGGCCGGAGGTGGGGTTTCGTCGGAGCCGTCGGTGCGGTCAGCCTCGTCGTGCTGCCGCTCGCGGCGGGCGCCGCCCTGTGGGGCGTCGAGGGGACCGGCCGCAGCCTGTCGGTCGGCCAGGCGGCGCTGCCGGCCGTAGCGGTCGAGCAGGCCAACGGGCCCACCGCCAACCGGCTTCTCGTGATCCGACCGTCGGACGACGTCGTCGACTTCGTCCTCTCCGGGCAGGAGCCTGGCGAGCTCCTGCGCGACCTCGACCGCGTCCCCGACGCTGACGAACGGCCCCTCGTCGACGCCGTCGCCACCTTCGTCGGTGGGCGCGAGGCGGACGCGCTCGACTCCGCCGCGCTGGCGCGGCTCGGCATCGGCTTCGTGCAGGCCAAGGCGGGCGCCGACTCGGCGACCGCGCGCCGCATCGACTCCGGCCAGGGGCTGAGCCGGCTCGGCACGAGCGACCAGGGCATCCTCTGGAAGGTGCAGCCGATCGCCCCGGCTCAGGGTGCCGAGGCGGCCAGCGCTCCGTCGCGGGCGCGCCTCGTCGACGCGTCCGGCAGGCTCATCGCGGTCGTGCCGACCATCGGTCCGCACTCCGCTGTCCACGCCTCCCTCGAGGCCGCGCCGAAGTCCGGGAGCGGGACCCGCTTCCTCGTCCTGGCCGAGCCGCTCGAGTGGGCCGACCACGCTGCGGTCAGCTTCGACGGGCGGCTGCTGGAGCCCGTCAAGGGCGCAGCTCAGCCGACGTATGCCGTGCCGCCCGGCGCGGGTCAGCTGACCGTCGACCTCGCAGCCGGCCAGCCGTGGTGGCGCCTGGGTCAGGCCTTGCTGCTCGGCTTTGTCGTCTTCATGGCCTTGCCGTTCGGCAACCGACGGTCGAGGAGGCGGGCATGAGGCATCTCGGAGGGGTCGCCCGGGTCGGCGCGGTGACGCTCACCGCGGCCGCGCTCGCGGTCGCCGCGACGCACGTCAGCGGTTCGGTCCAGCTCGCCGACCGGCACAGCGGAGCCGGACTTCCCGACTCCTCGAGCGTGCTCGTCGACCAGGCGACACTCGTCTGTCCGGGCCAGCAGCGACTCGGTGCCGTGGGCCTGCGTGACGTCAAGGGCGACGTGGTGACCGCAGTGGTGCCGCTCCCGGGAGGCCTCGTCTCAGGCGTGCCCCACGGG
The DNA here is from genome assembly GCF_054783095.1 of Intrasporangium mesophilum. Classification (NCBI taxonomy): domain Bacteria; kingdom Bacillati; phylum Actinomycetota; class Actinomycetes; order Micrococcales; family Intrasporangiaceae; genus Intrasporangium; species Intrasporangium mesophilum. The sequence continues at coordinate 174,557 of NZ_BAAGRF010000058.1, read as the reverse complement.
GGCTCCGGCACCGTGACCCTGGAAGGCGGCCCGGACCCGACCACGCTCTCCTCCGGTGGGCAGAGTGGCCAGGTCGTGAGCGCACCGGTCACGGCGGCATACCCCGTCGTCGCGCGAGCCAAGAGCGCACTGGCGCCCGGCGCCGTGGCGACCCAGGTCTGGCGGCATACCGGTGACGATGACCGAGGCCTGGCCGTGACACCGTGCCAGCCCCCCTCGTCGGATGTCTGGCTCGTCGCCGGAGGGTCCGGCGCGTCGCGCACCGAGCGGCTGATCGTCAGCAACCCCGGAGCCAACGCGGTGACGGCGTCGTTCGAGATCTTCGGCACCAAGGGACGGCTTCCCGGCACGGACGACCGCTCGGTGTCGATCCCGCCGCTGTCCAGGGCCGTGATCTCGCTCGACGCGCTCGCTCCGGACGAGCCGGGGCCCGTCGTGCACGTCACCGCGACCGGCGGGGTGGTGTCCGCCGTGCTCGATGAGCAGTGGATCGACGGGGCGACCGCGCGCGGCATCGACGACGGCACCCGCGCTGCCCCGCCGTCGAAGGACCTCGTCATCGCGGGCGTCGACGTCAGCGGCGCGGTCTGGGTGCGGATCGCCAACCTCGGTGACACCGAGGCGCTCGTCCAGGTCCGCGTCCTCACCGACAAAGGTGCGGTGCAGCCGGAGGTCCTGCGAGCAGTCCGGGTCCCTGGCCAGTCGACCACTGCCGTGCAGGTCCCGGGAGCGTCCGGTGCGGTCGGCCTCGGGCTGCGCTCCGACCAGCCGGTCGTCGCCTCGGCGTGGACCGAGCGACGTGCGACCACAGCCGACCACATGGGTGACTTCGCGTGGTCCCCGGCAACACCCGCCCTGCGTGGCGTCTCGGGCCTCGCGCTCCCGGCGCTCGGAGGCACGACCAAGCGGCTGCTGCTCAGCACCGGTTCGACGGCGTCCAGCGCCCAGGTGCGGATCGGGTCGGGTGCGACCGGCCGAACGACCACCGTGGACGTCCCTGCCGACTCGACGCGCGTCGTGGACCTCGGGGATGCCGACGCCGTCTGGGTCGTGCCTTCCGGTACCGGGCTGCGGGGTGCCGTGTCGGTGGTGGGTGCCGACTCCGGGGTCCCGCTCTACTCTGTCGCCTCGCTCACCGACGCGCCGCTGCGGGCCTTGTCGCTCCCGGTCCGCCAGGTGCGCAACTGAGCCGGGCCCAGAACTACTCGCCGAACCCGGGATCCAGATCCTCGGGGGAGACACCGAGGAGGCCGGCCACCTGCTCGGTCACGATGTCGGCGACGAGTGCGGCCACGTCGCGCCGGTCGCTCACCCTCGTCTCGACCGGCCGGCGGTAGACGACGATGCGGGCCGGCCGGGACCCGGTGGCCGGGTAGAGGCGCCCGAGTGGCACCTCGCGGTGGTCCCACGGCGCCGGGCCACGAGGCACATCCTCGACCGCGAACTCCACTGCGGGGAAAGCGCGCCCGCAGGTGGCCTCGAGCCGAGCAGCCGCATCGAGGACGAAGTCGTCGAACTCGTCGCGTCTCGAGGTCATGGCCGGGACCGGCGGCCAGGCGAGGGGTCCGCGAAGGCCCCGGCCGTGCCGGTCGCGACGGTGTCCGCGACCCTGGATCTCGATCTCGGAGGTGCCCACGGCACCACTCTAGATCGCACCCGGATCTGCGCGGACGCAGACGAGAGCGAGGCCCCGCGAGCGTCCCCGGGACGCGAGCAGCAGCTCGTGGCACTCAGATCGTGCGGGCGTGCGGCGTGGTGCACCGTCGCTGTCGGACGTGCCGACTAGAGTCCGGGTCGTGGGTCTGACACGTGGGTGCTCGAAGACGGGATGTGCCCGTCCCGCCGTCGCGACACTGACCTACGCGTATGCCGACCGAGCAGTCGTCGTCGGGCCGCTCGCAACCTATGCCGAGCCCCACACGTACGACCTGTGCCTCGAGCACGCCGAGCGCATGACCGCCCCGCGCGGCTGGGACGTCGTCCGCGTCGGCGGTGACTTCCCCGAGCCCGTGCTGGCGGATGACGACCTGCTCGCCCTGGCCGACGCGGTTCGTGAGGCCGGACGGCCGCGGACGCCCCGGCCCGCGGCCGCCACCCCGTCCCAGGCACGCGCCAGCGGGCATCCGAGCGCCCGCGGCCAGGTGGCCGCCGAGGCAGAGTCGGGGGTCGTCGAGGCCGGGCGGCGGGGGCACCTGCGAATCCTGCGCGACTCCTGACCACTAGGGTGGGCGTCGTGCCCCAGCTCACCGACTTCGTCAAGGCCTACGACGTACGCGGGATCGTTCCCGACCAGCTCTCCCCCGAGGTGGCGTACGCGATCGGTGCCTCGTTCGCCGAGGTCGTGGCCATCCCCGACGGCGCTTCGGGAGTCGTGATCGGGCACGACATGCGGCCGAGCTCACCTGAGCTCTCCACCGCGTTCGCTGCCGGAGTGACGTCCCGGGGCGTCGACGTGACCCACATCGGGCTCTGCTCCACCGACGGCCTCTACTACGCCAGCGGCGCCCTCGGCCTGCCCGGCGCGATGTTCACCGCGAGCCACAACCCGGCCCAGTACAACGGCATCAAGCTGTGCCGTTCGGCAGCGCGTCCGGTCGGCCAGGACTCCGGGCTCGTCGAGATCCGGGACCTCGCGCAGTGGATGCTCGACGGCGGCAGCGGTCTTGCGGCGCCCGCGGACGGGCCCGGCTCGGTCACGACGCGCGATCTGCTCGCCGACTACGCCGGCTTCCTGCGCGGGCTCGTCGACCTGTCGGCATCACGACCGCTCAAGGTCGTCGTCGACGCCGGCAACGGCATGGGCGGCCACACGGTCCCGGCCGTCCTCGGCACGTCGGCCGGTCTGCCCGAGCTGCCACTCGAGATCGTGCCCCTTTACTTCGAGCTGGACGGCACCTTCCCGAACCACGAGGCCAACCCGCTCGACCCGGCGAACCTCGTGGACCTGCAGGCTGCGGTCAAGCAGCACCAGGCCGACATCGGGCTCGCGTTCGACGGCGACGCCGACCGCTGCTTCGTCGTCGACGCGAACGGCGACCCCGTCTCGCCGAGCGCGATCACCGGCCTCGTCGCCGTCCGCGAGATCGCCCGGGCGAGGGACGGAGGAGACTCAGAGGTGTCCATCGTCCACAACGTCATCTCCAGCAGGGCGGTCCGCGAGATCGTCGTCGAGGCGGACGCGACGGCGGTGCGCACCAGGGTCGGCCACTCGTTCATCAAGGCCGAGATGGCCAGAGCCGGGGCCGTCTTCGGCGGTGAGCACTCCGCACACTACTACTTCCGCGACTTCTGGTTCGCAGACACCGGGATGCTCGCGGCGATGCATGTCCTTGCGGCCCTGGGTGAGCAGCCTGCGCCGCTTGCGGAGATCACCGACAGCTATGAGCGCTACGTCGCGTCCGGCGAGATCAACTCCACCGTCGCGGACCAGGGCGCCGTCGTCGAGCAGGTCCGGGCTTGGGCCCAGGTGCGTGGCGCCGGCACCGACGAGCTCGACGGCCTCACCGTGAGCTGTCCCGAGGGGCAGGACCCGATGTGGTGGTTCAACGTGCGGGCCTCCAACACCGAGCCGCTGCTGCGGCTCAACGTCGAGGCGGGCGACCGTGAGACGATGGAGCGCGTCCGCGACGAGCTGCTCGGCCTGATCAGGTCGGACGACGTGACGATGGAGACGCCGGACCCGCCGGAGACGCCCGAGACCGGGCGCACCACCGCTCCAGATGCAGGAGATGCCTCGTGAGCCAGAGCCAGAAGACCGTCGAGCCGTGGCTTCGGGCGATCCTGCGTTGCCCGAAGTGCAAGGGCGAGCTGACTGACGCCGTGCACACCAGCGGTGCCACCTCGATCGCCGAGCTCCGTTGCCCCACCTGCCTGCTCGCCTATCCCATCGAGTCCGGCGTGCCGGTGCTCCTGACCGACCTGGCCCGCCACTTCGAAGCCTGAGTCCGTCGACCGATGTTCGACGAGACCCGCCTCGACGACGAGGGCGCGATCGGCTCCCTCGACCGCAGTGACACGTTGCGTGCCCTCGCAGGCGCCGGTGCTCAGGTCCGGCGGTCCATCGTCGCGGCGGGGGAGGCCGGGCTCGAGCGGTTGCGCGAGATGGAGCCTCGCGGGGTCGTCGTGGCGGCCGCCGGAGGCTCCGCTGCCGTCGCCGAGCTGTTCGAGGCCGTGTCACGCGGGGCGTCGGCCAAACCGGTCCAGAGCTGCTCGTCGGGCCCGCTGCCCGGGTGGGTCGGCACCCTCGATGTCGTCATCGCCGTGTCGCAGTCCGGCCGTGCCGCCGGGACCTTGGCGCTGGCGGCAGAGGCGGCCCGCAGGGGCGCCTTTCTGGTGACCATCGGCGCCTCCGACTCACCCCTGGCCGACGTCAGCGCGAGAGCGCGCGGCGTCCACGTGCCAATCGATGCCATGGGGTCCTCGTCCCGCACCTCGATGTGGGCCCAGGCCACCCCGGCCCTGATCGCCGCCGACGCCATGGGTCTGGCCCCGGTGAGCCTCGACACGATGTCGGCCGTCGCCGACGTGCTCGACCGCTGCGCGACCGACGCGCGGCCGAGCTCCGAGTCGTTCGTCAACCCCGCGAAGGTGCTCGCCACCGAGGTCGCAGAGTCGGCCCCGATCGTCCTGGGCGACGGGCCGTTCGGCGAGGTCGCGGCACGACGCGCCGCGGCGATGTTCGGCCGGACCGGTCGGGTTCCCGTGGCGTTCGGGGCACTTCCGGATGCGGCGAGCCAGATCGTCGCCTGCTTCGACGGCCCTCTCGCCGGAGGCGACGGTGCGCCGGATGCCACCGACATCTTTGCCGACCCCTACCTCGACGGGCCGACCCGGCCGCCGCTGCGGCTGATCATGCTGCGCGACGCGTCGGACGGCGCCGAGCGGCAGCTCACCGACACAGTCGTGTCCGTCGCCGAAGATGCAGGCGTGCGGGTCTCGCTCGTCGACGCGCCGGCCACCGACCCGCTGCTGCGCCTCGCGCACCATGTGGCCCTGACCGACTTCGCGGCGACGTACCTGGCCTTGGGTCTGGGGTACGACCCCGCGACCTCCCCTCACGTCCGGCTGCTGCGCGGCGCTCGCGACGGCTGACCCTTCTGGCTGTCCCGTACATCGCCCAGGCGCGTCCGCGGCCCGGCCAGGGCACGTCCCCGTAGGCTGCCCAGCGTGACGCAGCACTTCGACCTCGCGATCATCGGGAGCGGCTCCGGAAACTCGCTCGTCACGCGGGACTTCACGGACCGGCGGGTCGCTGTCGTCGAAGAGGGAACCTTCGGTGGCACCTGCCTCAACCGGGGGTGCATCCCGAGCAAGATGTTCGTGTATGCCGCCGACATCGCCTCGCACGTCCGTGACGCCGGGCGGTACGGCGTCGACGCGACCCTCGACGGGGTTCGCTGGCGCGACATCAGGGACCGCGTGTTCGGCCGGATCGACCCGATCTCCGAGAGCGGCCGGCGGTACCGGGTCGAGGGCCGCAACACCACGGCCTACCTCGGCCATGCGCGGTTCACCGGCGATCGGCGGCTGACCGTCGACCTCGACGGCGGAGCCGAGACGATCACCGCCGACCAGATGGTCGTCGCCGCTGGGGCCCACCCGAACGTCCCCGACGTCGTCAGCGAGTCCGGCGTCGCCTTCCACACCTCGGACACGATCATGCGCATCGACGAGGTGCCCGCGCGTCTGGCGATCATCGGCGGCGGCTACATCGCGGCGGAGATGGCACACATCTTCTCGTCGTTCGGATCGCGCGTGACGATCCTGGCCCGTGGACCGCTGCTGCTTCGCCACCTCGACGACGACCTCTCGACCACCTTCACCGACCTCGCGCGTGGGCGGTGGGACGTGCGCACGAGCACAGACGTGGTCGGGGTCGAACGACATGGCGACGGGATCCGCATGCACCTCGTGTCGGCCCGCGACGACGGGGCCGGCGAGTCCGTCCTCGACGCGGACCTGCTCCTCGTGGCAACCGGGCGGTCGCCCAGCACGGCCGACCTCGGGGCCGAGGCGGGCGGCATCGGGCTGCACGAGGACGGGCGCGTCGCGGTCGACGCGTACGGACGGACGTCCGCCCCCGGAGTGTGGGCCCTCGGCGACGTCAGCTCGCCGCACCAGCTCAAGCACGTCGCGAACGCCGAGGCGCGCGCCATCGCCCACAACCTCGTCCACCCCGAGGACCTCATGCTGCTGCCCCGCACCCACGTGCCGGCGGGGATCTTCAGCCACCCGCAGATCGCGACCGTCGGGCTCACCGAGCAGGACTGCCGCGACCTCGGGCGTCGGCACGTGACGTACGTCCAGAAGTACGGCGACACGGCATACGGCTGGGCGATGGAGGACACCACGAGCATCTGCAAGGTCGTCGCCGACCCGGCCACCGGGGAGCTTCTCGGCGCTCACCTGCTCGGGCCCGACGCCACGACCCTCATCCAGCCGTTGGTGCAGGCGATGGCGTTCGGCACCCATGTGCGCGACGTCGCCCGCGGCCAGTTCTGGATCCACCCTGCGCTCGCGGAGGTCGCCGAGAACGCGCTGCTCGGGCTGGATCTCGACGAGAATGCCGGTGGCGCAGGGGAGTTCGTGTCGCCGGGCTGAACTGCAGCTGCCGAGGGCATGGCCCTCGGTCCTCCCAGCCGTGCTGAGATGCGTTCCTGGGAGCGGGCTGGGTGGCCATAGGCTGTCCGCATGGCAGGTGGACTGGTAGCGCTGCTCGACGACGTCGCCGCTCTCGTCAAGCTTGCGGCAGCGTCGGTCGACGACGTCGGCGCCGCTGCTGCGCGGGCGAGCGTCAAGGCCACCGGGGTCGTGGTCGACGACACCGCCGTGACCCCGCGGTACGTCCAAGGTCTGTCGCCCGAACGAGAAGTGCCGATCATCAAGAAGATCGCGTTCGGCTCGTTGCGCAACAAGCTGGTCTTCATCCTGCCCGCGGCAATGCTGCTCAGCCAGTTCGTGCCATGGCTGCTCACCCCGATCCTCATGATCGGTGGTGCCTATCTGTGCTACGAGGGCGCCGAGAAGGTGTGGGAGGCCGTGTCCGGCCACCACGAGGAGGACGGCGGGGCGGTCGAGGCGGTCGACGAGGACAAGGTCGTCACGGGCGCGATCCGGACCGACTTCATCCTGTCCGCCGAGATCATGGTCATTGCGCTGAACGAGGTCGAGGACGAGCCGTTCCTGTCGCGGCTGATCATCCTGGTGATCGTCGCGCTGCTCATCACCGCACTCGTCTACGGCGTCGTCGCGCTCATCGTGAAGATGGACGACTTCGGCCTGAGGCTCGCGGCCCGCGAGTCCGGTGCCTCCCAGCGGGTCGGGCGCGGTCTGGTCAAGGCCATGCCGGTGCTGCTCCAGGTGCTGTCGACGGTCGGCATCGCGGCCATGCTCTGGGTGGGTGGTCACATCCTGCTCGCCGGCGTCGACGAGCTCGGCTGGCACTGGCTGTACGACCAGGTCCACCACCTCGAAGAGGCGGTGTCCGGCGTTGCCGGCGTCGGCGGGCTGCTGGCCTGGCTCGTCAACACCCTGGCCTCGGCACTGATCGGTCTCGTGGTCGGCGCAGTCATCGTCGCCGTGCTGCACGTCCTGCCCCGCCGCAAGACGCCCGCCTCCGCCCACTGACGCCACCCCGGGGGAAGAGGGCTCATCAGTCGACGGTGGCCCAGGGCGCCGGCCGCGGCCGGGAACCTCGCCTGGCCGACCTCGCTAGACTGGTGCACCGCCGGCGTGGGTGATGACCCGCCAGATGAGCCCAGAGGGGCGCGCCGGGTCTGCACACCGACCATCGACAGGAAGATCACCCATGTCCTTCGACCACAAGGTTGCCGACCTGAGCCTCGCCGAGGCAGGCCGCCACCAGCTCCGACTCGCCGAGCACGAGATGCCCGGCCTCATGGCGATCCGCGCCGAGTATGCCGACGCCCAGCCCCTCAAGGGCGCCCGCATCGCCGGGTCGCTGCACATGACCGTCCAGACTGCGGTCCTCATCGAGACGCTCACCGCGCTCGGCGCCGAGGTCCGCTGGGCCTCGTGCAACATCTACTCCACGCAGGACGAGGCGGCCGCGGCGGCCGTCGTCGGCCCCCACGGGACGCCCGAGGACCCCCAGGGCGTGCCGGTCTTCGCCTGGAAGGGCGAGACCCTGCCGGAGTACTGGTGGTGCACCGACCAGATCCTTACCTGGCCCGGTGGCGAGGGCCCCAACATGATCCTCGACGACGGCGGCGACGCCACCATGCTCGTCCACAAGGGCGCCGAGTGGGAGAAGGCCGGGCAGGTCCCCGCCACGACCGAGGACGACTCGGAGGAGTTCGGCGTCTTCAAGGAGCTCGTGCGCCAGACGATGGCGGCCGACCCGCAGAAGTGGACGGCCATCTCGACCGGCATCAAGGGCGTCACCGAGGAGACGACGACCGGCGTGCACCGGCTCTACGAGCTCGCGCGCACCGGTGACCTGCTGTTCCCGGCCATCAACGTCAACGACGCGGTGACCAAGAGCAAGTTCGACAACAAGTACGGCTGCCGCCACTCGCTCATCGACGGGCTCAACCGCGCCACCGACGTCCTCATCGGCGGCAAGGTCGCCGTCGTGTGCGGCTATGGCGACGTCGGCAAGGGCTGCGCCCAGTCGCTCGCCGGCCAGGGCGCGCGCGTCGTGGTCACCGAGGTCGACCCGATCTGCGCGCTGCAGGCCGCGATGGAGGGATACCAGGTCGCCCGCCTCGAGGACGTCGTCGAGACCGCCGACATCTTCATCACGACCACCGGCTGCTACGACGTCATCCGCGCCGAGGACATGGAGCGGATGAAGGACAAGGCGATCGTGGCCAACATCGGCCACTTCGACAACGAGATCGACATGGCCGGCCTGGCGCGGGTGCCCGGCGTCACCAAGACCCAGATCAAGCCGCAGGTCCACGAGTGGACGTTCCCGTCGGGCCGCTCGATCATCATCCTGTCCGAGGGCCGGCTGATGAACCTCGGCAACGCGACGGGCCACCCGAGCTTCGTCATGAGCAACTCGTTCAGCAACCAGACGATCGCCCAGATCGAGCTGTTCACCAAGACGGCCGAGTACGACAAGCAGGTCTACACGCTGCCGAAGATCCTCGACGAGAAGGTCGCCCGTCTGCACCTCGACGCGCTCGGCGTGCGGCTCACCGAGCTGTCCAAGGGCCAGGCGGAGTACCTCGGCGTCGACGTCGCGGGCCCCTACAAGGCCGACCACTACCGCTACTGAGCCGACCGGCCCCGCCACACCAGGACGTATGCCGTCCGCCTCGCAGGCGGGCGGCATACGTCGTGCTCGGGCAGGTTTGGCTGGCAGGTTGGGCGGGCCCCAGCCGGGCCTCAGCCGGGTGCTCTGAGCAACAGGTAGCCCGAGCCGCGCGCGGCGACGTTCCAGTGCGCCTGAGCGGTGAGCGCCTCGGCGACGGGCAGGTGGTTCGGAACCAGGGCCCACCGGCATCCCGTCTGCGTCAGGTACTTCTGCCAGCCCGGCACGGCGGCCTGGAAGTCGACGTAAGACTGCATGTGCTGCACGGAGTACACCTCGACTCGGCCGTCGATGGCCGGGCGCACGTTCGGGTGCTTCCAGATCAACCAGCCGCCGACGGTGTAGTCGTTGCACAGGACGGTGCCGGCAGGCAGCGCGGCGATCGGCGTGTCCAGGTCGTTCGCGCCCATGCCGGGCTCGGCTCCGCGCGTCGTCGCCACGAACCCGGCAACGGCAAGCGCTGCGGCGGCCAGCCCCAGGGTGAGGGCAACCTCGCGGCGCCGCACCGGCTCCGGCGCGGCCGGCAGCACGCCCTGCAACGCCAAGGCGGTGACCGGGGCCGCGATGGCGGCGCCCACGGCGATGGTCCGGACGTAGAGCAGCGCGAACCCGACGGCGAGGCCGAGCAGGAGGATCTCGGTCCATGACGGTCGACGCGGCGACCGGACCCAGACGAGCAGGGCCACCCCGGCCAGCACCAGGAACCCGACGAAGCCGATGTCGGTCAGCGACGGCGAGCGCCACTCGCTGATGAACTGCGCGTACCCGCGGACCGCCCACGGTGCCGCAAGCAGCTCTGGACCGACGGGTGTGAGGGCCGCGACGCCAAGGGAGCCCAACGGCACCACCGCGAGACGCAGCCACGCGCGACCGCGGACCGTCCTGTCCAGGAACAGGCCGACCAGCGCAACAACCCCAACCGCCACGCCGACGAACCACATCCCGTGGCTGCACGCCCACACCCAGGTGAGCGGGATGAGCCACCACCGCGCCCGCCCGTCGTTCCGCGTGCGCAGCCAGGCGCCCGCGGTGACGGCTGTCAGCGCGAAGGTCACCAGCTGCGGGCGCAGCGACATGCTGGCGCTCATGGCGAGCAGTGCCACGAGCATGACGACGGCAGTGACAAGCAGGCCGGCGTGTCGCCGGAGGACGGCCCACAGCGTCAGAGCGATCGCGGCGGCGCCGAGCGGGAGCAGCCACGAGACGCCTGCGAGGCCGAACGCCTGCTGGACCACGCTCATGAGCAGCTCCGGCAGCCACTCGTGCATCCGCCACGGCAGGGTCGACATCGTGCTCCACGGGTCCGGCCCGCTGAACGTCCACGTCTCGCGCAGCCGGTCCCCGGCGGCGAGGTGCCAGAACGTGTCCGGGTCGTTGACCGGACGCATCACCTGCAGGACGACGATGACCGTGGCCACTCCGGGCAGCAACTGCAGGAGGCGCAACGGCAGGACCCCCAACCGCGCCCGCGTCTTAGCGGTCCCCGCGTCGTGGGCGGCCGCGGACGCGGAGTCGACGGCTAGGACCGTGGGCGGCTCTGCCGCTGCGGTGTCGGTCGCGTCACTCGTCACCCGGCGATCATCCCGGCTCGGCGGGATGAGTGGGAGAGTTCGGGCGGATTGCGCGGTCATCCGTGCTGGGTCGGGCGGTCCCGACCGTTCGGGTCGGGTTGCGCCGGCAACTACGCGTACCGGACACATCAGGCCGTGCAAGGATTGGGGTCCTGATCCGCCACCGACCGCCACCGACCGCCACCGACCGCCACCGACAGGGACCTCCCTCCATGAAGAAGCTCATGACCGGTGCACTCGCACTGGCCATCTCGTTCTCGCTCGCCGCCTGTTCGAAGACCGCGACCAACGAGCCGTCCACCTCGTCCACGGACACGACCACCACATCGGCCTCGACGAACGCGAGCGGCGGCACGACGTCGGACACCTCCACGACCCCTGCCACGGGGGCCCCGGTCGACCAGTCGACGCCAGAGCTGGCGATGACATCCTGGCTCAACGCCATGGTCGGAGGCGACGCCGACAACGTATGCCGCCTGATGGCCATCAAGGGCAAGACGATCGAGAGCATCCCGGGGGCCGCGGACGCCTGCGCCTCGAAGATCGAGCCGATGCTCGCCCAGATCAAGCAGCTCGGCGGGGCCTTCGAGGGCCTGTCGATCAAGGGCGCGACGGTCAACGGGAACAACGCCACCTTCGAGAGCGTCACCACCGAGCCGCCGATGGCCGCCGACGTCGTCGCGAGCTTCAAGGCGGTCAAGGTGGGCGACAAGTGGTACATCACCGAGGGCTGAGGCGCGATCACTGGTCGGCGTGAGGGCTGCGGGAACCGACCCGCGCCCCCGGGCGTTTGTGCGTGGACGGGTCACACGGCATACCTGTGTGATGATTTGCTGAGGAAGCAGGGGAGCGTGCACACGGTCCCAGGAAGGAGTGTGTCGTGAAGGGTCGGGTTCTGGTCGTCGACGACGACCTCGCACTCGCCGAGATGCTCGGGATCGTGCTGCGCAACGAGGGGCTCGAGGTGACTCATGTCGCCGACGGCTCCGAGGCCGTCGCGACGTTCCGCGACTCCCGTCCCGACCTCGTCCTGCTGGACGTCATGCTCCCTGGGCTGGACGGCATGGAGGTATGCCGTCGCATCCGTGCCGAGAGCGGCGTGCCGATCGTCATGCTCACCGCCCGGACCGACACGGTCGACGTCGTCGTCGGCCTCGAGTCCGGCGCGGACGACTACGTCGTCAAGCCGTTCAAGCCGCAGGAGCTCATCGCGCGGGTGCGCGCCCGGCTGCGTCGCGGCGACGAGCCCGCGCCCGAGAAGCTCTCCATCGGCGACCTCGAGATCGATGTCGCCGGGCACTCGGTCAAGCGCGACGGCCAGTCGCTGTCCCTGACGCCGCTCGAGTTCGACCTGCTCGTCGCGCTTGCACGCAAGCCGTGGCAGGTGTTCACCCGGGAGGTGCTGCTGGAGCAGGTCTGGGGCTACCGCCACGCCGGCGACACGCGCCTGGTCAACGTCCACGTCCAGCGCCTGCGCTCGAAGATCGAGCACGACCCGGAGCGCCCCGAGATCGTCGTGACGGTGCGCGGTGTCGGCTACAAGGCCGGTCCGTCCTGACATGAGCGAACGGACCGGCGCCGGAGCACTCGGAGGCCTGGTCTCACGGGTCGGCTCAGGGCTGCGCTCGCTCTTCAATCGCACGCTCCACCTGTGGCGCTCCTCGCTCGGCTTCCGCGTCGTCGTCGTGACGATGCTGCTCGGGGTTCTGGTCCTCACGGCCGTCGGCACGTACCTCTACGGGTCGATCGCCCAGGGCCTCGTCGACAGCCGGCAGCGCATCGCCGCCGAGGACAGCCTGAGCGACGCCACGGCCATCCAGGGTGCGTTCGACACGACGGACCAGAACAAGACGCAGGAGCAGCTGAAGCAGTTCGCGACGGACCTGGTCAAGAAGTACAGCCGCAATGCGGACAACGAGACGCGGTATGTCGTGCTCTCGAGGCTGGACGGCAACACCAGCCAGCTCATCCTCCCGCTCATCGAGAGTGGCAGCGTCGGGATGCGGTTCATCCCCGACGAGCTGCGCAAGCAGGTTGCGGCCCAGCCCGACCGGCAGCACCTGCAGGTGGCCACCATCGAGGAAGGCAACGACTCGATCTCGGCCGTCATCGTGGGCCAGCGCATCGCCACCCAGGTCGCGGGTGACTATGGCCTGTACTTCATCTATCCGATGAACCGCGAGCGCGAGATCATCTCGCTCATCGGGCAGACGTTCCTGTTCGGCGGCGCGGCGCTGATCCTGCTCGTCGGGGCCATCGCGTTCGTCGTCACGCGCCTCGTGGCCGACCCCGTGCGTCGGGCGGCGATCGTCGCCGAGAAGTTCGCCGAGGGCAACCTCAACGAGCGGATGCGCGCCAAGGGCGAGGACGACCTGGCCCGGCTCGGCAACTCGTTCAACGCGATGGCGGCCTCGATCCAGCAGCAGATCGCCCAGCTGGAGAACCTGTCTCGCGTTCAGCAGCGGTTCGTCTCCGACGTGTCCCACGAGCTGCGCACGCCGCTGACGACGATCCGCATGGCCGGCGACCTGATCCACGACTCCCGCGGCGACTTCGAGCCGACCGTGGCCCGCTCGGCCGAGCTGCTCCGCGGCGAGCTCGACCGGTTCGAGGAGCTGCTGAGCGACCTGCTCGAGATCTCCCGGTTCGACGCCGGTGCCGCGGTGCTCGACGTCGAGGCCAGCGACCTGCGGGCCTCCGTCGAGCGGGCCGTCGACGCGCACCGCACGCTCGCTGCGCGCAAGGGCACCTCCCTGGTGCTCAACATGCCCTCCTTGCCGGTGGTCGCGGACATGGACTCCCGGCGCATCGAGCGGATCCTTCGCAACCTCGTGTCCAACGCGATCGAGCACGGCGAGGGCCGGCCCGTCGAGGTCACGGTCGGCTCCAACGACACGGCGGTGGCGGTCACGGTGCGTGACCACGGCGTCGGCCTGCGCCCGGGCGAGGCGGCCCTCGTGTTCACCCGCTTCTGGCGGGCCGACCCAGCACGCGCCCGCACGACGGGTGGCACGGGCCTCGGCCTGGCGATCGCCTTGGAGGACGCCCGTCTTCACGCCGGGCGGCTCGAGGCCTGGGGTGCGCTGGGGGAGGGGTCCTGCTTCCGGCTGACCCTGCCCCGACGGGCCGAGTCGACCATCACCAGCTCCCCGCTGCCGCTGAGCCCGCTGGCGGCCGAGGCTGCGCGGGCTCGCCTGGCCAGGGAGCGTCTTGCCGGATCGCGGCCAGGCGTCGGCATGGTGGAAGCCGACTCCTCCGAGGCCCCGGGCGCCGCCTCCGACGCGCTTGCGCCGGCGGCCGACGACGACACCCTCCGGCTCCGCCGGATCACCGTGGAGCGTGCGCCGTGAGGCGCTGGGCTGCCGCCGTCGTCGCCCTGCTCGCGGCGCTGGCACTGTCGTCCTGCGGAGGGCTGCCCAGCAGCGGCCCGGTCACCGAAGGGCGGATGCTCGGCGAGGTGCTCAACCCCCGGGTGCGCGTGTCGGCATCGGGCCCGGTGGACGGCGCGAGCAAGGCGGCGATCGTCCGCGGCTTCCTGGCGGCCGCAGAAGACACCGACGACACCCATCAGACCGGGAAGCTCTTCCTCGCTCCCCAGTCGGTCGACCTGTGGCGCTGGTCGAGCCAGGAGGTCGTCATCTACAGCGGTGAGGTCAGCGTCCGCGAGCTCGGCCACGGAAAGGTCGAGGTGTCCGCCCGGGAGGTGGGGCGCCTCACCCCGGACGGCCGCTACGTCGAGATGCGCGCCGGCACCACGGCGAAGGTCACGTTCGGGATGACCAAGGTCGGCGGCGAGTGGCGGATCGAGCTGCCGCCCTCGGGCTTCGGCATGTGGCTGGACAGCGACCAGTTCGACCGCGTCTTCATCAACCAGGACCTCTACTACGTGACCAAGACCGGTCGAGACCTCGTGCCGGACTCGCGATGGTTCCCCGCCGGCCCGCGCCTGGCCACGACGATCGCCCGAGCGCAGCTCGACGACGTGCCTGGCTACCTGGCGGGAGCCGTCGTGACGGGTGTCCCGACAGGGACCCACCTCGCAGTCGATGCCGTCCCGGTGGACAACGGTCTGGCCACGGTCAGTCTCTCCGCGACAGCCCTGTCGGCAGACCCGGACGGGCGCACCAAGATGCTGGCGCAGCTGACGGCGGCGCTGTCCCAGGTGCAGGGCGTCACCTCGGTGTCGCTCGCGGTCGACAACACGACCCTCGAGCTGCCCGACGGGGTGACCCGCGTGTCATCGGCCGCCGACCTCGGGTACGCCACCGTGCCCCGCCTCACGGTCGACACGGCTCTGCTGCGGCAGGGCGACACGATCGCGCGCATGGACCCCCGGTTCACCCCGGAGACCTCGACGACCGCACGTAAGCCCGATCTGCAGCGTCGCGACACCGACGTAGCCCGCATCCCCAACAGCTGGGGAAAGCTTGCACTGTCAGTCGACTCCAAGCAGATCGCTGCCGTGCTGAACGACGGCTCGCGGCTGTCGTTGTGGCGGGCCAACGCCGAGCCTCGCTTCGTGGAGGGCTTCGCCACGTCGATGACTCGTCCCGCCTTCGACTCGACCGGGTACCTGTGGATCGCGGGTTCCGATCGCCAGGGCGCCGACCACATGTACATCCTCGACTCCGTCTCGAGCGACCCGTCCGTGGCACCCAAGGCCGTGTCCGCGCCATGGCTGGCCAACCGCCGGGTGCTCGCCCTCAGCGTCGCGGCAGACGCCACGCGGCTGCTCGTCGTCTCCAGCGACCGCAACGGGATGGACATCCAGCTCAGCCTGACGGGCATCGTCCGCTCGGCCAACGGCGAGCCCACGGCACTCGCGCCACCCCTGCGGGAGGCACCTGCGCTTGCGAACATCCAGGACGTCACGTGGATCGACACCACGACGTATGCCGTGCTGGGCCAGCCTGCGGCGACCGACCCCATGCGGCCGTGGCTGGGCACCCTCGGCGCCGGCCTGGACGGCATCCGCGAGGGTGGCCAGCTGGCGGCGGTGCCGGGCGCGACGACGATCATGACCGTCGGCGGTCCGCGAGGGCTGCTCATCGTCACCAGCGACAACCGGGTGCTGGCGCGCACGGGCTCGACCTGGCAGAAGATCAAGAGCGGCACCGACGTCCTCGTCCCGGGCGGCTAGCGTCCACATCCCGGGCGTCGCCGAGGTATGCCGTCCACAGGCGCGCGTGGCTCCGCCCTGTCGCGGGGCGCGGTGCCCTTCGATGGACCGATGGGAGGACCAGGACCGGCGTCGCGTTCGTCGGGTCAGCTGCGGACGCTCGGCTCGGCCCTGCTCGACCTCGTGCTTCCGGCGGAGTGTGGGGGCTGCCACCGGGCCGGACCGCAGTGGTGTGCCCGGTGTGACCGGGCCTTGGAGTCCCTGGCCTTCGAGCCGCGGGCAGGCCCCGGAGGCGACGTGGCCCACCGCGTGGTTCCTCGGCCGTCACCGAGAGGCCTTCCCCCGGTCCACGCCTGGGGTGTGTTCGCGGATCCGCTGCGCTCCGCGGTGTCGGCCTGGAAAGACGTCGGCCGCCGCGACCTCGGGAGAGTGCTCGCGCCGCGGCTGGCCAGCGCTCTGCTGGGTGCGGCGTGCGCGGCCGGGTGGGTGAAGGGACCGGTCCTGGTGGTCCCGGCACCCTCCTCGCGGCGGTCGGTGCGGGCCCGCGGCGACGCACCGCTCGTGGGCCTCTGCGCGGCCGCGATGAGCACCTGTCGCGACACGCCGGGCGCGAGGGCTGGAGCGTCCTTCGAGCTGTCGCCCGCCCTGGTCCATGTGCGCACGGTGCGGGACCAGTCAGGTCTCGACACGAGTCAGCGACGGGCCAACCTCAGTGGCGCCATGGGAGTGAAACCCCTGTGGCACAACGTGATTCGCGGTCGACGGTGCATCGTGGTCGATGACGTGGTCACCACCGGAGCGACCATGGCCGAAGCGGCGCGGGCACTGCGGAGGGCCGGGGCAGCAGACGTCGTGGGTGCCACGATCGCGGCCACGCAGCGCTCCGGAGCGAGCTGAAGCGGCGACGCGTTGTGATGTTTATCCGGGTTCCGCTGATGCCTTCCCAGCGGACGCGGCACCGAAGTAGTGTCGGAGACACAGACCCCCGTCCTACGACGTGGCCAGCAGGTCGCTCCTCGGGGCGTGATCGAGCGGAAGGGGTGGTGCCGAGCTGACAGGTGGGCCTGTCTACCAAGTCGGGCCCCGGACCACCACACTGCGCCGCACGAAGAAGACGTGCGCGATCAAGGAGGAACCGTGGAGATCGTCGTCACTGGACGTCACGTCCAGATCCCCGACCGATTCCGTGAGCTGCTCGAAGAGCGCTTGGCCAAGGTGCCGGCACTCGCGCCCAAGGTGCACCGCATCGATGTCGTCGTCACCCACGAGAAGGTTTCTCGCGGGTCCGGGTCAGAGAAGGTGGAGATCACCTGCTACGCGAAGGGCCCGGTCATCCGGGCCGAGGCCAGCCTCAACGACAAGTACGCCGCCCTCGATGCCGCGGTCGACAAGCTCATGGAACGTCTCAGGCGGATGCACGACAAGCGGCGGGTGAGCCGCGGACGACGAATCCCGGAGTCGGTCGCACAGGCGACCGCGCGTGTGGCGGTCGCGAGCAACGGCTCGGCGCCCAGTGAGCCCGACACCGGCGAAGGCCGGGTCGATGACCTTGACCGGTTCGGGGCCCTCGGCAACTCGCCGATCGAGGTCCGCGAGAAGATCCACACGGCCACGCCGATGACCCTCGAGGATGCGGTCAACCAGATGGAGCTTGTGGGCCACGACTTCTTCCTGTTCCACGACGCCGACACGGACCGCCCGAGCGTGGTCTACCGGCGCCGCGGCTGGAGCTACGGCGTGCTCTACCTCGAGACCGACGCCGAGGTGGCGGCCACCGGCTGACCTCTGCTCCCGTGAGCCCGACGGGGCGCCACCGGCACGCCGGTGGCGCCCCGTCGTCGTCGCCGGGAAGCGGAGGTGGCCGCTATGGCGTGCGGGCCTGGCGGCATACGGGGACCTATGCCGTCGAAACGACCCGGCTACGTGCATGCGATGTCGGTGTTCTTTGCCAAGATAAGACGGTGAACCCGCCCCCGAGCGTCTTTCCTAAAGTGCACCATGGCGGCGTGTCGGCCCCATCCTTGCGCTGACCTGCGGAAACGTGCCCAGGCTTGAGTGTCATGGACACCACGACCGAGCTCCTCGAGCGGCAGTATGACGCGTTCTGGCGAGCCATCGGCGGCGCGGCCTGGGCTCAGTGGCAGGAGCGCACTGCCGGCACCCAGGGCCCCGAGCTGCCCGACGACAGCACTGTCTGACCCAGACTCGCCCATGGCCGTGTATTGACACTGTGTCGATACACGGCCATGCTTGTGCCATGACGACGAACACGCACAAGATCATCTGGTGGGTCTACACCGGCGGTCCTGACCGCGAGCGCATCCGTCGCACCTCGACCATGCGCGGCTTCTGGCCGGGCTATGACGCCGAGTGCTCGTGCGGCTGGAAGACGCAGACGGGTGGCGCTGTGCGTCGTTACATCGAGGACGAGGTCTGGTATCACAAGCACGTCGACACCGACGGCCCCGGACTCCCCATCTGAGAGAGGATCGGACACATGAGCACCAAAACGCAGGTCTTCATCGACGAGGCCGTGCGCCGCGCCGAGCAGGAGATTCTCGACGACATCACGGCGGGCATCGTCCCGTCGACCGTCGCCACATTCTCGGCGCTGCACGACCACGTCGACGCCAACGAGTACGGCGGACTGACCGAGGATGACGCTCCTGAGCGGTTCGGCGTCGAGGCGTGCAACACGGTGCAGGACAAGGTCGACGAGTGGCTGCGCGCGGGGCGCCCCAACGTGGCCCGTTTCGAGTCCGGCGTGACGCGCGTCCTGCACCCCAACCTCATCGAGCGGGTCCAAGGTCTGAGCGATGAGGGACGCGTCGTCGTCGATGACGGCTACGGCTACCTGTTCGGTCTGACGCTGTGCTGCGACGCGTACGACAAGGGGTCGGTGGGCGGCGCCTGCTGCCGCGCGTGCTACGGCGACGACGCGGGCGAGTACGACGCTGTCGTCGTCGACCCGATCGTGCGGGAGGAGAGCAAGTGACCACCGTGCGCGTCATCACGCTGTCGGAGGTCGCGGACCCGCCAGTCCTGACCGCCGAGTGCACGGACACGGGCTGGAACGGCTTCCACGTTCCGGCGCTGTCCGCTGCCGAGCTAGCCGCCCACTTCGCTGCCTGCGCCGCTGTCCAGCCGGACGGCTGGGAGTGGTGCTACGTCGACGAGGTCGGCGACAACATCCGGCTGCACACCTGCGAGAGCGCCGGATGCATCACTCCTGACCTCAAGCACGCCGTCACCCACGACCACTCCGAGGACACGCTCTGGCCCATCGAGTTGCCCGAGCGCCGCGCGTGGATTGACGGTCTCGTGTGGGGTGGTCACCGCCACATCGGGCAGTGCACGACAGGCCCTCTGTTCTCACGGGACGACGCCGAGCGGCGTCTCGTCGACCTCGGCTTCACCTTCAATGCCGAGCGCGGCGACTGGCAGCGCGGCGATGAGGTCGCCGCCGACGGACAACCCGCCGAGCGAGGTCGACTTGCTTGGCAGCCGGACTACTGCCACCCCGACGACGTCGAGCGTGGCGCTCGCTGGTGGCTGTCGAGGCCATACCGTGGAGGGGATATCCCGCTCCTGCCCTGACAGCCCCACCCATGGGCCGTGTATTGACACCGTGTCGATACACGGCCCATACTTGTCCCCATCACAACTACAGAGAGGAAGGACCGACATGGCCCTCATCAAGACGGACTGCTCCGACTGCCGCATCGACCTCACCGTCGACACGTCAGCGGGGACGGTGACCGCCCGAATCCCGAGCAACGGGAAGCGCGGCAGTCTCCACGTTCCGGCTCACACGGCCACGTCGGACCTCTGGGACGACGGCGACCTGTGGATGTGGGATTGCCCCGTGTGTGGACACGCGGACTCATACGATCCTCACAGCGCCTAACCGGCGCACCGTGGCCCGTGTATTGACACCTTGTCGATACACGGGCCATACTCTTGCCATCTGGAACAACAAGGAGGGAGCGGGACAATGACGATGCTTGAGCCACCGAGCGCCAGTAAGGCGTTCCTAGCGCAGAACGCGGCCTTTGCCGCAGGTCTCACGGCAGAAGGCCTTGAGGCTATCGAGGCCTTCGCAGAGCACCACAGCGGCGGGCTGTACGTGCTGGGCCGGCAGGTCTCCGACGAGCTGTACGTCAAGACCCACGACTCGTGGGGCCCTGGTATGCCGGACGAGCCGGGGGATGTCGTCGTGCACCTCTACTCGCTCGACGACGAGCAGTCGCTCGACCTGGTCCTCTTCTTCAACGACGGGACCGCCGCGCTGGCGGCGTTCTTCGCGGTCGACGAGAGCACGGACGGGTCCGACGCCTACGGCGCCCTCGGCGTCGAGGACTACTCCTCGGAGGTCTCCAATGGCTGACGGCCTCGACGACCTCACCAACCTGCTCGACGGCTACGCGACGGCGACGTCGAGGGTCGGCGCGTCGTTCCGCAAGGGGAACCGCCTCGTCACTGCGGAGGTGGTCAACGGCGCCCTGCGGGTGACCTCCTACATCGACCACGGCGGCGCCGATGGTAAAACTTGGGTCGAGGGCAAGACCTTCAAGTCGGCGGCTGGCGCCGCTCGGTTCGCAAAGGGGTTTCTCCGATGAAGGACACGCACACGACGCCTCGGTCGCTCCGCTCGCCGGACGAGGAGTGGCTGCCTGCCGCGTGGCGCGCCGCGCAGCGCGAGGAGACGCTGACGGACGTCCTGCGCCGCGCGCTGCGCGAGTACACCGAGCCTCGCGAGGGCGAGGGCCCGGTGCCACCCCTTGAGGTGCTCATCGCGGAGCGCGACCGTAGGCCAGGGCGGTTCGACCGGCCCGGAGCGGGTGAGTGAGGTGGGCCGTCGCCGCGACCACCACCCGCGCTTCTACAACGTCTGCCCGGACCCTGACGCGTGCGAGCGGTTCGGCCATTACGAGGGCCTCGCGGTAGGCGACTCCTGCGAGTGCTGCGGGCAGACCATCGTCGAGCCAGAGCCGCGCAAGGAGTCGCCGGACGACACGTGCAGCGACCCGCGCTGCGTCCTCGTGCGTCACGACGTCATCAAGGGCACCGTCATGCACAAGTCCGCGAGCAATCGCGCCTGGATCACCTTTGTAGTAGACGCACGCTGAAACGCGAAACAAGGCCCCACCTGCCGTAGCAGGTGGGGCCTTGTCATCGGGTGTGGGGTGAGCGTACGTCAGCCGCCGCCCCACGTCCACGTAGAGGGTCGCATCGAGCCTCCTATCACAGGTCATCCCGACGCACCCACGTCAGGAGCTTGGGCAGGTGCGCACGGGGGTCAGCCAACCTCGCCTAGCGCGTCGAGGCTGGGCGGGCCCGGCTCGACGGGCGGGTCGACCGGCGGCGCCTGCTCGATGTTGGGCGTGCCGTAGACAAACCCACCGGCGGTGAGCGCGGCGATGGCGACAGCGACCCACTCCTGGCCGGTCACGCCGTCGGACTGCGCGGTGCCGTAGGCGGCCAGCCCGGCGGTGACGGCGGCGACGAGCGCCTTGGCGTAGGGCTGCACCGCGACGGGCAGCAGGGAGACGAGCGAGGTTAGCAAAGGGACTCCTTGGTTGGCTTGGTCGTTCGGAGTGCCAAGACGGCCCCGAGGACGCCACAGAGGACGATCCATGCGAGGCCGGCGAGTTTGGCTGTGAGGATGAGGCGGGCTGCCGTCCGCTCGAGCTGCGGGCGGGTGTCCACCTACGGCTTGTAGGCCTGGGCGCGCAGTGCGAGGTAGGCCTTGTCGGTCACCGGACCCCAGAGGCCGTCGACGGGCACGCCGAGCACCTTCTGGATGTTCTTGACGACCGAGACGTTGGCGACGAGGGTGTACGGGCCCCAGGCGCCGTCGGGCGTCGTGCCCCAGGCGGCCTGCAGCTCGCGGCGGTACACGAGCGCGTAGGAGCTGAAAGTGACGCGCCCGCCCTGCCGGACGGCCTTGGTGCGTGAGAGGACGCGCTCGGTGACCGCGCCCCACCTGCCGTCGGGGGTCTGGCGCAGCGCGACCTGCAGCGCCCGGACCTTCACAGCTCGAGCTGCGGCGGCCCTGACTGCGGCGAGCCAGGCGAGATACTGCGTCCACGTGCGACCGACGATGGTGCGGTCGCCGTTGTCCAGCTCGGGCCCGACGAGGCCATCGCCGCCGGCCTTCCACTCGGCGACCTGCGCCTTGGCGGCGGTCGAGAGGTCAGCGGAGTCGTCGAGCAGGCAGTGGATGTGCCGCTGCCAGCCCGGCGTACGCATCCGCTTGAGCCAGCTCGACCACCAGGAGCGCGGGCGGAAGTAGGCCAGGAAGCCGACGCGGCGCAGGTAGGTGACGCATCGCTGCGCCTGGGCGTCGGTCATGCCCTCGGCGTCGAAGTCGACGTGGCCCGAGCCGGTGTCGGTGCTGCCGCTCGAGGCGTTCGTCGAGTAGGAGCCGTAGCCGCGGATGGGCGTGAGGACGATGGCCTTGGTGAGTGTGTCGGCGGTGATGAGCCGCTGCGCCTCGGCCAGGGGCGCCTTCATGTCGACGCTCAGGTTCGTGCCGTTGACGGTGTAGGTCGCGAGTCGAGTCATGCCGGTCTCCAAGCGTTGAATGGTCGAGTGTGGCCGTCCTCGCGCAGCCGGCGCACGAGGACGGCGACGGGCTCGGGGACGATGGGCGGCGGCGGCGGCATACCGACGTCGATCCACGCCTGGACCACGAGGATGTGGTCGACGAGCGTGTAGACCTCGTCGCGGAGCTGTCCTATCTGGCTGCCCTTGGCGCGCACGTCCTGCTGCAGGGCGACGATGACCACGCCCTGCTCCTCGAGCTGCGCGGACTTGCGGGCGTCCGACTCCTCGAGCGTGACCACCCGCGCGGCCAACGCGTCATAGGGACTCGCTCGCAGCGCCTCGTGGGCGCTCTTGCGGACCCACCAGGCACCGACGAGGGTGCCCGCAAGGGTGAGGACGGAGCCGGCAAGCACGAGCACAGGGACCGTCCTTTGGGGTTAGTCGAGGGAGGGGGTGAGCAGGGCGACGCACCGCCAGATGGGGTCTTCGTCGGCCTCGGCGATGTTGATCTTGAGTGGCTTCCACTCCTGGTCGAACGTCTCGACGGTGACCTGCTCGTGCCACTCGCTGCCGACGTAGACCTTGGCCCTGCCGGGGCCGATGCCATCGGTGATGGGCAGCCACTCCTCGCTCTCGTCGGCGACGCCGAACTCGGCATGCCCAGCGCCCTGCAGCTTGTAGACCAGGAGGGGGAAGGTGTAGTTGCCGCTGTTGTTGCGATAGACCGGGCAGCTCGCGAGGAGCAGGGTGCCGTCTCGGTAGGCTGGCGCATACTGCGAGCCGCTGCGGACGTCGTCGATGTCCTCAAAGCCGATGAATGGCACGCCCGCGCCGAGGACGAGGTCACGCCGGGACAGCCCGACCATCTTGGCGCTGGGGTCATCGTGTCCGAGGTCGAGCACGCATGCGGCAATCCACTCGGCCTCGCCAGACGTGGGTTGGCCCGCGGTCGCGGGGGTGGTGTCGTACAGCTCGACCGCGCCGAGCATCACGTTGGGCGCGATGACGCGGGTGACGTTGTTGTTGGACGTGACGTCAAGCTGGCGGTCCCAGATTTTGGTGCCCACCCCGCCGTCCATGCTGCGCAGGTAGTACACCGCATAGGTGGTGTAGGGGTGGATGGGGTTGAACGGCACGGTCGGCACCTGGACCTGATCGCTGACCCAGGCCCAGATGGTGTCGGCATACGGGTCGCCAACCGCGAGCACCCAATCGGTGACCTCGGTGGCAAAGGTCTTCTGCCAGAGCAGGCTGCCGGACATCGCGCCCGACGCCGGGTCGACGGTGACCTCGAAGGCCTGCAGGGTGCTCTGGTGCCACCAGTCGATGACCGCGAACTTGGTCGGGTCGGTGGGGTGCGGCCACATCCCAAGGATGTTTACCCAGCGGTCGTATCCGAGCTCCTCGTACGTGGCGGTGGCGAGGAGTTGGCCGCGCCGGTACGTGTGCACGCTCGTGGCCGTCGAGAGGGCGACGATGCCGAACTCGCGCAGGTAGACGTGCGCGTTGTAGAGGTAGCTGTACGCGCCCGTCGCGAGCGGCGGGCAGCTCGCGTCGGGCAGGTTCTTCATGATGACGGCCCCGCCGTCGCGGCAGTCGAACAGGATGGTCCGCGCGACGGGGCGACCGGGATAGAAGCCCTCGGACATGTGGACCTGCACGACGTAGTCCTCGAGCGGGACCGGGTACAGCGGCGACCACGTCTCGAGCTGGTCGTAGAGCGTGTAGCTCAGGACGTTGAGGTCGCTGTCGAGCCGCCAGGTCTGGAAGCCGTAATACTGGCCGTCCCACCCTTGGGGCGGGTTGGCCGAGGTGTAGCCGGCGTTGAACTCGGTGTGCGCGATGACGAAAAACGTCCCGTCGGGCAGCACCGCGGCGCCGGGCGCGCCCCAGGTGAGGAAGGTCGAGTCCTCGTGCTGATTCTGCAGCATGGCGCCCTTGACGTAGTCGAGCGTCGCCACTAGACGCCCGCGTCGGTGTCATACCAGAGGGTGCCCTTGACGGGGCTGGACGGCGCCTCGTCCTGCACGTAGACGACCGAGGCGGTGGCCGCCTGCCGGGCCTGGCGCGCAATGCGCCGGCCCAGCAGGTCGACCGCCTCGTCGGTGCGCCCCAGCCGGGTGCCCAGGCCGTCGTCGCCGCGCGGCCTGTTCGTTGGGGTCAGCATCGGGTCAGCTCCCGTCTTGTTCGCAGGGGGTGAGCATCATTTCCAGCAGGTCGGACTGGCCGGGGTGCAGCCGGCGCTTGACGAACCGATACAGGCCGTCGATGCCGGCCTGCTCGATGATGAGTCGGCCCCAATCGCCCTGCTCCCACGCGTCCATGACCTCGCTCGTGCGGCTGGGGTGGATGGTGACCCACACCGCCGGCTTGGAGGTCTTGAGCCGCTTGAGCTGGCGCTGGGCGCCCTCTTCCAGCTCGGTGACCGGCGTGTCGCCCTCGGTGGAGACGACGCGCTCGAGCATGAGTCCGTCGAGCGCGGCCGGGTCGGAGGCGTAGCCCTCTTCCCGGTCGGCGCCCCATCCGTCGGCCTGCAGGATGATCGACGATGCGACCTCGCGCGAGTCCGACGGCGCCTCGTAGGCGGTGACGTTGCCGCCATGCACGAGCACCTCGCTCGTGAGCGAGCCCTGCCGGGGGTAGTAGGTCACGACCGTCTGGGCGGTCGGGGTGACCTCCATGACCACCTCGGGCCCGCGGTACAGCGAGGCAATCTCGCCGATGGCGGTCTCGATGGGCATCCGCTCGTGGTAGGGGTATTCGCGCGTGCGGGTGACGCCCGTGGGCTGGCAGCGCGTGCCGATGCCCAGGTCGCCCTTGCCGATGCTCGTATCCTGCGCATGCTCGACTAGGCCCTTGATGATGTTGGCCTGGTCGACCTTGAAGAATCCGAGCTGGTCGGCGGGGTACAGCCCAGCCATCGTCCACATCGCCTCGCCAGCAGGCGGGTAGAGGCGCACCTCGACGTCGTAGGTCCGACCGTCAGCCGGAATCTCGATCGTCGCCTCCATGCGCATCCAACGGTCCCGAGGGGTCTTCTCGTCGATGTCCGCGTGCGCGGAGTCGATGACGAGACGCGGCCCGGTCGGCTTCTTGGGGTCCGCCGGCTTGGTCGGGTCGGCGGCCTGGATGTAGACGCCCCAGCCGTCCTTGGACGGGCCGATCCATTTGGTGATCCACGTCCACCCCACGAACGTGAGCGGCAGCGGCGCCTTCTTGGCGACCGGCTGCACGATGGACAGCTTCTGCACCTCGTACTGCCGGTGGCCCGAGGCCTCCTGCACGCCGGACCACGAAATGACCACGCGCCGGTTGGCGGCCAGCCCACCGGGAATCTGGTGGTAGTAGCCAAAGCCGACGGTGGTGGTCACCGCGTTGGGCCGAACGCTCTTGATCGACGCCGCAGCGGCCTTGGCGCGGTTGAGCGACAGCGCCATGCCGTCGCCATAGTCGCCGTTGATCCGGTTGTCTGCCGTGTACCCCTCGACCCGCACCGACAGGTTGCCGGTCTTGGGCATGAGCGCCGCAACGGCCTTGATCGCCGCTTCGCCGCCGGGCAGGTAGGTCGCCTGGTTGGGCACAAAGACGGCCTCGGTCTTGACCTCCTTGGTGACGGTGACGACCTTGTCGACGCCGCGAATCTGCAGCGCGTTCATGGTGACGCCGAAAAAGTCGGTCGAGATGACGTCGCGAACCGGCTGTGCCGCCGGAATGGAGTCAGGCGCATAGGCGCCCGTCCACGGCGGCTCGCCGGTGGCGAACGAGCCGTTGACGAGCAGGTTGCGCTTGGGTATCTGCCCGATGACCCGCCGGCCTGACTCGAGATACCAGAAGGGGTCACGGCACTTGACCGTGCTCCTGCCCTCGTCGTCGTCGTCGATGGTGACGATGGGGCCCCGGAACTCGAGCTCGGTGCCGCGCCACACCTGGGCCTGGCGGCCCGCGGGGGTGATGTAGTCCCGCTTGGGGTCCGAGGCGGGCAGCTCAAAGTTGAAGCTGGACCCGACGCCCACGCCATCCTCGATCGGCGCCACGTGCGCGTTGGTGACCTCGGCGAGCCGGGTGCCGTCGCGGTGGGCGATAATGAGCCGGTACTGCGGCTTGCCGGTGCGCGGGTCGAGCGGCTCGGTGAACGGCGTGAACGCGCTCGCGTCGACCGTCAGGCTCGAGCTGGACGTCATCGCGACGCTCGCAGAGCCGGTCTGGTCGGCCTCGGCGAACAGAGCCGATGCCGCATACAGCGGCGCCTCGGCGGCGGTCGTCTTGGGCGGGTCGGGGGTGGCCGACAGGACCGAGGTCGCCGTCATTGACGCGATGGCCTGCAGCACGGTCGCCTGGGCCGTGGCGCGCAGCACTGACGTCGAGGTCAGCGCCGCCGACACCGGACGGGTGGCTGCTGGGGTCGCGGTCAGCGTTGAGCTGGCCGCGAGGCTCGCCGAGGCGCTCGCGATTGGCGCGCCGATGTTGCCGTTGGCCGACAGCGTCGAGCTGGCGCTCAGTGGCGCCGAGGCGCTGAATACGGTTCCTGCGGCAGTGGCCGTCAGTGTCGAGGTCGCCGACAGTGCCGCCGCGCCGTTGTGCGTCGTGCCGCCGGGCTGGTCGATCCACACGTCGAGCTTGTAGTTGGAGCCGGCGGCGTTGGTCGGGTTTTGCATGCCCGAGCCGTAGACATAGGTGTGGTTGCCGTTGACCGAGGTTGCCCCGCTGGGCATGACGAGGGGCCCGCTGGTCAGCGTCGTGTTGAAGCTGCCGTTGGCGTTGGCCCGAGTGCCGGTGAAGTAGAAGACGGCCCGGTAGTTCGTGCCGCTCGTCAGCGCGTACGGAGTGGCGAGCATCGTCTCGCCGTAGCCCGAGTGGGTGTGCCCGGTGACCGAAAACTCAGTGATTGCAACGTAGTCCGTCGCCGACACCACGTCGGTGATATAGAGCCGGTACTGCCGGTAGCTGTTGCTGTTGGTGAAGTTGAAGACCTGCGCAGCGGTGCTCGACCACGTGACGCCCGTGCGGGTGTCGAGGTCGATCCATGTCGTGCCGTCGTTGGAGCCCTGGAACTTGAAGTCTTTGGGCGAGTAGGCGTTGCTGCTCGGGTGCGGCGTGATCGAATACTGCGTGACGGTCGAGGCGCTGTCGCCGCAGGTCTTGAGCCACTGCGCCCCGCCGGTCTTGGGCGAGGTGCCCAGCCACCAGGTTGACGTGCTGCCGTCGAACGCTTGGCCGGGCCAGTATCCCGCCGGGTCGCTGCTGCCCGGCGTCAGGATGGTGACTGCGGTGGTCAGCGGCGTGGAGCCACCGACCGCGTAGAGCGCCGCCGTGATGGTGCCGGTCCACGTACCCGTGTTGCCCTCGTGGACGCGGAAACCGTTGAGGGTGCAGCCGGTCGAGGTGACGTGAAACTCGGCGCCCAGCGAGATAGGACCGTCATTGGCGGTGCCGTCCGCGACTGGTGGGCTGGCCCGGTACATTGCGGCCCCTCTCGCTGGCTAGGTGTTCGTCAGGACAGGGCCGAGCTGATCGCCGAGGCGGCGAATGAGAGGGTGTCCCCGCTGGCGGTCGTCTTGGACGCGGTCAGCGCGCCGAACTCGAGCCGGACGTTGGAGCCGGACTTGATTTCGATGCCGACGATGGTTGCCGCAGGCATGTTCGTGAACGAGATGCTGCCCGAGTTGGCAGACACGCTCGGGGTGGCGGCGGTGGCGGACGCCCAGGTGATCGACTGGCCGGTGCCGGCGGTGTAGCCGCCGCCGGTGGACAGCTCAGTGCCGCCGGACGTCGACGTCCCGTTGGCCGTCATGAGCAGTACCTTGTGGCCGGTCGGCGCCGTCAGGGACGAGCCGCCGTGGATGTGGTTCTGGATCGCCTGGGCGAATGACTGGTCGAGCGACATGGGCTCAATTCCCTTCTGGGCTAGGGGTGCAGATGTCACAGCCGGCCGCGGCGCAGCAGGCGGGGTGGCGGAGCTGCAGGGTCATGTCGACGAGCGCACAGAGCGCCGCCTGTTTGGCGTCGACGGGCAGCTCCGCTGCGGCGACGACGGCCACGAGGCCCGCGTTGACGGGGACCGAGCCGGGCGCATGCCCGATGACGTGACGCGGGCCCTCGTCGACGAGGCCGCACAGGTCGCAGACGCGCAAAAGTCACTCCCAGGTGGGGTAGTAGGTGAGGCGCACGTTGGCCGTGCCGCTGTTCTGGACCGTGTTGGTGCCGGGCTGCGCCGCGAGCCAGTGGTTGGCCGGGATGAGCGAGTTGTAGAGGTTCTCCCCAGCCGGGCCGATCACCGTGCGCTCGGGGTTGGAGAAGCCGAATCCCGAGGTGAAGACCGTCCCCGAGGGGACCGAGGTCGCGCCGGTGCCCTGGACCGCGCCGTAGCTCTTGAGCGTGACGGTGCCCGAGCTGAGCGTGCGCACCTCCATTTCGGCGGCGACGGTGCCCTGGCACGCAAAGCCGTCGGTGGCGCCGGCGTTGATGGTCCGCACCATGGGCGTCGTCGACCGCTTGAAGGGGTAGAGCGCCTTGAGGTTCAGCTCGAAGAAGACGACGCCAGCCTGCGGCGTGCGGATGTCCGGCTTGGCGCCCTGGCGGACCTTGAGGAACTTGTCACCGCCTGGCTCATGCACGACGAGGTCGATGTCACGACCGACCGGGGACAGGGTCGGCAGCAGGTAGTAGACCTGCCAGGCGAGCGCGTCGGTCGCGCACCGGACGAGCCCCGAGCAGACGAGGGCCCTTGCGCCGTGGAGCGCCTCGGCCTCATAGGCGCCATCGCGGAAGGTGGGCGCCCCGTCCTCGTTGCGGAAGATCGGGGCGTCCCACCCACGCGGGAGGGCCATTTTCCAGAGCGCGCCGTTGGCGTCGCGGACGCCAGTGCCGAAACTCTGGCCGCCGAGGTCAATCGCGGTGGTCACGCGAGTCTCCTGTCAAAGTCGTTGACGTCGACCCGAGGCCGTGGCAGCTCGCGGATGGCCAGGGCCATCTCCTTGCCGATGGCTCGGATGTCCTCGGGGTGCAGGCGGTTGGTTGCAGCGCGGGCCTCACGCCGCTCCTCGTTGCGCCGGTGAGCTGCCGCCGAGACGAGCTGCCCGTGATTCAGGCGCAGCGCGACGCTGTTGCCCTTGGGGATGCCACCGGCGACGGTGAGCGTCGCGCCTCGGTTGCCCGCCTCGAGCGCGGCCTGGTTGCGCTGGCGTGAGGCGTCGGTCGAGACGAACTCGCCAGCAGACACGCGCAGCATGCGTCCGGTCTGGGCGACCATCGCCAGGATGCTGTCGCTCGTGCCGGTGCCGGGCCCGACGAGCGTTCCCACGGCATAGCCGGGGATGGGACCACCCGTGCGCAGGTTGGGGTTGATACCGTGCCGCGCGAGGGTCTGCTCGTTGTGGACCTGCAGGGCTGCCTGGCTGCCGATCGTCTTGTAGACCTGCTGGATGGTCAGAGTGACGGTCTTGCCGGTGATGCCGTTGATGGCATCCTGCAGCGCCTTCTTCTGTTTGAGCGCCTTGGCGATGTCCAGCTCGGCCTGGGTGGGCGGCAGCTTCGTGGGAATCTTGAGCAACTCGTTGACGTACTTGGTGACCTCGTCCTTGTTGAGACCCTGGGCCACCGCGTTCTTGATGATTTCGTCTTTGAGCTGGCTCAGCTTCTTGCGGGCTGCCTCGCTCGCATCCGCGAGGTTGCCGTCGACGCCGGCCTTGGCCTCGGCCGCCTTGATCGCCTGCAGCAGGTTGTCGCGGTTCGTGAGCGCGGCCTCTGAGTTGCCCGTGAGCGAGGTTGCCGCTGCCGCGTCCGCCTTGGCCTGGGCGTAGGCCGCTTTCTCGGCTGCGGTTGCGGCGCTCGTGCTCTTGGTCGTCGAGGACGCGACCTTGGCCTCGGCCTGCTGCAGCCGCAGGTTCGCGTTGGCGAGGCGGTTGCGCGCTGACTCGAGCGATGATGCCGTCGACTTGGGGTCAGACTGCAGGCGCGCGAGGTGCGCCGCTGCCTGGCTCTGGGCGAGCCGGGCCCGTGCGAGGCTATCCGTAGCGGATCGCGAGGTGCCGCCACTGCTGCCACCGGAGGACATAGCCGCGAGGGCCTGGGCCTCCCGCTCCTTGGCCGCACGGATGCCAGCGCCCACCTGGTTCTGCGCCCGACCAAACGCGATGTCAGCCTCTTCTGCTGACTGCTTCTCGCCGTTGAGCTCGTCGAGCGACTGCTTGAGCAGGCCCGCCGCGTCGTTTTGAAGCTGCATCTGGATCGTTGCCGCCGCCAGCTTGTCGGACATGTGCTGCTGGGCAGTGGCGGCGTTCATGAAGGTGGTCGCGTTGACGCCGTAGGTGTCCGCAAGGTTCTGGATCGCGGCGGCCGAGAAGCTGACCGAGCCGGTTGCGCCCTCGGCGGCGGCCTTAATGTCGGCGTACGCCTTGGCGCCAGCGTCGAGCTGGCCGTTGGTCTGGCCGAGCTTGTCCTTGAGGTCGACCGCCGCATTGCCGAGGTCGCTGTTGACGACGGCGGCGTACCGGCCCGAGCTGGCAACGGTCTTCAGCTTGTCGCCCTGGGCGTCAATGGCCGTGTTGACCCGGTCCATCGCGCCGGGCAGCCCCAGCGCGGCGTCGGTGAGGTCACCGAGGGTGAGGCCGAACCTCTTGCCGGCGTCTGCGGCGCCGTTGTCGACGAGCTGCATGGCCGCCTTGCGGCGGATCGACTCGTCGAGGGCGCCGTTGGACGCGCGCAGGGCGTCCGCCCAATCGTTGACAGCCTCTTGGTTCTCGCGGGTGCTCTCGGCGGTGTTCGCCAGCAGGAGCGACAGCCCGGCGAGGGCGATGCCGATCACGCCGGCAGCGACCTGCAGCCCGCGGACTGCAGCGGCGGCCCGAACGGACCTGGTCGCGACGTCGCTGACGGCGTTGGCGACCTTGGTAATGACGGTGCTCAGGCCGCTCCACGTCTGGAAGCCGAGGAAGACGGAGCTCGCCAGCGTGGCGATGACCTGCAGCTTGTCCGCAGGGATGGCGCCGATGGCCGCCGCGATGTTCCCAATGGCGGTGAGGGTGCCCATGCCGAGCGGCGCGAACGCGTCGACGAGCTTCACGGCGGCGCCCGCGATGTCCTCGATGGACTGGACCACCTGGGGAAAGACCGAGCGGACGTAGTCGCCAAAGCTGACGATGCCCGGACCCTGCATCGCGTCGCTGAAACGCTGGCTCAGGCGCAGGACGTAGGTGGCGACGTCGAGCATGACGGGCCGTAGCGCCTCGAAGGCGCTCAGCAGGCCGGTGGTGATGTTGACGGCGACCTTGCCGGTGATGGTCGCCATTTCGCCGAGCTGGTCGGACAGCGCCGGGGTCCGGGCGGTGAGGTCCGCGACGGCGGTCTGCAGCGGCGCCAGGACGTTGCGGGCGGCGACCGCACCGAGCTGGTTCAGGTCATCCTTGGCCTGGCCCAGCGCGACGCCGTAGGCGCGCCCGACGTCGGTGCCGGCCTTCATCTCGTTCTTGATGCCGACGACGGCCAGGATGCCAGCGGTCGCCATGCCGCCGAATCCGACGGCGAGCCCAGCCGCACCGGCGGCGAGCGGCACGAGGGCCGGGCCCAGGGCGACAATCGCCGTCAGCAGGGCGCCAGCACCCCTGCGGGACTCCTCGGCGCTCTTGCCTACCCGGCGGTTGCTCTCCTCGACATCCTTGTTGGAGTGGACGAGGTCACGGTTGGAGCGGTCGAGGTTCCGGTTCGAGTCGTAGGTCGCATCGATGGCGTCCTGCTCGTCGCGCCGGGCCTTGGCGAGGGCCTGCTCGGCGGCCATGAGCTGGGAGGCCTTGGCCTTGCCGGACTCGTTGAGCTCCGACAGGCGCATCTGTGCGAGGTTCACGCGGTTGGTCGCGTCCTCGAGCCGGCGCTGCGACCTGCCGAGGTCGTCGAGGCTGCTCGACGCAGACTTGGCCTTGCGCTCGAGCTGGTCGAGGCCCTCGACGCCGCCCACCTTGCCGTCGGTCCTGACCGAGACGCGGACGTCCTTGTCGTCGAGGGCCTCAATCTCGAGGAGCGCCTGCTGAATCTCGCGGTGGAACTGGCCGGCCTCGAGGCGCAGGAAGCCGACGATGCCGCCGATGTTGGTTTCGCCAGCGGCCATCGTTCACTCCTGGGGGTCGTCAGCCTCCTTGCGGGAGGTGAAGTGTCGGAACAGCCGCGTATCGGCAGCTAGGAGGCCGGTGAGCAGGACCACGAACTCTCGCCACGCGACGAACTCGCCTGTGCCGAGACGGATTCCGTACTCGGAGGCAAAGTCGGCGACGACGAGGGGCCACTGCTCGCACAGCGTCAGGACGGAGTAGCCGCCATCCGGGCCTTCTTCTTGGATGAAGCCGGGCGGGAACTCGTACCACTGGTAGGTGCCGGTGAGGGGGTCACGCTCGCCTCGTCCGTACTGGTCGGCCTCGGCGACTCGGGCTGCGTTGTGCGCAACCGGATCGCCGTCGCCAGGGCTTTTGGGTCAATGCCGTTCTCCCAGACCACCTCGGCGGCCTCACGGCCCTGCTCGAAGTAGACGAGGGTGGCGAGCCCAGCCCGACCGATGGCCTCGGCGGGGACGTTGTCGTCGACCATCTCGTCCCAGGCGTCGCCCATGATGAGGCGCCAGGTCTGCTCGGGAGCCAGCTCCTCGAGCACGGTGTACTCGCCGGCCTTGACCTTCTGGATGGTCAGCATGGCGTCATAGGGCAGCTCGGGGACGGTGTAGACCTTGCCGTTGATCGGGAACGCGAGCGGTTCCGGGGCAACGTCCTCCCAGCTCTTCACGAGAGCACCACCATGGTCGAGGCGACGCCGAGGATGAGGGCCGTGCGGATGACGTGGCGGGACTCGAGGATCGGGCGAGGCTTACCGATGCACGAGATAGCGCCGAGCAGTCCGAGCGCGAACCACGCGAGCAGAACGATTTTGAACACAGACATGGCTGTCTCCTTGGCTGATTGGCTGGGTTGGCTGTGAGGTGTCGGGCGCGGCCCAGCCATAGCCGCGCCCGACACGTTGAGAGGGACGGTCAGGCGCGCGTGTACGCGAGTGCCGTCGAGGCGCCGACGCCGTTCGTGACGACGACGTTGGCCGGGCCAGCGGTGCCAGCCGGCATGATGGCGACGATGACCTGGTCGGACACGATGACGTAGCTCGATGCGTTGTTCGCGCCGAACTTGACGCCAGCCGCGCCGGTGGTGCCGGTGAAGCCAGAGCCAGTGATCGTGACCTGGGCGCCAGCGGCAGCACCGGAGGGCAGGGCCGACAGGAGCATCGGGGCGGTGGCCGCAGTGCCGGGGTTGGTGATGGTGTTGCGCACGCCGTCACCCATGAACGTGATGGTCGCCGCGTCGACGTCCTTCACGCCGTCGTTGGCGCGCTCCCACTTGACGATGGCGACGCCCTGGTAGGCCTCAGGCCCGCCGTTCTTGTCGTAGAAGCGGATTCCGACGCGCGCGGCGTCGCCGAACCCGCCGATGCGCGCGCGAGCGAGCTCCTGGCCGGGGTCATAGACGCCGGTGACCGTGCGGCGGAAGACGGAGGCCGTGACGCCCCAGGCGTTGCCGGTAATCTCGAAGCTGTCCCAGCCGTCGGTGTCATAGGCGCCGGTCTCGACGGTGTTCGCGTCGACGGTCGGCTTGAGGGCGTAGATGCCCTTCAGCTCGACCCAGCCGCCAGCGAGGGTGAGGTCGGCGGTCACGTCCACCCGGAACTTGCGGGCGAGTGCAGTAGTAGTCACGCAATGCCTCCTGGGGCATGACAAAGGCCCCGATGCTCGGGGCCTATGGGTTGGTGCCCGCTAGGGGCGGATGGGTGGTGTGGCTGTCAGAAGGGCCGGCCCGCCGTGAGCGGCAGGTCGACGTCGACCTCGTAGTTGTCCGAGCGGGCCGAGCGCTTGGCATCGTCGATGCCGAGCGGCACGGACGACACGCGGAGGCACTGCACGAGATGAGCGGTGCCGTAGGTGCGGTTCTCAAGGGTCTGCAGCGCCAGGAATGCGCTGTCAGCCAGCTCGTGGACATCGAGGCTGTCGTTGGGGACGCCTCGGGCCATGAGCTGCACGCGCAGCGTCGAGTGCGCCACGGTGGCATCGTCGACGGTCGCGTAGGCGGACAGCCCGATGGCCCGGTGCGGCTCGCTGGGCAGGTCGCCAAACACGATGAGCTCGGTGATGCCTGCGGCGACAAGCTCGGCCTTGAGTCCGAGCAGGAGGTCTTTGGTGAAGCTCACAGTCGCTCCCAGAGGTGTCTGCCGGCCTCGTTGATGGCCTCACGGCCCTTCTCGAGCAGTGCGGTCTCGAGGAACTTGGCTTGCCCGCCGCGCGGGTGCTTGAAGTGCACGTGTTCGTGGACCCAGCGCGCGTAGGGGCCGCCGTAGACGATGCCGACAGCGTTGTTGCCGCTGCGGTCGCGCTTGACGACGCCGGACGCGACGAGGCGCCCGTGCTCCTTGGGGACTCGCTTGTCGCTGTCGGCCAGGATGATCTTGGCGCCGACGGCCAGGTCGTCGTCGAGGCGCTTAGTCTTCTCGAGCACCTCGCGCAGGTAGATCGACATGGTGTCGCGCCAGCGCATGCTCACCGGAGCTGCACCTCGACGTGCTCAAGCGCGCGGAGCATCGACGGGCCCAGCCGGGGCTTGACGGCCTGCACCTGCATGACGTTGCCGTAGGGGTCGGTCACGCGGGACTGTGGCCGGAACAGTGGCGCGTTGGCCAGGTGCGTGTAGAAGGCGGTTCCGCTCGACGAGACGACGTCGCCGGTGGCGGTGCGGCTCAGGCTCACGCTGTCGTCGAGCAGGCCCAGCACGTCGACCGGGGCGGCATACGTGTCGCCGAACTCGCCTGCGCCGCCGTAGGTCTCGACGGTGACGGTGTGGATGAAGAAGGATGCCAGGCTCAGCATGTCGAGTCGTCGGGGAGCAGGTCGATGACGAACGCGCCGGTACGACCGGCCAGCCGGCGCAGGTCGGCACGCTCGGCCTTGGTGAGGTACAGCCCGCCGCCACCCGTCGTGGAGCCGAACGAGATGTTGGCCGAGCCCAGGCCCATCGACTGCGCGGATGAGACGTTCTGGTAGGCGCGTCCGGCCACCGCCAGCTCGATGCTCTTGGCGGTGTCCGGCAGCGGCGACACGATTGTCTCGAGCCGGTCATGCGCGAGCTGCAGGAGCAGGCCGGCTCGGGCGGGGTCGATGTCGTCGACTCCGAGGTACACCCCGAGGTCGGCGGCCGTGGACAGGGGAGTGCTCACAGATGGCTCGCTTTCTCGGGGTGTACCTGGGGTGTCGCCTAGTCCGCCGCGAGGAAGCCGAGTCCGTCGAGGTGCTCGACGGACTCCTGCGACACACGGTCGGTGATGACGTCGCCGGCCTGCAGGTAGAAGACCTTGCCGTCGACGCCCTTAACCGGAACGAGCTGCGCGATGACGCGCAGGACTCGTTTCGGTGCGGGCTGCTTCTTCTCGGTCACGCGACGCCGGTGATCTTGAAGCCAGCGTTGGGGTCGGTCACGACCGGGACAAAGTTGGCCCGAGCGCGCAGGCGCCAGGAGTCGCTCTCGTCCGCGCGGATGGTCTTGGACTCGACCAGGTCGCCAGCCGGGAAGTAGCCGCCACCGAGGTTCTCGGTCGCGATGAAGCCGAGCTGGTTGGTGTCGACCACCCACGCGCTCGTGCCGACGTTGCCCGGCAGGTTGGCAGCCGGGACCGGCATGACCTGCAGGCCAGCTAGGACCGAGAACCGACCCGTGTAAATCGGGTTGCTCTGGGACTCGCGAGCCATCGCCGCAGCGATCGTCGCGTCGGACGCGAGGTAGGCCCACGTCGAGTCGTCGACGAGCAGGGCGTTCGGCTCGTAGCCGAGGTTGTTGCCTCGGATGTCGGCCTTGGCCCGCATGATGTCCTGCAGGATGAACGGGGTCGTGCCCGAGCCATCCCACTTGGCCTTGGCGGCGCGCGTCTGCGTGACCGCAGCGGCAACGACGGACAGAACCGACGTGTCGATGGCGAGCGCAGCAGAGTTGACGAGCTTGAGCAGGCCCTTGTTGACCGGGTCCATGTTGCGGCGGCGGATGGCCTCGTCGGTGACGAGGGTGTCCTTGCCCCACTTGGTCACTCGGGCGAGCCCAGCGGGGCCGTCCGAAATGGTCGTCATGCTGTACTCAGCACCGGGCGCGACAACCTCGGGGGTGCCGTCGGAGAAGATGCCCTCGACGAGCTCGTAGCCGACAGCGCCGCCGTTGGTGTCCTGGCGGCCCGTCAGAATCTTC
This sequence comes from Intrasporangium mesophilum, assembly GCF_054783095.1. NCBI lineage: Bacteria > Bacillati > Actinomycetota > Actinomycetes > Micrococcales > Intrasporangiaceae > Intrasporangium > Intrasporangium mesophilum. The sequence goes on along the minus strand of NZ_BAAGRF010000058.1, from coordinate 137,792 downwards.
GTTCCGACGTAGCGCAGGTCACCGAGCGTCTGCAGGCGCCGCGCAACGAACTGCGGGTACTGCAGGAACCGGGAAGCGGTGACATTGGGGTCCGACAGGGTTGCCGGCACCGGGGGATAGGTAGCGATGGTTCACCTCACGGGGGTGCGGGAGACGGCGAGTCGCGCCATCTCCTGGGGAAGCTGGGGAAGGGGTGACCCGGCGGGGTCAGCGGGTCCAGAGGACGCGGACCTTGTTGCCGGTCGTGGCGGTCGTCAGCGCGACGCCAATCTGCTGACCGGCCGGCGGCGTCGCGGAGGTCGCAACCGTGCCCGCGGCACCGGCGATGACCGGGTCGCCAGCGGTGACCGTGCCCGAGGCGGTGAGGTTGTGCACCCCGCCGACGTAGACCGTCACGTTGTCGTTCGTGGAGCCGTCGAAGGCGACCACGCCGACGACAGCCACCGACGCGGCACCCGCCGCAGCGACCGTCCCGGCACCGGAAGCGGCCACAACCTGACCGGCGGTGACCGAGGCCGAGGCCTTGAGGGTCACGGCCTGCCCAGGCTTGAAGATGGGGAGATACTCGGCCATTAGCCGGCCTCACTTTCGTTTGGGGAGAAGGCGATTCAGCGACGCGCAGGAGCTTCGTCAGGGAAGAAGGCGAAGTAGGCGGCGTCGTCTTGGTTGGGAGCACCGGACCCGGAAGCCCCCTGGGCTGGGTTGGGTGCGGGGATGCGTGAGCCGGGCGTCTTGCCCAGATGCGGCTTGCGGGCCAGGAGGTCGGCCAGGTCGCCTCGGATCGCGTCTGCGTCAACGTCGCCGCTGTGCGTGGCGTACCTGCTGACGTCGAGGAACGCGATGGCGTCCTCGGGGTCAGCGAATCCGACTGCGGCCATTGCCTTGACCTCGGACTGCACGGAGCGGCTCAGGAGAGCCTCGGCCCGTGCGCGCTGTGCCTCGGCGGCCTCCTGGGCGCGCTCAAGGTCGGACTTGGACGCCTCGACGAGGCGGTTGTAGTCGGCAATCTGCGGCTCTGCCTCGCGCAGCGCGGTGCGATACCTCGCGGCCTCGTTGCGGGCCTTGGAGACCTCACCCATGACCGTGTTGCGGGCATCGTCGTCGAGCCCAGAGAGCAGGTCCGCCAGGGACTTTCGCTCGTACGGCTTGGGTGCGGCAGCCTCGTCCTCGAGCTCGGCTGCGGGAGTAGTCGCATCCGTGTCGTCGAAGAGCTCAGGCGGGAAATCAGACATGGCAGAGCACTCCTGGTGCAGGGGTTGGGGGGTTGCCTCGGCGTCAGGCCGGGGGGAATGTGAGGACCGGCCCTGGGCCCGAGAAGGCGGGCGGAATCGGTCGTGGGGGTTACTTGGCCGCGGGGTCGGTGCGACCCTCGACAGCCCGGCGGAACGCGTTGCGCGCGTCGTTGCCGCCGAGGCCCTTGGTTGAGGACTTCCACAAGGCCTGGGCCTCGCGGACCCGAGCCGTGGGCTCGTAGACGCCAAAGACGGGCTCGACGCTGCACTTGCAGTCGCCACCGGAGCCGTTGGCGCGGCGCCGGTGCGCCGGGAAGGAGGCTGACCGCTTGGACTTGTAGAGGTCGCCGCCGGCTGCGCGGAGCGCGAGCATGAGGCAGAACGAGCACGCGTCCGCGTTCGGGACGCGGGCCCAGCCCCGTGCCTGGTCGTCGATGGCGACGCCGCCGATGAGTTGGCGCCGTCCGTAGTCCCAGACGAGCTGCTGCGCCGCTGAGTCGAGCACATCCTGCGAGTCCTGCTCGTTCGGATGGGGCCCGCGCAGCGGTGCCACTACCTCGTCGACGAGCTGGTCGATGAGCTGCGGCTTGACCGGCCCGGCGGCTGGGATGTCCGCTCGGCCACCGACGCCGGCAGCGCGGCGCGCGTTGCGGAAATACTCGAGCGCCGCCGCCGCCGAGGCTCGACCGTAGTAGTCGACGATGGCTTGGACGGCCTCACGGAATTGCGGCAGCGTGGCGTTGAGGTTGGACAGGTCGAGCAGGTGCCAGGCAGCCGCGAGCTGCGGCGCCATGTGGCCCGTGAGGGCCTCCTGCTCGGCCTGGTGGTCCTCAGCCAGCGACGCTGGCATTTGGCGCGCCTACGGCCCCGCCAGGGGTCTTCTGGGGCCCGTTGGCGGCCTGCTGCGCGGTGTCGGCGAGGCCCTGACGGATGGCGGCCAGGTTTTGCTGCCCGGCGGCCTTGTCAAAGTCCTTCTCGAGCTCGACCCGCTCCTCGGGCGTGATGCCCAGGCGCTTGAGGGTCACGTCCGAGCGGGCCGGGAGCACCTGGGCGGCGACCATCTTGCCGACAGCGTCGGGGTTGAGCGGCGCCATCGTGTGGACCGACTGCCAGTCGATCGCGAGCCGCCCGTACTTGTCCGGCAGCTCGCCGTTGTTCTGGAAGCGGATGGCGAGCTTCATTGCCTCGGTGATGGCGACGCCAAATTGCGCTTGCTTGAGCATGGCGCGGCGGTTGCGGCGGGTCTCCGTCGCCTCGTAGGCCTCGGCTGACACCGGGTTGCCCTGGGTGTAGAGGCCGAGGTCTTGCGGGACCGCCGACAGGATGCCGGCGGCCTGCGAGGCGTACATCTCGATGAGCTTGGTGAAGGTCGACGGGTCGTAGGCGGTGAGCTGGCGAACCTCGGGGAGGTTGCCCTCGTCGTCCCGCTCGAGCGCGAGAATGTGGTTGATGTACGTATCCCAGGCCCGGCGGACCTGGCCGCTGGGGGTCTGGAAGTCGGACTCGGTCGCGCCGAGCAGGAGCTTCTGCGGCACGGAGTACAGCTCGCGGGCCACCTCGAGGCCCAGGAGGGTCCGGCAGGCGCCGTCGATGATCGAGCGCAGCTCGGGGGTAATCTCCGAGAAGCCGTCGCGGTTGTAGGTGCGCGGGTTGTTCGCCATCCGCACCATGGGCACGTAGCCGAATCCGTGCTTGTCCTCGCCGGTCTTGACCCACTGCCCGTTATGGTCGCGCGCAATGTCGATGGTCCGGTTGGGCAGCATGAGCGACGCGCGGTCCTCGGACCCGTGCATGTAGTGGTGGATGCACGCCTCGGCGCGCCGGCCAGTCACGTCCCACATGACCGCGACGTTGAGCGGGGACTCCACGGTGATCTTGGGTGGCCCGCCGGCCTCGCCGGCGCCGACCATCCAGTACGCGCGGCGCAGCGCGAGCGCATCGGTGAACGCGAGCGGCGCCTCGGCGTCGAGGCCGTTGCCGGACCACAGCTCTGCGAGGTCGCGGTTGACGTCGGTGTCGCCGGGGAGCCGGAAGCCCTCGACGGCCAGGCGCTCGACGTACGGGTCGACGGCGATGCGCGCCCAGCCCACGAGGGTGCGCAGCTTGGCGGCCAGGTCTTTCGGGATGGCAATCTCGAGGTTGTCGATGAGTTGCTCGCCCATGAAGTAGGCGTTGGCGAGCTCCATCTCGAAACGGTCGATTCCCTGTCCGCGGGACTGCAGCCAGCCGATGGTGCGCTTCTCGTCCTCGGTCAGGGTCAGCGACGGCAGCGTCGGGATGCTCGTGGGGGAGAACGATGGCGTCCAGTCGACGGAACCGGCCATGCCACGCTCCTCTCGGTCAGTCGAGCACGATGACGCGGCCCTTGCCGGGCGCGCCCTTCTTGTTGGACAGCAGGTACATGCGGCGCAGCATCCGCGCGCCGACGAGGCACACCGCCAGGTCGATCTTTCGGGGGGACTCGCGATGCTCCTTGCGGATCGTCACGCCCCATTTGGTGTTCGGGTTGCGCCGTGCGTTGATGACGTGCTCGGCGAGCCAGTCGGAACGGTGGTAGGCGACGAGGCCGCCCTCGATGTCCGAGAGGCACTGCTCGACCGCCGGCACGAACAGCCCTTGGTGGTCGTGCCGGGACAGGTCGAAGGCGACCGCGTGACGGGTCTTGCCGGTCAGCACTGGCCACAGCTTGAGCCGGCGGCCGAATCGGGCCATCCACTCGTCGCACAGCGGCCACCAGAAGCGGCTGTCACCCTCGGCGTCGTCGTCCTTGGCGTGCGACGGGTCGAACCAAAACGCGACCACGCGGTAGGTGGCGAACGCGTCGGTCACGGCCCGGTCGAGCGCAAAGCGGTCGACAATCTGGTCCTTCTTGGGCTGCTGGACGTGCAGCACCTTGGCCAGGCCGTCCGAAATACGCACTGCCACAAGGCCGGTCGCGTCATCGGACTTGGAACCGTCGCCGAACATCACGACGGTGTCGCCAGCGGCGAGGTCGTCCTCGGTCGAGGCGGCCTTGACCTGGTTGGGGTCAGCCCAGGCGTCCTCGGCGGCGACAATTTGGTTGTACCAGAAGCGCCGTGACTGGCTCGCCGCGTTGCGGGTGTCGGCGATTGACTGCACGATGCGGTCGACGTCGAGCCAGGTCGAGTCGCCGCGCACCGAGCGGATGACCGCCGGGGCGGCCTCGAGCGTCAGCGGCGCCTCGGGAGCTGCCTCGAGCGAGTCGTAGAGCAGGCCGGTGTCGACCGAGCGTCCGGTCTGCACGTCCTGCCAGGCGTCGCGGTCCCTCTCGGCGACCGACTCGAGCCCAGGCTCAAAGGCGTTGGTAATGCGCAGGGTTCGCGCGGCGCCGCCCTTGGACTTGGTCGCGTTGTTGGACAGCACGTAGGCCATATCGTGGCCGCCATTGGAGCTGACCCACTCGTGCGTCTCGTTGAGGAGCACGAATGTGGCACGCGCGCCCTGCAGGGTGGCCGGCGAGGATGTGACCGCCTGCAGGAAGCGGTTGCCCGCGTAGGCGGACTCCTTGCCGATGAGCAGGTTGTGGTCGTCGCGTGCGCGCTTGGTGACCAGGTTCGGCAGTAGGCGCATCGTGTTCTTGGTCTGCTCGAGCGACACGGCGGCAATCTGAATCCACGGGTCGTCGTGCGGCTGGCCGACGGGCTGCCCGGCGATCATGTCGCCGACGGTGCAGGGCCCCACCAGCTCGAAGAGGCCCAGACAGCCGCCGATCGGGTCTTTACCCCAGCCCTTGAGCCGCTGCAGCACGCCGTCGCGGAACAGGAACCGGCCCGCCTCGTCGACGGCATACCACCAGAGCAGAAACCGCGCCTGCTCGTCGGTGAAAACCCACGGGTCATCGCGACCGGCCTGCAGCATGAGGCCGCACCAAGCGAGCATCCCCCAGCCGAGCGTGCGCTCGGGCAGGAGCCAGCCGGCGCCGTCGCGCTGCCAGGTCGGGCCGATCTTGACCGGCTCCCAATCGAGCCGCTCCTCGGCGGCCGGGCCCGTCAGCTTGCGCCGGTAGAAGGCCTCGATGGCGTCGAGCTCGTCGCGGTCCTCGGTGCTTGCGCGCGCCGCGAGGCTACGCGCCACGGGTCCAGCGCGAGGCGGCGGCCGCGCGAGCTGCGCTCGACACGTTGTCCTCGGCGGCTGGGGCCTCGTCGGGGAGCTTGAGAGCGGCGAGCATCCGCTCGAGGGCCGCGCGCTGGGCGCGCATCTCGCCGATGGCCGGGTGAATGACCTCCTGGCCCATGCTGCCCTTGGTGATGTGCGGGCTGCCGGCTGCGATCCAGCCGCGCTCGAGGGCGTCAATCATGTCCGCGGTCTTGCAGGCCGACTCGAGCCGGTGCTTCTCGTCCGCTCGCAGCTCATACCTGCCAGCGATCGAGTGCCACACGGCGAGGCCGGCCTTGCCGAGCCCCTCGGGGGTGTTTTTGGACATGCTGACGCCTCCTGGGCGGGTGGGAAACGCACCGCCAGGGTGCGAGGGTGGTGCTATGGAGTTTGTGAACGTGAGGACGGCCGCCAGGGTGCTCGGCGTGCACGAGAACACGATTCGGAATTGGTGCGACAGTGGCGTCATCCGAGGCGTCGTGCATCTGCCGGGGTCGGGGTTCCGGCGTATCCAGTGGGCCGAGGTCGAGCGGCTGCGCCGCGAGCTGCGAGCCAATGGAGAGGACGACGATGACTGACGAACTACGCGAGGGCCGCCCCGAGTGGGGCGTGATGTTCCATGACGGCTCGGTGCATCACTCGTTCAATGGCCGCACGGCCCATCGGCGAGCTGCGGACATGGCCGAGCGTCTGGCGCGGGAACTCGCGCCAGACAACATCCGGCTTGTCACGCGCCGCACGTTCGTCACGGACTGGCGGGAGGTCGAGGGCTGATGGCCGGGGGAACCGGCGGCAAGCGCCAGGACCATCCGATACCGCCGACGCCGCCGTCGACCCGGCACTGCTGGGTCGCGGACGCTGACGGTCGACTGGCAGTGCATCCGGGCCTCGTCATGGCATGGCGCGACGCCGAGGATGGCAAGCGGTTGTTGCTCGTGACCTACTTCGTCGAGGGTGACAAGGTGCTCGTGCAGCAGTGGCTCGACGCCGAGCTGGTCCAGCGGGTGCTGTAGCCGTGACCATTAGGCCTCGGCCTGGCGACCTTGAGGAAGCGGCACGGCCTCACGCGTCGAGGCCGTCTGGGGAGTGGCACGGCGTCGTCGAGGTGTGCGACCTCTGCGGTTTCGCGCGCTCCAACGGCGCCATCCACACCGACGCGGCCCCGAACGCGCGTTCGAAAAAACGAGAGCCGAGGTCGCACGCATGGTGAGTTGCTACCCCGCTTCGCGCGTCCCCCTGGCCGGGTGGGGGAGCTCCCCCCACCCCATGGGCTCAGAGTGCGCCGGGATGCCGCTCGACGGGCCGCTTGCCGGCTGCCTGCCGGCGCTCATGGCCTCGTGCCCTGCCTCGAGCGGCCTCTGCCTTGCTCTTGTCCTCATGGCACTGCACCTCACACGTAGGGCAGGGCTGGCCGTGTGCTGGTCGCAGATTGGATGCGTCATGCACTGACAGGGTGGGATGTGTCCACTCCGACCATGGGATGACATGGTCCACCTGCTCGGCACGACCATGGCCGCACAGGTGGCAGATGCCTCCATGTGCGGCCAGGATGCGTGCTTGCTTCTTGGGGTGTAGGTAGTCGCTGGGGGTGCGTCGCTTGTCAGCCCAGGCCATCGGCAGGCGCAGGCTCAAGAAGGCCTCGCTTCTGGGCCTCGGCGATGGCCTCGGGGATGCCGGCCTTGGCGCTGTGCCACACCTCGGCGTCGTCCTCGAGGGACCAATCGTTTTCTGCAGGATCGAGCATCATCGCCAGCCGTACCTCCTTGCGTACTCCTCGGCCGCCGAGTTGGCGGCGGTGCCCAGCCTTCGCTGTGCGTAGGCCTCAGCGTACCCCTCGGCGACCTTGGACTGCCCGTATCTGGACAGGCCTTCCTTCTTCTGCGAGTTGTGGAACTTGTGGGCGTCCGTCGTGTCGCCGTGACGGGACATGCCGCTGCCGGCGCCGTGGAACGTGTGGGTGTGGTCGTTGTCGACGACGTGCCCCAGCTCATGCACGAGCGTGTAGAGCGCCTGGGTCATGCCCTGCTGGGCGAGCGCAGGCATCTTGTAGGTGGCGTTCAGCCCGTAGACGTTCGGCTTCTCCGTGCCGTCGGCGACCTTGGGGCTGATATGGACGCGGGTGTTGTCGCCCTTCCACACGTAGCCGTAGGCGTTGCGCAGGTGGCGGTCGCCCGAGGGTACGCGGATGGTCAGGTCGAGGTGGCCAGTCTCGGCGTGGGTCAGAACGAATGCGCGGTCCACGTCGGCCATGAATGCCTTGGCCTGCTCCTCGGTCATGGTGGACTCGATGAGCACGCGCTTGTTGCCCTTGACGTACGCCCGTTTGACCTTGGCCGCCGAGATGGCGCCGCCCACCGACCCGTCGGGCACGATGGCGTGTTGCGGCTCGGTGTGGACCCAATCGCCGATGTCCTTGCGGGTGAACTTGGCGACGCGCCCCATGACCGGCTTGTCGATGTTCGACCCGTCGGCTTTGAACTTGCGGATGACGCCCTGACGGTCGACGGTGGTCAGCACCTTGGCTCGGTAGTCGATGACGCGCAGGTTGTTGTCGCGGATGTGCTCGCCCAGCTTGTAGTTGACGACGTCGGTGCTGCCGCGGATGCCGCTGGGGTTCAGTTGGCGGATGACGGCGTAGTCGCGATAGCTCCCGTCGCCCGCGCGGCGCAGGAGAACCTCGTGCGACTCGATGTGCCCGCCGTACTCGCCGGGCGCGCCCGGCGTCGCGGCTGCCGCGCGGGGCGCCTGGTGCTTGGGCGCGGGCGGGGCCTCGGGCGGGTCGATCATGTTCTTGTCGGTGCCGTCCGCCCGGAACAGCTTGAGCGAGCCGTCCTCCTTGCGGGCAAGGAGCCGGTGCCCGTCGGGGAAGTGCTTGACGCTGTCGATCGTGTAGCCGCGGGCGTTGAGGTGCTCGCCCAGGTGCTCGGGGATGGTCGTCGCCAGGCCGTTGCCGTCGAACTCGTGGGACAGGCCGATGCGCTTGCCCCGCTGGTCGAGGATCGAGAAATTGCGGCTCTGCGGGTTGAAGGCCGCGACGATGTGGCTGTCGCGCTTGAGGTGCTCGGACGCCACGGGTTGGATGCCCCGCACGTGCGTGCCGTTGTGGTGCGTGCCGGCGACAACCGAGTGATGGGCGTGGCCGGACGCGTGCGAGTTGGCGAGCGCCCGGCGGGCGCCCTTCTCACTGCCCTTGGCCTTCTTGAGGGCCGCGTAGTGGTCGAGGGGAATCCACCCGTGCTTCCAGTGGTAGATGCGATGGGCGGTCATCTTTCCCCTTGGCTCAATGCCGCGAGCCCCGGCGATGGGCCGGGGCTCGCGGTACGTGTGTTGGGTTGTGGGTCAGCGTCCTTCGACGAGATTGCGCCCGTACTCCGTGAGCTTCCATCGGGCCGGGCCTGGCCCGAACACGGGCGCGATGGCGTCGGCCTCATGAAGGGCGGCGACTGTCGCGTGTGAGCGACCGGGGAGCGTGTCGTTCCCGGCGGCGATGTCGTGCAGGGCCGCCATCTTGGCGTCGCGCGGCCTCGGGCGGCGGGCGTCGGCCTCGGGTCCATGGGTCATGGCCTGCAGCGTACGCTCGAGCGCGTCGATGAGGGCGACTTTGATTGGGCCGTCGGGCATGTGGCGGGCGTCGGTGAGGCGGGCGTGCAGCGTGCGCTCGTCGTCGTGCCCTGGCATGGACTGGACACGTCGGAACGCTTGACGGTTCAGCTCGTCCTGGGCGCGCTTGCGGTTGGGCTCGGAGACGTGGTCAGCCGATGCGATGCGCGCCAGCTCGGGCGGCGACATGGCGCCGGGCGCGTTGTGCATCCGCTCGACCATGTGGTTCGTCTCGACCTGGTGGGCGATGTCGACCTCGTCGAGCTTGGCTGCGGCAGCGGCGCCCTCGGCCTTGTTCTGGGCGAGCTGAGCCTCTTTGGCCTCACGCTCTCTCTTGACGGCGGCGAGCATGTCCTGACGGGCAGCCTCACGGCTCTGCTCGCGGGCGTGATGCTTCTCGACGGCTCGGCGAGCCTCGGCCTCGGTGCGGACGCTGCGGGCGACGCGGGCGCCTCCCGGTCCATACGCGGAGAAGGTCGACACGGGGCCGTATTGGTCGATCACGTCCCGGCGGACGGAGTAGCCCTCGGGCAGGTCAGCCGGCTTGGGCGCGGCCTTGCGAGCCGTCTTGGGCGCGGGCGCCTTGGGCTCGGGCGCGTTGTGGCGCTCGACGTTGTGTGGCTTGTTCGGCAGCGTGAGCTGGTGGGTGCGCCCGGTGCCCAGGTCGGTCACGTCGACGTTGACGCTGCCATCGCTCTTGGGCGAGTAGGCCTTGTCGACGCGGAGCCGGCGCACGCCGCCGCTCATGATGGACGGCTCATGGATGACGTCGCCCTCGCGGACGCCCGAGGCGTCGACGCGAGAGAGGCCACCGCCGCTGGGCTCGCCCCGGAACGACAGCGAGCCATCCTTGTTGACGCCCGTGATGTGCTTGCCGCCCTCGTGCAGCTCGCGGGCGTGATGAGCCTCGATGCTGGCGATGTGGCCGCTCTTGGTGTCGTGGATGGCGACTCGCCCGTCACGGTGGCCCACGGTGATGTGCTTCTCGCGGGAGAGGTGCTTCTGGTGGACGGCCTCGAGGATCTTGCTGGCGGCCTTGTGGTTGCCCTTGGCCTTGGAGAGGGCCGCGACATGGTCGAGCGGAATCCACCCGTGCTTCCAGTGGTAGACGTGCTTAGCCATGGGGCGCGGGCCCTTCCATGAGTGGGGTGGTCGCCTCGTCCAGCGATTGGCCGGCGTTGAGGCGGAAGGCGGTTCGCTCGAGGCGGCGCAGGATGTCCTCGATGACCTCGGGCGTGGGGATGCGTCCCTTGTGGTTCATGTCGTCGAAACGCACGTACGCCCCGGTCTCATAGCCGGCCTCGAGCATCATGATGTGGGCTCCCTTTGGGTAACGGGCGTCGGATTCGAACCGCGTCTCTGGGTCGTGAGACCCAGCGTGGTGACCGCTCCACCACGCCCGCCTAGTAAAGGTTGGGGCGCAACCTTGCCTAGAGGACTTCCAGTGAGTGCCAGCGCCCGCCGCCCACGAGCATCGTGACGATGCCCGGCTCGGACAGCCCGCCCTTGGTGTGGCGGAACCAGGTCGACTCGGACTCAAGGGCGGGCACCTGCACGAACGTGCGGGACTCGCGCTCGATACGTAGGTGGTGGTAGTGGCCGGCGAGCAGAATGTCGGCGTCGCCCACGGGCTGGCGGCCCATCTGCTGACCCTTCCACCATTGCTTCCAGCCCTCGACGCCCCGACCGAACTGGTGGCCGTGGGCCATGCCGACGATGGTCCCGGCGACGTCGAGGGTGAGGGTCAGCTCGTCGCGGGCGGGCGCGTGCATGGTGACGTGCTCGTAGGTGCCCGCCAGCTCGAGGGCGTCACGGACAGCCGAGACGGCGTCGATGGCCCAGGAGTCGCCGTAGGTCTGCAGTGGGCGGTGGGCCTCGTCATGGTTGCCGGGCACGCCGCACACGACGAGGCGGGGCGCCACGGAGGAGAAGGCCTTGACCTGCTCGAGCAACAGCCGCCGGTAGAGGCGGACCTGCTCGGTGGTGGTCAGGGTCGTGCGGAACGTGTTTGCCCCGCCCTGGGACATGAAGCCCTCGATGCAGTCGCCCAGATGCACCAGGTAGATCGGGGCGCCCTTGGCGACGCGTCGGTAACGCTCGACAGCCGCAGCGGTCTTGTCGAGGAATCGCGCCACGGTGCCCTCGACGCCGTCGCCGTCCATCTTGCCGAGCTGCAGGTCGCCCAGGGCGACGAGAAAAGCCGCGCCAGTCTCGGGAGACGGCGCGGAGCTAGCTTTGCGGGGCCGGCGCTTGGCGGCCTTGACGAGGTCGTCCAGCTCCAGCTTGAGGGTGCGGCGCCGGACGGTCAGCCGGTAGTAGTGGGCGCGGACGACGCCCTCGGCGGTGGGCATGTCCCAGCCGCGCACCTGCACGGGCTCGACCACCTCGACCTGCTCGGGGTCGATGCCGGCGTCGAGGATGAACGCGTCCCACGTCTTGGGGCGCTCGGGCAGTGGCCCGGTCTGAATGACGCCCTGGGCGCCATCCCACTCGTAGGAGAAGCCGCTCGAGTGCGAAGCGGCGGCCCGCCGGGCGGGGGGGTCGATGGGCGCAGTCGCGGCGAGGGCCTGCTCGAGGTCCATGGGTCAGCCCGCGCAGGCGCAGACATGGCGCCGGTGCTTGCCCAGCGCATCCTGCATGATCTTGGCGCCCGTCATCATCGTCAGGGCACGGGCGAGGTTGGCGTGGCTGACCCGGTGCGGGTCGTCCATGACGGCCAGCACGTCGGAGCGTTGCTGCTCGCTCAACGCGTCGGAGGCGACCAGGCGGGCGACGTAACAGCGCCCGTCGGTGTAGCCGGCGCGGTTGGTCAGCTCGAGGGCCTCGGACAGGTCCATGACGGTCTCCATCGACTTTGGCTGGACCCGGCAGGGCGCCCGCACGGAGCGGGAAGGAGGCGCGCCGGGGCGCCCTGCCGAGGGGGTTGCCCGCGCTCTGCGCAGGGCGTCGGCAGCTCTACGTACCGCAACGGGCCGAGCTGCCGAGGAGAGCACCCCGGACCTGACTTGCCTCAGGAGCCGGGGAGCTGACTCCCCACCCAGCCACTCGCACCGCGTATGCCGCTCAGGGCGGCCAGGTTGCGCCGGTCGGTGCCAGGGGGGAAGTTGGAGCCCCTGCCATTTGAGCGTCAGTGAGAGGCTTGGCAGGGGGTCAAATGGGCGAGGCCCCAGGCGCTTTACAAGTGCCGGGGCCTCGCGGACGGGTCATCGTTGCATGACTCCGCCGAATGGCGGGAGCGTATCATAGTGCCGCTCGGGTATGTCAAACAAGGCCTAGCCGTCTTGAATCTTGGGACGCCCGCCCCGGCGCCGGTCCTCGGCGTCGACGCGCAGCGCGTGCGACTCGAGCACGAGCGGCGCCCCGTCGTAGGTGAAATTCGACTTGAGCCGCCCCTCGGCGAGCCAGCGCCGGACGGTGGACTCGGGGCGGTCGACGGACTTGGCAGCCTCGGCGATCGTCACGAGCCGCCGCTCGGGCTGCCAGCTCATGCCGCCTCCCGTGAGACGCATCCACGGTTGCGGCACTCGATGTGCTCGGTGCCGTTGGGGCGAACCAGGGTCTTTTGGTTGCACTCGGGGCAGCGGGTCGGCAGCCGGCGGTCGCCAGAGTCGGCGCCCGTCGCCCGTGTGAGCCGGTGACGGAGCTGGCGGGCCTCGTCGTACACGTCGTCGGCGTACGGGGCCGCGCAGACGTGCGCCAGGTGGTTCGTGAGGTAGCGAGCCTCTCGCTCCGCGTGCAGGGCGGGGATGCCGTCACGCCGGTACAGGAACGGGCCCCACTCGCCGCGCTCGTCAGCGACCACCAGCGCCCAGGCGCCGATCCAGCGGGCAGCCTCGTCGGCGGCGTCGTGGGCGGGTGAGGGTGAGGGCGGGTCCACGACCGTCGAGCGTCGCCCGACGTCGCCGGACTTGCGGTCGGCGGGCGCCAGCCGCCCAGCCGGCATGGCGTAGAGGGTCGCGATGAGGTCAGGCAGCGCGGCGATGGCGTCGCGCAGGCCGAACGCACACCGCTGGCAGTAGCCGCCCACCTCGGCAGGCTTGGGCGCACAGCCCGCGCACTCCGAGACAGTGTGAGCGTCGCCGTCAGGGTGATCCTCGAGCGGGACGTGGACCCCAACGAGCAGGCATCCGCGGGCACAGTCATTCATGGTCGCACTCCTCGGCGGTGGTGATGATGTCGGACGGGCGCACGGGCCAGTCGCCCTGGGCGGCCAGCTTGTAGACCTCGCGCCCGGCGCGGATGTAGACGGCGCCCTTGGCGACCACGGCCTTGAGGTGGTCCTTCTCGCGGATGACGCGACCCAGGGCGCGGGTGCGGGCGGCAAGGAGCATCTTGTTCCAAGCGGCGTCGCGGGCGGTCGACTGCCACTCGGCGAGCTGCTCGCGCAACTCGGCCATCTCGTCGATGTGGGCGGTCACGCGGCCACCTTCCAGCCGAGCTGGCGCATCTTGTCGGCGGTGGCACCCTTGCTTGGCGCCTGGCGTCCCAGCTCGTAGAGGGCCTGGGCCTCCTCGCGGCGGAAGTGCAGGTGGGGCAGCACGTTGCGCAGCAGGATCGTCGCCCGAGCGCCGGTGACCTGCCAGCGCCCGGACAGCGACGAGATGTGGACATGCGGGGTGTCGCAGTGCGTCGAGCAAGGGCTCTTGGAGTACGCCCGGCGCACCTCACGGACGCCCACGCCGGTAGCCTCACCCAGCGCCACGAGCAGGGGCATGTTCGGCCCGTGCAGGGTGACCATCGGCAGCTCCGTGCCGGCGGCCACGCGGGTGCCCAGCGCGCATTGGGTGTCGACGATGGCCGCGATGTACGGCAGCGGCAGGGCGGTCATGCGGACCTCACCCAGGCCAGGTCGGCGTAGACCTCATTCAGGGGCGTGCCGTAGCCGGCGGCGCGGAACACGAGCGCCAGCGCCGCGACCGTGAGCTGGACGGCCTGGTCGTCGGCCTCGAGCGGCGTCAGGGCGCCGGTCAGCATGGCGAAGTCGCCCAGCGGCAGGAACGCGAACCACCGGGACACGTCGGTCGTGCCAGGCCGCTTGACGATGAGCGGGCAGTAGGCAGCGCCCGCGTTGGCCTTCTCGACCGCGCACTGATCGAGCCAGGTCTCAAGCTGCCCGGCGGTCGGGTAGCCGGTCGCGAGCCGGTAGGCCTTGACCTCGACGACGATGCCAGGGCACAGCGCGATGTCGCCGGTGTCACGGTTGCCACGGAGCGGCTGCCGGTCGGCCATCGGGAAGCCGCCGTGGTCTTGGAACCACCGCACGCAGGCGGTCTCGCCCTGGGTGCCCTTGGCCTTGGAGGGGTTCGCCATCATGCCACCGCCGTGAGCATCACCGGCGGGAGGTCTTCACGACCGAACGGGCGGCAGATGTAGCACGGCTTGAGCCGGGCGATGGCGATCACGCGCAGGACGTGCGCGGCAGGCCGGCCATCCGCCCAGGTCCACCGCACGCCGTCTTTCGCGTTGGCGCACGAGGCGTGATGCACGAGGTTGCTCTTGCGGGAGCGAACGAGGTTCTTCATGGTGGTTCTCCTTGGTTGTCAGAACGGTGGGTGTTCGGTCAGTGCCGAACGGCGGACAGGTAGGTGGTCGGGGGGTCGGGCGCCGCAGCGGTGCTCGGGTCGGACGGGACGGGAGGGCTCGCCCGCCGGCCAGCGGGTGATGGCCTCGGCGCGCCGGTGGTCGAGGCCGCCGTTGGGCCCGCCCCAATGGGCGAAGGTCCGGCGCCCGGTCAGGACCGCCTCGAGCTCGCCGCGCCGGGTCAGCTCGAGCGGGTCGACATGGACCTGCTCGTAGAGGCCATCGCGCCACGCGGTCAAGGTGTCGGCGCCGCAGCTCGGGCAGGGCGCCGGGTTCGGCTTGTCGCTGACCCTCACTGCCATGGCTCGACCACGCCCGTCCGGGTGTTGGTGATGGTGCGCGCCTCGCGGTCGAACTCGTACCGCTCGCCTTGGATGTCTCGCAGGAAGGTCGCGCCTCTGGTGGGCCTTGAACCACTGAAAGCTGCGACAGGCTCGGCGGGCTCCCCAGCACCGCCCACCACTGAGACCGCCTCATATACGGCGGTCTCAGTGGTTTGGGGGACCACTGAATTCAGTGGTTTCTCAGTGGTCTCAGTGGTCGGGGTGGGGATGGGCCGACGGGCGGCTGGCGCACCTTCAGGGGTGACCTCGAAGTGCTGGTCGCCCCTGCCGTTTCCGCCCCGCTCACGGCGCAGCCGGCCCTTCTGCTCGGCCCACTCGACGGCCTCCTTGACCTTGGTGTCGGGGTACTTGCCCAGGTCCGGGGCGTCCGACATCTCGCGGATGGCCCGGATGATCGCACCCTTGCTCGCGCCGGGATTCTGGGCGGCAGCCCGGATGACGAACTGAGCCAGCCGGGACGCCTCACGGTCGCCCTTCTGGTCCTTGCGCCCGCCGTTGCCGGTGCGGGTCAGGACGCGGGTCAGCGGGTCCATCGACAGCTCGTCCTCGTCGACGTCGACGTCACGCCCCAGCGCCTTGATGAAGCGCCGGGCCTCGTCGTCAGGGTCGCGAGTGAGCGTGATGATGACGTCAGGCCAGTCCTCGAGAGCGGACGCGCCACGCGTCCGCTCGCCGTCCCAGCCGGCATGCGTGGCCAGGAGCAGGTCGAGGGCGCCCACCTCGGCGCGGGCGAACATGTCGAGGTCGACCAGGAAGGCCTGCACCTCGCCGTTGTCGTTCTGCGACTGGCCGGTGTACGCGCGCCCGAACGGGTCGACCATGACGACCTTGACGTTGTGCTCGCGCAGCGCAGCGACCAGGGCCGCCCGGTCCTCGGGGTGGCTCAGCGGGTTGCGCCGGCCTCGCAGGTTGACGATGAGCAGGCGGTCCTCGGGGATGCCGCACTCGTGCGCCCAGCGTGCGAGCTGGGCGCCGGACACCTCGTAGTTGAGGAACGCGATGCGCTCGTCGGGCGCCAGCGGGATGACCGGGAACTCGCCCAGGAAGGCCTCGCCGGTGATGAGGCAGCGAGCGTAGTTGAGTAGGAGCGTCGTCTTGCCGGTCTTGCGCTGGGCCACGAGCAGGGTCGAGCCAGCCCAGGGCACGAGCCGGTCGCACCGCATGGGCGGGTCGGCGGGCCGGGCGAGTATCTGCCCGATGAGCCCCAGGTCGAACGGCGGCGCCGGTGGCTCGGTCTGACGCTTGTACTCGGCGGACGCATCGTCGTCGAGGATGCGTCGGCGGACGCGGTCGGCGATCGTGTCGTCCCGGTCCTCGTGCTCGAGGATGCGAATGGCCGCCCGCTGCGCCCGGATGCGCTCGACCTCGACCGCGGCGGCCTGCCGGCGCCGGATGTCCAGCTCGGTCATGTCGTCGTGCTCAGCGGCGGTCAGAACCGTACCGGAATCGGTACGGTTCTGACGCTCGTGAGCCTCGACAGCGGCAGCAGTAGACGACGGCCCGTCCATCACGGTCCCGGATAGTGCGGTGGAGGTGCCAGCAGTGCTCGCCGGTGTGGTCGCCTGGGCAGGTGGCAGGTGCGGGGGGGATGACGGTCCTTCCAGCAGGAGCCCATGCCACGGGTCCGAGCACGGGTCAATGTTGGGCTCAGGGTGGGCGGCAGCGGCCATCTTGACGGCGCCCGTGAGCATCCGGGCCCACTCGGCGTCGAGGCCCTCGCGGGCGCCGGCCGCAGCCTTGAGGAACGCGCGCCCAGCCTGATTGAGGGCCAGCTCCCCGCCGGTGTGGCCCTCGCCGATGAGCCATGCAAGCCGGTTCGTCAGCGCCAGGGCCGCATCGTGGCGGGCGCCGCCAGCGGTCAGCTCGAGCAGGCCAGCCTCGAGCGCCGAGGCCATGTGCCGGCACTTGACGCCCTGCCCGCGGGCGACGACCCACTCGTCGGCCTCGCGGTCGCCGAGGTCGGCTCGGGCCTGCTCGGTCGCCAGCTCGCCCTTGGTGAAGTGGGCGACCCATGCGGCGGGCAGCTCGGGCAGCGCGTCGACGGTGGGCACGCCACCGAGGCTCGTGGCGCCCTCGGGGGTGATCCAGCGGTACGTGCCACCGTTGGGGTGCACCGAGGGCCACACGACGGCATAGCGGTGCTCGTAGCGGATGGTTTCGATGCCGGGCCCGAGAACGCCGGGCCAGCGCAGCCCGACGGGGATACGGAACAGGCGTATGCCGCTCGAGCCGTCGTCGCGGCTCGTCGTGCGCCACGTGGGCGGCAGCGCGCCGAGCTGTCCCTCGAGCAGGCCCAGGACCGCCCCGCCCGGCTTGCCGTCATAGTGGTCCACGTCGATGCCGAGCACGTCGGGCGGCAGGCGCAGGGCGACGTTGCCGGCGCCCTTGTCCTCCATCCATGCCATGAGGTCGGGGAACGACGGCCAGGCGCCCGCGTTGCCGGTGAAGCCCTTTGGCACGGGGCCCTTGGAGCCAGCCGGCAGCGGCAGGCAGCCCTTCCAGCCAGCCGCCCAATATGTCTTGGCGGCCTGGGCGTAGGGACCAGCAGGCGGCTCGCCCAGCTCGTAGGGCCCGCTCACTGCGGACATCTCAGGATGTCCCCGCAGGACGCGCAGTCGGTCCCATGCACCTCACAGATGGCGATCACCCGGCAGCCCAGCCAGAGGTCGGCCAGGCAGACGAGGCGCCCCACGAGGGCGCTCACGCCGCACCCTCGTGGTTGTTGGTGAACCAATCGAGCTGCTCGAGGGGAACCGCGACGAATCCGTGGGCGACGGCCTCGGTGGCGCAGGGCTGGCACGTGTAGGCCAGCACCCCGCGCGGGGACAGGAAGTAGTAGCTCGCTAGCGTGCCGTCGTTGTGCGACCCGCAGAGGTGGAACAGTGGTGGCTGGTGGTGGTTCATTCGGTCCTCGGGCCCTTCCCTTGGCTCTTGGCGCCCTGGGCGCATTTGGGGCAGCCGCGCAGGCGGCAGCCGGTGTCGCAGTGCTCGCAGATGAGCAGGCCGCACGTGGCAGCGCGCAGCGGTTCGAGGCAGAGGTGGCACTGCACCTCGACGAGGGTCACGCGGGCACCTCGCCGATGAGCAGGTCGGAGACGGCGTCGATCCACTTGCCCAGCTCGCGGGAGCCCACCTGCTCATTGGTGAGCCAGTGGGCCCACCGGAATGCGGTGTCAAACTTGCCGTCCACCCAGACGGCAGTGGCACGAGAGCCAGCCTGGACGAGCTCGATGCGCACGACGACGGACGCGACGACCTTGCCCACCTCCTGCCCTCGGGCGGGTAGCGTCGTGCCCTTGGCGTAGGTCGCGCTCGTGACCCAGCCGAGGCTGGCGGCCTTCTTGATGAGCGACTTTGCGGTGCGGGGAATTTCGTCCTCCTGGGCCGGGCGAACCGGCACGAGAGGCGGTGGGTGTTGCACGGTGACTCCTTGAGGTGGCTGGTGGCTGGCGGGATCGCCCCACCCGCTCGCGACGGACCCTGCCGCGAGCGGGGGAGCCAGCCCGTCAGGCCGGGGTTGCCTGCATCTGCTGCTGGAAGGCCAGGAACGCTGCGGCCTGCTCGGGCGACATGGCGGGCGCCTGGGCTGCAGGGGCCACGTTCGTGCCCACGGTGACGGCGACCGGCGCCTGCGCCGCAGCCTGGGCCCACGCCGGCGGCGACGTGGTGTCCATGCCGGTGCCGAGGAAGCCAGCCGAGGCGGCAGCGCGGTCGGGCAGGACGTACCGGGCGCTGTACAGCTTGCGGTCGTTGTACCCGCGCGTCTGCGACGGCTCGACGCCGTCGTGGGTGATGGTCAGGGTGCCGCCCGGCTCGAGGCCCTTGCCGCCTGCGGCGATGACGGCGCTGGCGACGGCGTCGTGCAGGGAGCGGGAGCCCTTCTTCTTGGCGCCCTTGACGTAGACGGCCCGGATGCCGTCATCGTCGCCGTCCTCGCGCAGAGCCGTCTGCAGCTTGACCACGAGCTGCTGCCGGGTCGAGCCGTCGTCCCAGGTGAGCGGCTTGCCCGACGCGATGTCGGTCTGGGCCTTCACCTCGGTGGACAGGACGGTCCCGGTGATCGAGTCGCCCAGGTTGTCGAAGGCGGCGGACTTGCTGCCCGAGCCGAGAAGGAAGGCATCGGCTGTATTGGTGCTCAATGAATCTCCTGTGTAAAGGGGGGGTTGATGTTTGACGGAACGTCAGCCGAGAAGGAAGGCCTCGGCTGTGACCGGCCCCTTGTCGGGAGCCGGACAGCTAAATTCGGTGCCCGCGTGGGGCCCGGTGGCGGCGAGGACGGCCTCGACGCCGAGGGTGCGGATGGCGGCGGCGAGCATGTCCGCGTGGGCGATGACGGCCTCGGCCATCGCGCGGTCGTAGGGCTCTTGGTGCAGGTGGCCAGCGCCGATCGTGAAGCCGTTGCGCGGGAGCATCCAGATGGCGACCGACTGGACCTGGTAGCCCTTGTCCTCCATGCCCTTGCCGTAGAGCTGGGCCTGGCGACGGTAGGTCAGCCGGGCGCCGTTCTTGCGGGTCGAGCGCAGGCTCGTGGTGCCGACGACCTTGTAGTCGACGACGGTCCCGGTCCACGTGTCGAACAGGTCGCTCGAGCCCCATATCTCGGTGCCGTCGACGACGCCCACCATGACGCGCGCCTCGGGGATGTAGCGGTCAGAGCCGGTCGCGGCCAGCCACTTGATGACGGCACCCTCGGCCCACTCGTGCACGGCGGTGCCGATCGTGGGCAGCCACGGGGCGGTCTCCTCGGGCGCCTTCATGCCGGCCAGCTCGAGGATGAGGCAGCGGTCGCACTCGGAGCCGAGCGAGCTGGGCCCGATCGTGCGCTGCAGGCTCCGGTCGGTGTTGAGGATCGCATGCTCGAGGACGGCCTCAAGGTCGGGGATGGTCCGCTCGGGTGCCCAGACGTCGGGGACGGTGACGGTCATGACGCGTTCTCCTGGTCGTGGTAGTCGTGGAAGGGGCCCTCGGCCCGGCGCAGGGTGCGCAGCTTGCCGCGCTGGCGCTCGGTCGTGCCGCCCCAGATGCCGAGGCAGGTGGGGCCCAGGGACAGGGCGTACTCGAGGCACTCGTTGGTGACGGGGCAGGCCTTGCAGGTCTGCCGGGCGTACTTGGTCGAGCCGACGACGCGCTCGTCGGGGAACCACGTCGCGTCGTCGGGGCCGTCGTTGCACAGCGCCCGCTCGGCCCAGGAGGGTGGATTCAACATGCGGGCTCGCACTCCTCGGCGAGGATGTCCCAGCCGTGCTGGGCGAAGATGAGGTTGTAGGCGGCGTCGGCCAGGGCGTCCTCGTAGTGCCGGGGCCCGCCCTTGTCGTCAGCCCGCCGGCAGCGCAGGCTGCAGGAGCATGAGGGCAGCCAGTGCGCGCCCACTCGGGCGATGCTGGGCCGGTGGCCCTCGCCGTACAGCTCGTCGTGAGTGAAGGCCGGCCTCGGGCTCACGGGACGCCCGCCTCGTCGAGGGCCTCGCGCAGCATCGTGGGCTCGTTCTCGTTGAGCCAGAGCAGGACGTCGTCGAGCTTGGGCGGCCTGGCGGCGCCGAGGCGGGCGCGGTTCTCGGCTACGAGGCGGTCATAGTCGCTCCGCTCCCAGGTCCAGCGGAGCTGCTCGAGGCGTTGGCCCACGTCGATCCGGTCAGCGTTGCGGTCTCTCCATAGCTTCATGAGGCTCTCCTTTCGGCCCACTCGGGCTCGCTGATTGCGCCGGCAGCGGCGAGGATGTGCGCTGCCATGAGGGGCGGGACGGCGTCGCCGACCTGCCGGTACTGAGCGGTCTTGGTGCTCTGCCACGGGTAGTCAGCAGGGAACGACTGCAGGACAGCGGCCTCCTGGACCGTCACGCGTATGCCGTCGTTGCGGCTCTTGGTGGACCCGTTGAAGCGGTTGGCGTTGGCGCCGGGCATCGGCACGAGGCCACGGCCCGCGATGACGGGCGCCGGGCGGTCGCACGGCCAGGACAGGTCGAAGTCGTTGCCTGACTGATTGGTGACCAGCGGCTCGACGACCTCGGCGACGCGCTGGCGCCAGCGGAAATTGCCGTTGTCCATGCTCGCGGTGAGGGTCGGGGCCGGGGCGGTGGCTGGGCGAACGCTCCCGTGAGAGCTGCGGACGTCGCCCATCTCGAGCTCGGAGGGGAGCCAGGCGGCGGTGCCCTTGCCGGTGATGGTGTGGGCGGGCTCGTCCAGCTCGCGGGGTATCTGGCCGGCGGTGTGCTGCGAGGTCGCGCCAGCCCCAGCGAACAACCACTGAAAGCCCTTGCTCGTGATCGTCGACGAGGGCTCGTCGACGGATCGGAGGCCCCGCTCGCGCTCACCGCTGGGGCCGGGGCCGCCGGTGTTGTAGTTGCTCCGCTGAGCGTCAGGGCGGAACTCGACGGCCCAGCTCCTCGTTTTCGAGGTGATCGTCGGGGCCGGGCGTTCGGCGGCGTCCTTCCACCGGGAGTCCTCCCGCCCGGCGTAGTCATCGGCAGGGGTGCCGAATGAGTCGCGGACCATCCAGCGGCCCTCGGCCAGCTCGCGCAGGACGGAGCGCCGGGCGCCGGACCCGCCCAGGGCCATCGGGTCGGTGCCGCCGCCGCCGGTGCCCGGCGCGACGGTCGGGTAGGGGCGCTGGGTCATGCCCCAGCCGAGGGCCTCGGCCATGCTGACCCAGCGCGGCATGCCGGGGTCGAGCCTCTGGGGGGTGCGGATGTGGTAGCGGGAGTGGGTGGCGATCGGCTCGCCGACGAGGCGGGCCCGTGAGGCAATGAGGATTGCTCGGGTGCGGGTCTGCGGGACGCCGTACCGCTCGGCCAGCATCTTGCCGGTCCACACGGAGTACCCGTCGGCGCGCAGCACCTCGGCGCAGGCCTCCCAGAGGGGCAGGACGGCGGGAACCTGCTCCCAGGTCATCCACTCGGGCTCGAGGTCGAGCGCCCAGCGCAGCGGCTCGAGGGCCAGCACCGACCGCTCGTCCTTGACCTGCTGGGCGAGCTGGGCCCGCGGGTCACGCCCGGCGGCCATCTCGGCGACGGCGGCGATGATCGCAGCGGAGTCCTGGCGCCCGCGCCCCTTGCCGGCCATCGAGAAGCCCTGGCACGGCGGGGAGGCGATGAGGCCCTCGACGGACGCCCCGCCGATGGTGGCCGGGTCCAGCTCGGCGACGTCGGCCTGCAGCCGCTCGTGGCCAGCGGCTCGAGCCGTGGCGCACGCGGCCTCGTCCCACTCGACGCCCACAGTCTCGGCCCGCCCAATCATGTTGAGGCCGGTGGACCAGCCGCCGGGGCCGGCGAACAGGTCGACGATCACGCGGCCTGCTCCTTGAGGGCGTCCGACAGGTCGCAGAGCTGCGCGGCATGCTCGACGTGCGGCGCCAGCTCGGCGGCGAGGTCGACCAGGCGATAGGCGCCCACGTCCTCGGCCAGGCGGGTGAGCAGACGCAACGAGCTGCGCAGCGCCTCGGCCCGGCTCTGGGTCATGTCGAGCCAGGCGACGGCCTGCCGGGCGTCGCCCTCGCGCCGGACGCGCACGACGTTCTTGTCGGAGACGTCGGTGACGATGGCGAACGTGCCGCCCGGCGTGACGACGAGCTGACCGGGGTGGAATCTGGGCATGGCTGTTCCTTTGAGGGTGGGGACGGGTGAGCACGCCAGCGCCGGGGGGAGCGGGGGACCAGCCGGCGCTGGCGGCGTATGGGGGGTGCGTCAGGCGGCGGCGCGGGCGGTGCCCTCGGGCCAGACGCCTCTCTGCTGGGCGTCGACGATGGCCGGGGCGATGACCGCCCAGAACGCGTCCCAGCACTCGTCCTTGGTGGGGAGCGGGTCGGTGGCCTGCTCGGTGGTCATGAGACGAGCCCCAGCTCGGCGACGGACGGTGCGCCCTGCTGGGCAAGCCGGACGGTGAGCACCTCGAGCGCCGCGTCGACCTTGGCCTTTGCCATGTGCCGCTTGCCGGCCTCGAAGTACGACAGGTGCGAGGCACTCACGCCTGCGGCCTGGGCGAGGTCAGTCTGGGACATCCCAGCGACGTCCCGCATGGCGCGGAGTACGGGGCCAGGGAGGGCGATCTGCGGTGATCGTTCGGGTAGCACGGGGGAAACGTAAGGACTTGCGCACGGGTTCGCAATCGTTCTCCACCACATCACCCGAAAGTGTGAGGCTTGCGGCGTTGCGCAAGATTCGCCATAGTTGCGGGATGTCCGAAACCAACGGCGACCCTGCCCGCGACATCGGCGAGGTTGTCTTCGAGCGACGTCGCGAGCTGGGGTGGAGCCAGGAGCGGCTCGCCGAGGAGTCCGGCGTCTCGGACGCGACGGTGCGCAAGATCGAGACCGGCGACTCCGAGCACGTGCAGGGCGCCAAACTCGCCGCCGTGCGTGACGCGCTGAGCATCCCAGCCTCGACGGCCTTCCTGCGGACGTCCTCGACGCCCGACATCGAGATAGCCAAGGAGCTTGTCGCCGGGTGGCTGCAGGAGATTCCCGAGGAGCAGCGTCCGGCGGCCATCGCCCGCCTGACTCAGTGGATGTACCTCGGGGCACCCCCGCCGGCGGACTCAGGTTCTTGACAGAATCCGAAACTTTCTGCGGATAACCTGTGAGAGCGGCCCCAAAAATTCACCCCTTGGGGTTGCATGATTCCGGCCGATCGAGGGGCAAGTCGCACGCAAAAGGGCCGAGGGCTCTGTGAGCAGCCTCGGCCCTTTTGGGCTCCACTTGCGGGACGTCTACGGGTCAACGAGGACGAGCGAGCCATCGTCCTCGAGGCGGAACTCGCGCGTGCCGTCGGTCATCCATCGACCGCGGGCAGGCTTGGTCAGCGCCCACGCCTTGACCTCGTCGAGGTCGCCGAGGGTGGACACGCAATGGTCCTCCTCGTCGATCCACGTCCCATCCCATAGGCCGTCCCTGGGCCCGATGAGCACGCTCGCGCTGGCGGGGTTGACCTCGCCGGGCTCGCCGTGGTGCGTCTCGGTCAGTGCAGCCATGTCACCCATGGTGCCACCTCCTCGGTCGGTCAGGGCAGGTAACCGCCGTTGGCGGCGTCGAGCGGAATCTTGGTGTCGGCGTCCTGATAGAACCAGTAGGCCGCGCTGTCCGACCGCTTGTAGGCCACGACCATCTTGGCCTGCATCCACCACTTGCCCGGATACCCGTGGGTGTCCTTCCACGTGACGTAGTGGTAGCTCGTGTAGTAGGTGTTCGCGGTCGCGACCGTCGTGTTGTCCGTCGGCACGCCGTTGTTGTTCTTGTTCCCGCTCGCGGCCAGGCACATCCCGGTGCCCGCCGAGGCAAGGGTCTTGGTCGGTGAGATAACCCGCACGCGTGGGCTGAGCGGGGAGCCGCCCGTGGTGAACTTGCCCGTGCTCGAAGAGGGTGGCGTCATCGAGTACCGCTCGACGATGAGGTAGAGGTTCGCCGTGGAGGCGGTGCTGGACCAGCAGAACGGCTTGTGGATGAACTTGCCGCCGTTGAGGGTGTCGGTGAGGTCGAGTTTCACCTGCCCAATCTCGCGGAAGAATCCACTGCTGTCCGCGACGCCGTAGTGCCCCACGCCGCTGTAAGAGGCCTGCACGGTGCTGTAGACGTCGAAGCAACCCGAGACGGTGCACACGTGCCCGTCGAGGGCCTTCGTGGCGCCTGCGGCCTTGTGGGGTGCGGGCAGCATGTCGTGCCGAGCCTTGGAGGCGACCGGGTCGATGCACACCCAGCCCGTGCCAGGCTTGGCGTGCTTGGCGGCCTCGCACGGCGGGCCGGACAGCAGCTTGCCGAACGGGCTGGCGGACTGAGCCGGCCCCGCCCCGGCGAGCAATGGTGCCGCTGCCGCTGCCGCCAGGGCGGCGATGGTGAGCAACCTGCGCTTGTGCTTCATATCGGGTGTCCTCTCTCGACGACCGGCGATATGCCGGATGCCCTAAGAGTAACCCTTTGGGGTGGAAACGGACAGAGGGTAAATCGAAACCCCAGACCGTCGACAGGGGTGCGACGATCCGGGGTTCCGGTCTATGGGGAGGGGCGCCCTTAGCGCAAGGACGCCTCGTAGGCAGCCACGATATCGCCGGGAACGCGCCCGCGCTCGGCAACGCTGTAGCCGTTCTTCGCGGCCCACACGCGCACCGATGCGAGATACGCCCTGCGCTCGGCGGGCGAGTGACCGCGACCCGTTACCGGGCCACGCCCAGCCCTGCCGCTGGTCTTGACCCTGCGGGCGGCACCGACCCACTTGTCGAGCGAGCTGCGGAGCTTGTCGGCGTTCTTGTCGGATAGGTCGATCTCATAGGTGCCGCCATCGAGACCAAAGGTGATTGTCTCCGATGCGTCGGTGCCGTCGATATCGTCGAGCAGACGCACCTCTACGCGTTGGGCCATGCTGTTCCCTCCTCGGGGTTGACTGTGCTGTTGATACTAGCGCGCAATCGCTCCCTTTCCTGCACGACGCTCTCAGGTAGAGACAACATCCGCACCCATTCGACGCCCTCGGCATCGGTCATGCGCTCAATGAAGGCCGACCCGTACCGCAATCGCAGACGGGCAACGACCAAGGTGCGTCGCCCGGCTTGAATGAGTCGATCCTCGCTACGCGCGATAGCCCGCTCGCTTGGGGGTTTGGGCCGGTCGCGACCCGCTGCCTTGCGACGGTCCCGCTCAGCCTGACGAATCGCCTGCCCAGGCGGGATGACCTTGCCGGCCTCGCGGATGAGCCACTCCCGCTGGACCCAGCCGCGGCCCTCGAGCAGGTCGCACATGCGCATGAGCACGGGGCCGGGCGCGCCGTTCACTTGGCAGCGTCGAGCGCCACGGCCAGTCGGGTGAGCCGCTCGACAACCTCACGGATGTGCCTAGCCGCGTCCTTGCGCTCGCTCTGGGCGTAAGCGCCGACGATGGCCTGGTCGTCCTCGGGCAGAGCGAGCGCCTGACCGAGCGCCATGCTGAGCCGCTGTTTGGGCCCTTGCGCTTTCCTCGGCGCCGTTCCGAGGGCGCCGCCGGCTGCAGCCTGTATGCGCTCGCGCATCATTTCGCGGTGCTTGGTGACGATCGCCCGTTGGCGGGCCCCGCTCTTGGTGCTGTTGAGCAGGGCGACCAACTCGAATACCTCGTCGGCGTCGAGCCGGGCGGCGAACGCGAGCTTGGCCGCGTCGGCAAAGCCCTCGTCGGTATATATCTGGCTCAGTCGCGACCTGACGGTGGCATTGAGCGCGTCCCACTCATTGCGCTTGAGTCCGACCTCGTCGGCGCGCGTGTCGGCAGATACCCGCGTGAGGTGGCGCTTGAGGTGCGCGACCGGGATTGAGACCGCCGCTGCAGCGTGGGCGATACTCGAGCCGTTGTCGACGAGGTAGGCCGCCTGGGATAGCCGCTCGGTCTCGGACGTCGGGCGCCCATGCCGGGTGTTGAACGAATACGTCATGAGGGCAATCGCACGGCGGTCGGTGTCACGGTCGACCTCATAGACATCCACCGGCTTCTCGGCGCGGATATGGGCGCTGAGCCGGTGGTTGCCGTCGATCATGACGAGCCGGGCACGAGGGCTGGGCCGGTAGGCGATGACGGCGGGGAACTCGTCGCCGCGCTTGACGGCCTCGGTGTAGAGCTCGACCGTCTTTTCGTCGAGGGCCTCGAATCGCGCTTGGTTGTGCAGGCTCTTGTCCTGGTCGAAGCTGGCTATCGGCACAGCCGGTCGGAACTCCCATTCGACGGCATACCTCTCGGACAACTCGCGCTCGATGTCGGGGCGCCGCCCGGTCTCGACGATGATCGTTGCTCGGCTCACAGTGCAATCGCCTTTCGCTCGGGCAGGGCAACCGTGATGATGACCTTGGTTGCCGGGTTGACGACGACCTTGGTGTCGCCGCGTTCGTGGACCATGAGGCCGGCATGCTTGCCTGGGCGCTTGACCGTCGGGGCGCTGGCAGCCCATACGGCGTCGATCGCCCTGACGTTGCGCTCCTCCATGCGCTCGATGGCGTGCTCGGTGAAGACCCAGGCCCCGGCGTCCTCGGGTGCGGCGGGCCGCGGCCCGCCGGCTCGGGCGAGCAACTCGGTGCCGGTGGCGGTAACGGCGTACTGGCGCGCGGCAGCGACGGTCTCGCGATCCTCACGGCTCTGCTGGGTGCGCAGCTCGGCGAGGCGTCGCCCATTGCTGCCGTAGTTGGACCCGAACATGCGCCCGGTTTGGTGCTCTTCGACAGCCCGCCCCAGCAGGCCCCACGCGTATAGCTCGCGCTCAAGGGCGTCACCGTGCTTCTCGCAGAGGTCGATATCCCAGAGGGTGTCGCCCAATCCGAACCGAATGGTCCTTGTGGCCCGCGTCGCGTTCCTGCCCAGCGGGCATCGATCGCACACCTTGACGATTTCCTTGCGCTTCATTGATCCTCCGAGGGTGGCTGGGGGTGCAGGACCGTGTAGGAGCGGGGTGCGTCATGCTCCCCAAACCCGTGCGATCGGGCCCATGCTACGGCTTGGCTGCGCCGGGTCAGGCCCAACTTCTGGTAGGCACCGCGGATATAGAACTTAAGGGTATTCACGGTGATGTGCAGTCGGCCAGCGATGTCCTGATTGGACATGCCCTGCGCGATCATCCCCATGACCTCGGATTCGCGCTCGGACAGGCCCTCTCGCTGACCGACGTAGAAGTGCTCATCGCCGGCGCGCGGGTCGACGAGGGCGGGCCTCGGCAGCAGGACGACGATCCGGCTCTCCCTGGCCGCCCGGCGCACTGCCCCGACTAGCTCGTCGGCGGGCAGGCCCTTCGAGATGTAGCCGTCGGCCTGGTTCTTGGCGAGCGCGTCATCGATGAGGTGCGGCTCTATCTGCCAACCAAAGAGGATGAGCTTGGCGTGCACTCGCCCAGCCCGCTTGGCCGCGTCGCGGGCGTCCAGCGCCGGTGGCACCACGATGTAGCGGCGGTCGGGCCCGAACACGTCGTAGAGGACGAGGTCGACGTCGGGGGGTATGGCATCCCAGAGGCCCAGCTCGCGCAGGGTCACCTCCCCGTGGTGGTCGTGCAGCTCGAGCAGCCGCTTGAGGCCCTCGACGACGAGCGGGGCCTCGGCCATGAGAGCAACCTCGATGCGCACGGTTACATCCTCCCCGAAATGTCAATAACCCTTTAGGGTTAACATTTTTCACCCATTAGGGTTGCTTCTCACACCATAGAGGCGGGATTGTTGATAGGGGGGAATTATGGCTCTCCTCGTGTGTCATTCTTGGCGACATGCCCTATCGCAGTATCCCTGGCCGGCGGGTGCGCGGCCTCCCGTCGACGAGCGCCTACGCTGGGGACCACAAGCGGGCCGTGCGCCCGTGCGACCGCTGCGGGCGCGATCGGTTCGTCACCACCAGGGGCGACCCGACGGGGCTGTGCTTCGACTGCTACTCGGTCGACCCGATGGTGTGGACGAGGCAGCGATGAGCGACTTTCCCGACCATCCGCTCTACTACGGACTCGACGGCCAGCCCATCGAACGCGAGGAAGCCTGGCGCCTCATGGCCGACGGGGACGCCCGCCGGGTGGCCTGGACGGACATCGGGGACTGGTGGGTGTCGACGGTCTTCCTAGTCCTCGACCACTCATTCGGCATGGGCCCGCCCATGCTCTGGGAGTCCATGGCGTTCGTCGAGGGCCGCTCGGACATGCTCGGGCCGGTGAGGTATCCGACCCGCGAGGCCGCGCTCGCCGGCCATGACCAGATGGTTGCCGAGGTGCGCTCCATGCTCGCCGAGGTCGACCGACTCACCGAGGGGCCGGTGTGGGACAGCTCGCCGTGATCCTGACGACTTGGGTCATCGGCTGGTATGTCGGCCAGGTCATCTGGTGGAGCTGCCGGGCCCCGAGCCGACGGCGTCGCCCGGTCGATGTCCGCGTCGTGTTGGCCGATGGTCGCGAGGTGCCGGTGGAGGTGGTCTACGCCGGGCCGTCACCCACCCATCCCGGCGGTCGCCGCTGGGTGATCGTTGACCCGCCCACCGGCGCCGTCGGCCTCAAGGTCGGCATGCTGCCCGCTGGGTGCGAAGTGGTCATGGGGTTGTAGGGTCGGCGGCATGCTGGATCATCACCTCCACCCGCTCGCGCTGGCGATCTACTTCACGGTCGTCTCGGCGCTGGGCTGGCTCATGGCGAGGCGTGAGGGTCGCGACGACGAGTAGCCATGGCGGTAGGGTGGTGTCAACGTCGGTCTACTTCGTGGAGGGGTGATCGGCACAACGGAAGGGCCCCTCTCGCCCATGCGGGAGGGGCCCTTCTGCTATGCGCTGGGTCAGGGCAGGTGAATCGCCACCGCGCCGCTCACGAACATCCACGCGCCCGCGAGCAGGGCCAGCCCTGCACCCGCGCCAGCGAGGGCGCCGAGGGCCTTCTCTTTCTTGGTCATCGTCTCATCACCTCCCGCGCTCAGACGGTGGCCGTGGCGCCGTGGTTCCGCTCGTTGAGTGCGGCGAGGCTCGCCTCTCGGAGCCACCGGCGACCGCGTCGGTAGCCGGACTCCGTCGCGGCGAAGCCGAGGGCCTCGGCCATCTTGGGTCCGGTGTCCGCACCGGCGGACAGTGCCTCACGGGCGGCGGTCAGCAGGTCCGTCGGCACCGGCGAGGTGTCCGTCCGGGCGTCCGGCACGTCCGGCTTGGTGTCCGCCGCGCCCGGCCTGCTGTCCGGCGCCTCGACGGTCGCGGTGTCCGCCGGAACGGACACCGGAGCCTCGACCGGACGCCGGACGGACACGAGGAACAGCAGGTGCCAGACGAGCGCCATGCACAGCGCGGGCGCTGCCGCGACCGGACCAGCGAACGTCCACGAGGACGTCGCCTCGGCGTGGAGCCACTGACCAAACAGGCTCATGGACGAGCCCACGATGATGACGGCCCACGCGAACCGGAGACCGCCGCGCGTGAGGTGCGGGTCGAGGGTCACGGCATACGCTGCGGCGACCATCCCGTCGATGGCGAGCGGGTACAGGTAGGCGCGGGCGTCGGTCTCACCGGCGAGCCGCGCGAGGTCGACGAGGCCAAAGTAGAGCAGGACGAACGTCGACACCGACACGATGGCGGCAGCGGCGCGGACAGCAGTACGGACGGACATCACTCCACCTCCCCTCGGTGCCAGGCGAGCTCGACGATGCCGGCGAGCACGCTCACAATGCTGCTCGCGACGACCAGCCAGATGGCCAGGGTCCAAGGGTCCATGCGCGGTGTCCTCTCTCTCAGGTGCGCGTGTATTGACATCATGTCCGTGTCGATACACGGTGTCAATACATCGCCGGACACGAAAAGGGCCCCGCCTGCGATAGGCGGGGCCCTTCTGCTCTGCTCTTACGCGACGGCCTCCCACTGACCGACCACGCGAATCTTGGTGTCCCGGCCGCCCAGCCCGCCGTCGCGCTTGGAGAGGACAATCTCGCGGACGACGTTGCGCAGGCCGGTGTTGAAGATGGCTGGGTCGAGGATGTCCCAGCCGGTGAGCAGGGCGCCGAACACTGAGCCATCCGGCAGCGAGTTGACCTCGACCCTGACGGTGGCCTGCTCCTTGGCCTCGCGCAGGTGCGCGAGCTGCTCGGTCAGCTCGCGCTCCTTGAGGGTGTAGGCCTCCTTGCTCAGCCCATCCATGTACTTGTCGAGGAGCAGGGAGAGCCGCTTCTGCACCCGCTCGATGTCGCGGTCGATCTTGGCGCCGTCGACCTGCGCCTGGGTGGCAGCGAGGGCCCGCTGGTGGTGGGTCTGCAGCGCGGCGTCGCCTGCGACGTGCTCCTCGAGCCAGGCGAGCAGGGCTGCCTCGACGCGCTCCTCCTTGGCCGTCACGGGCGCTGGGCACAGCCTCGAATTCTTGCCGTTGTCGATCCTGTTGCACCGGAAGGAGCGGACCTTCTCGCCCTTGTAGACGCGCCAGTAGACGCTCATGGTGCCACCACACGAGCCGCACCGGACGAGGCCGGCCACCCGGTAGGGCGCGCTCTTGGTGCGGGCTGGCACCTTGAGCGCCCGGCGCCGCAGGTAGGCCTGCCACGTCTCCTCGGAGATAAGCGCCTCATGGGTGCCGGGCGCCCAGACGTCTTCCTCGCCTCGGCGGTCGACGACGAGCCCAGCCCCGAATCCGCCGTCCATCGTCGCGCGCAGCGAGGGCACGGTCATCCGAGTGCCGCGCGTCGTCTCGACGCCAGCCTCGTTCATCGAGCGGACGATGCCGGTGATGGCCTCGCCCGAGACGTACCGCTCATAGGCCTTGCGCAGCCACGGGCCGGTGAAGGGGTCGACCTCGTAGCAGTCGGCGTCCTTGTCGCGGATGTACCCGAACCGCAGCCCGCCGGTGCCTGGCTTGCCGTTGCTGATCCGGTAGTCGTGAACGTTGGACCACACCTTGCCAATCTCGTCCGAGTACATCTGGGCGATGGCGAGCAGGACCGTGAGGGAGAACTTGCCGGCGGGGGTGTCGATGTCGTCGAGGTTCTCGGTCGCCGAGAGGATGAAGCCGCCAGCCTCCTGCAACTCGCCGATGTTGAGCATGGAGTCGATCGTGTTGCGACCCCACCGGCTGATCTTCCAGACGAGGACGCCGTCAGCCTCCTTGGCCTCGACGCGGTCGATGATGGCCGCGATGGCTCGCTTGCTCGACTCGCGCCCCGACTTGTCCAGCTCGACGATGACGTCGACGATGACGAGGTTGTCGCGCTGGGCGAACCGGCGGCATACCTGCTCCTGCACCTCATCGGATATGAGCGTGTCCTCGCGCCCGGTCGTGTCTGACACGCGGATGTAGATGATGACGCGGTTACCCCGCCGCGTGCCCGGCGCCCGGCGTCGGACCCGTGCCCTACTCTTGGTCATGTCGATCCTCTCTCGGTCGGCGGGCCCCGTCGGTCGCCTCCTCATTGACCGGCGGGGCCTCTACTAGGTTGGTGCACTTTGGAGCATACGCCCCCCGACGTCATCCGTGTCCTCATCGTCGACGACCACGCCCTCTACCGCCGCGGCCTGCAGACGGTGCTGGCCACCGAGGAGGGCATCGAGGTCGTGGGCGAGGCGGCTGACGGCGTCGAGGCAGTGGACCAGGCCGAGGAGGCCATGCCCGACGTCATCGTCATGGATGTCGGGATGCCGAAGCGCGGCGGGATCGACGCCTGCCGCGTCATCAAGCAGCGCGTGCCGTCGGTCCGCATCCTCATGCTGACCAGCTCCGACGACGAGGCCAACCTGTTCGAGGCGGTCCGCGCCGGCGCGAACGGGTACCTCCTCAAGGACGTCCCGCCCGAGGAGGTCGCCACGGGCATCCGTGGGGTCTTCCACGGCCAGTCGCTGCTGTCGCCGATGATGGCGTCCAAGCTGCTGACCGAGTTCGCGCAGATCAGCCAGCGAGCGGAGGCGACCGAGCCGGACCCATCGCCCGGGCTGGAGCTGCCCCGGCTGACCGAGCGCGAGCTCGGCATCCTCAAGGAGGTCGCCCGCGGCAAGCTCAACCGTGAGATCGCGGCCGACCTGTTCATCTCCGAGAACACCGTGCGCAACCACATCCGCAACATCCTGGACAAGCTCCAGATGCACTCGCGCATGGAGGCGGCGATGTATGCCGTCCGTCAGCGGCTCATCGACATCGGGGAGTGAGCGCGTGAGCCTGACGCCGGCGGCGGAGGCTATGACGACGCGCCCCAGCCGTGCCGCTCCGACCCCCACCACCAACGGGTCTCCCCACAGCGCGGGCACCCTGACGCGCCCCATGACCCGCGCACAGGCCAGGCGCGTCGCGATCGCCGCGCAGGGTTTCCTCGACCCGCGGCCCGCGCCCTTCGCCGCGACCATGCGCCACGTT
Source organism: Intrasporangium mesophilum (assembly GCF_054783095.1). Classification (NCBI taxonomy): domain Bacteria; kingdom Bacillati; phylum Actinomycetota; class Actinomycetes; order Micrococcales; family Intrasporangiaceae; genus Intrasporangium; species Intrasporangium mesophilum. The sequence continues at coordinate 105,160 of NZ_BAAGRF010000058.1, read as the reverse complement.
CAGCGCGTCGTCGACCGCGTCGGCGTCATCCAGATCGACAGCGTCAACGTCCTCACCCGCAGCCAGTACCTCCCGCTGTTCTCGCGGCTCGGCCCGTACGACACCGCGCTGCTCGACCGTGCCCGCGACCGAGCCCCCCGGCGCCTCGTCGAGTACTGGGCACACGAGGCGAGCCTCATCCCACCCACGACCTGGCCCCTGCTCGACCACCGGATGCGCGTGGCGGCCGAGAAGGCCTGGGGCTCGATGCGTCGGGTCCTGGCCGAGCGACCGGACTTCGTCGACCTGGTCCAGGCCGAGGTCGAGGCCCGCGGGCCGATGACAGCGCGCGAGGTCGAGGCCGCCCTGGAGCACGACCAGCCGCGCCGAAACGACAACTGGGGCTGGAACTGGTCGGAGGTGAAGCAGGCCCTCGAGTACCTCTTCTGGGCCGGACGGATCAGCTCCGCCGGTCGCACCACCCAGTTCGAGCGCAGGTATGCCGCCCTGGCCGCCACAGCGCCGGCCCCCCTGCGCGACGCCTGGACCCACCGGCCAGGGGCCGAGGCCGACCCGGACCGCTACGTCGAGCTGGTCCGCATCGCATCCCGGGCCCACGGGATCGGCACCGAGCTGTGCTTCGCCGACTACTTCCGGATCAAGCGTGAGGACGCCCGTCCCGCGATCGCGCGGCTCGTCGCGGACGGCGAGCTGATCCCCGTCACCGTCCCCGGCTGGCGGCCGGCCTGGCTGCATGCCGAGGCCAGGGTGCCCCGCCGGGTGCACGCTGAGGCGCTGCTCAGCCCGTTCGACTCGCTGGTCTGGCAGCGCGAGCGGATCCACGACCTGTGGGACTTCTACTACCGCATCGAGATCTACACCCCGGCACACAAGCGTGTGCACGGGTACTACGTGCTGCCCTTCCTGTTCGGCGACGCCCTGGTGGCCCGGTGTGATCTCAAGGCTGACCGGGCCGCCGGGACCCTGCGCTGCCTGAAGGTGACCTGGGAGCCGGGTGTCCCGGTCGAGGCGCGGGCCGCGCTGATGCGCAACCTCGAGTCCCTTGCCCACTGGCTGGGGCTCGAGCACGTCGATGCCCAGCTGGATTGACGCAACCGTCCCAGAGGCCGAGGAAGCTGCCCGATGCGGCGTGGGAGTGGCCGTGGAACCCGCGGGCGAGCCGGTGCGTTGGTCCCAGAGTCGGGTTGCCGGATAGCCTAGGCGGGACCCGTGAGTCAGCACGGGCGATGGCGCCCGCCCACGTAGTCCGTACGATGCGGGATCCACACGTTCAGTCGGGAGTGAGATCAACCATGGTCATCGACAAGCTGCTTCGCGCCGGTGAGGGCCGGATCCTGAAGAAGCTTCAGGGCATCGCCAAGCAGGTCAATGCCCTCGAGGCCGACTTCGAGAAGCTCACCGACGAGGAGCTGCGCGAGGAGACCAACGGGTTCCGCGAGCGCCTCGAGAACGGCGAGACGCTCGAGATGCTCCTGCCGGAGGCGTTCGCGGCGGTCCGGGAGGCGAGCAAGCGCACCCTCGGCAAGCGGCACTTCGACGTCCAGCTCATGGGCGGCGCGGCGCTGCACATGGGCAACGTCGCCGAGATGAAGACCGGTGAGGGCAAGACGCTCGTCGCGACGCTGCCGTCGTACCTCAACGCCCTGACGGGCAAGGGCGTGCACGTCATCACCGTCAACGACTTCCTCGCCGAGTACCAGTCCGAGCTGATGGGCCGCGTCCACCGCGCCCTCGGCATGGAGACCGGCTGCATCCTCGCCTCGATGACGCCGGAGCAGCGTCGCGCCGAGTACGCCAAGGACATCACCTACGGCACGAACAACGAGTTCGGCTTCGACTACCTGCGCGACAACATGGCGTGGGAGCCCTCCGAGCTGGTCCAGCGTGGCCACAACTTCGCGATCGTCGACGAGGTCGACTCGATCCTCATCGACGAGGCGCGCACGCCGCTGATCATCTCCGGCCCGGCCGACCTCGCGACGAAGTGGTACGTCGAGTTCGCCCGGATCGCCAAGCGGCTCGCCCGCGGTGAGGACGGCCGCGGCGACTACGAGGTCGACGAGAAGAAGCGCACCGTCGGCGTGCTCGAGTCGGGCATCGCCAAGGTCGAGGACCTCCTTGGCATCGAGAACCTCTACGACACCGTCAACACGCCGCTGATCGGGTACCTCAACAACTCGATCAAGGCCAAGGAGCTGTTCAAGCGCGACAAGGACTACGTCGTCATGAATGGCGAGATCCTCATCGTCGACGAGCACACCGGCCGCATGCTGCCCGGGCGCCGCTACAACGAGGGCATGCACCAGGCCATCGAGGCAAAGGAGGGCGTCGAGATCAAGAACGAGAACCAGACCCTCGCGACGATCACCCTCCAGAACTACTTCCGCATGTACGACAAGCTCTCGGGCATGACGGGCACCGCCCAGACCGAGGCCGCCGAGCTCAACTCGATCTACAAGCTCGGAGTCATCCCGATCCCGACCAACCGGCCGATGATCCGGATGGACCAGGCGGACCTGGTGTACCGCACGGAGATTGCGAAGTTCGACGCGGTCGTCGACGACATCGTCGAGCGCCACACGGTCGGGCAGCCGGTGCTCGTCGGCACGACGTCGGTCGAGAAGAGTGAGTACCTCTCGCAGCAGCTGCGCAAGAAGGGCATCAAGCACGAGGTGCTCAACGCCAAGCAGCACGAGCGGGAGGCTGCGATCGTCGCGGAGGCCGGGCGCAAGGGCGCCGTCACCGTCGCGACGAACATGGCCGGCCGCGGCACCGACATCATGCTCGGCGGCAACTCCGAGTTCCGCGCGGTGGCAGAGCTGAAGCGGCAGGGCCTGGACCCTGAGGAGACGCCGGAGGACTACGAAGCGGCGTGGGACTCGGCACTTGCCTCGGAGGAGGAGGCAGTCGCGGCCGAGCACGAAGAGGTCACCGACCTTGGTGGGCTGTACGTGCTTGGCACCGAGCGCCACGAGTCCCGGCGCATCGACAATCAGCTCCGCGGCCGCTCGGGACGCCAGGGCGACCCTGGTGAGTCCCGCTTCTACCTCTCGCTCAACGACGACCTGATGCGGCTCTTCAACGCCGGCATCGTGGACCGCTTCATGCAGACGGCAGGCATGGAGGACGAGGTCCCGATCGAGTCGAAGATGGTCACCAACTCGATCCAGAAGGCCCAGGGCGCGGTCGAGGCCCAGAACTACGAGATCCGCAAGAACGTCCTCAAGTACGACGACGTCATGAACCGCCAGCGCCAGGTCATCTACGAAGAGCGGCGCGCGGTGCTCATGGGTGAGGACCTGCACGAGCAGCTGCGGCACTTCGTCAACGACGTCGTGGCGAGCTATGTCGACGCCGCCACCGCCGAGGGCTTCGCGGGGGACTGGGACCTCGAGAAGCTCTGGGAGGCGATGCGTCAGGTGTACCCCGTTTCGCTGACGATCGACGAGGTCGAGGACATGGCGGGCGGCCGCCAGGCCGTCACCGCGACCCTCCTGCGCGAGCAGCTCATGTCCGACGCGCACGAGGCCTACGACCGCCGTGAGGAGACGCTCGGCAGCGACACGATGCGGGAGGTCGAGCGCCGAGTCGTGCTGTCGGTCCTGGACCGCAAGTGGCGCGAGCACCTCTATGAGATGGACTACCTCCAGGAGGGCATCGGCCTGCGCGCCATGGCCCAGCGTGACCCGCTCATCGAGTACCAGCGCGAGGGGTTCCAGCTTTTCGAGGCCATGATGGACGCCATCAAGGAGGAGTCGGTCTCCAACCTCTTCTCGGTCGAGGTGCAGGTGACGCCGGCCGAGGCGCCGGTGGGGGTCGCCCCGATGGCGGTCGGAGAGCTGCTCGGCGCCATGTCCGAAGGCGCGCCCGACGACGTGACGGGCGCCGCGGCAGCCGACGAGGAGCCGTATGCCGCCGCCGCACCTTCGCCGGGTGAGCACGCCGCTGTGGCAGGTCCCAACGGCGGGCGAGCGTTCGGGTCCGGGCTGCGGGTCTCGGGCGTGGGCATCGCCGAGGACTCGCGTCGCGAGCGCGCGTTGCGGTACTCGGCGCCGGGCGAGGACGGTCAGGCCGTGGAGAGCACCAACCAGCCGGTCGAGCGCGCCGCCGACCGCCGTGGCAAGAAGGTCAAGCGCAAGCGGCGCTGAGCCGCTGTCACAGTGGGCAGCGCTGAGCACGTCAGCGGCCCGGGCATCCACTGGATGCCCGGGCCGCTTCACGTCCGGGTCGCGCCGGGTCCTTGCGTTCCCTGACGGGTCGTCGGGCTCCGCGGCCCGTCGCTGCGCTCCTCGACGATTCGCTGGGTTCCTCGACGGGTCGCCGTGTTCCTCGACGGCTCGGGGCCGCCTTGTCCCGCAAAAGGTGCGGGCGCGGCGCCGCTTCAGCGAGCTGTCAGCCGATGGTGAGGGCGGTGATGAGCCAGCGACCGTCCAGTCCGTCGAGCCTCAGCGCCAGCGCCCGCACCCGCCCGTGTGACACGACTACGGCGCACGCCTCGACGACACCGTCCGCGGGCTCGCACAGCCGGATGCGCCGCACGACGGCGGGGCGTCGGGGACCAGGGGTGCGTCGCCGGGCCGCCACGAGCGCCTGGCGGGCGATGACGGAGTAGACGGTCGGCGACGCGTGCCGGATCAGCTGCGGCGCTGGGCGCTGGCCCGACACCACCTCGATGATCGCCTGCGACAGCTTGGCGACCAACGGCGTGGGATCTGGAAGCAGCTGCCTTCGCGTCGGCCGGCGACCGAAGTCATCGTCGTCACGGGCTCCGAAGAAGTCGAGCGCGAGTGTGTCCTGCGCGTACGGTTGCTCGTAGCTCCAGGCCTCGTCGGCGCTGATGATCCGAGGCGCCGTCTCCGGGATGCGCCGCACCGTGAATCCGCCCGAGCCAAGCGGGGCGGTCGAGCCGGTCGAGGTGGTCGAGGCGCTCAATGGGACGGACCTGCGCGATGAGCCGCTTGAGCTGCCCGAGGGGACGGAAGTGCGCGATGAGCCGCTAGAGCTGCCCGAGGGGACGGACGTGCGCGATGAGCCGCTTGAGCTGCCCGAGGAGACGGTAGTGCGCGATGAGCCGCGCTCGGGCGCCATCACGGAAGTACCTCGCCGGCGTGCCCGGTGTCATGCGTGGACGGCTCGGTCGGGCCGAACGCCGGCCCGGGCTCGGCCGCCGGCCCGGGCTCGGCCGTTGACCTCGGCTCGGTCGGGCCGAACGCCGGCCCGGGCTCGGCCGCGGGCCCGGGCTCGGCCGTTGACCTCGGCTCGGTCGGGCCGAACGCCGGCCTCTTCTCCGCCGTTGGGCTTGGCTGGGCCCCGGACCCCGGCTCGGCCGTTGGGCTCGGCTGCACCCCTGACACCGGCTCGGCCACTGAACTCGGCTCGGCCACTGAACTGGGCTCGGCCGCCGACCTCGCTCGGACGGGTGTCTGGCGGGGTGGACTGAGCAGCTGCCCCGGCCTGAGGGCGTTCGGGTCGCTGCCGATGACGTCGCGGTTAGCGGCGTACCATCGCGGCCACTCGTGCGCGATCTCCGCGTCGGCGGCGGCGTGGCCGAGGTGACGCCGCGCGATCGACCACAATGTGTCGCCCCGGCGGACGGTCACGAGGTCGTGTGCTGAGGCGGCCGCCCGCGGCGTCGGCGCGAGCAGGCGGGAGCGGCTCGCCTCGGCCGCCGGGGGCGGAGGAGTCGGGCGGTAGGCGGCGCTAGGTTGCTCCAGCACTGCGACTCGCGCCCGACGCGCAGACTCGGGAGCGCGCTGGGGTGCGCCGGACCCTGCGCCAGCAGGCGGATCGAGAGCGCGCTGCGCGTGCGTCTCCTGTGGCTGTCGTGACTCCGCGAAGCCCACGCTCGTCGCCGTCCCGCCCGAACGGACTGTCGTGCTGGTCGGGTCCGCCCCGCGGGTGCTCCGGACGGTGCCTGCCGAACGGGCGATGACCTCGGCGGACGCTGTGACGGTCCCTGCGCTGGAAGGGTCGCGCTGCGCGCTCGAGGCGAACGCAGGCGCGGGGAGTGCCGCCGAGCCGAGCGAGGCCCCGAGCAGCAGCGTGAGGGACCGGCGCACCACGGCCGGCGTCACCCGTTCCGCGGCCATGGCGGCGAGCCGCCCGATCGCGCCCGGCAGTAGAGACAGCAGCCCGAGAGCCGACCCGAGCGCGAGCCAGAGCGCAAGCCCGGCTCCCACCCACGTGAGCCCGAGCATCAGCACGTCGTCCAGTCGCATCGGCGCACCCCTGGCGATCGCGGACCCGGCCGATGCCTGGCTGCCAGAGGGCAGCAGGAGCCGAAGAGTCGCCATGGCTGCGGCAAGGCCCAGCCCGTGGCCGATCAACGTAGCGATGGGCACCGAGCGGGCGGCCTCGTCTCGGCCGGTGCGTACCTGATTGCCTCGCGATCCCCTGTGCATGCGGCAATTGAACGCAGTTTGACTAAGTTTGGTCAAGTAGGATGTCGATAGCCGGTGGATAACCCTCACGAGTCATCGAGAGCCAGCCGATCACCGGTCCGACACCAAGGAGGAGGCTTGATGCGTTGGGACCGGCTGTTCGACGATCTCGAGGCAGTCGCGGCTGCTGAGCGCTCGCGCGAGCGCGATGGTGAGGTCGCCGACCGAACCAGGCGCGAGCGGGGCCAGCTCGACCTCCAGTCGCGCATGCTCGCCAACCTCGGCAACGACGCCGTGTCATGCCGGCTCCACGCGGGGAGCGTCTCGGGACGGTTGGTCGACGTGGGGCCCGACTGGGCCCTGCTCGAGTCTCGCGGGCGCTCGGTCGTCGTTGCGCTGGCGGCGGTCCGCGCGCTGACAGGACTCGCGAGTGGCGCCCGCATCCCGACGGTCGTGGCCCGGAGCTTCTCGCTCGCGGTGGTGCTCCGCGGGGTCAGCCGCGACCGGTCACGTGTCGAGGTCGTCGATCTAGAAGGCCGGTCGTTGGTCGGCACCATCGACTCAGTCGGCGCCGACCACATCGAGCTGGTCATTCACGCCGCAGACGTGCCGCGTCGGCACGAGCACCTCGCAGGGCGGGTCGTCGTGCCGTTGTGGTCCCTCGGCTCGGTGCGACGTCTGTGACCCGGCTGCGGCCGGGATCACTCGTCGCCGGCGCCGCCGAAGGGATGTGCCTCGACGAACGTGCGGGTCTCGGCGTACATCCGCTGGATGTAGTTCTCGAGCTCCGTCGCCTCGACTCGCCACTGCCCACGACCGCCGATCTTGATGGCCGGAAGCTCACCGGACCGGACGAGGGCGTATGCCTGGGCGGACGAGATGTTCAGGACCTCGGACACTTCGGCAAGCTGCAGGAACCGCTGGGCCACGTTTCTCTCCTTCTTCGGAACCTCTTCGGCACCGTCGAGACGCTTCGACCCACCCTTACCCGGCTTGTCCGAATTACGCACGCGTGTGGGCATGCGGGGACACCAGTGCAAGAGGGGCTGCCCCACCATCATACGTGCGAATGCATGCGAAGAGGCACGTTATCCACAGCTGTGGGTGACCAGACCTGGTTTGGCTGCGCCTGGTGCAGGATGGCCGCTTGGGGCGAGCACCCGTCGCATCGGTCGCGGACTCGTCCGGTGCGCACTCTCAGTTCGCTCTGTCAGCTATCCACGAATTCGCAGACCGTCAGGGGCCAGGATGCCGGAGCACGCACGACCCACCGCCAAGCGCCTGCAGCGTCCGTCGTGGCGCGACAGCCGCCTCGTCGTCGGTCTCTTGCTCGTCGTGGTCGCGGCCGCGCTCGGCGCCAAGGCGGTGGCGAGTGCCGATGACCGGGTGCCGGTGTGGGTCGCCTCGATCGACCTCGTCGCCGGTGACCGGGTCGAGGCGACTTCCCTCGCGCGCGCGGACGTCCGGCTCGCCGACGGGATGGCCCGCTACCTCGAGGCCGCCTCGCCGCCACCGGTCGGCTCGATGGTGGTTCGTGATGTCCGTGCCGGGGAGCTGGTGCCGTCATCGGCCCTGGGCGCCGCGGACGCTGTTCAGGTGCAGCGGGTCACCGTCCGGTCCGACGCCCAGGTGACCGCAGGCCTCAGCCGAGGCAGCAGGGTCGACGTCTTCGTCACCCCGCAGTCACATACCGGGTCCACCTCGACAGCCGGCGCGACGACTCGGCTCCTGCGTTCCGCGGCGGTAGCGGCGGTGCTCAACGGTGGGTCGGGCTTCGGGACCGCCGAGACGAGTTCGGTGCAGATCTACGTCCCCACGGACCATGTGCAGGACCTTGTCGAGGCTGTCGACGCCGACTCGAAGATCACTCTCGTCCCAGCAGTCGGTGCGTTGGGCGCAGGTGCGTCGTGAGTGATGTCCTCACGGCAGTGAGCCCGGCGTGGGAGGCCATGGTCGCGACAACGCTCGAGCACGTGCCGGGAGCGACCATCGCCCGACGGTGTGCCGACGTGGCTGAGCTGCTTTCGGTGGCGCAGGCGGGGCTCGGCGACGTCGCGGTGGTCTCCGTCGATCTGCGAGATCTGGATCTTGAAGTCGTGAGGGGCTTGCAGGACAGACGAGTTCGCGTGCTTGGGCTGCATCCCGCAGGGGACGAGGCCGCAGAGCGACGGCTTCGCCAGCTGGGAGTCGATGCGACGGCCCACCTCGACGCGTCTGCTGACGAGCTCGCTACCGCGCTCGCGGAGGATCGGCCCGAGCACCCCGGCCTACAGGACTTCGGAGCGGCTGACGTCGAGGTGTTCCTGCAGGGTGAGCAGAGCACCGTCCCGCGGAACGGGCCGTCCGGCGCGGACGCCGCCTCCTGGTCCGCGACCGGCGACCGCCTGCGAGAAGGCCGCGCCGGAGCCGCCGGCGCGGAGTCCTGGGACGTCGCATCGGCAGGCGGCACGACCGGTGGAGGCGGCACGACCCGTGGAGGTGGCACGACCGGTGGAGGCGGCATGACCGGTGAGGATCCGTCACCGACCCTGGGCCACCGGCCGCCGGACGGGAATCCCGCGGGTGCAAAGGATCCCACGGACGCGACGTGGCTTCAGACTGACCAGCACGGCCCACCGCGCCCACCCGAGCGTGCACCGGTCCTGGCGGTCTGGGGTCCGACCGGCGCGCCGGGGCGAACGACGATAGCGACGACCCTCGCCGTTGAGCTCGCGCGCCGCGGCGCCGACGTCCTGCTGGTCGACGCCGACACGTACGGCGGGTCGGTCGCCCAGGCGCTCGGGGTGCTCGACGAGGCTCCCGGCGTGGCGGCGGCGTGCCGCGCAGCCGATCTCGGGACGCTCGATGTCCCGGCACTGGCCGGCCTGGCGCCGGAGGTAATGCCCGGGCTGCGCGTGCTCACGGGGCTGCCTCGGGCGGACCGCTGGCCGGAGGTGAGAGGCGCTGCGCTCGAGCGGGTGCTCGAGCTGACCCGTCGTCTCGTCCAGGTCGTCGTCGTCGACTGCGGGTTCTGCCTCGAGGACGACGAGGAGCTCAGCTACGACACGCTCGCACCCCGGCGCAACGAGGCGACGCTCACCGCGCTGGCCGCATCCGATGTCGTGGTCGCCGTCGCTGCGGCCGACCCGGTCGGGCTCCAGCGCTTCGTCCGGGGTGTCCAGGAGCTGGGCACCGTCCCGTCCGGACGCCCTGTTCCCGTGGTCAACCGGGTGCGCACGGCCGCGGTCGGGAGCAGGCCGGAGGCGCGGATCGCCGACTCGCTCCGCCGCTTCGCCGGAGTCGAGGTGGCGCACTTCGTCCCGTTCGACCCGGCAACGCTTGACGCCGCGGTGCTCGCCGGACGCTCGGTCGCGGAGCAGGCGCCGGGTTCGAAGGTCCACGCCGCGGTGAGCGAGCTGGCGACGGCCCTGGCGCCGTGGACGGTGCCGCGGACCCGGCCGAAGCCCGGTCACCGGGGTCGCCTCTGGCTGCGGGGCCGCGGGCGTGGCGCCTCGGGACGCCGGGCCCGGCACTCACCGGCAAGCGCCGAGCCACCAGGCCCGCAGGACCGCAAACCTGACCCGGCCGCCGGCGACGCCCCGAGCACCCGCAGCGGATCGGGAAGCCCGACCGGATCGAAGCGGTCTCGTCGGGTCAGGGCGTGAAGAGGATCGTGAGGCCGCTGACGGTGTAGAAGATCATGACGACCATGAGCGGGACCTGTCCGATCACCGCGGCCCGCCGATCCAGCACCGTGATGGCCCGCTCGTGCGCCGCGAGCACGCCGAGCAGGTGCCCGATGACGATGCTCACGGCCTGCACCGTCGCCACGAGGGTCGGCTGGATCAGCAGGTCGTTGGGGGTGAGGTTCGCGGTGCCGAGCAGGTTCGCCCCGGTGCCGAGCGGGTCGGTCATGAGTCGCCAGGCGTACTGACCCTGGTAGACCCAGAGCGACCAGTAGTGCGCGATGACATAGCCCCCGGCGATCGGGATGAGCGATGGCGCGATGTCGCTGACGAACTCGACCGACGACCGCAGCGGCTGCCCCGCAAGGCGCACCGAGACCGCCGATGCCACCCAGATCGTCAGAGCCACGATGCCGAAGAACGCGAGCATCGTCGCCGTCTTGAGCAGCTGCGTGGGCAGCGCCGACGTCTGCACGAACGTCGCCCACGACAGGTTGGCCGAGAAGCCGTCGTATGCCGTGCTGCCGAGCATCACCGACACGGTGGCCACCAGCCCCCGCTGGGCGCGCAGCTCGTTGACCCCGTGCAGCGGCGTGCGCACGACCCACCGGCCGTCGGCCCTGCGGCCAAGCGGCGAGAGGCGGCCGAACATCGCCGACCAGATCTCGAACGGGTCGGCCTTGTCGAACCAGACGCGGCCGAACACGAAGGCACCCAGGAGCGAGATCGCGAAGAATCCGGCGACGAGGGCGCGCAGGAAGCCGAGAGACGTGTTGTCCTGGGCGACCAGCTCGACCCAGGTGAAGGCGGCGAGCCCCAGGGCCGCGGGCCACAGCCCGAACCGGTATGGCAGCACCGACATCTCTGGCGAGATCCGCGCGAGCCGGAGGACACCCGAGTGCACCATGCGGACCGGGTTGATGACGCGCCACACCGGGCCGAGCACCATCGAGACGAACGCCAGGCCGACCCACAGCCACACGTAGATCACGTTCGGCACCGGGTTGAGCGCCGAGTCCGGTCCGAAGACGAGCGCCGCGAGCGTCCACAGGGTCAGCGCCACCGCGAGGATCCGGGCGACGAGACGCAGCCAGCGGGAGTCGAGCGTCGCGGCGAGCCACGGCGGAAGGAGGATGCCGTCGGTGCTGTGCAGCCGGGGCTCGCGCCACAGGGTCCCGATGGCGACGAACGAGATCACGAGCGCCGCGAGCGCCCCGATCACCAGGGCCGTGAAGGGCAGCGGGAGGTCCGAGCGGCTGCCGACGCCGTGGGCGGGCGCCGCAAGGACGAGCAGGGGCACCTGCCCGACCGCACTCATCTGGCGCTCACGACGCGCTCACCGGCGCTCATAGGCCTAGCGCACCGCGACGGTGAGCAGCGTGAGCGGCGGCTCGTGGGTCTCGACCTCGTACAGCCCCGGCTCCTTGGCCCTCAGGCGCAAGGTCGTCGGCACGCCGGCCTTGAGCGTGGCCTCCTGGTCGAAGCCATGGGCGTGCAGCTCGTCGTCGTGGTCGCTGGTCACGACCAGCTCGAGGGTGTCGCCGACCGGGAGGTCCACCTGGGCCGGTGCCGGGGTCACCGTGGACCCCGTGATGGTCACGGTGAGCCGCTTGACCGCGCCGGTGCTCGCCGACACGGTGGAGCCCGCCGGCGAGCCCGGGGAGCTCGACGAGCACGCCACGACGCCCGACAGCGCGAGGACGGCAACGGCATACGGCAGGACACGAATCGCACGCATGGCCCAGATCCTACGTAAGGCCTTCTGGCAGAGTGTGACCATGTCCGACCGCCTGACATCGCTGGACGCGTCGTTCCTGTATCTCGAGGAGTCGACCACCGCCATGCACGTGGGGTCGGTGATGATCTTCCGGCCGCCCCGAGAGGGCTTCGACTACGACCAGCTCGTGCGGATCATCGAGGCACGGATCGGTGCCATCCCGCGCTTCCGGCAGAAGGTGCGCGACGTCCCCGGCCGGATCGGCAACCCGATCTGGGTCGACGACGAGGCCTTCGACATGAGCTACCACGTCCGCCGCGCCGGGCTCCCTCGCCCTGGCACCGACTCCCAGCTGCAGGACTTCGTCGCACGCGTGCAGCCACGCCGACTCGACCGGACCCGGCCACTCTGGGAGGTCTATCTCGTCGAGGGCATGAGCGAGGGCCGGTTCGCAGTCGTCACGAAGACGCACCAGGCGCTCATCGACGGCGTCAACGCCCTCGACATCGCTCACGTCATCGTCGACTCAGTCAAGGGGCACGACTTCGATGTCGACCAGATCCCTTGGGAGCCAAGCAGAGCCCCGTCATCTGCCGAGCTGGTCACGGACGCCCTCGTCGACGTGGTCCGTCGCCCGACCCAGGTCGTCGACCTGGTACGAGGCGGCATCAACGACGCCCTCAATGTCGGACTTCGCGCGCTCGAGTCGGCGGGGCAGGTGCTCTCGACGGTCGCGCGCACGGCGGCCCGGCCGGCGCCGCACATGCCGCTCAACGCCGAGATCGGGTCGGCCCGACGCTGGATCATGATCTCGACGGACCTCGACGACTACCGCACGGTGCGAAAGCGTTTGGCCCGGGGCGCCTACGCCGAGGACGTCGCGATCAACGACGTCGTGCTCGCGACCATCGCCGGTGGCTTCCGCACCTGGCTGCTCGGTCGGGGGGAGCCGGTGAGCGGCGGCACGGTGGTCCGCGCGATGGTCCCGGTCAGCATCTACGGCGACGACCCTGCGGGGATGTATGCCAACCAGGTGATGGCGTGCGTGGTCAACCTGCCGGTGGGCGAGCCGGGGGCCTCGATGCGGCTCCACCAGATCGCCTTCGCGATGCGGCAGCAGATGGAGGGCGGCCAGGCCGTGGGGGCGACGTCGCTGGCCAACCTCGCCGGCTTCGCCCCGCCGACGCTGCACGCGCTCGGCGCTCGACTCGGCTCGGCGATGTCGCGCCGGCTCTACAACGTCATGATCACCAACGTGCCTGGACCTCAGACACCGCTCTACGCCGGTGACGCGAAGATGCTGTCCACATTCCCGGTGACGCCCCTGGCCAAGGGTCAGGCTCTGTCCATCGGCATCACGTCGTACGACGGCGGCGTCTACTACGGCCTCAACGCGGACCGCGACGCGATGCCGGACGTGGACGTGCTCGGCCAGTCGATCGTCGAGTCCCTTGCGGAGCTGACGAGCGGAAGGGAGTCCTGATGCCGGTCGTGCGTGTCTACGTGCCGGTCGGCCGGTCCGACCTCGACGAGCTCGCGACGAACGGCACGCTGCCGGCCGGGCCGGGCGCCCCACGCACTGCGTATGCCGTGACGGCCGGTCTGGAGCAGGCCGCGCCGGGTCTCGACATGGAGGACCTCGAGTACGCCGCCTTCAGCGACGCGGTGGCGGCCTCCGCGGCGGTCCGCAGCGCGGTCGGCCACCGGCGCGTCGTCGCGGCCGCTGATGCCGACAGGTCCTGGGTCGCCCCGAGTGGCGGCCAGCCGGTCTCGCGGGTGGTGCTGACCTCGCCGTTGCCTCTCTCGCGCGTCGCGTCCTTCCACATCGACGAAGAGGGCGCAGGCCCGGACGACGAGGCCGACGAGCTGCTCTGGTACGACGTCACCGAGCTCGACGACGTGCGGTCGCTGGTCGGCACGGGCGCGTGATGACCGAGGAGCAGGTGGCGCTGTACGGCGAGGACGGCGAGGTGATCGGGTCGGCACCCCGGTCGATCATGCGGCAGCAGAACCTTCGCCACGCGGCCTCGTCGGTGGTCGTACGGGATCGACGCGGCCGGATCTACCTGCATCGGCGCACGACGACCAAGGACGTGTACCCGGGCCTGCTCGACTTCGCCGCAGGCGGGGTCGTGCAGGCGGGGGAGGACCCGGTCCTCGGCGCCGTCCGGGAAGCCGAGGAGGAGCTCGGTGTCACTGGCGTCCCGCTCGAGCCGTTCGGAGTGACGTTCTACGCGGACGACGCGACGCGGTACGTCGCCTACCGGTTCGTCGTGGTCTTCGACGGCCCGATCCGGTGGCAGCCTGAGGAGGTGTCCTGGGGCGAGTGGGTCACGCTCGAGGAGCTCGTCCGCCGTCTGGACGAGGAGACCGACACGATCGTGCCCGACAGCGTCAGCGTGTGGGGCGACACGGTGCGCGGGTGGGCCGCGCCGACCCCATCCTGACGCCCCGTCGAGTGAGCGCTCCGTCACAGGGGTCCCCGAACTCGCCAGCCTGAACCTCTTGAACTTACCGAACGATCGTGCTTTTATGGATCCATGGGCAAGGGTGAGACCACCAAGACAGCCGTCCTCGACGAAGCCACCGAGCTGGCGTCGCTCGTCGGCCTCGGCGGCCTCACCATCGGTACCCTGGCCGCGGCGACCAAGCTGAGCAAGAGCGGGCTCTACGCGCACTTCACCTCGAAGGAGGCGCTCCAGGTCGAGGTGCTCCAGCATGCGCGCGACCGGTTCACCGACGTCGTCATGCGTCCGACCGTGGCCGCCCCTCGCGGCGAGCCCCGGATCCGCGCGTTCTTCGAGCGGTGGCTGCTCTGGCAGTCGGCGGCATACGGCGGGGGCTGCATCTTCGTCGACGCGGCAAGCGAGTTCGACGACCAGGAAGGTGCGGTTCGCGACGAGCTCGTGCGCGCCGAGCGGGACAAGATGGAGTCGATCGGACTCATCGTGGGCACCGCCGTCAGCGAAGGGCACTTCCGCCCTGACGTCGATGTCGCCCAGTTCGCCTATGAGCTCGAGGGCGTCCTGCTCGCCCACCACCACGCGCGCCGGCTCATGCGCGACGACCAGGCCGACGCGCGCGCCCGGCTCGCGTTCGAGCGGCTCGTCGACAGCTGCCGACCGGCGGCCCGCTCCGCCTGACCGGTCGCCGACGCAGGCGGCGGCGACTCTCCAAACGAGGTTCAACACCAGGCTCGAGCCTCAACCTCACCGACTCACACCCGCATCCACGGAGAAGACCATGGCATCCACTTCGGTTCAGAAAAGCACGAACGTTCGGACTGTTTCACGATGGACCTTCCGCACGCTCGAGGTCCTCGCACCGGCCCTCGGCGCCCGGATCGCCGAGCGGAGCTGGTTCCGGCTCCCGGGCAGCGCACACCGGGTCGCCGGCATCGACCGGCCGGCCATCCGCGAGCTCCTCGGCGCGCCCTTCGAGGTGGAGCTGCGCGGCCGCACCGTCCGCGGGTGGGTCTGGGGCTCCGGGCCGGTGGCCTATCTCGTCCACGGGTGGGGCGGCACCGGCGAACAGCTGACGCCGCTCGTGGCGCCCCTGCTCGACCGCGGCTTGACCGTCGTGGCGTTCGACGGCCTCAGCCATGGGCACTCCGATCCCGGTGAGCACGGGCCGAGCTCGAGTGACGCGGTCGAGCTCGGGCGCTCCCTCGACGCCGTCGCGGCACGCTTCGGGCCCGCGCGGGTCGTCATCGCGCACTCGATGGGCGCGCTGTCGGCAGTGCTCGCCCTGCGTGACGGATGGCTGGCCACGGAGCGCCTCGTGCTCATCGCACCGGCACCAGGCATCCCGGCCCTGCTGCACAGGTTCCGCGAGGAGCTCGGCTTCGGCGACCGGACCGAGCGCCGGCTCGTCCGGCGCGCCGAGCGACGCACCGGGTATCCCGTCGATGGCCTCGATGTCGCAGTGGTGGCGCAGCAGATCGACCGGCCGGACCTGCTCGTGATCCACGACCTGCTCGACCGGGAGGCCGACCACGCCGCGTCGGTCGAGCTGGTCCGTGGCTGGCCGGGCGCCGAGCTGATGTCCACGGCGGGCCTCGGTCACCGCCGGGTGCTCGCGGACGCCGCCGTGGCTGGTGCCGTGAGCCGGTTCGCCGACCGCCTGCCGGTCGAGCCGACGCTGCACGGTGAGGACCGTCCGACACCGTTCCCCCGCACGGCCGACCAGGCCGACGCTGCCACCCGCTCGTCCCAGCGCGCCGCCGTGGCGTGACCGTCCCACGTGGTGGGCCGGGGGAGTCGCGACCCGCGGATCGCTTGTTACCTTGCGCGGATGGACTTCACCCCTGACGAGTACGCCCGCCGCGACAGTGACCGGCTCAAGGAGGTCCTCACGGGTCCCCCCGTCACCTGGGTGTTCCTCGGCGACAGCATCACCCAGGGCGTGACCCATACGCACGGCTGGCGCAGCTACGTCGAGCACTTCGCCGAGCGCGTCCGGGGCGAGCTCGGCCGGCGCGGCGACGCGGTCGTCAACTCCGGCGTCGCTGGCACCACCACCGAGGACCTCCTGCCCGAGTTCCACTGGCGCGCAGGGCGGTTCGCCCCTGACGTGGTGGTCGTGATGTTCGGCACGAATGACATCCTGGCTGGCGAGCACGGCGTCCGCGGCTTCCGCTTCCGCCTCGACCAGATCGTCCAGCGGTCCCGCGACGTGGGAGCGACGGTGGTCCTGCAGACCCCGCCTCCGGTGCTCGCCGAGGGCGACCGCCGGCCCGAGCTCATCACGCTCTATGCCGACGCCGTGCGCCAGGTCGGTACGGACCTCGGAGTGCTGGTCGTCGACCACGTCGCGCACTGG
Source organism: Intrasporangium mesophilum (assembly GCF_054783095.1). Classification (NCBI taxonomy): domain Bacteria; kingdom Bacillati; phylum Actinomycetota; class Actinomycetes; order Micrococcales; family Intrasporangiaceae; genus Intrasporangium; species Intrasporangium mesophilum. The sequence continues at coordinate 88,577 of NZ_BAAGRF010000058.1, read as the reverse complement.
GCTGCCGCGGTCCAGCCCGGCAAGGTCGCGCCGGACGGATGGCTCGACGACTCGTTCCACCCCAGCGCTCAGGGCCACCACGAGCTGGCCCGGACGCTGCTCGCGGCCCTCGGGATCGAGGACTCCGCCAGTGCCATGTGCTCGCTCGAGGTGCATGACGCGGTGGAGTGCAGCGCCTGACCCGGTCAGGGACGAGTCAGGGTCGAGTCAGGGCACACCCCAGCAGCGCGGGAGGGCCTGCGTGGGTGACGATGGAGCCATGACACAACCGATCCCCAACCCGTACGGTCAGGGGCTCCAGGCAACCACGGGTGAAGAGCGCACGTGGGCGGTCCTCGGGCACCTAGCCGCCATCATCGCCGCCGTCATCTCCGCCGGCTGGCTCAGCTTCGTAGGCCCCCTGCTCATCTGGGTGTTCTACAAGGACAAGAGCCAGTTCGTGCGTCAGGCCGCGGCCGGCGCCTTCAACTTCAACCTCGCGATCTGGGCCGCGATCATCGTCGGCTGGCTGATGTTCTTCACGGTCCTGCTGATCCCGGTCGCGGTCATCGTCTGGATCGTGGCGATCGTCGCGGCACTGGTCTTCCACATCAAGGCCGCTCTCGCCGCGAACCGCGGCCAGTCCTACCGCTACCCGTGGGGCATCACGATCCTGCGCTGACGGGCACTGCCCGAGACGTGGAACGATGGGGTGGCCGCTCACAAGGCGGCCACCCCATCGCCCTTTGGGCGCACCACCGTGCAACAGCAGGAGACCTTTGATGGACGCAGTGACCCATGTGCCCGCGCCGGCGAACGAGCCGGTGCTCGACTACGCGCCGGGATCGCCCGAGCGCGCCGCGCTCGAGGTCGCGCTGACCGAGCTGGGCACCACCCAGGTCGACCTGCCCCACTCCATCAACGGGGAGCGGGTCACCGGCGCCGGAGCGCAGATCCAGGTGCGTCAGCCGCACGCGCACGCCAAGGTCCTGGGCACGATGCGCAACGCGACCGTCGCCGACGCGGAGGCAGCCGTCAGCGCCGCCAAGGCCGCAGCTCCGATGTGGCGGGAGCTGTCGTTCGACGACCGTGCCGCGATCCTGCTCAAGGCCGCCGAGCTGCTCGCGGGCCCGTGGCGGGCGCGCCTGAACGCCGCGACGATGCTGGGACAGAGCAAGACGGCATACCAGGCCGAGATCGACAGCGCCTGCGAGCTGATCGACTTCTGGCGGATCAACGTCCATTTCGCCCGGCAGATCCTGGAGCAGCAGCCACCCCTCAACGCTCGGGGCATCTGGAACCGGTCGGACTACCGCTCGCTCGAGGGCTTCGTCTACGCGATCACGCCCTTCAACTTCACGGCCATCGCCGGCAACCTGCCGACCGCTCCCGCGCTCATGGGCAACACCGTCGTGTGGAAGCCGAGCCCGACCCAGCAGTTCGCCGCGTCTCTGACGATGCAGCTGCTCGAAGAGGCAGGTATGCCGCCGGGCGTGATCAACATGGTCACCGGCGACGGGCTCGACGTCAGCAAGGTCGCCCTGCACGACGAGGACCTGGCCGGCATCCACTTCACCGGCTCGACCCCCACGTTCAAGCACCTGTGGGCCGAGGTCGGTGCGAACCTCGAGCGGTACCGCACCTACCCGCGCCTCGTCGGCGAGACCGGGGGCAAGGACTTCATCGTCGCGCACCCGAGCGCCGATGCGGACGTGCTGCGCACGGCGATGATCCGCGGCGCCTTCGAGTTCCAGGGCCAGAAGTGCTCGGCCGCCTCGCGCGCCTATGTCCCGGCCTCCGTGTGGGACCGGATCAAGTCCGATCTCGTGGACATCACCAACTCCCTGCCGCAGGGCGATGTGACCGACCTGCACAACTTCATGGGTGCGGTCATCGACGAGCGGGCCTTCGCCAAGCACCGGGACGCCATCGACCGGGCCCACGCCGAGGCGGGCATCGATGTCATCGCGGGCGGTTCCTACGACGACTCGGTGGGCTGGTTCGTCCGGCCGACGGTCCTGGAGATCAAGGACGCCGCTGACGAGTCGTTCCGCACCGAGTACTTCGGGCCGATCCTGTCCGTGCACGTCTTCCCCGACGGCGACTACGACCAGGTGGTCGACCAGATGGAGCGGTTCGCGCCCTACGGCCTGACCGGCTCGATCATCGCCCAGGACCGCCGAGCCATCGCCGACGCGACCAGCCGCCTGCGCTTCGCGGCCGGCAACTTCTACATCAACGACAAGCCGACCGGCGCCGTCGTGGGCCAGCAGCCGTTCGGCGGCGGCCGTGCGAGCGGCACCAACGACAAGGCCGGCGCCGCTCAGAACCTGCTCCGGTGGACCAGCGTCCGCTCGATCAAGGAGACGTTCGTGCCGCCGACCAGCCACGCCTACCCCCACATGGGCTGAGGCGGTCGCCGACAGGCCTGGAATGACCACTCGACCGGGGACAGCCCCGGTCGAGCGGTCTTTCCAGGCGCGCAGCCAGAGGCACTCGCGGCGAGGAGGTCGTCAGGCGGTCGCAGGGGCGTCAAGAGGTCGCAGGGGCGTCAGGCACGCTCGGCGAGCCAGCGCTCGCCGGTCTCCTGCTCCTGACGGATCGCGTGCACCACCGCCGGTGCCGCGGCTCGCTCGACCTTGCCGCCGAGCAGCGGGATCGAGGCCTTGAGGTCGCCGTCGATGCTGATCGTGGTGCCGGCGCCTCGCGCCGCGAGTCGGACGGCCGAGCGCAGTGCCACGGGAGCGCCCTGCACCTCCACGACGAGGGTGCCCGACCGGGTGCCGCCGTCCTGCACGGCGCCCCACTCGTACGTCTCCGTGACCCTGAGGGTTGAGCCGATGATCGACCTGGCAAAGTCCGGCAGCCCGTCGGCGGGCAGGTCGCGCCTGGTCACGACGCGAGCGCCGGCGCCGGCCGTGCTCACTGCCGACTCATGCTCCTGGGCTCCGGCGTCGACGCACTTGCGCACCTGGAAGTCGGGGTCGGTGACCATGGCGTACACCGCGTCGGGCGCGGCGGCATACGTGATCGTCTCGGAGATCCTCATGGCGGACACGCTATGGCACGCGTATGTCGCCCGGGCAGGTATGCCGTCGGGCCCGGTATGCCGTCGGGCCGGGTATGCCGTCGGGCCGGGTCTGCCGTCGGGACGCGTATGCCGGTGGGTCTCGGCGCGGTCAGCGTCCCGAGCGCGCGCGGCCGGACACCGTCGCCAGGGTCTCGGTGGACCGCTCCAGCTCCCGCGCCAGCCGGGCGAGCTCGCGCGAGCGGGCGGCCGTCGCCCGGTTGAGCAGCTCCTGGAGACGCTCCCGCTCGGCCAGCCTCCGGCTGGGGTCCACGCGGCTCGGCCCCGGCCGGTCGAGGACCAGGTGGCCGTCGACGAGCAGGTCCCACCGGTCGAGCTCGGGCTCGAGAGCACGCACCCGGGCTGCGGTCTCGACCTCGGTCGTCGTCCAGGACTGGAGCAGCCCGCCGACCCGGTCGAGCTCGGTCGCGGCGCGGGTGAGCAGGTCGCGCTCATGAGCGGTTTGGTCGGCGAGGCCGGCACGCTCGGCGGCGGCGGCCGGTCGCGCGAGGTCATGCACCAGCTCGACGAGATGGCCGGCCTGGGTGCGCAGGGCGCCCCCGAGGGCCGAGGTGGAGGCCGGGTCCCCTGCCGGCGAGGTCATCTCCGCGCTCCTCGGGGTGGGGTCCCCGGCGCAGCGGCCCCGTGGCCCGTCTCTACCGAGCCGGCGTCGAGCAGCCGCTCCTCGGCAGCCTCAGAGATCGCCCGCAGCGTGTCGGCAGCCTGCTCGACCCAGCTGTCGAGCAGGCGCTGGACTGCACGGTCACCGAGCACGGGCACGTGGACGAGCAGCTCGTCGGCCTGGTCCCTCGCGGCCGACCGCGTGGCCGCGAGCGAACGCTGGGTGGCGAGGTCACCGCGGCCTGCGGAGCCGGACGCGCCGGGCGCAGGACGGGCAGGGGTCATCCCGTCCACCACGGCGCTGCCGCCCGCCTCCCACCGGTCATGAGTCAACTCTAGGGAAGTTCCGCACGGCTCCTGAGAGTTCTCCACCGGTGCCCCTCAGGTGGTTCGGGGCACCCCCGGAACGGCGATAGGCTCACATGGTGAGATGCGCGGCACACCGACGTGCCGGCACGGGCCACACGGTGAGGAAACTTACAACCGCATGTCAACGTCACTCGAACAGTCTCGAATCGACGTCCTGAAGGCTGCTGCAGCGGCCGTCGCACCCGCCCACCGCAGAGGTGGAGGCGCCCCCGACCGGGCCACGGAGGAGCTGGAGCAGTTCCTGCTCGCCTACTACCGGCTCGTGGCCACCGAGGACCTCCTCGCCCGACCCGCCCGTGAGCTGGCGACAATCGCCTTGCAGCACAAGGAGTTCGCGCAGCAGCGACCCATCGGCACCCACAACGTCCGTGCCTTCAACCCGACCGCCGACGACGAAGGCTGGTCGACGGGCCACACCGTCGTGCAGATCGTCGTCGACGACATGCCCTTCCTCGTCGACTCCGTCGTCGCGGCCCTCGGCGGCTTCGACCGCGGGGTGCACCTCATCGTCCATCCGCAGATGACCGTGTCGCGCAGCATCACCGGCGAGCTCAAGACGGTCGTGACCGACGGCTCCACCACCGTCGACAACGGGTCGCTCGGCCTGGTCAACGAGTCCTGGATGCACCTCGAGATCGACCGGCTGCCGTCCGAGGCGCTCGCCGACGTCGAGGCCCGCCTGGCCCACGTCCTCGACAACGTGCGCGACTCGGTCGAGGACTGGCCGAAGATGCGCGCCCACGCCTTGACGATCGCCAGCGAGCTCAAGGCGGCCACGCCCCCCGGCACCGACCCGCGGCAGGCCCGCGAGGCGGCTCGTTTCCTCGAGTGGCTCGCCCACAACAACTTCACCTTCCTCGGCTACCGCGAGTACTCCCTGACGAGTGAGAAGGGTCACGACCTCTCGCGGCAGGTTCCCGGCACAGGCCTGGGCCTGCTGCGCTACGACCGGCCGCAGGCCGCCAAGGGCGTCATCCTCACCCCGGCCGCGAGCCGGGCCGCTCGCGACTCGACGATCCTCATCATCACCAAGGCCAACTCGCGCGCGACCGTCCACCGCGACGTCTACCTCGACTACATCTCGGTCAAGAAGTTCAACGCCCGCGGCGAGTGCATCGGCGAGCAGCGCTTCCTCGGCCTCTACGCCTCGGCGGCCTACAACGACACGATCCACGACATCCCGCTGCTCGACGTCCGCGCCGAGGAGGTGCTACGACGCACCGGTCTCAGCTCGGACAGCCACTCGGGCAAGGACATCCTGCAGATCCTCGAGACCTACCCCCGCGACGAGCTGTTCCAGACCAGCCCGGCGCAGCTGGCCGACATCGCCACGAGCGTGCTGCACCTGCAGGAGCGCCGCAAGACCAAGCTGTTCCTGCGCCGCGACGAGTTCGGCCGCTTCGTGTCGTGCCTCGTCTACCTTCCGCGAGACCGGTACAACACCACGGTGCGGCTGCGCATCGAGTCGATCCTGCTCGACGCGTTCGGCGGCGCGAACATCGACAACACCACCCGCGTCAGCGAGTCCATCCTCGCCCGCCTGCACTTCGTGGTCCGGATGCCGGCCGGAGTGGACATCCCGGAGGTCGACGAGGAGGCCCTCGAGCAGCGGGTCATCGACGCGACGCGGACCTGGGACGAGGACCTGTCCGAGGCGCTGGAGCAGGCGCGCGGCGCGGAGGGCGCCGCCCGCACCATGGCGGCATACGCCAAGGCCCTTCCGGAGGCGTACAAGGAGGACTTCGACGTCGAGACCGCGGTCGACGACCTCGATCGCATCGACGCCATCGGTGACGGTGACCGCACGACGGCGTTGCACCTCTATGACGACCCGACCTGCGAGAGCGCGCAGGAGCGGCGGTTCAAGCTCTACCGGCGCGCGGACCTGTCGCTGACCCAGGTGCTGCCGCTGTTCACCCACCTCGGCGTCGAGGTGACGGACGAGCGCCCGTACGAGGTGCCCGGCGCCGACGGTCGGGTCCTGCACATCTTCGACTTCGGACTGCGCGCGGACGCCGACGCCTGGGGCCGCGGCGCCGCCGAAGCGGACATCCGCCAGCGTTTCGAGGACGCCTTCAGGGCGGTCTGGGACGGTCGGGCGGAGTCCGACGGCTTCAACGCCCTCGTCCTCGGGGCCGGCCTGACCTGGCGACAGGTCGTCATCCTGCGCACGGTCGCGAAGTACCTCCGCCAGACCGGGTCGACGTTCTCGCAGGACTACGTCGAGTCGGCCCTCGTGGCCCACACCGGCCTCGCGCGCAGCCTCGTCGAGCTGTTCGAGACGCGCTTTGACCCCGACGCCTTCCCCGACACCGATGCGGGCTCCGACAAGCGCGCCTCGCGCGAGAAGGCGATCGTCACCCGGATCCGCGAGGCCCTCGACGACGTCGCCAGCCTCGACCACGACCGCATCGTGCGCGCGCTGCTCGGCGTCATCCAGGCGAGCCTCCGCACGAACTTCTACCAGCCCGACGAGCGTGGCCTGGACAAGTCCTACGTCTCGCTCAAGCTCAACCCGAAGAAGGTCCCCGACCTGCCGGCGCCGCGGCCGATGTTCGAGATCTGGGTCTACAGCCCTCGCGTCGAGGGCGTGCACCTGCGGTTCGGCAAGGTCGCTCGCGGCGGTCTGCGCTGGTCCGACCGCCGGGAGGACTTCCGCACCGAGATCCTCGGGCTGGTCAAGGCACAGATGGTCAAGAACGCCGTCATCGTGCCGACCGGCAGCAAGGGTGGCTTCTACGCCAAGCAGCTGCCCGACCCGGCAGTCGACCGTGCCGCCTGGATGGACGAGGGCATCGCGTCCTACAAGATCTTCATCTCGGGCCTGCTCGACCTGACGGACAACCGGATGTCGGGAACGGCGGTCCCGCCGCACCGCGTCGTGCGTCACGACGAGCACGACACCTACCTCGTCGTCGCGGCGGACAAGGGCACCGCGAAGTTCTCCGACATCGCCAACGGCATCTCGTCGGACTACGGCTTCTGGCTCGACGACGCCTTCGCCTCCGGTGGATCGGCGGGCTATGACCACAAGGCGATGGGCATCACCGCCCGCGGCGCGTGGGAGTCGGTCAAGCGGCACTTCCGGGAGCTCGGCGTCGACACGCAGACCGAGGACTTCACCGTCGTCGGCGTCGGCGACATGAGCGGGGACGTCTTCGGCAACGGCATGCTCCTGTCGGAGCACATCCGGCTCGTGGCGGCCTTCGACCACCGGCACATCTTCGTGGACCCCACCCCCGATGCGGCCAGCTCGTATGCCGAGCGCCGCCGGCTGTTCGACCTGCCGGGCTCGTCGTGGGCCGACTACGACACCGCGCTGGTCAGCAAGGGCGGCGGGGTCTTCCCCCGCTCGGCCAAGTCGGTGCCGGTGACCCCCGAGATGGTCACCGCGCTCGGCCTGCGCTCCAACACCAAGAGCCTGACCCCGGCCGAGCTGATGAAGGCGATCCTGCTCGCACCCGTCGACCTGTTCTGGAACGGCGGCATCGGCACTTACATCAAGGCCGCCTCCGAGACGAACTCCGAGATCGGCGACCGGGCCAACGACGCGATCCGCGTCAACGGAAGCGACCTGCGCAGCAAGGTCGTCGGCGAGGGCGGCAACCTCGGGGCGAGCCAGCTCGGCCGCATCGAGGCGGCCCTGGCCGGCGTCCGCATCAACACCGACGCGATCGACAACAGCGCGGGCGTCGACACCTCCGACCACGAGGTCAACATCAAGATCACCCTGACCGAGCTGACCCGCTCGGGCGAGCTGACGATGAAGCGGCGCAACACCCTGCTCGCGTCGATGACCGACGACGTCGCAGACCAGGTGCTGCGCGACAACTACGAGCAGAACGTCCTGCTCGGCAACGCGCGGGCCCAGCAGCACCAGATGCTCACGGTGCACGAGCGGCTGATCCAGTTCCTCGAGGAGCACGGCGACCTCGACCGGGCGCTGGAGTTCCTGCCGAGCGATGCCGAGATCTCCCGCCGCCAGAAGGACGGCCTGGGGCTGTCGTCGCCGGAGTTCTCGGTGCTGGTGGCCTACGCGAAGCTGTACCTCAAGGGACAGCTGATCGCGACGTCGCTGCCGGACGACCCGTGGTTCGCGACGACGCTCTCGGAGTACTTCCCGAAGGCGCTGCGCGGCAAGTACGCCGACCAGATCGCGGGCCACCCGCTGCGCCGCGAGATCATCACCAACGCTGTCGCGAACTCGATGGTCAACCGAGGTGGCATCACCTTCGCGTTCCGTGCGGTCGAGGAGACGGGCGCGACGCCGGAGCAGGTGGCCCGCGCCTACGTGGTGTGCCGTGAGATCTTCGACCTGGCGAGTTTCGTGCGCCGCGTCGAGGCCACGGACAACGTCGTCAGCACCGGTGCCCAGACCGCGGTCTACCTCGAGTTCCGGCGCCTGCTCGACCGTGCCGTCCGCTGGTTCCTCACGTCGCGGCCCGCGACGCTCGACATCGCGGCCGAGGTCGCGCGGTTCCGTCCTGGCATCGAGCGGTATGCCGGCCGGATCCCCGAGCTGCTCCAGGGCAGTGAGCGTGCGCGCCTCATGCGTCGCGCAAAGGACTTGCAGGGCAAGGGAGTTCCCGAGGACCTCGCCCTCACTGCCGCGACGCTGCTCGACTGCTACTCGCTGCTCGACTGCGTCGAGATCGCCGAGGACACCGGCGAGCGGCTCGACGACGTCGTCGGCGTGTACTACCTGACGTCCGAGACGTTCTCGATCGACGCGATGCTCACGCGAGTCACGGCGCTGCCTCGCGAGGACCGGTGGGATGCCCTCGCGCGCGGTGCCCTTCGGGACGACCTCTATGCCGTGCTCGAGAGTCTGACCAGGTCCGTGCTCGAGGTCAGCCACGCCCGCCACGACGCGCCGGAGCGGCTCGCCGAGTGGGCCGAGCTCAACGCGGACGCGCTGAGCCGGGCCCGCGCCGCCCTGGGCGGCATCGAGCGGATGAGCCACGCCGGCATAGCCGCGCTGTCTGTCGCCCTGCGCACCTTGCGCACCGTGACGAGGCCCGCCTCGTCGGCACCGCCCACCGCCGTGGAGCTGCCCGCCGCCGTGGCCGAGGCGGCCGGGTCGGCAGTAGCGGCGAGCCCAGACGGCAGCGCGGGGCGGACTCCTGCGAAGGCGGCCTCGACGGCGACCTCGAAGACGGCGCCGCGCAGGGTCGCCGCGGCCGGGGCTGCCGCCAGCAAGCGCTCCCGGGCCGCCGCACCCGCGGCGGCCGCGGCGGTGAACGACGCGAGGGAGGCCGGCCGCTCGGCGAGCCGGGCCGCCGCCGCATCGATCTCCTCGGGCCCGCGTGGGGGAGCGACAGCCCAGCGTGCGTCCAAGTCCGCCACCGGCGCCTCGAAGCGGAACGCGCCGGCGAAGTCCACTGCGAAGGCGGCCACCAAGACCGCCACCAAGGCGACCGCCTCCAGCGCGAAGCCCACAGCACAGTCGACCGCCAAGTCCACGGCCAAGTCGACCGCCAAGCCGACTGCGAAGAGCACGGCGAAGTCCACCGCGAAGTCGGCGGCGAAGGCCGTCAAGACGACCAAGCAGTCGGCCCGCAAGGCCGCCGCGAGCGCACGCGGCTGAGCCGCATCAAGCTGACCGCTCGACGTGGCGAGTTCCACGTCGAGTGGTCAGTCTGATCCATGCCGAGCATCGGGGTGTTGGGCGGCGTGATACGTCTCGGACCCGTCCTGAGGTGGCCATCCGCGCGCAATAGGCTCGTCCCGTGGCAACCCTGAGCGAGCTCCTGCGCGGCCGGACCGGCCTGCCGGTCCACGACGTCGAGTGGCTGCATCTGCTCGTCGGTGACTGGCAGCTCGTGGCCGACCTGTCCTTCGCGGACCTCGTCCTCTGGGTCCGGTCGATCAGCGACCGCTGGGAGGCGGTTGCGCACGTGCGTCCGACGACCGGACAGCTGGTCTTCGTCGAGGACCAGGTCGGGCGGGTCGCCGAACCGGGACGGACGCGGGACCTGCTCGACGAGGCCGCTGCCGAGCAGCGAATCCTTCGGGTCCGCCAGGTCGTCGTGCCGCACGAGCACGGGCCGGACCAGTCCGTCCGCGAGGAGTACATCCCGGTCGTGCGTGAAGGTCACGTCGTGGCGGTGATGACGCGGCATACGAACCTCTGGACCACACGGACGCCGAGCCGCCTCGAGCTCACCTACCTCGCGACGGCAGACGCGCTGTGCCGCATGGTCACCGGGGGAGAGTTCCCGCACAGCACGGCTCCCACCGGGCTGCGCCGCGGCGCCCCGCGGGTGGGCGACGGTGTGGTCCGCCTCGATGTCGACGGGATCGTCACGTACGCCAGCCCGAACGCCGTCTCGGCGCTGCACCGCCTCGGCCATCTCGGCGAGGTCGTCGGCGCGAGCCTGGCGCAGATCGTCACCGACAACGTCCGCGAGTCGTACCCCGTCGACGAGGGTCTACCCCTTGTGGTGACCGGGCGCCAGCCGTGGCGCACCGAGGTCGTCGCAGGCGGGACGACCGTGTCCATGCGGGCGATCCCGCTGACCGAGGCCGGTCAGCGTTTCGGTGCGATCGTGCTCATGCGCGACGTCGGCGAGCTGCGCCGGCGCGAGCGCGAGCTGATGACCAAGGACGCGACGATCCGCGAGATCCACCACAGGGTCAAGAACAACCTCCAGTCGGTTGCGGCCCTGCTGCGGCTCCAGGCCCGTCGGGTCCCGGACGGGGAGGCGAGGGTCGCCCTGGAGGAGGCGGAACGGCGTGTGGGCACCATCGCCATGGTCCACGACCAGCTGAGCCAGGGTTTCGACGAGACGGTCGACTTCGACGCGATCGCCCAGCGCGGGCTCGGCGCGGTGGTGGAGGTCGCCGCGAACGGCGCCCCCGTGCAGACCGTGACGCAGGGCTCCTTCGGGAGGCTGCGCGCGGAGGACGCGACGGCCCTGGCCATGATCATGAGCGAGCTCGTGCAGAACGCCATCGAGCACGGCCTCGGCGACACCGGCGGCCAGGTGAGGATCTCGGTGGAGCGGCTGGCCGACGAGCGGGGCCAGCCCATGGTCGTCGTGTCGATCGAGGACGACGGCAAGGGGATCGACCCCGCGCGCCGGCCGGGGTCGGGCCTGGGCACCCAGATCGTGCAGTCGCTCGTTGCCGACCTTCAGGGCCGGATCAGCTGGGAGCCCGTGGTGCCGCGCGGGACGCGTGCACGCTTCACCGCGAGTCTGCGCCCCCTCGGCTGAGCCCGGAATGCCAAGAGCCCGGTGACCGTGGGTCACCGGGCCGCGTTCGGGTCGTGGGGCAGGCTCAGCCGGCTCGGCGCGCTCGCGCGTTGCGCCGCTTGAGCGCGCGGCGCTCGTCCTCAGACAGGCCACCCCAGACGCCGGCATCCTGGCCGGTCTCGAGAGCCCACTTGAGGCACGTGTCGATGACGGGGCAGGTCCGGCACACTGCCTTGGCTTCCTCGATCTGCAGGATGGCCGGTCCGGTGTTCCCGATGGGGAAGAACAGCTCCGGGTCGGCTTCCAGGCAGGCAGCGCGGTCGCGCCAATCCATGTGGGTCGTGCTCCTTCAGTCAAGTAGTGTTCGGCACCACAGGCCTGTGCTGGCAGTGGTGCTGTCTCGGCGCCATCGTCATTGTCGGAGCCAGGTCATGGTTGGTGTCGTTCATGAGGGGATTGCCCCCTGAACCAACGGAAACGCGCACGAAAATGTTCCGTACGCGTCGTGGCCATGAACCAGTGTGACCAGGATCCACGTGGGTATTCAACGGTCTCGTCGAAGGTCACACCAAGGAGTGATCTTATCGGCAGTCGGCTCCCAGTTCCAGACCCCAGCGGAAGTCAACCGGCGCGCATCTCGCCCATACCCGCCCCACGGACGTTCGTACCCGCCACGCAGGTGCGCAGGTGGCCCCTCGCTACGCTTCAGACGTGACGGATCCCACGCCCTCCCGCCCGCCGTTGCGGGGCGCCCAGCGCACCGCGGCAGCGCTCACGCTCGTCGAGTCGCTCGTGCTGCTCGGCTTCGCGGTCTTCTTCGTCATCGAGATCGTCTCGGGTGCGAGCGAGAGTGTGGCCACCGCCTCGACGCTGGGGGTCCTCATCGTGTGCTTCGCCGCCGGTTTCGCCGCGCTGGCGGTCGGGTGGTGGCGCGGTGCGACCTGGCCCCGGACGCCGACGATCTTGCTCAACGCGCTCCTGGTCCCGGTCGCGTGGTCCCTGCACGACGCCGACCGCACGGACCTGGCGCTGCCGATAGCGGTGGTTGCCGTGGCGACGATCGTGGCGGCCGTGGCGGCCCCCGGACGCCGCGTGGACCGACCGGTCGGCTGACCCGACGCAGGGGAGCGGGACCTCAGCTGATCGCCAGCCAGTCGTTCCAGCCGTTGTGCAGCGTGAGCCACGCGATCAGGCCGTAGCCGGCCTGCCCCGGGTGGGCGCGGTCCGGGCTTGCCGCAAGGTCCGCCATCCACTGGTCGTGCGTGGCCAGCGGCCTGAAGCAGTCGACGTAGGTGATGCCGCGCCGGGCGCACACGTCGGCTTGGGCCTCGGCCAGCGCGGCGACCCGCCGGTTGAGGTCGTCGTCGAGGGTCGGCGTGAGGCCGACGACGAACACCCCGATGCCGGCGTTGGTCGCCTCGTCGAGGACGTTCGCCAGGTTGAGCCGCGAGCGAGCCATCGTCATCCCGGACACGACGTCGTTCATCCCGACTGAGACGACGAGGCGGCGCTCCGAGCGGCCCTTCCAGCGCGGGTAGCACTCTGCTCCCCAGCGGGTGACGATGTCACCGGAGGTGTTGCCCCGCACCCCGAGGTTGTATGCCGTCAGGTCGAGGTCCGGGTGCTGGGTGCGGGCCACGACGCGACCGACCCAGCCCAGGCCCTTGGGGTCTCCGTAACCGGCGGTCATGGACGCACCGATGAACACCATGCCCACGTCGCGCACCCCCTCCGCGACGGTGAACTCCGTCGAGGGGGCGAAGTAGGGCTCCTCGACGGAGTCCGAGCTCACCTCGGGGGGAGGCGCTGCGGCATACCGCGTCGCGTCGTCGGTGAACTGCGTGTGGGACGAGGGGTATGCCGGACCGACGCCGTAGGGCGGTCGGGGGCGGTCAGCGCTGTCGGTGCCGTTGTTCACGTGCTCAGTCCTCGTCGTCGTCCAGCCGGGCGAGCCACGTAGCGAAGCGCTCGACCGGCACCTCGAGCTCCGGGTTGAGGTCGACGAAGGTGCGCAGCTGCTCGGCAAGCCACTCGAGGGTGACCTCTTCCTCGCCGCGACGGGCTGCGAGCTCCTCGATTCCCCGGTCGGTGAAGTACACGTGGGGAGGTTACCGCGTGCGCCCGGCCGGGCTGCGGAGGCGGGCCGTCAGGCAGCGCGAGGGCCCCGCCACGCAGCGTGACAGGGCCCTCGTGCGGGTGGGGCGGTCAGCGGGTGAAGGCGCGCTCCATGAGCTCGGCCTGCTCTGCCGCGTGCTTCTTGGAGGACCCGGTCGCCGGCGACGCCGACGCCTTGCGGGCCAGGACGCGCCACGGCCGCGTCTCGCCCATCTCGCACAGGTCCTCGTGCAGCCACTGGGCCATGAGCGGCCACGCACCCTGGTTGCGCGGCTCGTCCTGGACCCAGACGAGCTCGGCACCGGGGTACTTCGACACGGCGTCGCGGATCTCCTGCTCCGGGATCGGGTAGAGCTGCTCCACCCGGATGATCGCCGTCGAGGTGTCGCCGCGCTTCTCGCGCTCGGCGTCGAGCTCGTGCACGACCTTGCCCGAGGCGAGGATGACGCGGTCGACAGTGGTCGTCACGCCCTCGTGGTCGGGCAGGACCGGACGGAAGCCGCCCTGCGTGAACGCCTCGACGTCGCTGGCGGCCGCCTTGCTGCGCAGCATCGACTTCGGGGTGAAGACGATCAGCGGCGTGCGCGGCCGCTGGATGGCCTGCCGGCGCAGCAGGTGGAAGTAGCTCGCCGCGGTCGAGGGGTAGGCAACGGTCATGTTGTTCTCGGCGCACAGCTGCAGGTAGCGCTCGATACGCGCCGAGCTGTGGTCGGGGCCCTGGCCCTCGAAGCCGTGGGGGAGCAGGAGCACGACCGAGCTGCGCTGGCCCCACTTCTGCTCGGAGCTGCTGATGAACTCGTCGACGATCGTCTGGGCGCCGTTGGCGAAGTCACCGAACTGGGCCTCCCAGAGCACGAGGGCGTCCGGCCGCTCGACCGAGTAGCCGTACTCGAAGCCCATCGCGGCGTACTCGGACAGGAGCGAGTCGTAGACCCAGAACCGCGCCTGGCCCTCACCGAGGTACAGCAGCGGGGTCCATTCCTCGGCGTTGTTCTTGTCGATGAGCACCGCGTGGCGCTGGACGAACGTGCCGCGGCGGCTGTCCTGACCGGCGAGCCGGACGGGGGTGCCCTCCTTGAGGAGGGTGCCGAACGCGAGGAGCTCGGCCATCGGCCAGTCGATCCCGCCCTCGCGGACCATCTGGGCGCGACGGTCCATGAGCTGCTTGAGCTTCGGGTGGATCGTGAAGCCCTCCGGCGGGCTGGCGAAGGTGTCGCCGATGTGCACCAGCTCGCTCGCCGGCACGCCCGTCTGCGTGGCCGAGCGTGTCGCGGGAGCCTTGTCGTCCTGGACCTGTGCGGTCGGTCGCTCGAGGCCGGCATTGTCGGGAGCGTCGGACTCGTGGTCGGAGATGGTCGCAGCGGGGGCCGCGGCCTTCTTGGCCTCGCGCGTCTCGACGAACACCCGCTCGAGCTGCTGCTGGTAGTCCCGCAGCGCCGCCTCGGCGTCCTCGACCGAGATGTCACCGCGGCCGATGAGCGACTCGGTGTAGAGCTTGCGGACCGAGCGCTTGGCCTCGATGAGGTTGTACATGAGCGGCTGCGTCATCGAGGGGTCGTCACCCTCGTTGTGACCACGGCGCCGGTAGCACACCATGTCGACGACGACGTCCTTGTTGAACTCCTGGCGGAACTCGTAGGCGAGCTCGGCCACGCGGACGCAGGCCTCCGGGTCGTCGCCGTTCACGTGGAAGATCGGCGCCTGGATCATCCGGGCGACGTCCGTAGAGTAGACCGAAGAGCGCGAGGAGCTCGGCGACGTGGTGAAGCCGACCTGGTTGTTGATGACGACATGGATCGTGCCGCCGGTGCGGTAGCCACGCAGCTGCGACAGGTTCAGGGTCTCGGCGACCACACCCTGCCCGGCGAACGCGGCGTCACCGTGCATGAGGACCGGGAGCACGGTGAAGGACTCGCCGGCGAGGTTGAGGCGGTCCTGCTTGGCGCGGACGATGCCCTCGAGGACCGGGTTGACCGCCTCGAGGTGCGACGGGTTGGCCGCGAGGTAGACCTTGGTCTTGCTGCCGTCCTCCGAGACGAACTCACCCTCGGTGCCGAGGTGGTACTTCACGTCGCCCGAGCCCTGGACCGACTTGGGGTCCTGGGTGCCTTCGAACTCACGGAAGATCTGGCCGTAGGACTTGCCGGCGATGTTGGCCAGCACGTTGAGGCGCCCGCGGTGCGGCATACCGATGCAGACCTCGTCGAGGCCCTCGCCCGCGGCCCGGCACAGGATCCGGTCGAGCAGCGCGATGACCGACTCGCCACCCTCGAGGGAGAAGCGCTTCTGGCCGACGAACTTGGTCTGCAGGAAGGTCTCGAAGGCCTCGGCCGCGTTGAGCCGGCGCATGATGCGCAGCTGCTCCTCGCGGTTGGCCTTCTCGTAGGGCTTCTCGACCTTGTCCTGGATCCACTTGCGCTGCTCGGGGTCCTGGATGTGCATGTACTCGATACCGACGGTGCGGCAGTACGAGTCGCGCAGGATGCCGAGGATCTTGCGGAGCTTGAGGAACGGCAGGCCGCCGAACCCGCCCGTGGCGAAGGTCCGGTCGAGGTCCCACAGGGTCAAGCCGTGCGTGGTGACGTCGAGGTCGTGGTGCCGGCGCTGCTTGTACTCCAGCGGGTCGGTGTCGGCCATGAGGTGGCCGCGCACCCGGTAGGCGTGGATGAGCTCCTGGACGCGTGCGACCTTGTTGATGTCGTCGTCGTGCGAGCTGTCGATGTCCTGGATCCAGCGGACCGGCTCGTAGGGAATGCGCAGCGACTCGAAGATCTCGTCGAAGAAGTTGTTCTTGCCGAGCAGCAGCTCGTGGATGATCCGGAGGAAGTCGCCGCTCTGGGCGCCCTGGATGATCCGGTGGTCGTAGGTCGAGGTGAGCGTGAGGATCTTGCTCACGGCGTTGCGGTTGAGGGTCTCGTTGCTCGCGCCCTGCCACTCGGCGGGGTAGTCGAGCGCCCCGACGCCGATGATCGCGCCCTGGCCCCTCATGAGCCGCGGCACCGAGTGGACGGTGCCGATGCCGCCGGGGTTGGTCAGCGAGATCGTCGTGCCCTGGAAGTCCTCGACGGTGAGCTTGTTGGTGCGGGCCTTCTTGACCATGTCCTCGTAGGCGGTCCAGAAGTGGACGAAGTCCATCTCCTCGGCCGACTTGATCGAGGGCACCACGAGGGTGCGGGTGCCGTCGTCCTTCTGCAGGTCGATGGCCAGGCCGAAGTTGACGTGCGCCGGACGGATCAGCGCGGGCTTGCCGTCCTGCTCGGTGAAGCCGTTGTTCATCTCCGGCATGATCGCCAGGGCCTTGACCATGGCGTAGCCGATGATGTGGGTGAAGCTGACCTTGCCGCCGCGCGAGCGGGCCAGGTGGTTGTTGATGACGACGCGGTTGTCGATGAGCAGCTTGGCGGGGACCGCGCGGACGCTGGTGGCGGTCGGGACCGTCAGCGACGTCTCCATGTTGGCCACGACGCGCGAGGGCGCGCCCCGCAGCGGCGTCACGATGTCGTCGTTGACCGGTCCGGTCTCCTTGACGGCCGGGATGTCGCGCGGCTTGGGCGCCTCGGCAGCAGCCGGGGCAGGTGCCGGGGCAGCCGGGGCAGGTGCCGGGACAGCCGGGGCAGGCGCCGGGGCGGCGGGGGCAGGCGCCGGGGCGGCGGGGGCAGGCGCTGGGGCCGCCGGGGCAGGTGCCGCAGGAGCGGCCGCGGCAGCAGGGGCGGGGGCAGCAGGAGCCGCGGCGGCAGGGGCCGGAGGGGTCGTGGGGGCGGGGGCGCCGTTGGTGCCGCCGGGAGCCGGGGTGGTCGCCGGGGCGGGAGCGGTGTTGGAGCCAGGCGTCTGGGTCGCAGTAGCCGTCTGCGTGCGGGCCGGGGCCATCGTGGCACCGTTCGCGTCCGCGTCACCCTTCCCGTAGTCCTCGAAGAACCCCCACCAGGCCTTGTCGACCGACTGCTTGTCGGTCAGGAACCGCTGGTAGAGCTCGTCGACGAGCCATTCGTTCGGCCCGAATGCTGCCATCGGGTCACCGGACGTGGACTGATCGGACACGGCGAATGCGCCTCTTTCGTTGGCTTGGGTGCGTCGATGCCTATACGCGCCCAAGCCTAGCCCCGAACGGACCCTTACCCGACACGCCGCCGGATGTCGAACCGGCGACGCGACGAGGCGTTCGTCACGCTCGTCGGCACCCGGCATATGGGGCCGTTCGCACGTATGCCGGAGGCGGACGGCCCGTCCAACCCCGTCGAGTGAGCACCCCCTCACTCCCGTCACACGAGACCGTGCGACGCGTGGGACGGGGCGCCCACTCGACTGGGGCTGGTGGGACGGGGCGCTCACTCGAGTGGGGCTGGTGGGACGGGGCGCCCACTCGACTGGGGCTGGTGGGACGGGGCCGCTCACTCGAGTGGGGCTGGTGGGACGGGGCGCCCACTCGACTGAGGGCCGGGTGTCGGTCGGGCCCCGACGCGTCCCGCGCGACCCGACCTGGCGGGTCAGGAGATGTCGGCGCGGATGGTGCGGACCGTGCCGAGACCGGCCATGAAGGCCGCGTAGCCGGCGAGGACGAGCGCACCCGTCCACCAGGACAGCTGCTGGAGCGCCTCGCCGTTGAAGCCGCCGGCCGCCGTGTCGAGCATTGCCCCGGTGGCGCGGCTCGGCAGGTACGGCGAGATGTGCTGGCCCCAGTCCGTGAGGGTGAGCACGATGCTGAGGATCGGCTCGACGATCCAGGCGACACCGACCGCGATGAGCAGCGCCGCGACCTGGTTCGGGATGAGGATGCCGGCGCCCAGGCCGATCAGGCCCCAGAGGCCCAGAGCGAGCAGCGCCAGCGCCAGCGTCCGCCAGATCGACGGGTCGGCGAACGGGTGGTGGCCCTTGGACTGGAGCACGATCGTGCCGGCGGCGACGGCGCCCGCGAGCGACAGGACGCCGTAGAAGGCGCCGATGGCGAGCAGCGAGACGACCTTGGCGCCCATGACGCGGCCCCGGCGTGGCGTGCCGAGGAACGTCGCACTGATGGTCTTGTGGCGGTACTCGGAGCCGATCGTCATGACCCCGATGGCCAGTGTCAGCAGGTAGCCGACCTGGATGCCGCTCGTGAAGACCGACTTGGCGAGCGCCACGTCGGTGCGCGGCGCCACGCCCGCAGCGGCGCCCTGGACGTTGTCGCTGGTGAAGATGAACGCGAAGAGCACGGCGAAGGCGGCGCCGACGACGACGATGGCGATGGCCATCCCCCACCAGAGTCGCGTCGTGAAGAACTTGCGGAACTCCGAGCGGATCGCCGCGCTCATCGGGCACCGTCCTCACGCCCGGCGTCGCCGGAGGTCGTCGGGTCGGCCAGCAGGGCCGGGTCGAGGGGCGGCCCGCTCGGTGGCGGGAGCTCCACAGGTGCCCCGGTCGGCGGCTGGCCGGCGAGGTCGCCGCGGTTGCGGTTGCGGTGCTCCTCGCTCTCGGTCAGGTTGAAGAAGAGCTCCTCGAGATGCGTCTGCTCCGTGCGCAGCTCGTGGATTGCGACGTCGTTGGCGTGGGCGACGTCGCCGACGACGGCGAGGTCCTCCGTCGTGACGCGTAGGCCGCCGTCCTTCGAGGTGACCTGGAGGCCACGCCCGCGGAGCGCCTCGGAGAGGCGGTCCGGGTCGGACGTGCGGACGTATGCCGTGGGGTCGCCGCGGAGCTCCTCGACGGTGCCCTGGGCGACGCGCTTGCCGTTGGCGATGATGACGACGTCGTCGACGGTCTGCTCGACCTCGGAGAGCATGTGGCTCGAGATGAGCAGGGTGCGGCCCTCGCCGGCCAGGTGCCGCAGGAAGCCGCGCAGCCAGCGGATGCCCTCCGGGTCAAGGCCGTTGGCGGGCTCGTCGAGGATGAGGACCTTCGGGTCGCCGAGCAGCGCGGCTGCGAGCCCGAGCCGCTGGCGCATGCCCATCGAGTAGCCGCCTGCGCGCTTGCGGGCGGCCGCCGGGATGCCGACCAGCTCGAGCAGCTCGTCGACCCGCTGGTCGGGGATCCCGGCCACGGAGGCCAGCACGCGCAGGTGGTTGCGCCCGGTGCGGCCGGGGTGGAAGTTGGTCGCCTCGAGGGCCGAGCCGACGACGGTCAGCGGGTTGTGGATCTCGGCGTAACGGTGGCCGTCGATCGTGCCCGTGCCCGCGGTCGGGTGGATCAGCCCGAGCAGCATTCGCAGGGTCGTCGTCTTGCCGGCACCGTTCGGGCCGAGGAAGCCGGTGATCCGGCCCGGCTCCACGTCGAAGTCGAGGTGGTCGACGGCGACGAGCGAGCCGAACCGCTTGGTCAGCCCCCGCACCTCGATCCGTCCGGTGAACTCCGGTCGCTCGCTCACCATGTGGTCCCTCCCTCGGCCGGCTGCCCGACTGCGCCCTGTCGGGGCCAACTCAACCACACGGCATACCGTCGGCGAACAGGACTCGTCCACCCCGGCGGGCGCGCGTCCCGCTCCCTATAGTTGGGCCCACCATGACCACCCACTGCGACCTTTGCGACCGCCGGCGGTGCCGGCTCCGATGACCGAGTGGCTGCTCGTCCTCGGTGCCGTCATCCTCACGGTCGGCACGGCGGTCTTCGTCGCGGCCGAGTTCTCGCTCGTCGCACTCGACCGCCCGACCGTCCAGCGGGCCATCGACGAGGGCGACTCACGGGCGCGAGTGGTGCTCCAGTCGCTCAAGCAGCTCTCGACGCAGCTGTCCGCGGCCCAGGTCGGCATCACGATCACGACGCTCGTCGTCGGCTACCTGGCCCAGCCGTCGATCGGTGCCCTGCTGTCCGGGCCGCTCGCCTCCCTCGGGCTGGGGGAGTCCGCGGTCGATGCCCTGTCGAGCACGCTGGCGCTCGTGATCGCGACGGTGTTCTCGATGGTCTTCGGCGAGCTCGTGCCGCAGTTCCTCGGGATCTCTGTGCCGCTCGCCGCGGCCAAGGTCGTCGCGCTGCCGGTCCGGGTCTTCGCCGTGGTTGTCAAGCCGCTCATCGTCATGCTCAACGGCTCGGCCAACTGGTTCCTGCGATCGATCGGCATCGAGCCGCAGGAGGAGCTGTCCGGGGCTCGGACGCCGCAGGAGCTCTCGAGCCTGGTCCGGCGTTCTGCCGAGGCGGGCACGCTCGACGTCAGCACGGCCCGGATGCTCACGCGCTCACTCGGTTTCGGCGAGCGCACCGCCGACGATGTCATGACGCCGCGGGTGCGCTGCACGGGCATCCACCGTGACGAGACGGCCGACGACGTGCTGCGCCTTTCGCGCCGCACCGGCCACTCGCGCTTCCCGGTCCTCGGTGAGGACTGGGACGACATCGACGGGGTCGTTCACGTGAAGCGGGCGATGGCGGTGCCGCACGAGCGCCGCAAGGACGTCCCGGTCTCGGCCCTGATGTCTGACCGGCTCGTGGTCCCGGAGACGATCCGCCTCGACCCGCTGCTGCGACAGCTGCGCGAGGGCGGGTTCCAGATGGCCGTCGTCGTCGACGAGTACGGCGGCACCTCCGGCATCGTGACCCTGGAGGACGTCGTCGAGGAGATCGTCGGCGAGGTCGCCGACGAGCACGACCGCACACGTCAGAGCGGTCGCGAGCTGCTCGACGGCTCCTGGACCGTCCCCGGGCTGTGGCGGCCGGACGAGGTGCGCGACGCGCTCGACGCCGACGTCCCCGACGGGCCGGAGTACGAGACGATGGGTGGCTACGTGATGGCTCGCCTCGGGCGGGTGCCCGTGGTCGGCGACGTCGTGCGCGTGCCGGGCTGGCGGATCCGGGTCCTCGGGATGGAGGGCCGCCGGGTCGACCGGCTGCGCTTCGTGCCCGATCCGGAGACGGCGCCGCGACGGCCCTCCAGCGAGCCCGACGAGCCACAGGAGCCCCGGGCATGAGCGGCGCGTGGGTGTACCTGGTCTCGGTCCTGCTCCTGTTCGGCAACGCCTTCTTCGTCGGTGCCGAGTTCGCCGCGATGGCCGTTCGCCGGTCCACGCTCGAGCCGCTCGCCGACGCCGGGAGCAAGCGGGCGGCCTCGTGCCTGCTCGCGCTGGAGCGGCTCGGGTCGATGCTCGCGACCGCGCAGCTCGGCATCACGCTGTGCTCGGTCGGACTGGGTGCGCTCGCCGAGGCGTCCCTCGAGCATCTCTTCGAGCCCGTCTTCGCTGGGTGGGGCCTGTCGGAGGCGTGGGCGCGCGGCGCCGCGCTGGCCGTCGCCCTGCTCATCGTCAGCTACCTGCACGTCGTCGTCGGCGAGATGATCCCGAAGAACCTCGCCATCGCCGGCCCGGACCGCGCGGCGCTCGTCCTCGTCCCGCCGCTCTATGTCATCGCCACGACCCTGCGACCGATCGTCCACGCGATGGAGACGATCGCCAAGGCGATCGTTCGCCTGTTCCGGGTCGAGCCGAAGGACGAGATCGCCTCGGCCTTCACCGCCGAGGAGGTTGCGCACATCGTCGGCGAGTCCCGCCGCGAAGGGCTCATCGAGGAGGAGCGGCACGGGCTCGTCGCCAAGACCCTCGAGTTCTCCGACAAGAGGGCACGCGAGGTGGCCGTCGGGGTCGACTCCCTGACCACCGTCCAGCTGGGAGCAACCCCGGCCGACATCGAGAGGCTCGTTGCGAAACAAGGCTTCTCGCGCTATCCCGTCCGCGACGCAGCTGGGGAGATCGCCGGCTACATCCACCTCAAGGACATCCTCTATGCCGACGACCACCGCCACGAGCAGCCCATCCCGCCCAAGCGGGTCCGCCGTCTCGCGACGGTCCGCGAGGACGACGAGATCGAGGATGTCCTCGCCACCATGCAGCTGACCGGCGCCCACCTCGCACGGGTCATCGACGGTGACGCCGAGGTCTCGGGTGTGGTCTTTCTCGAGGACGTGCTCGAAGAGCTCGTCGGTGAGGTGACGGACACTACCCAGCGCTGAGCGCCCTTGGGGCGCAACGGCATAGCGGTTGGGGGGGGTCAGGTGGTGGGCTGGCGGTCCAGCCAGTCGAGGTATGCCGCACCGCGCGGTGAGAGCTCGTAGCCGACCTCGTGGCTGATGGTGAGGCCGTGCGCCTTCAGCTTGCGGATGTCCACCTTCATCGGGAGCAGGTCGCGGTCGAGGAGGGCCGCCAGCTCCTTCGACACGACGTGCGGGTTGTCGCGGATCCACTCCAGGATCTGCCGGGTCCACGGGCCCGAGGGCTTCGCGGCGTCGAGGCGCGCGAGCCGGGCCCCGATGTCGGCCAGCTCGTCATCGTCGGGAAGGTTGTTGCGCAGGGCGACTCGTGGGTCCTCGCCGGCCCAGCTGAGCCGGACGCGGTAGACCCTGTCCCCACCCTTGCCGCCACGGGCCGATGGCTTGCGCGTCGTGGGCGCGAGGAACTTCTGCAGGGTCGCGAGATCCTTCAGGCCGGCCTTGCGTGCATCTCGCTCGGTCAGCTTCGACGGGTCGCGGACCTGGCTCACGGCGTCGAAGCGCACCAGGCCCGCCGGGGTGAGCTGGGTGGCGCCCACCTTCACCCGGGGCACGTCCCATCGGCGGAAGGCCTGCGTGACCGTACCGGCCCGGATGGCATCGGCGACCGGCTTCGAGATGAGCACCGGCCCATCGTGGCACGCGGCTCCGCGGTCCGACGGCATACGGGGGCACCCGGCGGCACGGCGGCGTACGAAGCACCCGGCGGCACGGCGGCATACGGGCACCCGGCGGCACGGCGGCATACGGCAGCAGTCGCAGCGCGGTAGCGTCAGGACGTGGAGGAGCGACGGACCGCCTTCGTGCTCGGCGGCGGTGGCCTGCTCGGCGCTGTCGAGGTGGGAATGCTGCGCGCCCTGTTCGAGCGCGGCATCCGTCCGGACCTGGTGGTCGGCACCTCGGTCGGGGCGCTCAACGGCGCGCTCGTCGCCGCGGACCCGGGCCCCGGTGTCGTCGAGCGGCTGGTCGAGCTGTGGCACAGCGCGTCCGAGGGTCGGGAGATCTACGGCGACAGCCCGATGAGGCAGGCGGCCCGCGCCTTCCGGACCGGCACCCACCTGCACTCGGCCGTGCCACTGCGCGACCGGATCCGCGAGGAGCTCGGTGACCGCACCTTCGACGACCTCGCCGTGCCTTTCCAGTGCTGCGCGGCGTCGATCGAGCGGGCGACCGAGCACTGGTTCACCACGGGCAGCGTCGTCGACGCCGTCGTCGCATCAGCCGCCGTGCCAGGGCTGCTGCCGCCCGCCAAGGTCGGCGACGAGCACTTCCTCGATGGCGGCATCGTCAACTCCATCCCGCTCGGGCGCGCCGTGGAGCTCGGCGCCGGCCGGATCTTCGTGCTGCAGGTGGGCCGGGTGGACAAGCCTCTCTCGGTGCCGACGCGACCCTGGGACGTCGCGCGAGTCTCGTTCGAGATCTCGAGGCGGCACCGCTACCTGCGCGAGCTCGCCGCCGTCCCCCCGGAGGTCGAGATGCATGTGATGCCAACAGGATCAGCTGAGGCACAAGAGGATTCGCTGTTCGCGTACCGCAGTTTCAGTGCCGTACGCCGGCGGATCGAACAGGCGCACGTGGCCTCGGCGGCATACCTCGCCCGGCTCGAGGGGCCGGCGTGATCGCCTTCCTGCGTCGCATGGCCCTGGCCGTGGCGATGCTGGCGCTGGCCGCGCTCGCGATCATCGGGCTGCCGCTGATCGTCGTCCTTGCTGCGGCACTGTCGCCTCTCGTGCCCGGACGTCTGCGGCCCCTGCGTGTCATGTGGATCGCGCTGCTGCACATCTTCCTCGAGGCGATCATGATCCTCGTCATGCTCGACCTCTGGGTCTTCTCCGGGTTCGGGTGGGCGATCCGGCGGCCGTGGTTCGCGCGGGCGCACTACGCGCTCGTGCGCGCCTACCTCGCGGTGATGTTCCACGAGGCCTCTCGCGTGCTCCACCTCAAGGTCGTGCTCGAGGGGCAGGCGCCCAACCAAGGCGCCCCCGGGCCGGTGCTGGTCCTGTCGCGGCACGCCGGGCCGGGCGACTCCTTCACCGTGATGTATGCCCTGCTGCAGTGGTACGGCCGTGAGCCGCGCGTCGTGCTCAAGAACACCATGGCCCTCGACCCTGGCATCGGGCTTGTCCTGCACCGGCTTCCCGCACGCTTCATCACGCCGAACCCAGGCTCGAAGGACGCGCGCGCCGAGGTCGAGTCGGAGATCGCCGAGCTGGCAACCGGCCTCGACGACAACGACGCGTTCGTCATCTTCCCGGAGGGCGGCAACTTCACCCAGGCCCGACGCGAGAGGGCTATCGCGTCGTTGCGCAAGCTCGGGCTCGCCTCCATGGCCGCCCGAGCTGAGCGGATGACCAGCGTCATCGCTCCCCGGCCCGGTGGCGTGCTCGCCGCGCTCGACGCCGCACCGGATGCCGACGTCATGCTCGTGGCTCACACCGGCCTGGACCACCTCGACACCGTCAGCGACGTCTGGCGTGAGCTGCCGATGGACAAGCAGATCGTGATGCGATGGTGGCGAGTGCCCCGGGCGGAGATCCCGGCCGGACGCGAGGAGCGGATCGACTGGCTGTTCACCTGGTGGGAGCAGATCGACACGTGGATCGAGCAGAACCGGCCGGTCGAGGCGGCCGACGGGCGCGAGGTCGCCCCCGAAACGCCCTGAGCCGCGCGGCCCTCGCGCTACCCCACCCCCCGGCCCCCGGCCACCTCCTGCGCGGTTCGAGGTAATCGGGTCGAGGTGATACGTCGCCTTATGCCGCGAACAATCACCTCCACCCGAATACCTCGAATCCGCCGCTGACACGCGAAAGGGCCCCCGGCAGGACTCCGACCACGTCCTCGTTCCTCGGACGTGCTCTCCCCGAATCCCTCGGGGGCACGAATCGACTGAGGCCGTGCTGACACGCTTCGCGGTGTCAGCACGGCCTCAGTCGATGAAGTGCCCCCGGCAGGAGCCGTCGCTCGTACCTCGCTCCTCCCGAATCCGCCGCTGACACGCGAAATGGCCCGGTCCTCGACCTTGCTTCGCAGCGGTCGTGACCGGGCCATTCATCGCGTGCCCCCGGCAGGACTCCGACCACGTCCTCGTTCCTCGGACGTGCTCTCCCCGAATCCCTCGGGGGCGTGACGACGATGGCCGATCTGAAAGGCGCTCCGCGCCATCAGATCGGCCATCGTTAGTCGGTGCCCCCGGCAGGATTCGAACCTGCGCTCCCGCCTCCGGAGGGCGGTGCTCTATCCCCTGAGCTACGGGGGCGTGCGCACTTTCGTGCGCCCGGTGAGATTAGCAGTCCAGGGGCCAGAACGTTGAATGGCCCCTGCCGAGGATGGGCCGAGAACCTCACAGAGGACGTCCAGCCGGTGCGGACCGACTCCCGGGAGCCGTCGAGGAGGCCACCCCTAGACTCGGCGCCATGACGCCGGAGCAGCTGCGCGCCCTCCTCGAGGACGTCGCCGCCCGGGCCGTCCGGTTCGGCACCCTGCCCGACGAGGCACTGGCCGGGCCGCCTCCGGGCCCGCTGTTCCGCCCGACCGACCCGCGCGTCGCCGGGGTCGTGGCCGACTGGGTGACCCCGGTGGCTCAGCGCTGGGCCCAGCCGCTGGACCTCGTCCCGCGAGATCTGGCCCGCGTGCTGGCGCAAGGTCTCACCGGGCAGAAGCCGATCGCCGCCATCGAGGTCGCACCGTCCGGACTCATCGCGATCACGCTCACGGACGGCGCGCGGTCCCAGATCATCGGCACCGTCCGTGAGGCCGAGGATGTCTACGCACTGGCCGACGGCGACCATTACCGGGTCGTGCTCGAGCGGCCCGGCTGGCGTCCGTCATCAGACCCGGTCCACCGGGTGCAGCTCTCCCACGCCCGCCTGTGCCGGCTGGTCCGCAACGCTGAAGCCTGCGGTGTGGAGCGCCGTCCCGCGGCGCGCCTCGAGGTGCTCAACCACGTCTCCGAGCGGCACCTGCTCGTCGGCGTGGCGGACCTTCCGCAGCGGTTCCGGACCCACGCCGGCGATGCTGTACAGACCCAGCGTGCCCTGGTGGATGTGGGAGCGCTCGCCGACGAGTGGCAGCACCCGGTGCGCCCGATGGTCCTCGGTTCCCCCGTCGAGGCGGTGCACGGTGCCCGGATGGCGCTCGCGGATGCCACCCGCATCGTCTTGCGCAATGGACTCGCCCGCGTCGGCGCGGCGGCCCCGGAAAGGATGTAGCAATGCGCGCACACGAAGCCGGAGCGCTCCACGCGGAGGGCTATCGCGGTCCTGCGTGGCTCCAGACCCCTGTTGACGTCAACGCCCTCGTCCCGTCGCTGTGGGCGGCGTCGGTGGGCCGGGGGAGTGACGGTGTACTGACCGTCGGCGGGGTGAGCGTCACTGAGCTTGCGCGCGAGTTCGGCACGCCGGCATACGTCATCGACGAAGACGACTTCCGTTCTCGCGCAAGGGATTTCAAGCAGACGTATGCCGAGGTGTTCGACACGCTGTCCGGTGGCGCCGACGTGTTCTATGCCGGGAAGGCGTTCCTGTGCACCGAGGTGGCACGGTGGGTCGCCGACGAGGGGCTGCATCTCGACGTGTGCACCGGCGGCGAGCTCGCGGTGGCGATGCGCGCCGGGGTGCCGGGCGAGCGCATCGGCATGCACGGGAACAACAAGAGTGTCGGCGAGATCCGCGCGGCCCTGGACTACGGCGTGAGCCGTATCGTCATCGACTCCTTCGACGAGATCGAGCGGGTCGCTGCGGTGGCGACCGAGCTGGGCGTCGTGGCGCCCGTCCTCATCCGCGTGACGGTGGGCGTCGAGGCACACACCCACGAGTTCATCGCCACCGCCCACGAGGACCAGAAGTTCGGGCTGTCCCTGTCCGGCGGGCAGGCACTCGAGGCCGCTCGACGCATCCTTGCTCGTCCCGACTCGCTCAGGCTGCTCGGCCTGCACAGCCACATCGGCTCGCAGATCTTCGACACCTCCGGTTTCGAGGTGTCGGCGCGGCGGATCCTCGGCCTGCACACCCAGGTCGCCAAGGAGCTCGGCGTGGAGCTGCCCGAGCTCGACCTCGGCGGCGGGTTCGGCATCGCGTACACGACCGAGCACGACCCGCTCCCGCCGAAGAACCTCGCGGCGGGGATGGCCGAGATCGTCGAGCGCGAGTGCCGGGCCGAGGGCGTCGCGGTGCCCCGGATCTCGGTCGAGCCCGGCCGTGCGATCGCGGGGCCGAGCACGTTCACGCTCTACGAGGTCGGCACAGTCAAGCCGGTCGACCTCGACGGCGGCAGCCAGCGCGTCTATGTCTCGGTCGACGGCGGCATGAGCGACAACATCCGCACCGCTCTCTACGACGCCAACTTCTCCTGCACGGTGGCCGGCCGCTACTCCACGGCGGACCCGGTCCTGGCCCGAGTCGTCGGCAAGCACTGCGAGAGCGGCGACATCGTGGTGAAGGACGAGTTCCTCCCGTCCGACGTCGCGCCGGGTGACCTCATCGCGGTCCCGGGCACCGGCGCGTACTGCAGGTCGCTGTCGAGCCAGTACAACCACACCCCGCGCCCCCCGGTCATCGCGGTCCGCGACGGCGTCGCCCGGGTGATCGTCAGGCGCGAGACCATCGACGACCTTCTTGCACTCGACGTCTGATGCTTCGACGGGCGGGTTCCACGGGCGCAGATCCTGCGCTCCCGCTGTCCGGATCCCGAAACAATGACCGTCCAGCACGCGGACAGGCGGCAGGATTCACACGTGGTTAGCGCCCCCAGCCCAGGCAGGCCGCTGCGCGTCGCCCTCCTCGGGGCCGGCGTGGTCGGCGGCGCCGTCGCGCGCCTGCTCACCGAGCACGCCGACGACATGGCAGCGCGGGTCGGAGCCCCGCTCGAGATCGCCGGCATCGCCGTGCGGCGTGCCGGTCGCGACCGGTCCGACCTCGGCGTCGACCCGGGCCTCTTCACGACCGACGCCGCCGACCTCGTGACCCGCGCGGACGTCGTCGTCGAGGTGATCGGCGGCATCGAGCCTGCTCGGACGCTCATCCTGCGTGCGATGGAGCACGGCGCCTCCGTCGTCACGGCCAACAAGGCGCTGCTCGCCGAGGACGGCCCGGCGCTGTATGCCGCGGCCGCTGAGCACGGGGTGGACCTCTACTACGAGGCGGCGGTCGCCGGTGCGATCCCGCTGCTGCGCCCGCTGCGCGAGTCGCTCGCCGGCGACTCGGTGACCAAGGTGCTCGGCATCGTCAACGGCACGACCAACTATGT
Source organism: Intrasporangium mesophilum (assembly GCF_054783095.1). Classification (NCBI taxonomy): domain Bacteria; kingdom Bacillati; phylum Actinomycetota; class Actinomycetes; order Micrococcales; family Intrasporangiaceae; genus Intrasporangium; species Intrasporangium mesophilum. The sequence goes on along the minus strand of NZ_BAAGRF010000058.1, from coordinate 60,046 downwards.
CCTCGACAAGATGGACACGACCGGCGCCGGCTTCTCGGACGCGGTGGAGCAGGCCCAGGCGCTGGGCTATGCAGAGGCCGACCCGACTGCCGACGTCGAGGGCTTCGACGCCGCCGCCAAGGCGGCGATCCTCGCCTCCCTGGCCTTCCACACGCGGGTCTCGGGCACCGACGTCTACCGCGAGGGCATCACCGAGGTCTCCGCTGCGGACGTGGTGGCGGCGCGCGAGATGGACTGCGTGGTCAAGCTCCTGGCCATCTGCGAGCGCAGCGACAAGGGCGTCAGCGTCCGCGTCCACCCCGCGATGATCCCGAGGTCGCATCCGCTGGCCGGAGTGCGCGAGGCGTTCAACGCGGTCTTCGTCGAGGCCGACGCCGCAGGCCAGCTGATGTTCTACGGCCGTGGTGCAGGTGGGGACCCGACGGCCTCAGCCGTGCTCGGCGACCTCGTCGCCGTGGCCCGGCACCGGGTCATCGGCGGCCTGGGCCCGGGTGAGTCGAGCTACGCCGACCTGCCCGTGCTGTCGATGGGTGACGCCCAGACGAGGTACCACATCAGCCTCGACGTCGACGACCGATCGGGCGTGCTGGCCCAGGTCGCGGCGGCGTTCGCCGACCACGACGTCTCGATCGAGACGGTGCGGCAGCACCTCGTGCCGGACGAGTGGGGTGCGGTGTCACGGGCCAACCTCATCATCGTCACCCACACGGCCACCGACGCCGCCCTGTCGGGGACCGTCGAGGCGCTGCGCACCCTCGATGTCGTGCGCGGCGTGAACTCTGTGATGCGTGTGGAAGGTTCGTGATGGCTCACCAGTGGCGGGGCGTGATCCCCGAGTATGCCGACCGGTTGCCGATGCTCGAAGGCGCACCGGTGGTGACCCTGTGCGAGGGCGGCACACCGCTCATCCCGGCCGAGCGGCTGTCCGGGCTGGTCGGCGCCGAGGTGTACCTGAAGTACGAGGGGCTGAACCCGACCGGCTCGTTCAAGGACCGCGGGATGACCACTGCGATCAGCGTGGCCGCCAAGAAGGGCGCGAAGGCGGTCATCTGCGCGAGCACGGGCAACACGAGCGCGTCGGCAGCGGCATACGCGACGAAGGCCGGCATGGCCTGCGGCGTCCTCGTGCCCGACGGCAAGATCGCGATGGGCAAGCTCAGCCAGGCGATCGCGCACGGCGCCACGCTCCTGCAGGTCGAGGGCAACTTCGACGACTGCCTGACCCTCGCGCGCAAGCTCGCTGAGGCGTACCCCGTCGAGCTGGTCAACTCGGTCAACCCGGCCCGCATCGAGGGCCAGAAGACGGCGGCCTTCGAGATCGTCGACGCGCTCGGGGACGCCCCGGAGATCCACTGTCTTCCCGTGGGCAACGCCGGCAACATCACGGCGTACTGGAAGGGCTACCGCGAGTACTCCGCCGACCCGACGGTGAGCGACCGGCCCGGTCCGGCCACCAGGCTTCCCGTCATGTGGGGGTTCCAGGCTGCCGGGGCGGCACCGCTGGTGAAGGGCCACCCGATCGACAACCCCGAGACGATCGCCACCGCGATCCGGATCGGCAACCCGGCGTCCTGGGACCAGGCCATCGCGGCTCGTGACGAGTCCGGCGGGCGGATCGACGCGGTGACCGACGAGCAGATCCTCGAGGCCCACCGGTTCCTGTCCGCTCGGGAGGGCGTTTTCGTCGAGCCCGGCTCGGCGGCCTCGGTCGCCGGCCTGCTCGCCAGCCACGCCGCAGGGCTCGTCCCCGCCGGGGCGCGCATCGTGTGCACGGTCACCGGCCACGGGCTCAAGGACCCACAGTGGGCGCTGCGGACGCCCGACGGGTCAGACGTCGTGCCGACCCGCGTGCCGGTCGACGCGTTCTCGGCTGCCCAGGCGCTCGGTCTGGAGGGCTGAGGGCGTGCCGGGCCGCGTCGGGGCCGGCCTCGCGATCGAGGTGCGGGTGCCCGCGAGCAGCGCCAACCTCGGCCCCGGTTTCGACTCGATCGGCTTGGCTCTCGGCCTCTGGGACCACTACGTCGTGAGCACCTCCGAGGCCCCTGGGGTCCTCGTCGAGGTGACCGGGGAGGGCGCTGCCGACGTCCCGACCGACGAGCGTCACCTGGTGCTCGCGACCATGCGGCATACCTGGTCGGTCCTCGGGTTCGAGGCTCCACCGGGGCTGCGCATCGAGGCGCGCAACGGCGTGCCACATGGCCGCGGACTGGGCTCGTCGGCCACCGCCATCGTCGCGGGTGTGGTTGCGGCACAAGCACTTTCGGTCTCGAGGTCGACATCGCTGCGCGGCCGGGGGAGCGAGATGCCCATCGACCTGGCGGTCGCTGCCCATATCGCCAGCGAGCTGGAGGGCCACCCCGACAACGCGTCGGCGAGCGTGCTCGGAGGGCTGACCGTCAGCTGGATGCCGGACGGTTCCGGGCTCGACCGGGGCGAGCGCACCGTCAGCGCGAGGATCGACCCGCATCCCGACGTCGAGGTCGTCGTCTTCGTGCCGGAGACGCAGCTGGCCACGCGCACGGCGCGAGCGGTGCTGCCCGACTCGGTGCCGCTTCGGGCTGCCGCGGCCGGAGCCGGCCGTGCCGCGCTGCTCGTGCACGCGCTCACCGCGGACCCGGGCCATCTGCACGCCGCGACGAGGGACTGGCTGCATCAGGAGGCCAGGCGATCTTCCTATCCCGCGACCATGCAGCTGGTCGACACGCTTCGGGCGCAGGGGCACGCGGCCGTCGTCTCAGGCGCCGGGCCGAGCGTGCTCGTCCTCACGACGCGCCAGGTGGCGGACAGCGTCCAGCCCCCCGACGAGATGGCGCACTGGGCCCGGCTGACGCCGGGGATCCCGGCGCGTGGCGCTCGAGTGAGCCTTGCCTGAGGGCCCGATCGCCGGCATCCGGCCCCGTATGCGAGTCGAGGGCCCTCTGACAGGGGATCAGGCGCATCGAGACGACCAGTCGCGCCGTTACGGCCAGGCAGGTGCCCCTGGGTGGTATTCTGTCCGGGCACCGAGCGCCGCGACTTCGCAGGCGGTGCATCACCCCCACGCTGAGGCGACATTGCATGCCTCTGGGCGCGTTCGGCGCCGAAGTGGTTCATCACAGTTGGCCAGAGGATCTGGCCGTGGTCCGGCCCGTGGCCATCTGCCCGGGTCGCAAACGAGGGGGAAGGATCCTTCGTGTCAGAAACATCCATCCGTCCGGTCTCCGGCCTGTCCGCCATGAAACTGGACGAGCTCAAGGGCGTCGCGTCCTCGATGGGCATCACCGGGACGACGAAGATGCGCAAGAGCGACCTGGTCGAGGCGATCAAGGCCCGCCAGGCCGGCGGCTCTGTCGCTGCCGGCGCCGCCTCCGCAGGCTCGGCCGCCAGCACCGACGCCGCTCCCGCCCGGGCATCGCGCCGCGCGAGCCGTCCCGCGGGTGCCACGACCGGTGCCGAGGCGCCCGCTGAGAGCGCCGCCACCGCGCCGGCCGAGGTCCGCGAAGAGCGCACCGAGGCGCGCACGGACACACGCACGGACGAGCGTGGTCAGGACGACCACCAGCCCGTCTCCGCGGGCGAGCGCACCGAGCGCCGCTACGACCGCGCCGAGCGTCAGCAGGCCGACCGTCAGCAGGGCGACCGTCAGCAGGGCGACCGTCAGCAGGGCGACCGTCAGGTCGACCGTCAGAACGACCGCCAGCCGGGTGACCGCCAGGGTGATCGTCAGGGTGATCGTCAGCAGGGTGACCGTCAGAACGACCGTCAGAACGACCGCCAGCAGGGCGACCGCCAGAACGACCGCCAGCAGGGCGACCGCCAGCAGGGCGACCGTCAGCAGGGCGACCGTCAGCAGGGCGAGCGTCAGCAGGGCGAGCACACCGACAGGCAGGGCCAGCAGGCCGGCCAGGCTCAGAACCGCGCCCAGCAGGCCCGGGTCGACGACGACGAGCGTGGCGGCAGCCGGCGCAGCCGCAACCGGCAGCGCAGCCGGGACCGCAAGCGCGGGCGTCCGCAGGGCGGCCAGGACTGGAACGAGACGGAGCTGCAGGTCGGCGACGACGACGTCCTCGTCCCCGTCGCGGGCATCCTCGACGTCCTCGACAACTACGCGTTCGTCCGCACGTCGGGCTATCTCGCCGGACCGAACGACGTCTACGTGCCGCTCGGCATGGTCAAGAAGTACAGCCTGCGCAAGGGCGACGCCGTGACCGGCGCGGTCAAGGCGCTGCGCGAGGGCGAGCAGCCGGCGGGCAACGTCGGCCGCCAGAAGTACAACGCGCTCGTCCGGCTCGACAGTGTCAACGGCACCACCCCGGACGAGGCCGCCAAGCGTGTCGAGTTCGGCAAGCTGACGCCGCTCTACCCGCAGCAGCGGCTGCGCCTCGAGACCGAGCCGGGCCAGCTGACGACGCGGATCATCGACCTGGTCGCCCCCATCGGCAAGGGGCAGCGTGGCCTCATCGTCGCCCCGGCCAAGGCCGGCAAGACGATGGTCATGCAGGCGCTGGCCAATGCGATCACGACGAACAACCCCGAGTGCCACCTGATGGTCGTGCTGGTCGACGAGCGGCCCGAAGAGGTCACCGACATGCAGCGCGCGGTCAAGGGCGAGGTCATCTCCTCGACGTTCGACCGCCCGGCCGAGGACCACACCACCGTGGCCGAGCTCGCCATCGAGCGCGCCAAGCGCCTCGTCGAGCTCGGTCACGACGTCGTCGTCCTGCTCGACTCGATCACCAAGCTGGGTCGCGCCTACAACCTCGCCGCGCCGGCGAGCGGCCGCATCCTCTCCGGTGGCGTGGACTCCGCGGCCCTCTACCCGCCGAAGAAGTTCTTCGGGGCGGCCCGCAACATCGAGAACGGCGGCTCGCTGACCATCCTGGCCACCGCGCTCGTCGAGACCGGCTCGAAGATGGACGAAGTGATCTTCGAGGAGTTCAAGGGCACCGGCAACATGGAGCTGCGGCTCAACCGCGACCTCGCGAACCGACGGATCTTCCCTGCCGTCGACATCAACGCCTCGGGCACGCGCCGCGAGGAGATCCTCCTCGCGGCCGAGGAGCTGAAGATCATGTGGAAGCTGCGCCGGGTGCTCGCGGCACTCGACCCGCAGCAGGCGATCGAGCTGCTCATCGACCGGCTGAAGAAGACGAAGACGAACTACGAGTTCCTGCTCCAGGTCCAGCAGACCAGCAGCATTCGCCTCGACGACGAGAACTGACGCACCGTATGCCGCCCGGCTTGGCCGGGCGGCATACGGTTGAGCCACTGTGTGGTGCCAACTGCAGGCTCCGCCGTGCGCCTGGCACCACACGCTGACCTTGTCCACAGCGCCCAGACGGCCGAAGCGCCACTTCAGGCACCCTGGGCCAGGTGACCAGCCCATCCAGACCCCCTACCCGCGTCGCCCGTGCTAGGCGAGCCGCTGTCGCTGCCGAGCTCGCCAGTTCAACCGATGGCATCGCCCACCGTCGCGACCTGCGCGCTGCAGGGGTAAGCCGCTACGACGTCCAGACCGAGATCGATGCGGGACGGTGGATGCGCGCCGGGAGGCACACCGTTGTCATCGGCAACCATCCGCCGATGGGAAAGGCGCTGCTGTGGCGAGCCGTCTGGGAGAGCGGCGGTGGTGCCGTGCTCGATGGTGCATCTGCCCTCGTCGCGGCGGGACTGAGCGGCTACGAGCTGAGCACGATCGATGTCAGCATCCCCACGAACAACCGGCGGCACGCCGTCGACGGAGTCTCCCTGCACCGACGGCGTGCGCTCGGACCGATCACCACGGTTGGGGTTCCCCGGGCGACACCGGAGCAGGCAACCATCAGAGCGGCGCGATGGGCCAGGTCCGATCGCCAGGCAGCGTTGCTTGTCTGCCTTCCACTCCAGCAGCGGCTGACGACACCCCGTCGCCTTCTCGATGCGTGGACCAGCTCCGGACCGGGAAGCCGTCAGGGTTTCCTTCGACAGGTCGTTCTCGATGTCTGCGACGGGGCCCAGTCGCTCGGAGAGCTCGACTTTGCGGGGCTGTGCCGGCGGCACGGCCTTGCCGAGCCGACGCGACAGGCGGTGCGCGTCCTTCCGGGCGGTCGCGTCTATCTGGACGTTGGGTGGGACGACGTGGGGCTCGTCGTGGAAGTGGATGGTGGTCATCACGCGCTGGCGCTCAACACCGTCGACGACGCGCTGCGCCAGAACGAGGTTGTCATCGCCGGCGAGCAGGTCCTGCGCATCCCGGTCTTGGGGCTCCGTCTGCAACCTTTCCGGTTCATGGAGCAGGTCATGCGCGCCCACCGCCTGGCTTCGGCGCGAGCCGCGTGACCCGTGTGGTGCCGAGCGCACGATCGACCGTGCGGCTGGCACCACGGATGGGGCCGCAGCGCGGGAATGCGGGGGGCCTCGGCTGCGTTTTGGGTCTCGTGCGCCTGTTCTGGCACACTCTTCCTTTGGACCGGTTCACGGCACGATGCATGCCTGCAGCCGACCCGGCCACTCATACCAAGGAGATCACGTTGAAGAAGGACCTTCACCCCGCATACGTGGAGACCACGGTCACCTGCACCTGTGGCAACACGTTCACCACCCGCAGCACCGCGACCTCCGGCCACATCTCGGCTGATGTGTGCTCGCAGTGCCACCCGTTCTACACCGGCAAGCAGAAGATCCTCGACACCGGTGGCCGCGTGGCCCGGTTCGAGGCTCGCTACGGCAAGAAGGCCGCCAAGTAGGTCTCCCGCACGCCGGCTCCCGCGACTACGGTCGCCGGGGGCCGGCGTTCGTTTTGCGGCAACGTTCCCAGCGAAGAGGTGCCCAGTGCACGATTCAGTGACGTCGATCCTGCAGGAGTACGCCGACCTCGAGAGCCGGCTGGCCGACCCCGCCGTGCACGGCGACCAGGACCTCGTGCGCACCCTCAACAAGCGGTATGCCGCACTGGCCCCCACCGTGGCCGCGGCCCGCGCCTGGCAGGCCGCGGCCGGCGACCTCGACGCCGCGCGTGAGCTGGCGGCCGAGGACGAGTCGTTCGCGGCCGAGCTGCCGGAGCTGGAGGCGGCGCGCGCCGAGGCCGAGGAGCACCTGCGCCGCATGCTCGTACCTCGCGACCCCGAGGACGACCGTGACGTCATCCTCGAGGTCAAGGCCGGCGAGGGCGGTGACGAGTCCGCCCTGTTCGCCGGTGACCTGCTGAGGATGTACCTGCGCTACGCCGAGCGGCGCGGCTGGAAGACAGCCATCGAGGACGCGACCGAGAGCGACCTCGGCGGCTACAAGGACGTCCGCGTGTCGATCAAGGCCAAGGGCGCTCCTGGGCTCGGCGAGGCCCCATGGGCGCGGCTGAAGTACGAGGGAGGCGTCCACCGGGTGCAGCGCGTCCCGGTCACCGAGTCGCAGGGCCGGATCCACACGTCGGCCGCGGGTGTCCTGGTCATGCCCGAGGCCGAGGAGGTCGAGGTGACAATCGACCCCAACGACCTTCGGATCGACGTCTACCGCTCCTCGGGCCCCGGCGGCCAGAGCGTCAACACGACCGACTCGGCCGTGCGGATCACGCACCTGCCCACGGGACTGGTCGTGTCCTGCCAGAACGAGAAGTCGCAGCTTCAGAACAAGGAGGCGGCGATGCGCGTCCTGCGCGCCCGCCTGCACCAGCAGGCCCAGGACGAGGCCGACGCAGAGGCATCAGCGGCCCGCCGGTCCCAGGTGCGCACCGTCGACCGCTCCGAGCGGATCCGCACGTACAACTTCCCCGAGAACCGCATCTCGGACCACCGCACCGGCTACAAGGCGTACAACCTCGACGGTGTGCTCGACGGCGACCTCGACCCCGTCGTGCAGTCCGCTCTCGATGCCGACGAGGCCGCCAAGCTCGCGGCCCTCGCCGGGTCGTGAGCGGCCTGCGCGCCCTGGTGCGCGGCGCCGCCGCCCGGCTCGCCGACGCGGGCGTCGGCTCGCCCGACGTCGACTCGGTGGAGCTCGCGGCATACGTCCTCGGGGTGCCGACGCAGGAGGTGCGCCGACTCATGGTCCTCGGCGGCGCGCTCCCGGACACCTTCGCCACGAGGTATGCCGCACTCCTTGACGAGCGTGCCCGCCGGGTGCCGCTCCAGCACCTGACCGGCCGGGCGCACTTCCGGCGGCTCACCCTTGCCGTGGGCCCGGGCGTCTTCGTGCCGCGCCCGGAGACCGAGGTGCTCGTCGAGCTCGCGATCGAGGAGGTCGACCGCCTCACGGCGCACGCAGGCGACGAGCACGAGGACCGTGGCGAGCATGGCCGCCAGGGCGACCGGCCTGCGAGGGTCGTCGACCTGTGCAGCGGGTCGGGGGCGATCCCGTTCGCGATCGCGGACGAGCGGCCCGGCGTCGAGATCCGCGGGGTCGAGCTGTCGGTGGAGGCCCTCGCCTGGGCGACCGCCAACCGTGACCGGCTCGGCCTCGATGTCGACCTGACGCAGGGTGACGCGACGCGCCCGTGTCTTCCGGACTGGGTGGGCACCGTCGACATCGTCACTGTCAACCCGCCTTACATCCCGGTCGGCGCCGTGCCGCTCGACCCGGAGGTTCGCGACCACGACCCGCAAGTTGCTCTCTACGGAGGCAGCGAGGACGGGCTGGCCATTCCTCTGGCCGTCGTGCGGACCGCGGCCGCCCTGCTGCGGCCCGGCGGCCTCGTGCTCGTCGAGCACGCCGACTCTCAGGGCGAGAGCCTCCCGCGCCGCCTCGCGGCCACGGGGGAGTGGCACGACCTCGCCGACCACCCCGACCTGTCCGGGCGTCCACGCGTCACGACGGCGCGACGCGCGGTGGACCTCGGTGCCGGGCCGCAGCCGGCGGAAGTAGGCTTCCCCGCGTGAGTGAGCGCTTCGACTGCACCGATCCCGACGGACGTGCGGACGGCATCCCCGCCGCAGCGGCAGCGGTCAGGCGGGGTGAGGTCGTCGTGCTGCCGACCGACACCGTCTACGGCATCGGCTGCGACGCCTTCGACGCCAACGCGGTCGCGTCCGTCCTGGCCGCGAAGGGCCGCGGCCGCGACATGCCCCCACCGGTGCTGATCCCGACTGCGCGGACCGCCCAGGGCCTGGCCACCCAGGTGCCCGACTACGCCCAGCGGCTCATGGAGAAGTTCTGGCCCGGCCCGCTGACCCTCGTGCTCAAGGCGCAGACCTCGCTGCACTGGGACCTCGGCGAGACCAACGGCACGGTGGCCCTTCGGGTGCCCGACAACGCCATCGCCCTCGAGCTGCTCGCCGACATCGGCCCGATGGCCGTCACGAGCGCCAACACCACGGGCGATCCCGCCGCAAGCACGGTGGACGAGGCTCTCGGCATGCTCGGTGAGTCGGTCGCGGTCTACCTCGACGGCGGCACCGCCGTCGAGGGCGAGGCCTCGACCATCGTCGACTGCACCGGAGAGGCGCCCGTGACCCTGCGGTTCGGCGCGATCTCCCAGGACGACATCGTCGCAGCGATCGAGCACGAGCCCGAGCTGGAGTCACAGCTCGAGTCAGAGCTCGAGTCGGAGCCGGAGCTGGCGCCGGAGTCGGACCAGGTGGCCGACGAGCCCATCGGCGGGGAGGTCGCCGAGCCGGAGCTCGAGGCGCCCGCCCCGTCCACTCCGCCCGCCGCGGCGGAGGTTGCCGAGCCGGAGCTCGAGGCGCCCGCCCCGCCTACTCCGCCCGCCGACGCGGCCGCCCCGCCGGCTCCGCGGGCCGAGGAGGTTCACTCGGACGGCCCTGCGCCGACGGCATAGAGTTGGCTCGCGCTCGCACGTACCCCGCCCGCAACCCGGAGATGTCCCATGGCTGACGACACGACGTTCTACGGCTCCGACTTCGGCGCCCTGCAGACCTTCGACCCCGACATCGCCGGAGTCCTCGTCTCCGAGCTCGACCGCATCCGTGGCGGCCTGCAGCTCATCGCGAGCGAGAACATCAGCTCGCCCGCTGTGCTGACCGCCCTCGGCTCGACGCTGTCGAACAAGTACGCCGAGGGCTATCCCGGGCGCCGCTACTACGGCGGCTGCTCGGAGGTCGACAAGGCCGAGACCATCGCCATCGAGCGGGCCAAGGCGCTCTTCGAGGCCGACCACGCGAACGTCCAGCCACACTCGGGCGCCAGCGCCAACCAGGCCGTCTACGGCGCGTTCATGGCGCCGGGCGACACGATCCTGGCCATGAGCCTGCCGATGGGCGGCCACCTGACGCACGGCACCAAGGTCTCCTTCTCCGGCAAGTGGTTCAACGCCGTGCACTACGGCGTCGACAAGGAGACCGAGAACATCGACTACGGCCAGGTCGAGGAGCTCGCAAGGGAGCACCGCCCCAAGGTCATCTGCGCGGGCGGCTCGGCGATCCCGCGGCTCATCGACTTCGAGCGCTTCCGCGCCATCGCCGACGAGGTCGGGGCGATCCTGTGGATCGACGCCGCCCACTTCATCGGCCTCGTCGCGGGCAAGGCGATCCCGTCGCCGGTGCCGTATGCCGATGTGGTGACCTTCACGACGCACAAGGTGCTGCGCGGCCCGCGCTCCGGCGCGCTCGTGTGCAAGGCCGAGCACGCCACGGCGCTCGACCGCGCGGTGTTCCCGATGATGCAGGGCGGCCCGCAGATGCACACCATCGCGGCCAAGGCGGTGAACTTCAAGGAGGCCGGGACGCCGGAGTACGCCCAGTACGCCCGCGACGTCATCGCCAACAGCAAGCAGCTCGCGGCCAGCCTCCTGGAGGTCGGCATCCGCCCCACGACGGGCGGCACGGACACGCACCTCTCGCTGCTCGACCTGCAGGGCGTCGGGGTGACCGGCAAGGAGGCCGAGGAGCGTGCCGACGCTGCCGGCATCGTGCTCAACAAGAACGCGATCCCGTTCGACCCGCAGAAGCCCAACATCGCCTCGGGCATCCGGGTGGGCACCCCGTCGGTCACGACCCAGGGCATGGGGACCGAGCAGATGAAGCAGATCGCCACGCTCATCCACACGGCAGTGACCAAGGGTGACGCAGACCCCGACCACCCCGTGAGCAAGGAGGTCCGCGCCGAGGTCACCGACCTCGTGACGCGCTTCCCGGCATACCCCCGCTGACGCAGCCTGCCTCAGCGTCCGAACGAAGGTCGGTAGGTGCACGAGTACGTTCTCGTCCTCATCGTGGCCGCCGCGGTCACGTACATCGCCACACCCTTCGTCCGCAGCCTCGCCGTGGCGACCGGCGCATTCACCGCGGTGCGCGAGCGCGACGTCCACAAGACGCCCATCCCGCGCCTCGGGGGAGTGGGCATCTACATCGGGTTCGTCGCTGCGGCGCTCGTGGCGCGGGCGCTGCCCTACCTCGGCTCGCTTTTCTCGACCCGCCAGATCCTCGGCGTCGTGGCCGCGGGCGGGGTCGTGTGCCTCATAGGTGCCTTCGACGACATCCGTGAGCTCGACTGGCTGACCAAGCTGGCCGGGCAGATGCTGGCCGCCGGACTCATGGCGTACACCGGCGTCCAGCTGCTGTCGCTGCCGATCTTCGGCACGACCATCCTCCCGACGCCCGTGCTCGTGCTCTTCACGGTCATCGTGGTCATGGTGTGGACCAACGCGGTCAACTTCATCGACGGGCTCGACGGTCTCGCGGCGGGCGTCGTGGGCATCGCCGCGCTCGCGTTCTTCATGTACAGCTACATCGTGTCGCGGTCGTTCGTCCCGGCGAACGTCTTCTCGACCGCGACGTTCATCTCGGCCGCCCTGGTGGGGGTCTGCGCGGGCTTCCTGCCGCACAACTTCCACCCGGCCCGGCTCTTCATGGGTGACTCGGGCGCCCTCACGCTCGGGCTGCTGCTCTCGGCAGCAACGATCACCCTGACCGGCAACGTCGACCCGGGGCAGGTGAGCGCGAACGAGGTGTCTGCCGCGTTCCTGCCGATCGTGGTGCCGCTCGCGGTGCTCCTGCTCCCCCTGCTCGACATGGTCCTGGCCGTGATCCGCCGCACCCGGGCGGGGCAGCGGCCCTGGCACCCGGACGCCATGCACCTGCACCACCGGATGCTGCGCATCGGGCACGGTCACCGCCGGGCGGTCCTCATCCTCTACCTGTGGGCGGCGATCGTCGCCCTCGGCTCGGTCTCCTTCGTCATCTGGGACGGCTGGCGACCCCTCGTGGTCGTGTCGGCGGCGGCCGCTCTCGGGGTGGTCCTGACCGTCTGGCTACCGCGGTGGAGGCCGTCCGAACGCTTGTGATAGCATTCACAAGCACCTGAGGAGAGTCTGTGAAGGCCACTCCACAGGGCGCGGAAGCCCTTTCCGCACAACACAATCCAGCAGCGTATGTCTGATCCCCGCCCCGCCGGCTCTACGCCTCACGACGCACCCAGGCAGGTTTCCTTGAGCTCCATCCCGGCCCGCACCGCATCACAGTCCGATGCCTTCGCGCAGCTTCTCCGGGGCTCCCTGCCGCCGACGGCCCTGGCGGGGCTCGTCTGCGTCGTCGTCGGGCTGTTCTCTAGCCCCAAGGCCGCCTGGTCCGCCGCCGTCGGCGCGCTGCTCGTCATGTTCTTCTTCAGCCTGACGCTGCTGGTCATGAAGCGGACGGCCGACCTGGCGCCGACGACCGTGATGATCGTCGTGATGATCACCTACACCTTCAAGGTGGTCGTGCTCGGCGTCGTGATGTTCCTGCTCCGCGACGTCAGCTGGGTGTCCGGGTATGCCGTGGGCGTGTCGATCATCGTCTGCGCGGTGGTGTGGATCTTCTTCGAGATGCGGTCGTACAAGCGGCTGCGGATCTTCGCGTACGACCCCGACGGTGCGGCTTCGCTCGACCCCGGCAACCAGGCGCCCGCTGCGCCCGCCGCTGGGGTGAGTGACCCCGAGCAGACGGGTGAGCCGCGTGAGAAGTCGTGAGAAGGCAGGTACGCATGTCCACGCCCGAGCCCACCGAGCCCACCGAGCCGTCGGACCCGTCGGAGCGGCCGGAGGACGACCCGCAGGAGCAGTTGCGCCGGTTCAACATGGCCGAGCAGAACTCTGCCTGGAAGGCCGTCGCCTACCTGCTCACCGGCCCGCTCATCTACGGCGGCCTCGGTGCGCTGCTCGACCACTGGCTCGGCACGACGTGGCTGGTCGGAGTGGGGATCGTGGGTGGGATGGCCTTGTCGCTCTACCTGATCTGGTTCCGATACGGTACCCATTGAGCCCGGCCTCCGAGCCGCTCGCCGGCTCGGCACCGGACCGCCCGCGGACGAGGGAACGTGTGCGGACCACCTCTGCGCGCACCTGGCCCGCGCCGATGACGTCTGACGTCACCCGAACTGCCCAGAACCTACAAAGGAGTAACCCGTGAGCATCGTGGCCGCCGCGCCGACGGACTACACAGCGCCCGGTACCGAGGACTTCTGGCAGCCGCTGTTCGGGACGGACGGTCCCTGGGCGGTGACCCGTCCGATCCTGCTCATGATCGTGGCGGCCGGCCTCATCATCTGGTACCTGCTCTCCTCGACGCGCAAGAAGGCGCTGGTCCCTGGCCGCTCCCAGATGGTCACCGAGGCGGTCTACGGCCTGGTGCGCAACGGCATCGCCAAGGACCTCATCGGCAGCAAGGAGTTCCTGCGGTTCGTCCCGCTCCTCTTCTCGCTGTTCACGATCATCCTGGTCAACAACTTCTTCGGCGTCATCCCGCCGTTCAGCTATCCGACCTTCAGCCGGATCGGCTTCCCCATCGCGCTGTCGCTCATCGTCTGGATCGTCTTCCACGTGGTCGGCATGAAGAAGCACGGCTTCATCGGCTACTGGAAGTCGCTCGTCCCGTCGGGCCTGCCCAAGGCGATGGTCCCGGCCATCTTCTTCCTCGAGCTGATCACCGACCTGTTCACGCGGCCGGTCACCCTGGCGCTGCGACTCTTCGGCAACATGTTCGCCGGCCACATCCTCATCGTCCTGTTCATCACCGGCGGCTGGTACATGCTCACCTCCGGCGGGTTCCTCGTCGTCACCGGGGCCGTGACCTGGGTCTTCGCCTTCGTCATGACGCTCTTCGAGCTCCTCGTCGAGTTCCTGCAGGCCTACGTCTTCACCCTCCTGGCGGCTCTCTACATCGGCGGCGCCATCGCCGACGAGCACTGAGCCGACAGTCGTCGCCCCACCCGCTGGACCCGCACCACCCGACCGCTTCACCGAAAGCCCTGCTGGTAACCGCCAGCAGGACCGACCAGAAGGAAATGGAAACAACATGACTGGCAACATCGCCATCCTCGGTTACGGCCTCTCCGCCATCGGCCCCGGTATCGGTGTCGGTCTGATCTTCGCCGCGTACATCAACGGCGTTGCCCGTCAGCCCGAGGCCCGCGGCATGCTCCAGCCGATCGCCTTCCTCGGCATGGCCATCACCGAGGCCCTCGCGATCTTCGGTATCGCCCTCGCGTTCGTCTTCCGCGGCTGAGCCCGTCCCGGCATCCAGCTTCCGACGCTCCCGTTCGTTTCTCTCTAGGAGACCCGCATGCAAGCAGTGTTCAGAGCCGCTGATGGCGGCGAAGAGGGCTTCTGGGCCACCGCGGCACCGATCATCCCGCACCCGCTCGAGTTCTTCTTCGGCCTGGCGGTCTTCGCGATCCTCTACGTCGTCGTGAAGCAGCGGGTCGTGCCGCGGCTCGAGCAGATCTATGCCGAGCGCACGGCTGCGATCGAGGGCGGGATGAACAAGGCCGAGGAGGCCCAGGCCCAGGCCCAGGCCGCGCTCGAGCAGTACCAGGCGCAGCTCGTCGAGGCTCGCTCCGAGGCCGCGCGCATCCGCGAGGACGCCAAGGCCCAGGGCGCGCAGATCATCGCCGAGATGCGCGAGCACGCCGTCGCCGAGGCGTCCCGGATCACCGAGACGGCGCACAAGCAGATCGAGGCCGAGCGCCAGCAGGCGATGGTCTCGCTCCGGACCGACATGGGCCGCATCTCGACCGACCTGGCCGGTCGCATCGTCGGCGAGTCGCTCGCCGACGAGACCCGCCAGAAGGGCATCGTCGAGCGCTTCCTTGCCGAGCTCGAGTCGGGCGACGTCGTCCGCGAGAAGGTCGGAGAGCGCTGATGCAGGGATCCTCACGCGCAGCTGCGGCCGCGAGCCGCGACGCGTTCACCGGCGCACTCGCCGCCGGTGCCGACCGTTCGCGGTTGGCCGAGGAGCTCTTCGCGGTCGTCGGCGTTCTCGACGGCAGCGCCAACCTGCGCCGCGCACTCGGTGACCCCTCCCGCGAGGGGGCCGACAAGGCCGCGCTCGCCGAGCGCCTCTTCGGCGGCAAGGTCAGCGCCGAGACCCTGGTCGTCGTCAAAGGCGTGGTCAACCAGCGCTGGAGCAGCGAGCGTGACCTCTCGGACGCCATCGAGGCGTATGCCGTCGAGACCGTGGTCGCCGAGGCCGAGACGTCCGACCGGGCCGACCGAGTGGAGGACGAGCTGTTCCGCTTCGAGCGGATCGTCGCCGCCGACTCGGCGCTGCGCAGCGCGCTGACCGACCTCTCGGCTCCGGCCGACAAGCGCGGTGAGCTCGTCTCGACCCTGCTTGCGGGCAAGGTCGCTCCCGAGACGCTGCCCCTGGCCCGCCAGGCCGTCGTCGCGCCGCGGGGTCGCCGCTTCGACCGGACGGTCGAGAAGTACCTCGACATCGCGGCGAGCCGCCGCGACCAGCAGACGGCCACGGTGACCTCGGCCGTCCCCCTCACCGACGAGGACCGGGACCGCCTCGCGGCCGGCCTGTCCGCCATCTACGGCGGCAAGGTCCACGTCAACACCGTCGTCGACCCTCGGGTCATGGGCGGCGTCAAGGTCGAGATCGGTGACGAGATCATCGACGGGACCGTCATTCGCAAGCTCGACGCGGCCCGCCGCGCCATGGGTGCCTGAGGCGCCCGCACCACCTCGCCCCAAGCCCCAGAGAAACCACCGGCCCGACACGGGTCGAAACGAGGAGAAGATCTGACATGACGGAGCTTTCGATCCGTCCGGAGGAGATCCGGGACGCCCTGGACTCGTTCGTCCAGTCCTACGAGCCCGGCGCCGCTGCGCGCGAAGAGGTCGGCCGCGTCAGCGACGCCGGTGACGGCATCGCCCACGTCGAGGGTCTGCCCTCGGCCATGACCAACGAGCTGCTCCAGTTCGAGGACGGCACGCTCGGCCTCGCGCTGAACCTCGACGTCCACGAGATCGGTGTCGTCATCCTCGGTGACTTCGCCGGCATCGAGGAGGGCCAGACGGTCAAGCGCACCGGCGAGGTCCTGTCGGTCCCGGTCGGCGACGACTTCCTCGGCCGGGTCATCGACCCGCTCGGCAAGCCGATCGACGGCCTCGGCGAGATCAAGTCCGAGCGGCGCCGCGCCCTGGAGCTGCAGGCGCCGACGGTCGTGCAGCGCAAGTCGGTGCACGAGCCGCTGCAGACCGGCATCAAGTCGATCGACGCGATGACGCCGATCGGCCGCGGCCAGCGCCAGCTCATCATCGGCGACCGCCAGACCGGCAAGACCACCGTGGCGATCGACACGATCATCAACCAGAAGCGCAACTGGGAGTCGGGCGACCCCGACCAGCAGGTCCGCTGCATCTACGTCGGCATCGGCCAGAAGGGCTCGACGATCGCGTCCGTGCGCGGCACCCTCGAGGAGGCCGGCGCGCTGGAGTACACCACGATCGTGGCCGCGCCCGCGTCCGACTCGGCCGGCTTCAAGTACCTCGCCCCCTACACCGGCTCGGCCATCGGCCAGCACTGGATGTACCAGGGCAAGCACGTCCTCATCGTGTTCGACGACCTGTCCAAGCAGGCTGAGGCCTACCGCGCCGTCTCGCTGCTGCTGCGCCGACCGCCGGGCCGCGAGGCGTACCCCGGCGACGTCTTCTACCTGCACTCGCGGCTCCTCGAGCGCTGCGCGAAGCTGTCGGACGACCTCGGCCACGGCTCGATGACCGGTCTGCCGATCATCGAGACGAAGGCGGGTGACGTCTCGGCCTACATCCCGACCAACGTCATCTCGATCACCGACGGCCAGATCTACCTGCAGGCCGACCTGTTCAACGCCAACGTGCGTCCGGCCATCGACGTGGGCGTCTCGGTCTCCCGAGTCGGCGGCGCGGCTCAGATCAAGGCGATGAAGTCGGTCGCCGGCCGTCTCAAGCTGGACCTGGCCCAGTTCCGTGCGATGGAGGCGTTCGCGATGTTCGCCTCGGACCTCGACCCTGCATCACGGGCGCAGCTGGCTCGTGGTGCGCGGCTCGTCGAGCTGCTCAAGCAGCCGCAGAGCTCGCCGTACCCCGTCGAGGAGCAGGTCGTCTCGATCTGGTGCGGCACGACGGGCCGTCTCGACGACATCGCGGTCGAGGACGTCCGCCCCTTCGAGTCGGACCTGCTCGACACGCTTCGTCGTGAGGGCAAGATCCTCCAGACGATCCGCGAGACCGCCAAGCTCGACGAGGACACCGAGGCCGCGCTCGAGAAGGTCGTCGACGACGTGAAGTTCACCTTCCGTGGCACCGGTCGCGACGGCCTCGAGGCCGGCGTGGAGCAGTTCGACGAGATCGACGAGGACCACGTCACCCAGGCCAAGATCGTCAAGCAGCGCTGACGACGGTATGCCGCTAGGCCTCCCGGGCCCAGCGGCATACCGGCCGACCACCACGAACGCACGACCAGACTTTCGAGACACAGAGAGGCGGAGCAC
This sequence comes from Intrasporangium mesophilum, assembly GCF_054783095.1. Taxonomy (NCBI): domain Bacteria; kingdom Bacillati; phylum Actinomycetota; class Actinomycetes; order Micrococcales; family Intrasporangiaceae; genus Intrasporangium; species Intrasporangium mesophilum. Next base: position 42,406 of record NZ_BAAGRF010000058.1, on the reverse strand, counting down.
ATGGGAGCGCAGATGCGGATCTACCGCCAGCGCATCAAGTCCGTCCGGTCCATCCAGAAGATCACCAACGCCATGGAGCTGATCGCGGCGGCTCGCGTCGTCAAGGCCCGCCAGAAGGCGGCCGAGGCGATGCCGTACACCACCGCGCTGACGCGTGCCGTCTCGGCCGTGGCCTCGAACACCAACGAGGACCACCCGCTGACGACGGCCAAGGAGACCTCGAAGCGGGCCGGCGTGGTCATCATCACAGCGGACCGCGGCCTCGCCGGTGCCTACTCCGTGTCGGCGATCCGGGAGAGCGCGGAGCTCGTTGCGCGCCTCACCGCCGAGGGCAAGGAAGTCGTCCCGTACCTCGTCGGTCGCAAGGCGATCAGCTACTACAAGTTCCGCAAGCGGCCGTATGCCGCCGAGTGGGAGGGCTTCTCGGACGCGCCGACGTTCGAGAACGCCAAGGAGATCTCCGACCGGATCGTCGCCGACTTCCTCAAGGACTTCGACGAGGGTGGCAACGACGAGCTCCACCTCGTGTACACCCAGTTCCGCTCGATGGTCCGCCAGGAGCCTCACGTCCTGCGCCTGCTGCCGCTCGAGGTGGTCGACGCCGACGACGTGGGCGAGGAGGAGATCGACCTCACGGTCAACACCTACGAGGACGGGCAGATCCCGCCCGAGTACTCCTTCGAGCCGAGTGTGTCCGAGGTCCTGGACCTGCTCCTGCCGAAGTACGTGCGCAACCGCGTCTTCACCGCGCTGCTCAGCTCGGCCGCCTCCGAGCTCGCCGCCCGCCAGCGGGCGATGAAGTCGGCCACCGACAACGCGGGCGAGCTGATCAAGAAGTACGAGCGGCTCGCGAACCAGGCCCGCCAGGCGGGCATCACCCAAGAGATCAGCGAAATCGTGGGCGGCGCGAACGCCCTCGCCGACGCACAGAAGTAACCCGCCCCAGGTAAGGAACCAACCACCATGACCGCAACTGTCAGCGACACTGCGACGGCCCCGGCCGCGGGCGGCGTCGGACGCATCTCTCGAATCATCGGCCCCGTCGTCGACGTGGAGTTTCCGCCAGACGCGATGCCCGAGCAGTACAACCTGCTCACCACCGAGGTGACCCTCGGCGGCGAGACCAAGAACCTCAACCTCGAGGTCGCCCAGCACATCGGCGACAACATGGTCCGCGCGATCTCGCTGCAGCCGACCGACGGCCTCGTGCGCGGCTCGGCGGTGGCGGACACCGGCGGTCCGATCTCGGTGCCCGTGGGCGACGTGACCCTCGGCAAGGTGTTCAACACGACCGGAGAGTGCCTCAACCTCGAGGAGGGCCAGAAGCTCGAGGTCACCGAGCGGTGGGGCATCCACCGCAAGGCTCCCGACTTCGACCAGCTCGAGAGCAAGACCACGATGTTCGAGACGGGCATCAAGGTCATCGACCTGCTGACCCCGTACGTCCAGGGTGGCAAGATCGGCCTCTTCGGCGGCGCCGGTGTGGGCAAGACGGTGCTCATCCAGGAGATGATCGCCCGGGTGGCTCGCGACCACGGTGGTGTGTCGGTGTTCGCCGGCGTCGGCGAGCGCACCCGTGAGGGCAACGACCTTATGGTAGAGATGGAGGAGGCCGGCGTCCTCGGCCAGACCGCCCTCGTCTTCGGCCAGATGGACGAGCCGCCGGGCACGCGTCTGCGCGTGGCCCTGTCGGCGCTGACGATGGCCGAGTACTTCCGCGACGTGCAGAAGCAGGACGTGCTGCTGTTCATCGACAACATCTTCCGCTTCACCCAGGCCGGCTCCGAGGTCTCGACGCTGCTCGGACGTATGCCGTCCGCCGTGGGCTACCAGCCCACCCTCGCCGACGAGATGGGCGTGCTCCAGGAGCGCATCACCTCGACGCGTGGTCACTCGATCACCTCGATGCAGGCGATCTACGTACCGGCAGACGACTACACCGACCCGGCGCCGGCGACGACGTTCGCGCACCTCGACGCGACCACCGAGCTGTCCCGTGACATCGCCTCGATGGGTATCTACCCGGCCGTGGACCCCCTGACCTCGACGTCGCGCATCCTCGACCCGCGGTACATCGCGCAGGACCACTACAACACCGCGGTGCGCATCAAGTCGATCCTCCAGCGCAACAAGGAGCTGCAGGACATCATCGCGATCCTCGGTATCGACGAGCTCTCGGAAGAGGACAAGATCCTCGTCAACCGCGCTCGCCGGATCCAGCGGTTCCTGTCCCAGAACACCTACGTGGCCAAGCAGTTCACCGGCATCGAAGGCTCGACCGTGCCGCTGTCCGACACGGTGGAGGCGTTCACGAAGATCGCCGACGGCGACTACGACCACATCGCTGAGCAGGCCTTCTTCATGTGCGGTGGCCTCGACGACGTCGAGCGCCAGTGGGCGGAGATCCAGAAGAACCTCTGACAATGGGACTCACGGCTTCGTGATGTCAACAGCCACCCGATGGCGGGGAGGCGCCCGGTGGCGCCTCCCCGCTTCTCGTGTATGGGCACCGGCCTTCGCGTTGGTGCTCGGCATCGCCGCCATCCTGCGTGCCCGTTACGGCGTCGACTTCGGTGACAGCGCACACGCCGTCGAGCTCGCCATGCGGATGGCCCAGGGAGATCTGCCCTTCCGCGACGAGATGAACCTGCAGGTCCTCGGGTCGTGGCCGGCGGTGCCCTTCGTCTGGGCCTGGGTCCATGTCGTCGGGCTGGACGGCATCGTCCTGGCCTCGCGGATCTGGTACATCGTCTTCTCCGCCCTGTGCGGCCTCGTCGCCTGGCGCGCTGTGTCGCCGCTGTTCGGTCGGGGCACAACGGCCGCGGCGCTGGGTGTCGCACTCATCCCAGCGGCATACAACCAGCAGGTCGTGTCGTACAACACGACACCGGCGCTGATGTACCTCGTCGCCGCGTGTGCCAGCACGGCCGCGGTCACCCGACGGTCGCTCGCCTGGGGCGTGGTGGCTGGTGCTGCGGTCGCCCTGGGTGCGCTGAGCCATCCCGTCAGTGCGCCCGCGGCAGTCGCGCTGCTGCTCGTCGTGCTCGTCCAGGCGCGAGGCCGGGGGCTCGTCGGCGTGCTGGTGGGGGCCGCCACAGTGGCCGCGGTCGTGGCGGCTCTCGCCCTCTTCTTCTGGGGCTGGTCGTCGATCACGAACACGTTGAGCTACACCGAGCTCTACCAGTCGTCGCGCACCTCGCTCAGCGGCAGACTGGCCAACTTCGTCCTCTTCTATCGCACCGCCCTGCCCTCTGGCTGGTTCTATGCCGCCCTTGTCCTGGCCGTGCTCGCCGCAGTGCCGCCGCTGCGCCGCATCAGAGCGGTCCTGCTCGCCGGCGCGGTCGTCGCGACCGGCATACTCGCGCTGCGGCAGGGGGCGACGACGCCGAGCTACACGGTGTACGGCTGGTACTCCTCGGTGCTCGGGCTGGTACTTGTCGTCGTGCTGCTGCCGGTGACCGTGGTCTGCGCGGTGCGCCGCGGCTCGCCCCTGATGCGGCTGGTGCTCATCGGTCTCGCGTCGTACGTCGGGGTGCCCTTCATCGCCGCGTTCACCTCCGGGGCGCCGGCATGGGGTGCGAGCGCCGCGGTCCTCGCGCCCAGCCTCTTCGTCTCGGTCCTCGCCGCTCTGATCTGGGTCGAGGCCGGCGGGAGGGTGGCGAAGGCGGTGGTCGCCGCCGCGCTCGTCGCAGCCCTGGGGACTGCCCACGCGCTCAACAGCTACCGCGACGCCCCTCTCGGCGACCTCGCGGCGACCGTCCCGAGCGGGTCGTATGCCGGCCTGGTGACGACCGAGTCGCGGCTGGACTCGGCGCTGCAGGACGCGGCGGCTGTCGAGCGCTGCGCGGCGCCAGGGGACGGCATGCTGGCCTATCTGTTCCCCAGCGCCTTCCTGCTGCAGGACGTCCGCTTCGACACCCCGATCATCTGGACGGTGGCCGGCTCGTCGAGCAAGCCGGTGATGCGGTGGTTCGACCGGAGGGGCCGCGTGCCCGAGTGCGTCGTGGCCGATCGCGAGTCCTGGGAGAAGTTCGGCCGCAACCGGGGCAAGCACCAGCGCGACCCGTTGCGTGACTGGATCACCGCCAACTACCGGCCCGTGTCCCAGACGGACGACATCGTCGTGCTGCAGCGTGGCGCCTGATCGCCGACTACCGAGGAGGACCGAAGGACGACCGAAAGGACGACCGAAAGGACGACCGAAGGACAGCGCAAGGACGCGACTGAGACGACTGTGACGGCACCGGGGGCATGGCCACGAGCTGCTCGTTGTTGACGCCAGTGGGAGCCGCGTCATCGCCGACCAGCCCGACCGCAACTCACCGGACCATCACACGAGGACAAGGAGAATCGTGAGCCCGTCCACCCCGCAGGCCCGCCAACACCCCGCTGCCACCGCGCCCGCCGCGCCCGCTGCGCCCCCCGAGGAGCAGCGGCAGCGCCACCGCGTCGTCGTCATCGGATCCGGCTTCGGCGGCCTGTTCAGCACGCAGAAGCTGAAGCGAGCGGACGTCGACGTGACGCTCATCGCCCGCACGACGCACCACCTGTTCCAGCCGCTGCTCTACCAGGTTGCGACCGGCATCCTGTCCGAGGGCGAGATCGCGCCGGCGACCCGGGAGGTGCTGCGACGCCAGTCGAACGCCAAGGTGCTCCTCGGCGAGGTGACCCAGATCGACCTGGCCGCACGCACCGTGACCCACCATGTCGTCGGCCGCGAGACCGTGACGCCCTACGACTCGCTCATCGTCGCCGCCGGGGCGGGCCAGTCCTACTTCGGCCATGACGAGTTCTCCCGGCACGCGCCGGGCATGAAGTCGATCGACGACGCGCTGGAGCTCCGCGGCCGGATCTTCGGCTCGTTCGAGCTGGCCGAGCTGGCCTCGACGCCGGCGGAGATCGAGCGCCTGATGACCTTCGTCGTCGTCGGCGCCGGCGCGACCGGCGTCGAGATGGCCGGCCAGATCGCCGAGCTCGCCAACCGCACGCTGCGTCGCGACTTCCGGCGGATCGACCCGTCCAAGGCCCGCGTCATCCTGCTCGACGCGGCCCCGGCGGTGCTCGGCTCGTTCGGCGAGAAGCTCGGTGACCGCGCGGTCAAGCGACTCACCACGATGGGCGTGGAGGTCCGGCTCGGCGCCAAGGTCGTGGACGTCGACTCGACGGGCATCGAGGTCGAGCACTCTGACGGCAGCCGCGAGCGCATCGAGTCGGTCTGCAAGGTCTGGGCCGCCGGCGTCAGCGCCTCGCCCCTCGGGCAGCAGCTCGCGGAGCAGTCGGGCGCCACCCTCGACCGCGCGGGTCGCATCCAGGTCAACAACGACCTCACGCTGCCAGGCCATCCCGAGGTCTTCGTCGTCGGCGACATGATGGCGCTGGACCACCTTCCCGGCGTCGCCCAGGTCGCGATCCAGGGTGGCCGGTATGCCGCGGAGCAGATCACCCGCCGCCTGGAGGGCAAGGCTGCCAAGGGCCCCTTCGAGTACGTCGATAAGGGCTCGATGGCCACGATCTCGCGATTCTCGGCCGTCGCGTCCGTGGGCAAGGCTCAGTTCAGCGGGTTCTTCGCCTGGATCCTGTGGCTGGCCGTGCACCTGGTCTACATCATCGGCTTCAAGCACCGCGTGACGACGTTGCTCCACTGGGTCGTGACGTTCGTCGGTCGCGGGCGGTCCGAGCGGGTGGTGACCGAGCAACAGGTGTTCGCGCGCCAGGCGATCGCCGATCTCGGCAGCGAGTTCTCACCCGAGCTGCCGCGACTGGCCAAGGACCGGCCGCGCGAGCAGGGCGACGACTGAGCGCTGGCGACCGGTACCGCGACTGGGGCCGGGGCCGCTCGGCCCCGGCCCCAGTCGGCACGGTGATGCGTGGTCAAGCGGTCAGGCGACGAGGCCCTCGACGGCGTCGCCAAGGCGGGGGAGTGCCGCCACGACGTGGTCCTTGGCCTTGCCGCGCAGCGTGCCGTAGACCTTGGCCGCGGCCCCGTGCGAGGTGTTGGCGGCCTTCGTGTCGGTCACGGCGAGCAGCGCGTCAGCGACAACGTCGGGCTGCGATGCCAGGTAGGCGCCGAAGCTCTGGTCGCCCTTGGTGGCCCAGAACGGGTCGAGGGCCGTGGCGAACTGGGGCAGGAGGCGGTCGGTCGCGCTCGACACGAAGTCGCCGCCGAGCTTCTTCGCGGCTGCGTAGCCGGCCTTGACGGCGGCTCCGCCGAGGCCGGACTTGTCGGAGACCTCGGCGTCGATGACGCCGGTCAGGGCGTTGACAGCGGCCGGGCGACGGGTCGGCTCGAGCAGGGCGTCGGACACAGCAGTGCTCATGTGCATGGCTCCTCGGGGAAGGGTCAGGAGGGGAGGACTGACGAATGATGTTCGGACAGCACGAAGGTGGCCGGGGCCACCTCGCGTACGGAGCATCCTTGCAGAGGCACTAAACTGACCGGCACACGCCCACGACTGGAGGAAACGTGAGTTCACTCAAGGTTGAGATGGTCGCCGCCGACCGCAAGGTCTGGGAGGGCGAGGCCAAGTTCGTTCGGGCCCGCTCCATCTCGGGTGAGCTCGGCATCCTGCCCGGACATGCACCACTGCTCGGGATTCTCGTCGAGGGCGAGGTGGCCATCGAGTCCCTCGAGGGCGGGCGCAGCACCGTGATGGTCGACGGTGGGTTCTTGTCGGTCGACTCCGACGTCGTGACCATCGTCGCCGAGCACGTCGACGCCTCATCACTGCAGACGACGAACATCTGAGGTCGAAAGCGTGCCGTCCGTTCTCGTCTCCACCGAGATCGTGATCGGCACGCTCCTGGTCATTGCGGTCGTCGTGCTCGCGACGACCTACCTGCGACGTCGCTACATCGCCGGTGGACTCCCCCTGACGCTGTGTGGCTTCCGGCGCCGCGCCGGTGCCCGCTGGCGGCTCGGCTTGATCCGCCTCGGTGACAACGCCCTCGAGTGGTACACACTCGGGGGCGTCTCCCTGCGCCCGAAGCACCGCTGGCAGCGCCAGCGGCTCCTGCTCGACGCACCCAAGCCGCTCGCCGCGCACGAGACCCTCCCGCTGCTTCCCGACGCGAGCCTGGTCACGTGCAGCGACGGCACCCGCGAGTTCGAGCTCGCGCTCCAGGGGCCGGACTACACCGCCTTGCGCTCCTGGCAGGAGGCGGCCCCGCCCGGGTACAACGTCAACGTCGCGTGACTAGCCTCTCGTCTCGCGCGAGGGCTTCTCGACCCGACCGCCGCCGGGCTGCCAGAGGATGTCGCCCCCGATCGGCTTGTTCGCGATCCGCGCGAGGATGAAGAGCAGGTCGGACAGGCGGTTGAGGTACTTGGCCGTGAGGACGTTGACCCCACCGACGCCCTTGGCTGAACCGGCCACCCCCGGCTGGTCGCCGTGCGCCTCGATCGCGGCCCACGCGGACCGCTCCGCGCGCCGGGTGACCGTCGTGGCCAGGTGGAGGTATGCCGCTCCGGGTGTGCCTCCCGGGAGGATGAACGACCGCAGCTTCTCGACCTGCGCGAGGTAGTGGTCGCAGTCGCTCTCGAGGTCATCCACCCACGGCTGCTCCACGCGCAGCGGCGGGTAGTCGTACTCCTCGCGCAGCGGCGTGGACAGGTCGGCTCCGACGTCGAAGAGCTCGTTCTGCACGCGCTGGAGCGTCGCCTTCACCCCGTCCGAGAGGCCCCCGCCGGCGATGGCGATCCCGATCGCGGCGTTCGCCTCGTTGGTGTCGGCGTACGCGTGCAGGCGCGTGTCGTTCTTGGTCGTGCGGGAGAAGTCGCCCAGGCTCGTCGTGCCGTCGTCGCCGGTGCGCGTGTAGATGCGCGTGAGGTTGACCATGCGCCCACTCTCTCAGACTGGTCTGGGCTCGCTCCGCTCGCCCGGGTTCGGCGCGCCTCGACGTCACGCCTTCCCTATTGTCTGGGCTCGCTCCGCTCGCCCGTGTTCGGCGCGCCTTCACGTCACGCCTTCCCTCCTCGACTCGCTCGCTGGCGCTCGCATCGCTCGTCAGTCCAGGCGTGACGCGCGCCGAACCCTCGACCCGTTCGCTTCGCTCGTCGGTCCAGGCGTGACGCGCGCCGAACCGCAGCTAGGGTGCAGTGGGTGAGAGAGCGATTCCGTGTCGTCGGTGGCGCGCGACTGGTGGGCGAGGTGTCCGTGGTGGGCGCCAAGAACAGCGCCCTCAAGCTGATGGCGGTCGCGCTGCTCGCCCGTGGTCGCACCACGCTGACCAACGTTCCGGCGATCGCCGACGTGACGATCATGGCCGAGCTGCTGCGCCGGCTCGGCGTCGACGTCGTGCACGACCCGGCTGCAGGCTCCGTCGTCCTCGATGTGCCACAGGCACTTGGCCACCGCGCCGACTACGAGCTCGTCCGGGCCCTGCGCGCGTCGATCTCCGTGCTCGGCCCGCTGGTCGCCCGGGTGGGCGAGGCGGACGTTGCGGTGCCCGGTGGCGACGCGATCGGCTCGCGGGGTCTCGATCTACATGCCGCGGGACTCGAGGCGCTCGGGGCCGAGGTCCATGTGACCCACGGCTATCTCGTCGCCACGGCCCGAAACGGTCTGCACGGTGCCGACATCCGGCTCGACTTCCCCAGCGTCGGCGCGACCGAGAACGTCCTCACGGCCTCGGTGCTCGCGCGAGGCACGACGACGATCGACAACGCGGCGAAGGAGCCCGAGATCGTCGACATCGCGACGATGCTCGTCTCGATGGGGGCGCGGGTCGAGGGCGCGGGCACGTCACGCATCACGGTCCAGGGCGTGGACGCCCTGGGGCCGACGACGCATGCTGTCGTGTCCGACCGGATCGCGGCGGGGACCTGGGCGTTCGCGGCGGCGACCACGCGCGGGGACGTCGAGGTCGTCGGCGGGGTCGCCGAGCACCTGCGTGCGCCGCTCGGCGCCCTGCAGGAGGCCGGCTGCACTGTCGAGGTCACCGAGCGAGGGTTCCGGGTCGCGACCAGTGCTGTCCGACCCCGGGCCTTCGACGTGGCGACGCTTCCCTATCCGGGCTTCCCGACCGACCTCCAGCCGTTCGCGCTGACCTACAACGCCGTCGCCGACGGGTCGGCCATGGTCACCGAGAACCTCTTCGAGGCGCGGTTCCGCACGGTGCAGGAGCTGGCCCGGCTCGGGGCCGAGGCCACGATCGATGGCCACCACGTCATGACGCACGGCGTCCCGCTGCTCTCGGGCGCGCCCGTCGAGAGCAGTGACATCCGCTCTGGAGCGGCGCTCGTCATCGCCGGTCTCGTGGCGGAGGGCGACACCCTGGTCAGCGGCGTCCATCACATCGACCGCGGCTACCCGCGCTTCGAGCAGGCGCTGCGCGACCTGGGTGCGCAGGTCACGCGCGAGCCCGACGACGCGCCCTACGAGTAGCGCTCTAGGACCCGCTCCGAGGGTCGGCCGGCAGCACGCGAAGCGGACGGCATACCCCCTCGGGGTTCTGTCAGTGCGTTCGAGGCAACTTTTCAGCGTTGATTCGTATTTTCTTGACCTTTTCTTGACTCCGAGGGGCAACGTTTTTGGACAAACAGGCGTCATCATGAGTGACGGCACAGCGTTGGAAGGGGTCACCATGACGCTGAACACCCACCGAAGGGGTCCGGTGAGAGTTGTTGATGCGCCCGATGGGCACGACGTCATCATCGAGGGTCGCCTCGATTTCCATACTGTTCCTGACATACGCGACGCCATCCATGCCGTGATTCTGCGCGGTCCTGGCGAGATCCGCCTGCACCTGAGCGACGCCGAGATCGGCGACGCCACGGGGCTCGGGGTCATCGTGCACCTGCACCGCCGGGCCACCCGTGCGGACCGGCGCCTGACGCTCGTCGACGCGAGCCCGCGGACGACGCGTCTGCTGCGTGGGTGCCGGCTCGACCGGATCCTGGCCCCGCGCCACCCGGTCGCCACTGTGGCGCCTCTCACCGCCTGAGCCGCTCCCCAGCGCCAGGGGTCGGCGCTACCGTCGAGCCATGCCTTCGACGGAGACTGCGCCGCCCGCGTCCGACAGCGACGTGCCGCCGGTGCGCGCGCCGGACCGGCCCTGGGTCATGCGGACCTACGCGGGTCACTCGAGTGCGTCGGCGAGCAACGCGCTCTACCGCCGCAACCTCGCCAAGGGCCAGACCGGACTGTCGGTGGCGTTCGACCTGCCGACCCAGACCGGGTACGACCCCGACCACCCGCTCGCTCGGGGTGAGGTCGGCAAGGTCGGCGTCCCGATCAGCCACATCGGCGACATGGAGGCGCTCTTCGAGGCGATCCCGCTCCGCGAGATGAACACGTCGATGACGATCAACGCCACGGCGATGTGGCTGCTCGCGCTGTACCAGGTCACGGCCGAGCGTCAGGCGCGCGCGGCAGGCCAGGACCCGGCCGCGTGGGTGCACGAGCTCTCCGGCACGACGCAGAACGACATCATCAAGGAGTACCTCTCCCGAGGGACGTACGTCTTCCCGCCCGGCCCGTCACTGCGGCTGATCACCGACATGGTCGCCTACACGGTGCGCGAGATCCCCAGGTGGAACCCGATCAACATCTGCAGCTACCACCTCCAGGAGGCCGGGGCGACGCCCGTCCAGGAGATCGCGTTCTCCATGTCGACCGCGATCGCTGTCCTCGACGCCGTGCGGGACTCGGGCCAGGTGCCCACGGGCGAGTTCGCCGATGTTGTGGCCCGCATCTCGTTCTTCGTCAACGCGGGCGTGCGGTTCGTCGAGGAGATGTGCAAGATGCGCGCCTTCGTCGAGATCTGGGACGAGCTGACGCGCGAGCGTTACGGCGTGACGGACGCGAAGGCACGCCGGTTCAGGTACGGCGTCCAGGTCAACAGCCTCGGCCTCACCGAGGCACAGCCCGAGAACAACGTCCAGCGCATCGTGCTCGAGATGCTCGCGGTGACCCTGAGCAAGGACGCGCGGGCCCGCGCCATCCAGCTGCCCGCCTGGAACGAGGCGCTGGGCCTGCCGCGGCCCTGGGACCAGCAGTGGTCGCTGCGGATGCAGCAGGTGCTCGCCTTCGAGTCCGACCTGCTCGAGTACGACGACCTGTTCACCGGGTCGGTGGTCGTCGAGGCCAAGGTCGCCCAGCTGGTCGCCGGCGCCACGGCCGAGATCGCACGGATCGACGCGATGGGCGGTGCGGTTGCCGCGGTCGAGTCGGGCTACATGAAGTCCGCGCTCGTGGCCTCCCATGCCGAGCGCAGGCGGCGCATCGAGGCGGGTGCGGACGTCATCGTCGGCCTCAACCGGTTCGAGACGACCGAGCCCAACCCGCTCACGGCTGACCTCGACACCGCGATCCAGACCGTCGACCCGTCGGTCGAGCAGGCGGCGGCCGGGGCTGTCCGCGCGTGGCGTGAGGGCCGGGACGCCGATCCCGGCCGCAAGGCGCAGGCGGCCGTTGCCCTCGAGCGGCTCCGGGTCGATGCGGCATCAGGTGCGAACCTCATGGCCGCCTCGCTCCAGTGCGCCCGAGCCGACGTGACGACGGGGGAGTGGGCGCAGGCACTGCGTGCAGAGTTCGGCGAGTACCGCGCCCCGACCGGCGTCTCCGGCTCCGTCGGCCTGTCCCCGGCGGAGGCGGGCGGGGCCCTGGCCAACGTCCGCGCGGCGGTCGCCCGCACGAGCGAGGAGCTCGGGGAGAAGCTGCGCATCCTCGTCGGCAAGCCTGGGCTCGACGGCCACAGCAACGGTGCGGAGCAGGTGGCGGTCCGCGCTCGCGATGCCGGGTTCGAGGTCGTCTACCAGGGCATCCGCCTCACGCCCGAGCAGATCGTCGCCGCGGCCGTCGCCGAGGACGTCCACCTCGTCGGGCTCTCGATCCTCAGCGGCTCGCACATGGAGCTCGTGCCGGAGGTCCTGTGCGGACTCGAGGCGGCCGGGGCCGGCGACGTGCCGGTCATCGTGGGCGGCATCATCCCCGAGTCCGACGCCGCGGCGCTGCGGGCGGCGGGGGTCGCGATGGTCTTCACCCCCAAGGACTTCGGCCTCAACGACATCATGGGGGAGATGGTCGGTGTGATCCGCACCGCTCGCGGGCTCGCGCCACTCGAGGTCGTCCGCAGCTGACCACCGGGGGACCGGGACGGCATACAGTCGACGCGTGAGCGATCTGCAGTGTGCGGCCCGGCTCATCGTCCTGACGCCCGCGGGGCTCGGCGACGTGGCGTGGCTCGCGTCCTCGATCCACCTCGAGCGGGTGCAGGCGGTGTATGCCGCCGACGACGTCCCCGACACCGGGCCTGCCGAGACCTTGGCCGAGGACCTCGGTGTGCCGGCGCACCTGGGCCACGGCGACCTGTCGGACGCATCACAGGGCCTGCAGGAGGTCGTCGACCGTCACCGGGGCGAGACCGTGGTCATCGTCCGCGGAGGTGACGAGCCGGACCCGGTGCTCATGCTGGTCGACGCCGACGGGGTGCGCACCGAGGCGCTCGACCTCGAGTAGCTCGCAGGAGCGTGCAGTAGGTCAGCAGCAGGGCCAGCAACAGGTCAGAAGAGCCGCGAGCCGATGTCGTCGAGCCCGCGCAGGGCGTCGTAGTCGAGCACCACGCACCGGATGCCGCGGTCCTCGGCGAGGGTCCGCGCCTGCGGCTTGATCTCCTGGGCGGCGAAGACGCCGGTCACCGGCGTGAGGTGCGGGTCGCGGTTCATCAGCTCGAGGTAACGGGTGAGCTGCTCCACACCGTCGATCTCGCCACGCCGCTTGATCTCGACCGCGATGCTCGCGCCCGAGGCGTCGCGGGCCAGGATGTCGACCGGACCGATCGCAGTCATGTACTCGCGGCGGACGAGCGAGTAGCCCTCGCCGAGGGTGTGGATGTGCTCTGCGAGGAGCTTCTGCAGGTGGGCCTCCACGCCGTCTTTGACCAGGCCGGGGTCGACGCCGAGCTCGTGCGCACTGTCGTGCAGGACCTCGTGGATGAGCACCGTCAGCCGGTCGTCGGACTTGGCGTGCTGAACGCGCCACACCGCGACGGCACCCTCGTGCGCCTGCTCCTCGTCGGGCTCGGTCTCGGCCATCGAGCAGGGCGGGGACATCCAGTTGAGCGGTTTGTACGACCCGCCGTCGCTGTGCACGAGCACGGACCCGTCGGCCTTGACGACCAGCAGCCGGGTCGCCAGCGGCAGATGGGCGGTGAGGCGGCCGTCGTAGTCGACGCTGCAGCGGGCAATGACGAGTCGCACCGGGCCACCCTAGTCGCACCCTGCGCGTGGGGAGCGTCACCCCGGTGCCGGGTGTGAGTGGCCCGCTGGCTCTGGGAGACTCCACGCATGGCTCGTGAGTTCAGCAAGGTCGGCGTCATCGGACTCGGCACCATGGGTGCCGGCATCGTCGAGGTGTTCGCGCGCAACGGCATCGACGTCGTTGCCGTCGAGATCACCGACGAGGCGGTCGAGAAGGGACGAGGGGTGCTCGAGCACTCCACCGGTCGCGCCGTCGCACGCGGCAAGCTGAGCGAGCAGGACCAGGCGGCGCTGTTCGACCGCGTCCGGTTCACCAGCGACATGGCGGACCTCAAGGAGTGCCAGCTCGTCGTCGAGGCGGTGCCCGAGCACCTCGACCTCAAGAAGAAGATCTTCGCGACGCTCGACACGATCGTCGCCGACGACGCCATCCTCGCCACCAACACCTCGAGCCTGCCGGTCACCGAGATCGCCGTTGCGACGGTCAACCCCAAGCGCGTCGTCGGCATGCACTTCTTCAACCCGGCGCCGGTGCTGCAGTTCGTCGAGGTGATCAAGACCGTGATCACGAGCGACGAGACCTTCGAGGACGTCAAGGCGCTGGCCGAGCGGCTCGGCAAGAAGCCGGTCGTGGTCGGTGACAAGGCGGGCTTCATCGCCAACGCCCTGCTGTTCGGCTACCTCAACCACGCGGTGTCGATGTATGAGAGCAAGTACGCCTCGCGCGAGGACATCGACGCGGCGATGAAGCTGGGCTGCGGCTACCCGATGGGCCCGCTCGCGCTCATGGACCTCATCGGCCTCGACACGGCATACGAGATCCTCGACACGATGTACAAGCAGGGACGCGATCGACTGCACGCACCGAGCCCGATCATCAAGCAGATGGTCACCGCGGGCCTCAAGGGCCGCAAGAGCGGGCGCGGCTTCTACACCTATGCCGAGCCCGGATCCTCACAGGTTGTGGCGGACGCGCTGACGCCGGCCGGCGACGCGCCGGACGCGCACGGCGCGGTGGCGACCCGCCCGGTGCGCACGGTCGGCGTGGTCGGCTCGGGCACGATGGCCACCGGCATCGTCGAGGTGCTGGCCAAAGGCGGCCTCGACGTCACCTACGTCGCGCGGTCCGAGGCGAAGGTCGCAGCCGTCCGGGCGGCCGTCGAGAACAGCCTCGAGAAGGCCGTCCAGCGTGGCAAGGCGACCGAGGCGGAGCGTACCGAGGCCCTCCTGCACATCCGCGGGACGACCCGCCTGGACGACCTCGCCCTGGTCGACCTCGTCATCGAGGCCGTCGTCGAGGACCTCGGCGTCAAGCGCGCGCTCTTCGAGAACCTCGACGAGATCTGCAGGCCGGGAGCCATCCTCGCGACGACGACGAGCTCGCTGCCCGTCGTCGAGTGCGCCGCGGCGACGAAGCGGCCCCAGGACGTCATCGGCATGCACTTCTTCAACCCGGCACAGGTCATGCGGCTCGTGGAGGTCGTGCACACCGTGTCGACGGCCGACGACGTCGTGGCGACGGTGCAGCAGCTGTGCGCGGCCGTGGGCAAGCACGGGGTGACGTGCGGCGACCGGGCCGGCTTCATCGTCAACGCCCTGCTGTTCCCCTACCTCAACGACGCCGTGAAGATGCTCGAGGCCAACTACTCGACGGCCGACGACATCGACACCGCGATGAAGACCGGATGCGGCCTGCCGATGGGACCGTTCGAGCTGCTGGACGTCGTCGGTCTCGACGTGTCGCTCGCCATCGAACGAGAGCTCTACCTCGAGTTCCGCGAGCGCGGGTACGCTCCGGCCCCGCTGCTGGAGCACCTGGTCACCGCCGGCTATCTCGGCCGCAAGACGGGTCGCGGCTTCCGCACGTACGCCTGACACGGCATACCTCGGCAGCGCAACACACCCGGAAACCGCCGGCTACCCCTAGTTGCAACCGGGTCGCGTTTCCGGTTACCGGGTGTGTTGCGGAGAATGGCCGTATGCCGTCCCGCCGCCGTCCCAGCAAGCGCGCGCGGCCGCACGTGCCCCTCGACGTCACGCGCATCCAGGGCGGGAGCACGCGGGAGGAGACGTATGCCGGCCGGAGCTGGACGGTCCGCTCCGTGACGGGCGCGTCCGCCAGCCGTCCGTACCTGTGCCCCGGGTGCCAGCAGGACATCCTGCCGGGCCTGCCGCACGTGGTGGTGTGGCCGGCAGACGGGGTCGGCGGCATCGACGACCGCAGGCACTGGCACACCGGCTGCTGGCAGCGTCGCGACGCACGCCCGCCCGGCAACGCCTATCGCTGAACGCCTGCGCTACTGGTTCCGGAACCGGTTGATCGCCGGCTCGAGCCGCGCGCGCTTGTCCGCGTCGGTGACGCCGAGGCCCGGCTCGGGTGACAGGGTGAGCACTCCCACCTTGCCCTGGTGCGCGTTCCGGTGGACGTCGAGCGCTGCCTGGCCGACCTCCTCGATCGCATACGTCTTGCTCAGGGTCGGCTGGATCAGCCCTCGGTTGATCAGCTCGTTGGCCTCCCACGCCTCGCGGTAGTTGGCGAAGTGGCTGGACACGATCCGCTTGAGGTTCATCCAGAGATAGCGGTTGTCGTACTCGTGGAGGTACCCCGACGTCGAGGCGCACGTGACGATGGTGCCGCCCTTGCGCGCGACGTAGACGCTCGCACCGAACGTCTCTCGGCCGGGGTGCTCGAAGACGATGTCGACGTCATAGCCCCCAGTCAGCTCACGGATCCGCTTGCCCAGCCGCTGCCACTCGCGGGGGTTCTGCTCGGTGTCCTCGTCGTTCCAGAACCGGTAGCCCTCGGCGTTGCGGTCGATGATCAGCTCGGCGCCCATCGAGCGGCAGATCTCGGCCTTCTCCGGGGAGGACACCACGCAGATCGGCGTCGCCCCGCCGGCGAGCGCCATCTGGGTGGCGTACGAGCCCAGGCCACCGGAGGCGCCCCAGATGAGCACGCGGTCGCCGAGCTTCATCGCGGCGCCGTTCTTCGAGATCAGCTGGCGGTATGCCGTCGAGTTGACCAGGCCCGGGGACGCCGCCTCCTCCCACGTCAGGTGGGCCGGCTTGGGCATGAGCTGGTTGGACTTGACCACCGCGAGCTCGGCGAGGCCGCCGAAGTTGGTCTCGAAGCCCCAGATCCGCTGCTGCGGGTCGAGCATCGTGTCGTTGTGGCCGTCGGCGTCCTCGAGCTCGACCGACAGACAGTGCGCGACGACCTCCTGGCCCGGCTTCCACTTCGTCACCCCGGGGGCGGTTCGCAGGATGACGCCGGCAAGGTCGGACCCGACGACGTGGTACGGAAGGTCGTGCCGCTTGGCGTACTCCGACGTTCGCCCGTAGCGCTCGAGGAAGCCGAAGGTGGGCAGCGGCTCGAAGATCGAGGTCCAGACCGTGTTGTAGTTGATCGCGCTGGCCATGACGGCGACGAGCGCCTCTCCGGGGGCGAGCTCGGGCACGGGCACGTCGTCGATGTGCAGCGACTTGCGAGGGTCCTTGTCGCGCGTGGCGAGCCCCTCGAACATCCCTACCTCGTCCTTGTGCACCGTCGCGCCCCGGTAGTGCCGAGGGATCTCGAGGTTGGCGTAGGTCTCCGGGGAGCGGTCGCCGGAGAGGATGGCGTCGCGGATGGCCTGCATCGTGGAGGTCCTTTGTTCGCAGCGTCACGGAGTGGTCGGCCGGCAGCGCGGCCTCATCCGAACGTAGCGAGGCTCGCTGGATGCGGGCACCCATCTGAGACGGCCACCACAGGTGACCTGGGTCACGAGGGTCGGAGTCCGGAGGCGTGACCGACTCGGGCGAAAACGCAGGCGCTCCTACGGTTCCGAGCGCACACTGTGCGCGTGGCACCAGGGGAGGCCGGTTCGGCCGTGTCGAGACGGGCGGCGCTGCTCGGGGGCCTCGGCGTGTGCGCGCTGGCGCTCTGGCCGAGGGTCGACGCCACGCTCCACCCGGGAGGTCCGGGGCACGAGACCGACAGCAGTCTCGTCCGCCACGAGATCGACCCGGAAGGCGTGGTCCGCGTCTTCACACCCCGTCCCTGGGTCGGGCTCACGTTCGACGACGGCCCCGACCCTGCCTTCACTCCCGAGGTCCTCGACGTCCTCGCGGCGTACGGGGCCCGAGCGACGTTCTTCGCCGTCGGGCGCAACGTCGAGGCGCACCCGGACCTCGCGCGTCGTATCGTCAGCGACGGCCACCGCCTCTCGAACCACACTCAGGACCACCTCTGGCTCGACCGGCTCGGCGACGCCGCCATCACCTACCAGCTCGAGGCCGGGCACGACGCAGTGGCGCGCTTCGACCCTGCTGGGGCCCGCCTCGTCCGGCCACCACGCGGCTGGACCTCGGCGACGGTCGCGCAGCGGACGCGGGAGCTCGGGCAGCGCTCGGTCTTCTGGAGCGCCTGCCTCGAGTCCGCGCTGCACGACGGAGCCCGCACCGGCGGTCGCTCCGTGGGCGAGAGCCTTCAGCCCGGGGATGTCGTCCTGGCCCACGACGGCGGCCGGATCAGCGGGCCCAACGCCCAGGACCTCGACCGGACGCCCTCCGTCGAGGCGCTGCCCGCGCTGCTGGACGTGCTGCGCCGGCGCGGGCTGGTCGCGGTGCCGGTGCAGGACCTGCTGCGCGCCTGACGTCTCCCCGGTTCGATGTATTACCTCGCTATATAGCGCGAGGTAATACATCGAACCGGCGTGCGCGCCGGCGCGGAGTCGGTGCTTGCGCGTCTCAGTGGCCGGCCGGGGCGGGCTCCACGAGCTCGACGAGCACACCGCCGGCGTCCTTGGGGTGGATGAAGTTGACCCGGCTGTCGCTCGTGCCCCGCCTCGGCGCGTCGTAGAGCAGCCGCAGGCCACGGTCCCGCAGCGTCTGTGACACCGCATCGATGTCGGCGACCCGGTAGGCGATCTGCTGCATGCCCGGCCCGTTCCGGTCCAGGAACTTGGCGATCGTCGACTCGGGGGACAGCGGCGCGAGCAGCTGGATGCACGACCCGGAGTCGCCGACGCCCATCATCGCCTCGCGCACCCCCTGCTCCTCGTTCGTCTCCTCGTGGAGCATGGTCATGCCGTACTTCTCCTCGTGGAACGCGATGGCCGCGTCCAGGTCGGGCACGGCGATGCCGACGTGGTCGATGTGGGTGAACAGGGGGCCAGCGAGTGCGCTCATGCGTCCACGCTAGGGCGGCAGGACGGCATACCGAGCGGGTATGCCGTGTGCGCTTGGTCATGCTGTGACAGGGGTGCCCGCATGCCGAGACTAGAGTGGACAGGACACCCGAAATGACGTCGGAAGAGGCATCTCCATGGTTGACCGTCCCACCTCCGTGATCGTCGCCGGAGCGCGCACCCCCATGGGTCGCCTGCTCGGCTCGCTCAAGGACTTCTCCGGCTCCGACCTCGGTGGCCTCGCCATCAAGGGAGCCCTCGAGAAGGCCGGGGTCGCTCCCGAGCAGGTCGAGTACGTCATCATGGGCCAGGTGCTGCAGGCCGGGGCCGGCCAGATCCCGGCTCGCCAGGCGGCTGCCGCGGCCGGCATCCCGATGACCGTCCCGTCCATCACCATCAACAAGGTCTGCCTGTCCGGGATCAACGCGATCGCGATGGCCGACCAGCTGATCCGCGCCGGCGAGTTCGACATCGTCGTGGCCGGCGGCCAGGAGTCGATGACCAACGCGCCCCACCTGATGACGAAGTCTCGCGAGGGCTACAAGTACGGCGACGTCACGATGCGCGACCACATGGCCTACGACGGCCTGTGGGACGCCTTCACCGACCAGGCGATGGGCGCCCTGACCGAAGCCGCCAACGTCGGCGACCAGGCGTTCACCCGCGAGCAGCAGGACGAGTTCTCGGCCCGCTCGCACCAGCTCGCTGCCAAGGCGTGGAAGGACGGCCTCTTCGACGACGAGGTCGTCTCGGTCAAGATTCCGCAGCGCAAGGGCGAGCCGATCGACTTCAAGAGCGACGAGGGCATCCGCGCGGACACGACCACCGCGTCCCTCGCGGGCCTGCGTCCGGCCTTCAGCAAGGACGGCACCATCACCGCCGGCTCGGCCTCGCAGATCTCCGACGGCGCCGCAGCTGTCGTGGTCATGAGCAAGACCAAGGCGCAGGAGCTGGGCCTCACGTGGCTCGCCGAGATCGGCGCGCACGGCGTCGTCGCCGGCCCCGACTCGACGCTCCAGCAGCAGCCGGCCCGGGCCATCGCACGAGCCTGCGAGAAGGAGGGCATCACGCCCGCCGACCTCGACCTCGTCGAGATCAACGAGGCTTTCGCCGCAGTCGGGCTCGCCTCGGCCAAGGAGCTCGGCCTCGACCTCGAGAAGGTCAACGTCAACGGCGGCGCCATCGCGCTCGGCCACCCGATCGGGATGTCCGGCGCTCGCCTCGCGCTGCACCTCGCACTGGAGCTCAAGCGTCGTGGGGGTGGCGTCGGCGCGGCCGCACTGTGCGGCGGCGGCGGCCAGGGCGACGCCCTCATCGTCCGCGTCCCGGCCTCGGCCTGACGCACCGCCGACGCGCCGCACCGGTGACGCGCCGGACCGTCGACGTCCCCGCCCTGGTCGAGTCGGCCAGGGCGGGTTCGCCGCGCGCGGTCGCCCGCCTCATCTCCCTCGTCGAGGACGGGCACGGGTCGCTGCGTGAGGTGATGGCTGCGCTCGCGCCTCACTCCGGGACGGCATACGTCATCGGCCTCACGGGCTCTCCCGGCGTGGGGAAGTCCACGACCACCACCGCGCTCGTCGGAGCGTTCCGCGAGCGCGGCCTGCGGGTGGGCGTGCTCGCCGTCGACCCGTCGTCGCCCTTCTCGGGCGGCGCGCTGCTCGGCGACCGGGTGCGCATGCAGGACCACGCCCTCGACCCCGAGGTCTACATCCGGTCGATGGCCTCGCGGGGGCACCTCGGCGGGCTGTCGTGGACCACGCCGCAGGCGATCCGGGTGCTCGACGCGGCCGGCTGCGACGTCGTGCTCGTCGAGACGGTCGGGGTGGGCCAGTCCGAGGTCGAGATCGCGGGCCTCGCCGACACGTCCGTCGTGCTGCTGGCGCCCGGGATGGGTGACGGCATCCAGGCCGCCAAGGCGGGCATCCTCGAGATCGGCGACGTCTTCGTCGTCAACAAGGCCGACCGCGACGGCGCCGACGCGACCGTCCGCGACCTGCGCCACATGATCTCGCTCGGGGATCGCGCGGAGCCCGGCCTGTGGCGGCCTCCGGTCGTGAAAACCGTTGCGGCACAGAAGATCGGCGTCGACGAGCTCATGGCGGCGATCGACAAGCACCGGGCGTTCATCGATGAGAGCGGCGAGCTGGTGCGCCGGCGGGAGCGACGTGCGGCCGACGAGATCGAGAGCCTCGCGCTGGCCTCGCTGCGGGCGCGCTTCGGCCACGTGTCGGCCCACGCCGGCCTTCCTGCGCTCGCGCGCCAGGTGGTCGCCGGCATGCTGGACCCGTATGCCGCTGCTGACCAGCTCGTCGACGAGGCTGACCAGCTCGACATCTGACCCACGGGCGACCAACGAGACGGGTGGTACTCAGCGCGCACTCGGCCGAGGGGACCCGCGCGGGTGAGCTGGGGGGTCGCTGGTAAATCTGTTGTCGCAGCTGGCCGTCCGGTGTCACCGTCTTTGGATGGACATCATCCCGCTCGACCGTGACGACGACGTCATGCTCAAGGAGCTCCACGGCGTCGATGTACGCAGCGACGCCGTATCGCGCGTGCAGCCGATCCGGCGCAGCCACGAGGAGTTTGTCAAGCAGGTCCGCTTCGACTTCCCCGGGGAGCGCGAAGAGGGCGCGGTCGCGGTGGTCGACGGCACGCCCGTTGGTTGGTCGCGGGTCTCGTTCCCCGAGCGTGAGAACCTCGACAAGGCCTGGTTCCACCTCGAGGTGGACCCGCAGCACCGAGGCGAAGGCGTCGGCTCCGCCCTGCTCGACTGGAGCGAGGAGCGGGCGCGGGCGGGCGGCCGGGCGATGCTGCTCACCGAGGTCTTCGTGCCGGTGGGCGACCGCGACTCGCACCCCGACCGCGCGTTCGCCCTCAAGCGTGGCTACTCCCTGTCCAGCATCGAGATCGTGCGCTCGCTGAGGCTCCCGGTGGACGCGGCGGTCCTGGCCGGCGAGAAGGCGCGCTCCGCTGCGGCGATGGGCGACGACTACGTGCTCAGCACGTACGTCAACGGAGTGCCCGAGGAGCTGCGCCAGGGCGTCTGTGACGCCTCGAACCGTCTGATCCTCGACGCACCCACCGGCGACGTGGAGTTCGAGGCGGAGTCGATGACCGTCGATGACCTCCAGACGATGCTGGACCACCTCCTCGAGACCGGTCGCACGCTGGTCACCGCGGTGGCGGTCCACCGCGAGTCGGGCGTCGTCGCGGCATACACCGACCTCGCCTGGCCACAGACCGACCAGGACGTCGTCTTCCAGTGGGGCACGCTGGTGCTGCCGGAACACCGGGGACACCGCCTCGGCATGGCGGTCAAGGTCGCCAACCTCGAGGAGCTGGCGCGGGTCGCGCCGGAGCGCAAGCACGTCCAGACGATGAACGACGAGCAGAACCCCTGGATGGTGCAGATCAACAAGGACCTCGGCTTCGAGATCATCGAAGAGGCCCTCTCGATGCGCAAGGACCTCTAGCCGACCCATCCGCGGGGTCCGGAGGGGTGGGCCTACGGTGAGGGCATGCTGATCGCCTTCTCCGTAGCGCCCACAGTCGCCGCCGACGACACCGGCTCCGTGAGCGACGCTGTCGCGCGGGCCATCCGCGTCGTGCGTGACTCCGGGCTGCCCCACCGCACCGACGCGATGTTCACGACGATCGAAGGAGACTGGGACGAATGCATGGCTGTCGTGAAGCAGTGCTGCGACCTGCTAGCGCAGACCTCGCCGCGTGTCGGGCTCGTGCTCAAGGCGGACATCCGTCCCGGTTTCACCGGCGAGCTCGATGGCAAGCTCGACCGTCTCGAGCGTGCGCTCGACCGTCAGACGGCTGACTGACCCGATTCACAGGTCGTGCTCCGCGGAGCCGGAAAAGCACGCAAATGTCCGCCGGTAGGCGGCTCGCGGGATTGGGCCCACGCGGGGGTCCGTGCGTATGGTTGTGGGCGGCCGAGCGTACTCGGCCTCTCCCGTGTCACCGAAAGGCCCCCCATGCCCCGCCCCGCGACCAGCCGACGTGCCCTCGTCGCCGCGCTTGCCTGTGCTGCGATGCTCACCGCCTGCACCGGGAACGTCGACGACGGCAGCAACGGCTCAGGGGCGTCAGCCACGCCGGTCATCGCGCCGCAGGAGGCCTCGGCCACGGCGACGTCAGCCGTGTCGGCAGCAGCGTCGGCTTCGCTGGACTCGACTGCCGCGGGCGCAGCCGCCCGAGCGCAGGCCTACAGTGGCGCGGCCCTGGAGTCTGCGAACGCCTACGCCAAGACGCTCGCAGGGCGCACCCCAGCCGAGAAGGCCGCAGCCGAGCTCGCGACCCAGGGGGCCAAGGTGCTGGCGGTCTCCCGCGAGGGCGACACTCCGCGCCTCATCCTCGTGCAGGCCACCCTCAAGAAGTCCGGCGCGCCCGTCCTCGTCCTGCTCACGAGCAGCGAGCGGGGCGCCCCCTTCAAGGTTGCGGCCCAGACGCCGATGCTCCCGGGCGCGACGCTCGACGCGCTCGACCCGACGACCGACGGCTCGGCCGCGGTCGCCGGCGCCAAGGGCCTGGTCGCCGAGCCCGACGAGGTCACCGCCGCCTTCGCCCAGGCGGTGAAGTACCCCGACCCGACGAGCTCGAAGCTGCTCGCCGCCGACCCGCTCTCGGAGCAGCTGCGGGAGTCGGCCAAGGCTCAGGCGCAGGCGCTGAACAGCCAGGGCGCGTTCACCCAGGAGCACGAGCCGAAGGGCGTCATCGGCGGCCTCCGGCTCAAGGACGGCTCGGGCGCCGTGGTCTTCGTGCAGCTCGTGCGCGACGACGCCATCGCCATGCGGACGCCCGTCAAGCTGACGCCCGCCAAGGACCTCACGCTGCTCACCGGGATCAAGAGGATCACGACGGAGGCGAACCTCACCTCCAACGAGATCATCGCCATCGTCATCCCGGCCTCGGGACAGGCCCGCGTCATCGCGGCCTCGGACCAGCTCATCGCTGGATCGGGCCGGTGAGGCAGGATTGATCTATGAGTCACCAGCCATTCACCGCAGCAGCACTGCGCGGTGCCGTCGACCTTTCATCGCTCAAGCGTCCGGCCCCGCAGGATGGCCCCGGCTCCGCCGCGGGGGCCACGTCCGCGGGCGGTGCGCTCGTGGTCGAGGGCACTGACGCCTCGATCCGCGACATCGTCGCCTCGAGTGCCAGGCACCCCGTCGTCATGGTGCTCTGGAGCTCCTCTCTCCCGCAGTCCGCAGACCTCGTCACCTCGTTCCGGTCGGTCGCCGAGAGGTATGCCGGTCGCTTCCAGCTCGTGACCGTCGACGTCGACGCGCAGCTGGCGGTCCGCCAGGCGTTCCAGGTCCAGGCCGTCCCCGTCACCTATGCACTCGTGCAGGGTCAGCCGGTGCCCCTGTTCGAGGGAGTCCAGCCGGAGGACCAGATCGCGGCGGTCATCGACCAGGTCCTGGCGCTCGCCGCGCAGCACGGCGTGACCGGCACGGTGGGCTCCGACGCGTCGCCCGCCACCGACCTGGAGCCGGCGCCCGAGCCGCCCCTGCCGCCGCTGCACCAGAAGGCGTTCGACGCCATCGAGGCCGACGACCTCGACGGCGCGGCCGACGCCTACCGCGAGGCGCTCGCCCAGAACCCGGCTGACACCGAGGCCAAGCTCGGCCTCGCACAGGTCGGCCTCATGCTCCGCACGAAGGGCGTCGACGTGCAGGCCGCCCGGGCGACGGCGGCCGCGGCTCCGACCGATGTGGACGCCCAGATCCTCGTGGCCGACCTCGACCTGCTCGGCGGGCACGTCGAGGACGCCTTCACCCGCCTCATCGACACCGTCCGGGTGACCAGCGATGCCGAGCGCAACACGGCGCGCGAGCACCTCGTCGAGCTCTTCGACGTCGTGGGCGGGGCCGACGAGCGCGTCGCCAAGGCTCGCAAGGCGCTCATGAGCGCGCTCTTCTGAGCGCTTCACGCCTCGCGTCGTCCGGGGGAGGAGCTAGCCTCGGTGGATGGCCGAGCTCATCCCCGTGTACGACGAGCTGCAGCGGCGCCTGTCCGGGTATGCCGCAGGTTTCCACGAGACCTCCAACCTGACCGACGCGAATGCGGCTGGCTCGCGCAAGGCGGACGAGCCGGACGGGCTCGCGTACGCGCTCCTGGGGGCACCGACCCAGAAGTACCCAGGCGGCCAGCTCTTCGCCGCCGTCAAGGTCGGTCGGCGGTACGTGTCGTACTACCTCATGAGCCTGTACCTGGGCGCGGCCCCGGACGGCGGGCTCTCCCCGGAGCTGACGAAGCGCCGGCAGGGCAAGTCGTGCTTCAACTTCACCCGCATCGACGAGGCCCTCTTCGACGAGCTCGAGGAGGTCACCGCGGTCGGCAAGGCCGAGTACCAGCGCTTGGGGCTTTTGCGCGACTGAGAGCTGGAGGCGCGCTGCTCACTGAGCGTCGGTGTCGGTCCGCACCAGCGCGTCTGCGAGCTCCGACAGGAGCAGGTCCACGGTCTCGGGCACGGGGGTGTCCCCCGACATACCGCCGAGCCACAGGCCCCAGCGCGGTGTCGGCTCGCCCGTGCCGTCGTCGAGCACGACGACGTGGACGGGCTCCGGGGCAGCGAGGTCAAGGAACTCCTCCAGCCGGTTGCCGAGCAGGTCGTCGGTGAGGACGACGTCGAACCCGTCGAGCTGGAAGGTCTCGGCGGTCGCGATGGCCGCAGAGAACCGCAACATGCGCAGGCGTAGCTCGTCGAGCCCTGGGGGCCCGCTCGAGGACGTTCGACCCGAGACGACCATCGCGTCGAACGTCGTGCCGTCGACGAACACACCATGCTCGAACCGCCGCGCCAGCTCCCCCGCGAGGCGCGTGCGCACCGGCTCTGGACTGCCCGTGACAACGACGAGACGGCCACGGTCGGGGGCGTCGCGAGCCGGCTCGTCGTGGTCGGTCATCCGCCGAGGGCCGCCGAGACGACGTCCTTGGCCTCGGCCTGTACCTGGGCCAGGTGGTCCGGTCCCTGGAACGACTCCGCGTAGATCTTGTAGACGTCCTCGGTGCCCGAGGGGCGCGCGGCGAACCAGGCGCTCCGGGTAGTCACCTTGAGCCCGCCGATCTTCGCGCCGTTGCCGGGCGCCGACGTGAGCTTGCCCGTGATCGCCTCGCCGGCCAGGGACTGCGCGGTGACGTCGTCGGGCGACAGGGCCCCCAGCTTCGCCTTCTGCTCTCGGTCGGCCGCGGCGTCGATGCGGGCATAGGCGGGGTCCCCGTGCCGGGCGGTCAGGCCGGCATAGTGCTGGCTCGGCGTCTTTCCGGTCGCGGCGAGGATCTCGGAGGCGAGCAGCGCGAGCAGGATGCCGTCCTTGTCGGTCGACCACACAGTGCCGTCGAACCTCAGGAAGCTGGCACCTGCAGACTCCTCGCCGCCGAAACCCACGGAGCCGTCCAGCAGCCCGGGGACGAACCACTTGAACCCGACGGGCACCTCGAGCAGGGTTCGTCCGAGGTCGTCGGCCACCCGGTCGATCATCGAGGACGAGACGAGGGTCTTGCCGATCGCGGTCGTGGCGGCCCAGTCGGGCCGGCCGCCGCCGTAGAGGTACTGGATCGCGACCGCGAGGTAGTGGTTGGGGTTCATCAGCCCGGCGTCGGGCGTGACGATGCCGTGCCGGTCGGCGTCGGCGTCGTTGCCCGTCGAGATGTCGTAGGCATCCTTGTTGCGGATGAGCGAGGCCATCGCATACGGCGAGGAGCAGTCCATCCGGATCTTGCCGTCCCAGTCGAGCGTCATGAACGCCCACTGCGGGTCGACGGTGGGGTTGACGACGGTGAGGTCCAGCCCGTGCCGCTCGCCGATCTCGGCCCAGTAGGCGACGGACGCGCCACCCAGGGGGTCGGCGCCGATGCGGACGCCGGCCTCGCGGATGCGGTTCACGTCGATGGCGTTCGGCAGGTCGTCGACGTACGTGCCGAGGAAGTCGTATGCCGCCGCGCCGGCCCGCGCCTGGTCGAACCCGATCCGCTTGACCTCCCTGAGGCCGCCCCGGATGAGGTCGTTGGCGCGCGCGGCGATCACCGACGTGGCATCCGTGTCGGCGGGACCTCCGTGGGGCGGGTTGTACTTGAACCCGCCGTCGGCAGGTGGGTTGTGCGAGGGTGTGACGACGATGCCGTCGGCGAGCCCGCTTGAACCAGAAGCCTTTCCGCGGTTGGCGGTCAGGATGGCGTGTGACACCGCCGGAGTCGGGGTGTAGCCGTCGCGGTCGTCGACCAGCACGGTGACGCCGTTCGCGACGAGGACCTCGAGCGCCGACTTCCAGGCCGGCTCGGACAGCCCGTGGGTGTCTCGGCCGATGAACAGCGGGCCGTCGAAGCCCTGGGAGGTGCGGTAGTCCACGATCGCCTGCGTCGTGGCCAGGATGTGGTCCTCGTTGAAGGCCGTGCGCAGGCTCGACCCGCGGTGGCCCGACGTGCCGAAGGCGACCTGC
Organism: Intrasporangium mesophilum; assembly: GCF_054783095.1. Lineage (NCBI taxonomy): Bacteria > Bacillati > Actinomycetota > Actinomycetes > Micrococcales > Intrasporangiaceae > Intrasporangium > Intrasporangium mesophilum. The sequence continues at coordinate 15,587 of NZ_BAAGRF010000058.1, read as the reverse complement.
TCGTCCGGGTTGTCGACGTCGGGGTGCCGGTCGTAGTAGGCCCCGACGAGCGCGTCGATGTCGACAAGGTCCTCGGGCTGGGCCGGCTGGCCGGCGCGCGGGTGCGTCATGGCTGGTCTCCGTTCACGGTGGGGCTGGTCGGGTCTGCGGTCGTGGCCGGCGCCGTGCCGTCGGCGGAGCCCGGCTCGTCGAGGGGAACAAGCCAGACGGTGGACAGGCGCGGGACGGTGAGGTCGGCGGCATACGGCTGGCCGTGCCACGACTCCTCGCGAGCATCGAGCACGATCCCTGTGCTGCTGGGCGCGTCCGGGTGGTAGCCGGCCGTGTCCAGCGCGACGGTCCATCGTCCGCCGCGGGGGAGACCGATCCGGTAGGACTGCTGGGTCTGGCCGCTGAAGTTCATGACGCAGGCGACCACGGGAGCCTCGCTGGCGCGGTCGCCGCGACCGAAGCGCAGCCACGAGAAGGTGTTGTGGGCGGCGTCGTCGGCCTCGAGCCACTCGAAGCCGGAGCGGTCGTTGTCGAGCTCCCACAGCGCCGGGTTGGCCCGGTAGAGCAGGTTGAGGTCCTTGACGAGGTTGTGCACGCGGTAGTGCAGCGGCTGGTCGAGCAGCCACCAGTCCAGGCTGCGTCCCTCGGACCACTCCGACTCCTGGCCGAACTCGCAGCCCATGAACAGCAGCTGCTTGCCCGGGTGGCACCACAGGTACGCGAGGAACGCGCGCAGCGTCGCCACCTGCTGCTCGCGCGGCCCGCTCGACTTGCGCAGCAGCGAGCCCTTGCCGTGGACGACCTCGTCGTGGCTGATCGGCAGCACGAAGTTCTCGTCGAAGGCATACATCAGCGAGAAGGTCAGCTTGCCGTGGTGGTAGCTCCGGTAGATCGGGTCCTGCCCGAGGTACTTGAGCGAGTCGTTCATCCAGCCCATGTTCCACTTGAAGCCGAAGCCGAGCCCGCCGTGGTTGGTCGGCTTGGTCACTCCGGGCCACGTGGTCGACTCCTCGGCGATGGTGACGATGCCACCGACCCGCTTGTACGCCGTCCCGTTCGTCTCCTGGAGCAGCGTGACGGCCTCGAGGTTCTCCCGTCCGCCGTCCTTGTTGGGCAGCCACTGCCCGGGACCGCGTGCGTAGTCGAGGTAGAGCATCGAGGCCACGCCGTCGACGCGCAGCCCGTCGCAGTGGAACTCCTCGAGCCAGTAGATCGCGTTGGCGACGAGGAAGTTGCGCACTTCGGGGCGGCCGTAGTCGAAGATGTTGGAGCCCCACTCGGGGTGCCAGCCGCGCCTCGGGTCAGGGTGCTCGTAGAGCGGCAGACCGTCGAACCGGGCCAGTGCCCACTCGTCCGTCGCGAAGTGGCCGGGGACCCAGTCGAGGATGACGCCGATGCCGGCCTTGTGCAGCTCGTCGACGAGGTAGCGGAAGTCGTCAGGGTGCCCCCAGCGCGAGCTCGGTGCGTAGTACCCGGTCACGTGGTACCCCCACGACGGGACGTAGGGGTGCTCCATCACCGGCAGGAACTCCACGTGCGTGAACCCGAGGTCGCGCACGTAGTTGACGAGGTGCTCCGCCAGGCCGCGGTAGCCGAGGTCCTGGCGCCACGACCCGAGATGCACCTCGTAGATGCTCATCGGTCCTTCGTGCGAGTTGCGGGTGCGGCGCTGCTCCATCCAGTCGCCGTCGCCCCAGCTGTAGTGCGACTGGGTGACGATGGCCGCCTGCTTCGGGGCCACCTCGGTCATCCGGGCCATCGGGTCGCTCTTGAGCCGCACGAGCTCGTCGGGGCCCCGGACGGCGAACTGGTAGTTCATGCCCTCGTGGGCGCCGGGCAGGAACAGCTCCCAGATGCCGCTCTCCCCGAGGGCACGCATCGGGTGGCTTCGGCGGTCCCAGTCGTTGAAGTCACCGATCACGTGGACGGCCTTGGCGCGCGGCGCCCAGAGTGCGAAGGACGCCCCCCACACCTCCCCGAGCGGCCCGGGGTAGCTGCGCACGTGGGCTCCGAGCACGGTCCAGAGCTGCTCGTGGCGCCCCTCGTTGATGAGGTGGCGGTCCATCTCGCCGAGGGTCGGCGCGAAGCGGTACGGGTCGTCCTGCTCGTGCGCCACGCCGTCGCCGTACTCGACGAGGAGGCGGTAGTCGTGGGTCGTCCCGAAGTCGGGTGAGGTCATCGAGAAGATGCCGTCGCGGACGTGCTGGAGCTCGACGACGTCGCCCGAGTCGAGACGCGCCTGCACTCGGGTCGCGAACGGCCGGTATGCCGTGATCGTGAGCCCACCCGGCCCGACGTGGTGGCCGAGCAGGTCGTGGGGCTGGGCGTTGCGGCCCTGCAGGAACGCGGTGATCGCCGCGTCATCGAGTACGGGGGACATCGTGGGACGGTCGGTTCCGTTGGGGCTCATGGCGTGCCTTCCTCGCTGGTCAGTCGGCCGACGGCTCCGAGGGGGATCGGCAGCCAGGTCGGTCGGTTCCGGGCCTCGTAGACGACCTCGTAGAGCGCCTTGTCGAGCTCGAGCGCTCTGGTCAGTGCGACGGCGTCGGCGTCGGCCTCGCCTGCGACGGAGGCATACCCGTCCAGGAACGCCTTGCGGCACGAGCGTGCCCACGCCGTCGCGTCGACAGGGGAGTCCGCGAGCGCCACGGACCCTGCCGCGTAGTCGAAGGACCTCAGCATGCCGGCGACGTCGCGCTGGGTGAGGTCGGGCTGGACGCGCTCGGCGAGCGGCCGCAGCGGCTCACCCTCGAAGTCGAGCGCGACCCATCCCCGCTCGGGCACGTCGAGCACCTGTCCGAGGTGGTAGTCACCGTGGATCCGCTGCAGCGGTGGCCAGGGGGTGTCGCGCACCGAGGCGACGACGCGCTCGAACGCGGCCGCCTGGGAGGCCAGGTCGGGCACGAGGGCCACCGCGGCGGCATACCGCTGGCGCATCGAGGCCGCGAGCGCCTCGCGGGCCTCGGGCGTCACCTCAGCCGTGCCCAGCGTGTCCGCGAGGTCCGAGTGGATCTCGGCGGTGACGACCCCGAGGTCCCGAGCGCGACCGGTGAAGTCCGTGCCCGAGGCTGCGGCGACCAGCGCGACCCGCCAGGCGTCCTCGACGCCGGGGATGAACTCCTGGGCGAACGCGAGGTGGCCGTGCGCCTCCCGTCCGCCATCGGGGGAGTCCCAGGCGCCCGAGAGGTTGCCGATCGCAAGCGGGACCCGGTGCGAGCCCGCCTGCGTCAGCGCGGACTGCACGACGACATCGGGGTTGTCGCCGTCCTGGAGGGTGCGGAAGACCTTGACGATGAGCGGCTCGGCGGGACCGCCCCCGGGCGCTGACATCCGGCAGATGATCGAGGTGTTGGACTGCTCGCCCGTGAGCACCGAGGACGAGGCCACGGCGCCCGCCCAGCCGCCGGTCGCCGACCCGACCGCCAGGGCGTTGCTCCCGACCGAGGCCTGCGCCTCGTCGGAGACGCCCGAGGCGAGGATGGTCTCCATGAGCTGCGACACGTAGACGGGGTCGTGCGGTGCGTCGTAGACCCAGCGACGGCCGAGCACACTGTGCTCCATGGTGCCGAGCAGGGCAGCAGCGGCGCCTTCGAGCGGCGCGCCCCGGTAGGTGAGGGGGACCTGGTAGACGACGGCGGGGCTGACCGCCGTGTCGGCGAAGAGCACCGTCTCGACGCCCACCTCGCCGGCCGGGTCCTCGAAGCGGAAGCCGCCGACGCGATGGAGCCGGGGCGTGTGTCCCTTGCCGTGGTACCACCTCTGTCGGGGCATCCACTCGGTGACGAGCTCTGTCTTGGTGGGCACAATTGTCGCGCCCTTGTGGACGATGGCCATCAGTGGTTGTCCTCTCTGCCGCGGACCTGCAGCCAGAAGAAGTCTCGGGACCCGAGCGTGAAGGTGACGCGGCCGTCGGGAGCGACCCATGGGAAGCCGCTGCCGCCGAAGAGGTCGACGAGCTGCCGTCCGGACAGGTGCTCCGGCAGCTGGACGGTCGCCGCCTGTGGTCGGCTGGACAGGTTGTTGACACACAGCACGGCCTCGTCCTCGTGGGCGGGGTCGCCACACAGGACCCGCGAGAACGACAGGACCGCCTCGTTGTCGGCCTCGACCACGGTGAAGTCGCCGAGGCCGAAGACCGGGTGCTGTGACCGGATCTGGAGCATGCCCCGCAGCCAGTGCAGCAGCGACCCCGAGGAGGCCATGAGGGCCTCGACGTTGATGTTGTTGTAGTGGTAGACGAGGCTCGAGATCACCGGCAGGTAGAGCCTGCCGGGGTCGACGCCCGAGAAGCCGGCGTTGCGGTCAGGGGTCCACTGCATGGGTGTGCGCACGGCGTCGCGGTCGTTGAGCCAGATGTTGTCGCCCATGCCGATCTCGTCGCCGTAGTAGAGGCACGGCGACCCGGGCAGCGACAGCAGCAGGGCATGGATGAGCTCGATCTCCGGGCGGGAGTTGTCCAGCAGCGGCGCGAGCCGGCGGCGGATGCCGACGTTCGCCCGCATCCGCGGGTCTGGGGCGTACCAGCCGTACATGGCGGCTCGCTCCTCGGGGGTGACCATCTCGAGCGTGAGCTCGTCGTGGTTGCGCAGGAACGTGCCCCACTGCGATCCGGGAGGGATCGAGGGCGTGTCTGCCATGACCTCGGCCACCGGCTTGGCCTTCTCCTCGCGCAGCGCGTAGAACAGCCGTGGCATCACCGGGAAGTGGAAGCACATCTGGCACTCCGGTGCATCCGGGGTGCCGAAGTAGTCGACCACCTGGGTGGGTGGCTGGTTCGCCTCGGCGAGCAGGATGCGGCCGGGGTACTCGGCGTCGACCATGGCGCGCAGCCGCGCCACGAAGGCGTGGGTGCGCGGCAGGTTCTCGCAGCTCGTGCCCTCCTGCTCGAACAGGTACGGGACCGCGTCGAGCCGGAAGCCGTCGATGCCGAGGTCCATCCAGAAGCGGACGATGTCGAACATCGCCTCCTGGACGTCGGGGTTGTCGAAGTTGAGGTCGGGCTGGTGGCTGAAGAAGCGGTGCCAGAAGAACTGCCGGCGGATCGGGTCGAAGGCCCAGTTGGACACCTCGGAGTCGATGAAGATGACGCGCGCGTCGCCGTAGCCGTCGTTCGTGTCGGACCACACGTAGTAGTCGCCGAACGGCCCAGTCGGCTCGGCTCGGCTGGCCTGGAACCACGGGTGCTGGTCGCTGGTGTGGTTCATGACCAGGTCGGTGATGACGCGGATGCCGCGCACGTGGGCCTGCGCGACGAGCTCGGTGAACTCCGGCAGGGTGCCGAACTCCGGCAGGACCGCCTTGTAGTCGGAGATGTCGTAGCCGCCGTCGCGCAGCGGTGAGGCGTAGAACGGTGGCAGCCACAGGCAGTCGATGCCCAGCCACTGGAGATAGTCGAGCTTGCCGATGAGCCCGGTGAAGTCGCCGGCACCCACCCCCTTGGAGTCTGCGAACGCACGGACCAGCACCTCGTAGAAGACCGCCTTCCGAAACCACTGCGGGTCATGCCTCAGACCCGGCTGGGAGAGGTTGAGTCCCTGCATCCGGTCAGTGGCTCCTCACGCTGAGGATGTGCACGGGCTCGGAGTCGGGGCCGAGGCGGACGTAGTTGTCGGCGCGCCACTGCCAGGTCTGGTTCGTGATGTGGTCGTGGGCGTCGAACGTCGACCAGGACGCCATCCCGAACGCCTCCAGGTCCAGGTGCACCCAGGTCTCGCGCGTCCCGTGGGGGTCGAGGTTGGCGACGACGAGGACGGTGTCGCGCTGGCCGCCGACGACGCGGGTCTTGCTGTAGACGAGGAAGTTCTCGTCCTCCGCCGAGTGGAAGCGCAGGTTGCGCAGCCAGCGCAGGGCTGGGTGCCAGCCGCGGATGTCGTTGAGCCGCTTGAGGTACCACGCGAGGCTGCGGTGCTCGAGGGGACCGCCGGGCTCGTAGAGGAACCACTGGCGGTCCTTGTACTCGTACTTCTCGTTGTCGACCTGCTCCTCGGCGCCGGGCCGCGCCACGTGCTCCATGAGCTCGTAGCCGGCATAGATGCCGTAGGTCGGGACCATCGTCGCGGCCAGGGCCGCGCGCAGCTTCCACTCGGTCGGGCCGCCGTACTGCATGGGGGGCGTGAGGATGTCGTGGGTCGTGGGCCAGAACGACGGGCGCATGTATGCCGCAGCGTCCCCGGCGATCTCGCGGCCGTACTCCTCGAGCTCCCACGCGGCGTTGCGCCAGGCGTAGTAGGTGTAGCTCTGCTGGAACCCGGCCTTGGCCAGGGTGTGCATCATGGCCGGCTTGGTGAAGGCCTCCGACAGCCAGATGGTCTCGGGGTGGTCCAGGGCGACGTCGGCGATCAGCCACTGCCAGAAGGCGACCGGCTTGGTGTGGGGGTTGTCGACGCGGAAGATCCGCACGCCGTGGTCGAGCCAGACCTGGATGACGCGACGCACCTCCGCATAGGCACCCGCCGGGTCGTTGTCGAAGTTGAGCGGGTAGATGTCCTGGTACTTCTTGGGAGGGTTCTCGGCGTAGGCGATCGTGCCGTCGGCGCGCGTCGTGAACAGCTCCGGGTGGGTCTTGACCCACGGGTGGTCGGGGGAGGCCTGCAGGGCGATGTCGAGCGCGACCTCCAGCCCGAGCCGCCGCGCCTCGGCCACGAAAGCGTCGAAGTCCTCGAACGTGCCGAGGTCCGGGTGGATCGCGTCGTGGCCGCCGTCGGGGGAGCCGATGGCATAGGGCGAACCGGGGTCGCCCGGCTGCGCCGTGAGCGTGTTGTTGCGGCCCTTGCGCGCCGTGGTGCCGATCGGGTGGATCGGGGTGAGGTAGACGACGTCGAAGCCCATGTCGGCGATCGCCGGCAGCCGCTTGGCCGCCGACCGGAAGGTCCCGGAGACCCAGGCGCCGGTCTTGTCGTCGCGGAAGCAGCCCTCTGACCGGGGGAAGATCTCGTACCACGCGCCGTAGAGAGCCAGCTCCCGCTCGACGAGCAGGGGGTATGCCGTTGTGGGAGAGACGAACTCACGCAGCGGCATCATCGTGGCAAGACCGATGATCTCCGGAGACGTCGCCGCCCCGAAACGATGCGCGGCTGGTCGCCGGGTGTCGCCGAGCGCAGCGATGCCCTTGTCGATCTCGGACGCGTCGATGCCCTGCCCGCGGACGGCCCGGGCGAACCGCTCGAGCACCCTGACGCCCTCGGCGCACATGAGGTCCTCGTCGACTCCGGCGGCGATCTTGATGCCGGCGTCGTGCACCCACGTGGCGAAGGGGTCGGACCACCCCTCGACCCGGTAGGTCCACCAGCCCTCGCGGTTGGCCACCACCGTCGTGGACCACTCGGACGTCCCGGGGTTGTCCGAGTGCATCGCGAAGTAGTGGTCGTGCCCGTCGGGGTCGGTGAGCACGGCGGTGGCGTTGACGGCGTCGTGGCCCTCGCGGAAGACCTTGGCCCGCACGACGAACTCCTCGCCCACGACCGACTTGGCGAACCTGGCGCCGCCGTCGACGAGGGGGCGCACGTCGGTGACGGGGATGCGTCCGAACGGGAGGGCACCACCCGGCATACCGGCGACGGTGGGGGCCGTGCTCACGGGATGCTCGGGCGCGAGGTGTACGGCTCCGGCCTCCGTGTCGTCGACGAAGGCGGCGTCCGCGTGCGGCACGGCGTCGTCGGGCTCGGCCAGGGCGGCGGCCGCAGTGGTCCGCGGCGGCGCCTCGGCCGCCGGCGCCTCGGTGCCCGGGGCCTCGACCGCCGGCGCCTCGGTGCCCGGGGTCTCGGCCGCCGGCGCCACGGCGGGCTCGGGCCGCTCGGGCGGCTCAGGCCGCTCGGGCGGGGCCGTCGGGATGGCGGCCGTCGACGTCTGCGGCCGCGGCGCCTCCGCCGCGACGGACCTGCGGCGCTGGGGTGAGGGCTTGCGGGAACGGGTCTTCTTCGCTTTGCCAGTCACGGAATCGACCGTATCGAAGTTGGGGCCGTTGGCACATGAGGCGGCCCCCATGCTGTCCGTCGGGCGGACCTCGGGCGTCCACCGGCTGAAACCCGGCTGCAAGTGTTGCAAGAACACGTCATGGGCACCCCTATGCTGTTCCCTCGTGAAGGCCATCCGTCGTTTCAGCGTCCGCACCGTGCTGCCTCCCCGCATCGAGGGGCTCGGCGTCCTTGCGAGCAACCTTCGCTGGTCGTGGCACCCGCCGACCCGCGACCTGTTCGCAACCATCAGTCCCCGCAAGTGGGCCGACGCGGGCCAGGACCCCGTCAAGCTTCTGTCGCGCCTCTCGGCCGACGAGCTCGCGGCCCTGGCGGCCGACGACGAGTTCGTCGCCAGCGTCGTGGCCGCCAACGAGGACCTGCACGCGTACCTCACCGAGGAGCGCTGGTACCAGTCGTGGAGCCGTGAGCAGCAGGCTGCCGGGAAGGCGGCCCCCACGGCCATCGCCTACTTCAGCCCCGAGTTCGGCATCACGGCCGTGCTCCCGCAGTACTCCGGCGGTCTCGGCATCCTCGCGGGAGACCACCTCAAGTCCGCGTCCGACCTCGGTGTCCCGATCGTCGGCGTCGGGCTGTTCTACAAGACCGGCTACTTCAAGCAGGCCCTCTCGCGCGACGGGTGGCAGGTCGAGACCTACCCGGTGCTCGACCCCGACGGCCTGCCGCTGTCGCTGCTGCGCGAGGACGACGGCACCCCGGCCGTCGTGTCCGTGGACCTGCCTGCCGGGCGCGTGCTCAACGCGCACGTCTGGAAGGCGGAGGTGGGCCGCGTCCCGCTGCTGCTCCTCGACTCGGACGTGGCCGGCAACGACGAGCAGACCCGCAAGGTCACCGAGTCGCTCTATGGCGGAGGCGGCGACACCCGCCTCGAGCAGGAGCTGCTGCTCGGAGTCGGCGGTGTGCGCGCTCTGCGCGTGTGGTCGCGTCTCACCGGCGCGCCGACGCCGGAGGTGTACCACAGCAACGAGGGCCACGCCGGCTTCCTCGGCGTCGAGCGGATCACCGAGCTGGTTCGCGACCACGGCCTGACGTTCGACGAGGCGCTCGAGGCGGTCCGCAGCGCGACCGTGTTCACGACGCACACGCCCGTCCCCGCCGGCATCGACCGGTTCGACGCAGCCAAGATCAACCTCTTCTTCGGCGGCGCCAACGCGATCCCCGGCGTTCCGGTCGAGCGGCTGCTCGCCCTCGGCGCGGAGGACTACGAGGGCGGCCAGCCAGGCATCTTCAACATGGCCGTCATGGGCCTGCGTCTGGCCCAGCGCGCCAACGGCGTCTCGAAGCTGCACGGCGTCGTGAGCCGCGAGATGTTCGACGGCCTGTGGCCGGGCTTCGACGACGTCGAGGTGCCGATCGCCAGCATCACCAACGGGGTCCACGCGCCGACGTGGGTCGACCGGGCGGTGTACGACGTCGCTCTCAAGCACCTCGGGACCGCCGACATCGCGGGCACCGACGCGTGGCACCGCATCGACGAGGTCCCGGCCGACGCGGTCTGGTCGACGAAGCGCGAGATGCGCGAGAAGCTCGTGCTCGATGCTCGCCGCCGGGTGCGCTCGTCGTGGCAGAAACGCGGCGCGACCGAGGCCGAGCTGGGCTGGGTCGACGACGTGCTCGACCCCGAGGTGCTCACGATCGGGTTCGCGCGCCGCGTCCCGACCTACAAGCGACTCACGCTCATGCTGCGCGACCCGGAGCGGCTCAAGTCGCTGCTGCTGCACCCCGAGCGCCCGGTCCAGCTCGTCATCGCCGGCAAGTCGCACCCCGCCGACGAGACCGGCAAGCGGCTCATCCAGGAGCTGGTGCGTTTCGCCGACGACCCGGAGGTGCGCCACCGCATCGTCTTCCTGCCGAACTACGACATCGCCATGGCGCAGCAGCTCTACCCGGGCTGCGACGTCTGGCTGAACAACCCGCTGCGTCCGTTCGAGGCGTGCGGCACGTCGGGCATGAAGGCGGCACTCAACGGCGGGCTCAACCTGTCGATCCTCGACGGCTGGTGGGACGAGTGGTTCGACGGCCGCAACGGCTGGGCGATCCCGACGGCCGACGGCGTCGAGGACGCAGACCGCCGCGACGACATTGAGGCGGCCGCCCTCTACGACCTCATCGAGAACGACGTCGCGGCCAAGTTCTACGACCGTGACGCCGCCGGCCTGCCGCACGGCTGGATCCAGATGATGACCCACACGCTCAAGACCCTGGGCCCGAAGGTCCTCGCGAGCCGCATGGTCCAGGACTACGTCACCCGGCTCTACAGCCCGGCCGCAGGCGCGGGACGCAGCCTCAACGGCCCCGAGTACGCCGGCGCCAAGGAGCTCGCGGCATACAAGGCGAGGGTCCGGGCCTCGTGGTCGAAGGTCAAGGTCGAGCACGTTGAGCCCTCGGGCCTGTCGGACTCCCCGCAGATCGGCGACACGCTGTCGCTGCGTGCGTTCGTGGCCCTGGACGGGCTGTCGCCCGACGACGTCGCGGTGCAGCTCGTCCACGGCCACGTCAGCGACACCGACGACATCTGGGGAATGGAGACCGCGCCACTCGAGCTCGTCGAGACCTATGACGGCGGCCGTCACCAGTTCGCCGGCTCCCAGCCGCTGCGCCGCACCGGTTCGTTCGGCTACAGCGTCCGCATCGTGCCGAAGCACCCCGCGCTCGCGACACCGGCCGAGCTGGGCCTGGCCCGCAACGCCTAGACGACGCGCCAGACGCGCATCGACGCGCTCACCATTGTGACGGCCGCCCCCGCCTCCAGCGGTTCTCCCGGAGGCGAGGGGCGGTCGTCACTGCTGTCCCACAACAGCTGGTATGCCGGTGCGCCCGGTGCGGCAGGCAGCGTCACCTCGGTCGGCTCCGCCGAGCCGTTCAGGGTGACCAGGACGGTCTGCTCGCCCAGCCACTCGCCGTTGTAGAGCGCCTGCATCACATCGGTCGCGGGGCCGTCCCAGCGGTGTCCCATCGGCTCGCCGTCGCCGCCGAACCACGCCAGGTCGGTGGACCCGTCCTCGTGGATCTGCCTGCCGGAGAAGAAGGTCCGCTGACGCAGCACCGGGTGTTCGCGTCGGAGCCGGACGAGGTGGCGGGTCGTCTCGAGCAGGTCGGACTGCCACTGCTCGTGCTCCCACCCCATCCAGCTGACCTCGTTGTCCTGGGAGAAGGGGTTGTTGTTGCCGCGTTGGCCCCGGCCCAGCTCGTCGCCGCCGTTGAGCATAGGGACGCCCGTCGACAGCAGCAGGGTGCCGAGCAGGTTGCGCATCGAGCGCCGGCGGGCAGCGTTGATCGCCGGGTCGTCGGTGCGTCCCTCGACGCCGTGGTTCCACGAGCGGTTGTCATCGGACCCGTCCGTGCCGCCGTGCCCGTTGGCGCCGTTGTGCTTGACGTCGTATGCCGTGAGGTCGGCGAGCGTGAAGCCGTCGTGCGCGGTGACGAAGTTGACCGAGGCGATGGTGCCGCGGTCATGGCTGTCGAAGAGGTCCTGCGACCCGGCCAGCCGCGTGGCGAGGTCGCGCACGCCGTGCCGAACGCCGCCCTTGGTGGCGGCCGCGACGTCGCGGAGCCAGAACGTGCGCGCCGTGTCGCGGAACCGGTCGTTCCACTCGGAGAAGGGCGGCGGGAACTGGCCCGTGCGCCAGCCGTGGATCCCCACGTCCCACGGCTCGGCGATGAGCTTGGAGCGGGACAGCACCGGGTCGGTGCGCAGCGCGACCAGGAACGGATGGTCGGGATCGAAGTTGTCGTCCTTGCCCCGCCCCAGGGCCACGGCGAGGTCGAAGCGGAAGCCGTCGACGTGACACTCGTTGACCCAGTACCGGAGCGAGTCGAGCACCATCCGCGCCACGATCGGGTGGGTGAGATCAAGGGTGTTGCCGCAGCCGGTGACGTCGATGTCGCGGCCCCGGCCGTCGAGGCGGTAGTAGGCGCGCTGGTCCAGCCCGCGCCAGGACAGCGTCATGCCCTCGCGGGACTGCTCGGCAGTGTGGTTGTAGACCACGTCGAGGATCACCTCGATGCCCGCAGCGTGCAGCAGCTTGACCATGCCCTTGAACTCGTCGAGCACACCCTGTGGTTCCTTGGCCGCGGCGTAGGCGGCGTGCGGGGCGAAGAAGCCGAGCGTGTTGTACCCCCAGTGGTTGGTGAGCCCGCGGAGCACGAGCTCCGGCTCGTGGGTGAACGCATGAACGGGAAGCAGCTCCACGGCGGTCACACCCAGGCCACGCAGGTGGTCAACGAACGCGGGGTGGGCGAGGCCGGCATACGTCCCCCGAAGCTGCTCGGGGACGTCAGGGTGCAGCCGCGTTGCATTCTTGACGTGGACCTCGTAGATCAGCGACTCGGTGAGCGAGTGGCGCGGGAATCGATCTGCGCCCCAGTCGAACTCGTCGTCGACGATGACGCACCGCGGGAGGTGGGCCGCGGAGTCGCGAGTGTCCCGGACACTGAGGTCGCCCCTGAGGTCGCGGCCGACGCGGTGGCTGTAGAGCGCCGGGTCGAGCACGACGTCGCCCTCGACGGCCCGGGCGTACGGGTCGAGCAGCAGCTTCGTCGGGTTGTAGAGCAGCGCGCGGTCCGGGTCCCAGTCACCGTCGACGCGCAGCGCGTATCGCTGGCCCACGCCGACGCCCGCGATGGTGTCGAACCACGTGCCGTGGGCGCGGTGCCGCAAGGGCACGCGGCGCTCGGTCTCAGAGCCGTCCGGCGCCACATCGAACAGGCACACCTCCACGGAGCGCGCGTGGCCGGCATACACGCAGAACTGCGCACCGTCCGCGGTCACGCGGACGCCGAGGTCGGGCGGCAGGTCGGGCGTCGCTGGTGGTCGGGGGCACATGTCGAGAAGCGTATGGGGTCACGTTGCGAGGTCGAACGTGCACACGACGGCGCGGTGGTCCGAGGCGATGTCGACCACGGCAGAGGAGCGCAGGTCCAGCCCCCGGTGCAGGACGACGTCGAGCTGCGCGTCGAACGCGGACAGGTCGCGGTGTGTCGCCATGGCGGCGACGCGGCCCATCCACTCGTGCTTGGACCCTGCGATGCGCCACGTCGGCTCGTCGAGGACGACGCGGTCGAAACCGCCTGCGACATGCATGGCCAGGTCCCGACGGGTCGGTCCCGGGTAGTGGTTCATGTCGCCGGTCACGATGTGCGGCCCGCGGCGCAGCCGGTCCTGCTGCATCGCCGCGCGCAGCCGGACCACTTGCCGTCCGCGCGCCACCGCACGCGCGAAGACGATGAGGTGTGCTGTCGAGAAGGTCACCGAGTGCGCGCCCGGGAGACCCTGCGAGGTGCCGACGGCGACCACGGCGCTGACCATGGCACGCTCGTGCCAGTGGTCGAACCAGCGCAGCAGCGGTCCCGCAGGAGCCAGGGTGGTGACGAGCACGTCAGGCTCGACATGCGTCGTGGCGGGGTCATGGGCGATCGCGAGGCCCGCGGGCGCGTGCAGGTGAGCGAGCCGGTAGCCGGACGACTCGAGCGCGGCCGACACCGCCCGCTCGTCGAGGCCGAAGACCTCCTGCAGGCCCAGCACCTGCACTCCGGCGGCCCGGAACGGGCCGAGACCGTCGGTCGTGCGGAGCAGGTCTCCCGAGCACGTGTTGGCCGTCGCGACCGTGAGCAGAGTCATGGGCCACCTCGCGTCCGTCCGTGGTCGCAGTCTACGGTGGGGCGCATGACCGATCCGACTTCGCTGCCCAACTTCATGCCGAGCGTCCCTGACGCCGGCCCGAACGGCGCACCCGTCAGCGAAACGCCTGTGCGTGACCGCATCATGCAGGTGCTGAAGGGCCTTGGCATCGACGCCGCTGTCGACAGCGACGGGGACCTCGAGTTCGCCATCGTCGACAACGAGGGCACGAGCACGACGCTGTTCGCCCGCGTCGCCGAGGGAGACCTGGCGCTGGTTCGGTTCTTCGGCCAGTGGCAGCTCGCCGACCCGGTGTCGACGGACCGCAACGAGCGCCTCGCCCGCTGCAACGACATGACGATGCAGCTCAACATCGTGAAGCTCTCCCTGGTCCAGGAGAGCCTCGTTGTCTCGGCGGAGCACGTCATCACGCCCAACGCCGACCTCGACATCCTCGTCCCGCTCTCGGTGAACCACATCCTCCAGAGCGTCGGCTTCTTCTTCCAGTCGTGGCTGCCGGCCGAGGAGCCCGGCGCCGGCCTCGGCACCGACTGATGGGCGAGTTCGTCCGTCTCGAGGTCGAGGGTGGCATCGGCACGATCCGCCTCGACCGGCCGAAGATGAACGCGCTCAACGTCCAGGTCCAGGAGGAGATCCGCGCGGCGGCCACCGAGGCGTCGGCGCGCTCGGACGTCAAGGCGGTCATCGTCTACGGCGGCGAGCGGGTCTTCGCCGCCGGCGCCGACATCAAGGAGATGCAGACCATGTCGTACACCGGCATGGTCGACCGCTCCGGGCCGCTCACGACCTCGATCAGTGCGGTCGCCCGCATCCCCAAGCCCGTCATCGCCGCGATCACCGGCTACGCCCTCGGCGGCGGCTGCGAGCTTGCGCTCGCGTGCGACTTCCGGGTCGTGGCCGACGACGCCAAGCTGGGCCAGCCTGAGATCCTGCTCGGCATCATCCCTGGCGCCGGCGGCACCCAGCGACTCTCGCGCCTCGTCGGCGCCGCCAAGGCCAAGGACATCATCCTCAGCGGCCGGTTCGTCGACGCCACCGAGGCGCTCGCGATCGGGCTGGCCGACCGGGTCGTCCCCGCGGCGGACGTCTACGCCACGGCGCGCGAGTGGGCCGGGAGCTTCGTCGGCGCCGCCTCGTATGCCGTTCGCGCGGCCAAGGAGGCCATCGACCGTGGTCTCGAGACCGATCTCGAGACCGGTCTGGAGATCGAGCGGATGCTCTTCGCCGGGCTGTTCGCCACCAAGGACCGCGAGACGGGCATGACCTCGTTCGTCGAGCAGGGGCCGGGCAAGGCGAAGTTCGAAGGCCAGTGACCGATTCCCCTGCGTCGAGTGGCCGCTTCGACACACCCGCTGCTCCTAGGGTCATGCCGGACGCGGGTCGTGTGACGGAGCGGCCACTCGACGTGCTCGTCTTCTACTCACCCGTCGAGGCGACCGAGCGCGTGCTCGCTGCCCTCTTCGCCGCCGGGGCGGGGCGGGTCGGCGAATACTCGGAGTGTGCGTGGCTCGTCGAGGGCACGGGCCAGTTCCGGCCCGGTGCCGGCGCCCGTCCGGCGGTCGGCGTCGTCGGCGCCCTCGAGCGGCTGCCCGAGCACCGGGTCGAGGTGACCTTCGAGCGCGGGCTGCGACGCCAGGTGGTGGCGGCCCTGCGCGCGTCCCACCCCTACGAGGAGCCCGCCTTCCACGTCATCGAGACCGCCGGCCTCGATCCTGCGTCAGACCCGGGGTGAGGCCCGGGGTCAGGCCCGGGGTCAGGCCCGGGGTGAGGCAGCGCACGGGTGGTGAGCGTCACGCCCCGAGCATGCTCGGTATGCAAACGCTCAGTGAGAGGATGGGCCGCAGTGCCGGAGCGACCTCCGGCATCATCTGACCACGTAACGGAAGAGGACGTTCACCCATGAACATCGTCGTCTGTGTCAAGTACGTGCCCGACGCCCAGGCCGAGCGCACGTTCAACGCATCTGACAACACGACCGACCG
>NZ_BAAGRF010000057.1:0-227484 GCF_054783095.1 Intrasporangium mesophilum | reverse complement strand
CGAACCGCACCGCCTGCGCGCGCATGCTGTCCATCAGCTCCGGGCCCTGGATGCCGTCCGGGAACCCCGGGAAGTTCTCCACCGCGGTGGTGTTCATCAGCGCCCCACCCGCGGTCACCGCGCCCTCGAACACCAGCGGCGCCAGGTTCGCCCGCGCGGCATACACCCCCCGCGGTGTACCCGGCCGGGCCGGAACCGATGACGATCACGTTGCGGACGTCGGTGCTCATGTGTGGTTCTCCTTGTGGTGGGTCTGGGGCGAGGTCGACGACGCTGCTGCTCCGCGTCGCGCCAGGAAGGCGTCGATCAGGGTGCCGGCCTCGGCGCCGGAGCCGGCGGCCGCGATCGTCGCACGCTCGAGGTCGAGGGACGCGGCGAACCCGCGGTCGGCGGCACCGCGGACGAGCCGGCGCGTTCTCCCGAGCGCGCGCGCCGGCCCTGCGGCGAGGCTGCGCGCCAGTGCCAGAGACTCGGCCTTCACGTCGGCGTCGGCGCACACCCGGGTGACGATCCCCCAGTCACGCGCCTCGGCGGCGGTGAGCGCACGGTTCGTCAGCGTGAGCTCGAGGGCGCGCCCGGTCCCGACCGCGCGGGGCAGGAGCCACGAGGTGCCGCAGTCGGGGGTCAGCCCGATCGCCGCATAGCCGCTGACGAACCGCGTCGACTCCCCTGCGATGACGAGGTCGGCCGACAGCACGAGTGCGAGGCCGGCCCCCGCGACCGCCCCGTGGACCCCCGCGACGACGGGCACGTGGAGGCCGTCGATGCGTCGGACCACCGCATGAGCGGCATCGGCCAGCCCGGCGAGGAAGTCGCCGCGCTCCGGGGCGGTCGCCATCGCTCCGACGTCGCCGCCCGCGCAGAAGCGCGCACCGCTTCCTCGCAGGAGCACGACCCGGATCGTGTCGTCCGCGGCCACTCGAGTCACAGCGTCGTCGAGGGCGGCGACGAGCGCATGGTCGAGGGCGTTGGCTGCCCCGGGGCGGTTGAGGGTGACGACGGCGACTCCACCGTCGGCTTCGAACAGGACGGGCCGATCGGACACGATGGATCCCTTTCAGCGGCTGTGGGACCGGGTGGAAGGCAGGCGGCCGACGCGCGCCCGTAGAACAGCGCGAAGGCGAATCAACCGCATAGAATGCGCGGAGCGTCCACGGCCGGTGGAGCACCGGAGGCGCCAAGCACAGGGGCGCGGGAAAGGAGACCGACGATGGTCGTAGACGAGACGACCGCGGCGCGCGCGCCGCGTCGGGCACGCCGCCACGAGAAGGTCGCCGAGCAGGTGGCGAGGGAGATCCTGCGCGAGATCCAGCGGCAGGGACTGCGGGCCGGGGCGACCCTCCCGTCGGAGTCGGTCATGCTCGAGCGCTTCGACATCGGTCGCGGCTCGCTCCGCGAGGCCTTGCGCATCCTCGAGGTCAACGGGCTCGTGACCATCAAGACCGGCCCTGGCGGTGGACCCATCGTCGCCGAGTCGAACCCCGCGAGCTTCGGCCAGATGTGGACCCTTCACCTCCAGTCGATCGGCGCCACCTATCGCGAGCTCCTCGAGGCGCGCGTCGAGTACGAGTCGGTCCTGGCCCGCCGAGCAGCCGAGCGTGTGACGCCCGAGCGCACCGCCAGCATCAAGGCGACCATCGAGGAGGCCAGCACCCTCCTCGACGACGACGTGCAGTACGCCTCTTCCGCAAGCGGGTTCCACACGGCGGTCTGCATCGCCGGGGACAACAGCGTGATGGCCTTGGCGGCGAATGCCATCTCGTCGCTGTGGTCTCGCCGCGTCACCACCGTGCTGTTCGCGCCCGAGGACCGGCCGCTCATCCTCCAGCAGCACCGGGACATCACCAAGGCGATCGAGCGGGGCAACGGTCGCCAGGCCGAGAAGCTCATGCGGGAGCACATGCAGGCGTACCGCGACTACTGCGAGAGGCGGTACCCCGCCCGCCTGGACGACATCGTCGACTGGAGCTGACGACTCATCCGGCGGCTGTTCGCTGTACATATGAATAGTATGCAGGAATAGACGCCAGTTGATCGACGGCGCAGGGACGTCAGGTCCGTCACGCCGGTCGCTCAGTAGCCCTGGGTGCGGTACTCGCCGACCCGGTCGCCCGGAACCTCCGGCGTCTCCCCGGCCGTGAGCAGCCGAAGCGAGGTCAGCAGCCAGCCCTGCGGGGTGCGCCGGAAGGTGTCGACATATCGGGCCCATCGGTGGCGATCGGCGCGGCCCGTCGCCGGGTCGAATCGCTGCCACGAGTACAGGTAGCACCGAAGGACGGCCTCGCCCGCCGATGGGAAGTCGACCTCGAAGTTGGTCAGCTGGTGACTGCTCGCGACCACGGGACCGAGCGCACCGGCATACCACTCGCGGATGGCATCGCGTCCCGCGAGCGGTCGGGAAGGGTCGTAGACCGCGACCGCATCGGCGGCGAACGACGCGACCATCGCCCGAGCGTCACCCGCGTCGGCGGCCCGCGCGAACGCGAGCTTCACGGCGACGACCGCCTCGCGATCCAGGAGCCGGGCCACTTCCTCTTCGCGCACCATGCTGCCTCCATTGACCAGTCGATTCATACGCATTAATATCACGAGTGTCCTCAGGCGGGCCGCCAGTCCTCCTGCCCCGAGGGTGACCGCGTCCGGCGACCTCGCCGCCGTCCACCCATGATGATCCGCGACGACGCATCAGGCACCGGCGCGAGAGACAGGAGCAATGACGATGAAGCTGGCCGGACGGATCGCCCTCGTGACGGCGGCGGGATCAGGGATGGGACGGGCCGCCTGCGAGCGGTTTGCCGCCGAGGGCGCGCACGTCATCGTCACCGACCTCTCACTCGAGGCCGCCCAGGGGACCGTCGATGCGATCGAGGCGGCCGGCGGGTCCGCCGAGGCCCATCGGGTCGACATGGCCGACCTGCAGGGCCTCACGGCTCTCGTCGCGGGGATCCGCGAGCGCCATGGCGTCCTGCACGTCCTCTACAACCACGCCGGCATCCCCGGCGCGAGCGGAATCGACATCAGCGAGAGCGAGTTCGACCTCGCGGTCGACGTCAATGTCAAGGGCGGCTTCTTCCTCACCGCACAGTGCGAGGACCTCCTCGAGGCAGCCGGCGGGACGGGGTCGGTCATCTTCACGGCCTCGGTCTCGGGTGTCGTGGGCTCGCCGCTGAGCCCGCTCTACTCGATGACGAAGGGCGCCGTCGTCCTCCTGGCCAAGAGCCTCGCACTCCGCCTGGCGCCCAAGGGGATCCGCGTCAACGCGATCTGCCCGGGTCCCATCGCAACCTCGATGCTGCCGCAGTTCTTCGGCCGCGACACCGACGCCGACGTGTCCGACGTCATCGAGAAGTTCACGGTCAACGTGCCCCTGGGTCGTCCGGGCCGAGCCCACGAGATCGCCGCGGCGGCAGCGTTCCTCGCCTGCGACGACGCCAGCTTCGTCACCGGTGTGGCGCTCCCCGTCGACGGCGGATACCTCGCCCGCTGACTCGAGGCTCTCGACAGACGTCCCCCGACGCCCGATGGCGTCGGGGACGTTCTCGTCGAAGGGATCCGTTTCAGGAGGTAGCCCACTGCACGTGCTGCGGCTCGAGGAACTCGTGGATGCCCCAGTGTCCGAGCTCGCGGCCGACACCGCTGGCGCCGAAGCCGCCCATGACGGCGTCGGGGCGGAAGCCGCCCCCGCCGTTGATCGACACCGCACCTGCGCGCAGACGCGGCGCGAGCGCCTGTGCGGCCGCGAGGTCGGCGGAGTAGACGTAGGCATGGAGGCCGTAGAGCGAGTCGTTGGCGATGTCGATGGCCTCGTCGACGGAGTCGTAGGGCAGCGCGACCGAGACCGGCCCGAAGATCTCCTCCTGGGCGACGGGCCACGAGTTGTCGACATCGGCGAGGACGACCGGGTTCGTGAACCAGCCGCGCTCGAGGTCGGGCCGCCCGCCGCCCGCGAGCACACTGCCTCCTTGGGCGAGCGCCGCCGAGACGTAGCCCTCGACCCGGTCGCGGTGCTCGCGCGTGATCATCGGCCCGACGACAGTGGCCGGGTCGCGTGGGTCACCGACGGTGACGTCGGCGATGGTCACACGGGTCACGTCGACGAACTCGTCCCAACGCGACCGGTGGACGAGGATCCGGGTGGGTGCCGCACACGCCTGACCGCCGTTGCGGCAGTAGCGCAGGTGCAGTGCCGGGGCGACCGTCGCGACGTCGGCGTCGGGCAGGAGGATGGCCGGCGACTTGCCGCCCAGCTCGAGCACGACCCCCGCGAGGTGCGAGGCCGCCTGCCGCATGACGTGCCTGCCCACCTCGACCGACCCGGTGAAGGTGACCTTCGCGACGTGGGGATGCTCGGTGAGGCGCTGGGCCGCCGCCGCGTCGCCGACGAGCACGTTGACGACACCCGGCGGGAAGCCGGCCTCCTGCACGAGCCGGGCGAGCAGCAGGGTCGCGACCGGCGTGCGGGGCGAGGGCATCAGCACGACCGTGCAGCCGGTCGCGAGGGCCGGGCCGAGCTTGTGGACCGCGAGGGTCAGCGGGTAGTTGTACGCGGCGATGGCTGCGACGACCCCGACAGGTCGGTAGCCGACGACGCTGTGGGAGGGTCCGGGCACGGTGTGCGGACCGAGGTCCTCGGTGCGGTCGACGGGCGCCTGGTCGGCGTACCAGCGCAGGTGCTCGATCGGCCACGCCACCTGGAGCGGGCCGGCAATCGAGATCGGCGTCCCCGCCTCGGTGAGAACGGCGTCGGCCAGCTCGTCCTGATGCGCCTCCATGAGGTCGGCAAGACGGTGCATCAGCGCCCGCCGCTCCTCACCGGTGGAGTCGGCCCACGCGCCGCGGTGGAAGGCGGCCCTCGCGGCCTCGACCGCCAGGTCGACCTCCTCGGCGTCGGCCGCTCGGATGGCGGCGACGATCTCCTCGGTCGCCGGGTCCTCGACCTCGACGACGGGGCCGCTGCCGTCGATCTCGTCCCCGCCGACGAGCAACCGCAGCTCGCCCCAGCGACTCGTCGAGGTCACGGGCGGGGTGGCCGTGTCGGACGTCATGTGCACCTCCATGGTCGGTGATCCATGCTAACAATTGGCTACGTTCTTGACTACCATATGCATAGATTCTAGAGTCAGTCATCACCACCACCGAGGAGGATCATGAAGGTTCGACCGGCTCTCGACGGCGTCAGGATCGTCGAGTTCGCCCATGTGATCGCCGGCCCGATGGCCGGGACGCTGATGGCCGACCTCGGTGCCGACGTCGTCCACGCCGAGGACCCCGTCCACGGTGACCCCGGACGCCGGCAAGGTCCGACCAAGGACGGCGAGTACCTGTGGTGGAAGGTGTCCGGGCGCAACAAGCGGTCCGTGACGCTCGACCTGCGCACGCCGGAGGGACAGGCCGTCGCGCACGACCTCGTCCGGTGGGCCGACGTCGTCATCACGAACTTCCGGGTGGACACGCTCAAGCGCTGGCACCTTGACTGGGCTGCGCTCCACGAGGTGAACCCGCGCCTCGTCATGCTCCAGATCACCGGCAACGGAACCACCAGCACGGCCTACAACGAGCCGGGTTTCGGCAAGGTCGGCGAGGCCCGCAGCGGGGTCGTCCACGTGACCGGCTTCCCCGACGGTCCGCCCGTCCACACCGGCTTCTCGCACGCGGACACGACGACCGCCCTCATGGGCGCGTTCGCGGTGGCCGCGGCGCTGGTCCGGCGCAACGACGACGACTTCCAGGGCGAGTGGATCGACATCGCCCTGTTCGAGACGCTCTTCCGGCTGATCGAGTGGCAGGTCATCTTCACCGACCAGTTCGGCGAGGCCCCCCTGCGTGCGGGCAACCAGCTCGCCGTCGCTCCCGGAGCCGTGGTCAACACCTACCTCACGAAGGACGAGCACTGGCTGACGGTCACCTCGGCCACCCCGAGGTCGGTGTCGAACATCGCCCGCATGCTCGGCGAGCCCGAGGACGAGTACCGCAGCGTCGAGGCGCAGGCCGCGCGCAAGGAGCGGCTCAACACGTTGCTGGAGGCCTGGATCGGCGAGCGGACCGCAGACGAGTGCCTCCAGGTGATGAAGGACCTCGAGGTCGTGGCGTCACGCATCTACAGCGCGGCCGACATCCTCGAGGACCAGACCTACGCCGAACGCGGCGACATCATCACCGTTCCCGACGAGAAGCTCGGTGAGGTGAAGATGCAGGGCGTCGTCCCGATGCTGCACCAGCGGCCCGGGTCCGTCTGGCGCTCGGGTCCGAAGCTCGGCGAGGACAACGACCTGGTCTACGGCGAGTGGCTCGGCTACGACCCCGACCACGTCTCGGACCTTCGCGCACAGGGCGTGATCTGACGATGCCGCACCACGACGTCGGGACGCGACCGGGCAAGTCCGCGCACCGGTCGGTCCGCACCGTCTTCGAGGCACCCATCCTCGACGAGCGGAAGTGGGCCAAGATCCCCTCGATCGACGCCGACGTGTTCTTCCTCGACCTCGAGGATGCCGTTGCGCCTGCCCGCAAGGAGGAAGCCCGTGAGCGCGCGCTCGGCTTCCTCCACGACCCGGCATACTTCGAGGGCCGCCGAACCCTCGCCCGCCCGAACCACCTGTCGACACCGTGGGGACGCGACGATGTCATCGCGTTGGCGGAGGCGGGCGCGGAGCTCGTCGCCTACCCGAAGATCTCGTCCTACGACGAGCTCCTGGAGGCTCTCGAGCTGTTCGAGCAGCACGGCGCGACGCCTGACGTCTACGCGATCGTCGAGACACCGGGGGCGCTCGTCGACATCGCGCGGATCGCGGCGCACCCCCAGGTCGTGTCGATGATGTTCGGGCCGGGCGACCTCAGCGTCGAGATGGAGATCCCGCTCTTCGACCCCGACGGCGAGCTCAACGCGATCTTCCACCCGCTCAAGGCGAATGCCGTCGTCGCGGCGCACGCAGCACGCATCGCCATCACCGACATCGTGTTCGCGCCCGACTACCGCGACCTCGACGACATCCGCCGGCGCGCAGAGGCAAGCAAGCGCCTCGGATTCACCGGCATGGCGTGCTTCTACCCGCCGCATGTGCCGATCCTCAACGAGGTGTTCACCCCGTCGGACGAGGAGACTCGCAAGGCCCGTGAGCTGGTCGAGATCTACGAGAACGTGCGCTCCGAGGGCAAGCCGGCGGCCCTCACCGAGGACGGGCAGACGATCCTCGTCCACGACTACGAGAAGGCACGCGCTCTGCTGGCCAGGGCGCAGTAGGCACCACGCGCCATCGCGCGTCAGACGCGTTCGATGATCGTGGCGTTCGCCGTGCCGCCGCCCTCGCACATGGCCTGCAGGCCGAAGCGCCCGCCGGTGCGACGGAGGTGGTGGACCAGGCTGGTCATGAGCCGGGCGCCGGTCGCCCCGAGCGGGTGCCCCAGCGCGATGGCGCCGCCGTTGGGGTTGGTGCGTGAGGGGTCGGCCCCGGTCTCCTTCAGCCAGGCGAGGACGACCGGTGCGAAGGCCTCGTTGACCTCGAAGACGTCGATGTCCTCGACGGACAACCCTGCCCTGGCGAGCACTGCGTCGGTCGCCGGGATGGGGCCGGTCAGCATGAGCACGGGGTCGGAGCCGACGGCCGCCATCGCCTTCACCGTTGCCAGCGGACGCAGCCCGTGCCGCTCGACCGCGGCCGCGGACGCGACGAGGAGGGCGGCCGCCCCGTCGGAGATCTGGCTCGCGACGGCCGCTGTGATCCGCCCGTCAGGGCGCAGCGGCGCCAGGCCCGCCATCCGCTCGAGGGTCGTGTCGTGGCGGGGGCCCTCGTCGGCGCAGACGCCGTATGCCGTCACGATCTCCTCGTCGAACGCGCCGGCCTCCTGGGCGGCGAGCGCACGTCGGTGGCTCTCGAGCGCGAAGGTCTCCATGTCCGCGCGGGTGATGCCCCAGTGCTCGGAGATGAGCTCTGCGCCGCGGAACTGTGAGATCTCCTGGTCGCCGTAGCGCTGGACCCATCCCTCCCCCGCCCACGGGGCCGGCATCCCGAGGTCGGCCCCGACATGCACCGGGCTCTGAAGCGGGACCGAGCTCATGCTCTCGACCCCACCCGCGACGACGAGGTCGGCCTGGCCGCTCATGACTGCCTGCGCGGCGAAGTGGACCGCTTGCTGCGAGGAGCCGCACTGCCGGTCGAGGGTCACGCCCGGGACGCTTTCGGGCAGTCCCGCGGTGAGCCAGGCCATCCGGGCGATGTTCCCGCTCTGCGGGCCCAGCTGGTCGACGCAGCCGAGGTAGACGTCGTCGACCGCGGCCGGATCCACCTCGGCGCGTTCGACGAGCTCCCTCAGGACGACCGCGGCGAGGTCGGCCGGGTGCACGTGGGCCAGGCCGCCCCTGCGTCGCCCGACCGGGGTGCGCACGGCCTGCACGATGTAGGCGTCCACGGGTTGTCCTCCTGTCTGGGCGCGGCCCGGCCGGTCGACCGGGTCGCGGGTGGTGGGCTCGCTCATGCGGCGCCGGCCGCGACCTCGAGGAGCCGCTCGATGGTGGGCGGCAGCGTCTCCTGGTAGGGGTCGATGTGCCGACCGGTGCGATGGCGGTGCAGGTTGTGGGACATGATCGCGCCCATCCGGAAGGCTCCGAGCCGGACGAACCAGGCGGCGTCGGGGACATCCGCCCCGACCGCGCGGCCATAGGTGGCGACGACGTGGTCGACCCCCGGCACGACCACATCAGCGCGGGCGATGCCCGGGAAGTGGCCGAGGTCGGCGAAGGTCGCGAGCCAGCCGAGGTCGACGCGAGGGTCGCCGTGGGTCCAGATCTCCCAGTCGACGACCGCCCGCGGCTCGACATCCTCGAAGAGGACGTTGCCGAGCCGGAAGTCACCGTGGACGAGCCCGACCTTCCAGGGGTCGGGGACCTGGGTGCCCAGAGCGACGGCAGCCTGCTCGCCCAGGGACCGGAACCCCTCGTCGCCGGCCGCGACGATCTGCGCGAACTGCCCGAGCTCGGCGGCCGGGGTGCGGACCGGCTCGGCAGCCAGCTCGCCCATCGGGACGGCATGCAGGTCGGCGAGCAGCTCTGTGACGACGTCGAATCGCTTGCGCACGAGGGACGCTGGCAGGTCCGTGCCCGGGTCGTCGATGGCCGGCTCGACCGCCTCACCCGCCGCGAACGAGACGACGGCAAGTGGCTGCTCGCCCTCCTCGGTGGCGATGACCTCGGGGGCGGGGACGTGCGGGCCGACCTGCGCCATGGCCCGCGCCTGCCTGAGGACGTCATGGCGGCCGACGGCGGGCCGGCCCGGCGCCGCGACCTTGACGACGACCCGTCCGCTGCGCGCGGTGACGCACTGGAGGGTGATGCCTGAGTGGCCGCCGGGCAGGGGGCGGAGGTCGGCCACGGGCTCGCCGAGCAGGCGCTCGAGCCGGGCCACGAGCTCTGCTGTCACCACGCCGGCGGCGCTCACGCCGCCCTCGCCCCTGCGGTCCGGGTCATCGGCGACTGCTCCTCTGCTCCGAGATGATTTCTGACCATCATTATCATATGATAGACCGTAGACGCGCCGGGGATGTGGCCGGGGCCACAGAGGGGAAGGTGGTTGCGGAGATGGTCGGCGACCTGACACAGGCGGGCACGGCGAGACCACGACTGCGCCGCACCGAGAAGGTGTCGCAGAGCGTGGCCCGCGAGATTGTCCGGACGATCGTCGAGGAACGGCTCGAGCCCGGGTCCGTCCTGCCGGCCGAGGCCGAGATGGTCCACGAGTTCGGGGTGGGCCGAGCCTCCCTGCGCGAGGCACTGCGCCTCCTCGAGGTCCAGGGGCTGGTGGCGATGAAGCCCGGCCCCGGGGGCGGGCCTGTCGTGGGCGCGGCCGACGCGACCCACTTCGGCCGGATGGCGACCCTCTTCTTCCAGCTCGCCGGCGCGACCTTCGCCGACCTGCTCGAGGCTCGCATCGCCCTGGAGCCGATGATGGTGCACCAGCTGACCGAGGCCCAGGACCCGGACCTCATCGGGGTCCTGGAAGGGCTCCTCGGGGCCGACCTCGAGGACGAGCGCAGCTACGTCGAGCGGGCGGTCGGCTTCCACGACCTCATCGCCTCGAGCACGAAGAACCCGGTGCTCAACCTCGTGAGCTCGGCGATCATCCACTGTTATGCCGCACGGGTGCCGGGGGCGTCGTTCCCGGCGGGACGGCGGCACGAGGTCGTCAACGAGCACCTCGCGATCCTCCGAGCGGTCGTCGGGCGCCGACCCGACGAGGCTGAGGCACTGATGCGCCAGCACATGGAGTCGACCCGTGCCGACGTCCTGGCGCGGTATCCCGGGCTCCTGGACGAGCTCGTCGGGTGGGACTGACCGCCCCGACACGGTGACAGCGCCAGGTGAATCCCTTATTATAGTTGACATGAATCAGCCTGCCGCCTCGTTCTTCACCGACCGCGTCGCCATCGTGACGGGCGCCACCCGCGGCATCGGCCGCGCCACTGCCGAGCTGCTCGTCGAGCGCGGAGCCACGGTGCTGGTCGTCGCCCGCAAACCCGAAGAGGTCAGTGAGACCGTTGCGGCTCTCGGTGAGTCCAGCGCTGTGGGCTACGTCGCCAACGTGCGCGACCCCGAGGGCCCCGCCGGGATCGCGCAGGCCGCGAAGGCCGCCTTCGGACGCATCGACTTCGTGGTCAACAACGCCGGGGCCAACGCGAGCTACGGGCCTCTCCTCGACATCCAGCGCGACGCCTTCCTCACCACCGTGACGGTCAACGCGTGGGCACCCCTGGCCCTCGTCCAGGCCGCCGTCGAGGCCGGTCTGGGCGAGCACGAGGGCGCCGCGGTGGTCAACGTCAGCACGATCGGGGCCCGTCAGGTACAGCCGCTCGTGGCGGGCTACACCGCGAGCAAGGCCGCCCTGGACGTCATCACCAAGGGGCTGGCACGCGAGCTCGGGCCACGCGGCATACGCGTCAACGGGGTGTCCCCCGGGTTGGTGCAGACGACGATGGCGGGCATCCTCTGGGAGGGCGACCGCGGCACCGAGGAGGCCGAGATCCTCCCACTGCAGCGCCTCGGCCGGCCGCGCGACATCGCGGGCGCGGTGGTCTTCCTCCTCTCGGACGAAGCGCGGTGGATGACCGGCGGCATGCTCGATGTCGACGGCGGCCGGCTCCTCGTCGGCGGCGAGCCGCGCAACCTCATCGGCGAGTACGACCTGTCGATCGACTCCCACGTCCGCTGAGGACGCCGGGGGACGCCCGCGCCGAGACGGCGCCGGCCGCGCGAGCGCACGCTTCACCAGTCGGCGGGCTTCTCCTTGTAGTTGAGGAAGGTGTACTCGGCCTTCTGGACCTGCTCGCCGTGCTGGTTCGTCACGCGCATCTCCCACGTGGCGAGGCCGAACTTCTCGTTCTTGTCCTTCTTCTCGAGCAGCACGCACTCGACCTTGACGGTGTCGCCGATGAAGACCGGCATGGTGAAGCGCAGCTTGTCGAGACCGTAGAACGCGGCGACCGCGCGGCCGGTGGTGAACAGGCCCTGGCTCATCGCGAGGACGAGGCTCCCCTGCACGAGGCGCTGGCCGAACGGGGTGTCCTTGGCGAACTCCACGTTCGAGTGGATCTCGACCCAGTTGCCCGTGAGCATCATGAACTGGACGACGTCGGTCTCGGTGACGGTCCGGCCGCGCGAGAGCCCGGTCGACTCGCCGACCTCGATCTCGTTCCAGAACTTGTCGACTGCC
Organism: Intrasporangium mesophilum; assembly: GCF_054783095.1. Classification (NCBI taxonomy): domain Bacteria; kingdom Bacillati; phylum Actinomycetota; class Actinomycetes; order Micrococcales; family Intrasporangiaceae; genus Intrasporangium; species Intrasporangium mesophilum. The sequence continues at coordinate 215,785 of NZ_BAAGRF010000057.1, read as the reverse complement.
AGCTGCACCTCAGCACCCCTTCCAGACCGGGTCGCGCTTCTCGACCCACGCACGTGGACCCTCCACGGCGTCCTCACTCGCGTACACGCGGGCAAAGTGCTCATCGGCGGCGTCCCACGCCGCCGACTGACCCAGCTCGGCTGCCGCCTGGATCGAGCGCCGGGTGGCCTCGACCGTGAGCGGGGCCGACCGCACGACCTTGGCGGCAAGCTCGTATGCCGTGTCGAGGAGCGCTTCAGGAGCGACGACGTGGTTGACGAGGCCGACCTCATAAGCCCGCTGGCCGGTGACCGTCGCACCGGTGACGGCCATCTCGAACCACACCTTGCGCGGGATCTGCTGCGCGAGCGCAACCGACCACGGGGCGCCGCGACTGATCATCGCCTCGGGCATCCGGAACTTCGCCGTCGTCGACGCCACCGCCAGGTCAGCCAGCATGGTGTAGAGCACACCGCCGCCTACTGCGTAGCCGTTGACGGCGGCGATCCACGGCTTGTCGACGACCTCGTTGTGGCCCGGCATGACGACGAAGTCCTTGCCGAGGTTCTGCGACGCGTTGGCCATCATCTCCTTGAGGTCGCCCCCGGCGCAGAAGGCCTTCTCCCCGGCCCCGGTGAGGACCGCGACGCGCGAGTCCTCGTCCTGGTTGAACCGGCGGAAGGCTGCCCGCAGCCCGTCGCGGACCGGCTTCGACAGCGCGTTGTACGTGTCGGGCTGGTTGATCGTGATCGTCGTGATGTGGTCGCGGGTCTCATAGAGGACGGCGTCATCGGGCAACGGGCTCACCTCGTTCGGCGGGAGCGCGGACGACGCCACGACTGACGAGTGCCTCGACCTCCTCGGCCGAGAGGCCCAGCTCCGCGAGCACTTCCTCCGCGTGCTCGCTGAGCAGCGGCGGCGGCTTGACGACTGCTCCCCCGGTGCCGTGCAGGCGAATCGGCGAGGTGCTGTCGGGGACCTTGACGACCCGTCCGTCGGCGCAGGTGACCTCGGCGACTGCCGGCCGGTGCTCCATCTGCGCCTGCTCGAGCATCTGCGAGATCGTCAGCACCGGGCCGAACAGGGCTCCCGCACGGGCGAACTCGGCCTCCCACTCTGCCGTGGTGCGCTGGGTCATGACCTCGGTGACGACGGCCCGCAGCTCGGGCCGGTTGGTCAGCCGCTTCTGGTTCGTCTCGAACCGGGGGTCCGTCGCGAGCTCCGGACGCCCGAGGGCGACGCAGAAGCGCGGCCAGGTGTCCTCGGTCCACGACCCGGCGATCACGGGCCCGTCTGCAGTCGGGAACACCTCGTAGGGCGCGACCGTGGAGTGGGCGGTGCCCTGGCCCTGCGGCTCCTTGCCGGTGGCGAACAGCTCGGCGAGGCGCGTCGTGTGGGTGAAGGCCAGCGCGTGGAGCAGCGAGACGTCGACCCACTGGCCCTCACCGGTCCGCTCGCGCGCGAGCAGAGCCATGAGCACGCCCTGTATGCCGCTCATGGCGCCCATGATGTCGCCGACCGGGACCCCCGCCCGCGCCGGGTCACCGGGGTTGCCGGTGACCGCGATGATCCCGCTCATGGCCTGGATCACCGGGTCGGTCGCGGGGCGGCGGGACCACGGGCCCTCCTGGCCGAAGGCCGACACCGAGCAGTAGACGAGGCGAGGGTTGATCTCGCGCAGCGCTTCGTACCCGATGCCGATGGCGTCGGCGACGCCGGGCCGGTAGTTCTCCATGACGACGTCGGCCGTCTCGACCAGCCGCTTCACGAGGGCGATGCCCTCCTCGGAGCGCAGGTCGATCGCGATCGACCGCTTGCCGTGGTTGTAGGCGATGAAGGCCTGGCCGTCGAGCTCGAGGGGCTCCCCCGGCATACGGATGGAGCGGGCCGGGTCGCCATCGGGGACCGACTCGATCTTCACGACGTCGGCGCCGAAGTCACCCATGATCGTCGTGGCGTACGGCCCCGCCAGGTGCCGGGTGAAGTCGAGCACCCGGATCCCGGCGAGCGGTCCTTGCGTTGCCATGCGTGTCCTTCGCGGTCGTTGGTGCGCTGTGGCGCGGGTCGTCGTGCGCGGTGGCGCGGGTCGCGCGGCTCGTGGCCTGCCTCGGCTCAGGTGCGCAGGGCCTTGCGCATGGTCCCGGCGATGATCGAGCGCTGGATCTGGCTCGTGCCGCCACCGATGGTCGACTGCATGCCCTCACGGAAGTACCGCTCCATGTCGGCCTCGGGGAGCATGCCGTGGCCACCCATGAGCTGGACGCCCTGGCGCGAGACCTTCTGCAGCGTCTCCGAGGCGAGGAGCTTGGCCATCGACACCTCGCGCAGCGCGGGCTGACCCTCGACGACGGTCGCCGCGGCGCGGTAGGTGATGAGGCGGGCCGCGTCGACCTCCGTCTGCATGTCGGCGAGCATGTGCTTGAGGACCTGGAACTCGTAGATCGGCTTGCCGAACTGGTGGCGCTGCGTGGCGTAGAGGAGCGCGTCGTCGACGGCCTGCTGCGCGGTGCCGACATACCCGGAGGCGCCGGCGATCCGCTCGAGCTCGAGGTTGCTGCCGATGATCTCCCAGCCCTGGCCCTCCTCGCCGAGCCGGTTCTCCGCGGGCACGCGGACCTCGTCGAGGAAGACCTGGTAGGTGCCCATGCCGCGGCGGGCGAGGGTGTTGAGCTTGCGCAGGGTGATGCCCGGCAGGTTGTTGGGGATGATGATCGTCGACAGGCCCTCGTGCTTCGGGGCGTCGGGGTTCGTGCGGACGAGCATGAGGATGTGTGCGCCGTCCAGGCCCGACCCCGAGATCCACTGCTTGGCCCCGGTGATGACGTACTCGTCGCCGTCGCGCACCGCACGGGTCGCAGTGGCGGCGGCATCAGAGCCGGCCTCCGGCTCGGAGATGCCGATCGAGAACTTGTAGCGGCCCTCGACGAACGGCTTGATGAAGCGCTCGAGCTGGTCGGCGTTGCCGAACTTGATGAGGTTCTGCGCCGTGAACGACGGGGTGTTGACCACGGCGGCGGCGAAGTCGAAGCCGTACCGTCCCGCGGCCTCGCACATCAGCGCGTAGGACATCGCGTCGGCCCCGGAGCCCCCGAGCTCCTCGGGGATGAGCAGGCTGTGCCAGCCCTCCTTGACGATCTTCTCGTAGCCCTCGTGGTAGTACTCGCGCCCCATGTCGCACTCGCGGATGTACTCGCGCGTGATCTGCTTCTCCATGAACTTGAAACAGGTGTCACGCCAGGCCTGCTGGTCCTCGGTGAGGAAGTTGAAGAACGTCATGGTGACCTCTCGTGTCTGCGGTGGTCGTCGGTGACCGGCGGTCAGTCGCCTGTGATGCCGAACCGTCTATTCATATGCATGATATGCCTAAATCCATGTTGGCGGAAGGGACCGCGCTGGGCGGCTCGCCTCCTCATCCACGGCACTGGCGGAAAGCGAAAGTCCTTCCCGCTGCGTACGGCTCGTGGACGACGACCTCGACCGTCGCGCCGACGGCCGGCTCTCCGACGAGCAGGCCGATGACGCGCAGCCCCTGCTCGAACTCGGCGACGCCGACGGCATACGGCGCCTCGACCTTCGAGCCTGGCGGCTGGGCGAGCACTGCCGTGCTCACAGTGAGCCGGGCCGGCCCACGCAGCTCCGCCGGGTCGGCTGGACTGCCGCACGCGGGGCAGGTCACCCTGCGGGGAAACTCGGACCGGCCGCAGGCCGGACAGGTCGACCCGAGCAGGGCCGTCGCGTCGCCCGGCTCGCCGGGAAGGAAGAGGTCGACGCTCATCGGTGCACCACCACGACACTGGAGTTGTGACCGGCGCCCATGACGTGGCCGAGACCGACGCGGGCGCCCTGGACCTGGCGGACGCCGCCGCGGCCGCGGACCTGCTCGACGAGCTCGTGGACCTGGCCCAGGCCCGAGGCGCCGAGCGGCTCGCCCTTGGACAGGAGTCCGCCGGAGACGTTGACCGGGATGCGCCCGCCGAGCGTCGTCGCGCCGCTGCGCAGCAGGGCGGCCTCCTCGCCAGGCGCGCAGAGCCCCAGGTCGGAATAGGCGACGAGCTCGGAGCCGGCGTCGGTGTCCTGGCACTCGACGAGGTCGACGTCGTCGATGCCGATCCCCGCCTCCTCGAGGGCGAGGCGCGCCGCCCGCGCACTGAGGCTCGTGCGGTTCGACTGGTATGCCGGCGCAGGGACGAACCAGTCGTCCGCCGAGCGCGAGACGAGCCCGAGCCCGGCGAGGACGACGGGGTCGGCGACCGAACGCCGCTCGGCCTCGCGACGGCTCATGAGGACGACCGCCGCCGCTCCCTCGTTCGGAGCGCAGAGCATGAGGAGCGTCAGCGGTGGGCAGATCGCCTTGCTGCCCAGGACCTGCTCACGAGTCACCTCGGCTCGGTACATCGCGTTCGGGTTGTGCACCGCGTGCCGGTGGTTCTTCACCGAGACGTCGGCAAGGTCGTCGACGGTGACGTCGGTGGCGGTCATCAGCTCCTGGGCCTGGATCGCGAAGTAGAGCGGGTTGACCCCGAGCCCGTTCTCGATCTGCCACTCCTCGAAGCCCGAGCTCGCGATGAAGCCGCGTGGCGCCTTCTCGACGCCGATGCACAGCACGACCTCGGCGGCGCCGGACTCGACCATCTGCGCGGCCATGAACAGCGCCGACCCGCTCGAAGCGCACGCGGCCTCGACGTTGATGACGGGGACGCCGGTGCGCCCGATCCGGTCGACGATGTTGTGGCCCTTGGCCATCTCCGCGCCGACATTCGCCACGAGCACCATCCCGACGTCGGCGAGGGTCACCCCCGCGTCGGCCAACGCGTCGCGCGCAGCGACCTCGCCCAGCTCGCGGTACCCCACCGGAAACCTGCCGAAGGGGTGGATGCCCACCCCGGCGATGACGACGTTCTTCACAGCAGCACCACCTGACGGTCGGGGAGCACGCGGCCGGCGAGCGCGAGTCGGCCAAGAGCCTCCTCCGCGTCCTCGCAGCCGATGAGCAGGGAGTCGAGCATGAGGGCTCGGCGCACGAAGCGGTGCAGGCCGAACTCCTCGGTGAAGCCCATCCCGCCGCACACCTGCTGGGCGGCGGCGACGGCGGTCTGCGCGGCGAACCCCGCGCTCGCCTTGAGCACCAGCACCTCGGTGTCGGGGTCGGTGTCGGGGTGGGTGTCGGGGTGGGTGTCGGGGTGGGTGTCGGGGTGGGTGTCGGCGCCGGGGATGGCTGCGAGCAGCTCGCGCGCCGCGGTCACCTGCACGTGGGCCTCGGCGAGCCGGTGCCTGACGGCCTGGAACGAGCCGATGGGCACGCCGAACTGACGGCGATCGCGGACGTGGCCGCAGGCCAGGTCGAGGGCGCCCTCGGCCACGCCGACGAGCTCGTGCGCGACAAAACGGGCAACTCGTGAGACCAGGGTCGCCGCGTCGACGTCGAGCAGCTCGGTCGCGTCGAGCGGGACCGACCCCGTGACCCGGGTCAGGGAGAGCCCCGGGTCGAACCCCTCGGCCGCGGCGAGCGCGAGCAGACGGAGGTCGACGCGCCGTGCCGCCCCGTCGACGAGGAGGACGAGCCGGTCGGCGGAGCGCAGGTCGCGGGCAGTCCCGTCGACCTCGATCCGGTCGCCCGTGATCGTGGACGCCGGACCCGAACCCCCGGGCACGTCGAGAACGAGCGCCGAAACGCCCGAGCGCAGCACCGCCACGTCCATGAGAGAGCTCGACGCCAGGTGTCGGCCATGCGCCTCGGCGACGGCGCCGACGACGGCCGGGTCGTCCCACAGCTCGGCGAGCTCGGGGTCGCCCAGCTGGGCGACAAGCTGGTCGACGCGGCCCGCTGCGAGCAGCTCCTCGGCGAGAGCTCCGAACTCCGCAGCCTCCTCGCTCATCGCGCACTCCGTGGCAGGCCGAGGACGCGGTCGGCGAGGATGTCGCGCTGGATGTCTGCCGCTCCGCCGAAGATCGTCGAGGCGCGGCTGTAGAACCACTCCTCCCGCAGGGTGGCCTCAGTCGTCTCGCCGCCGAGCGCCATACCTGTCCAGCCGAGCCTGCGGCAGGCGTCGAACACCGCCTGCTCGCACTCGCCGAGCAGGACCTTGTCGACCGAGATCTCCGGGCCCGGGTTCTCTCCCGCCGAGAGCCGGAGCACCGTCGTCCGCGACCGGGCACGGAGACCAGCGCAGAGCCGCTGGGCCCGGCCCAGGGCCGCGACTGCCGACGCCGAGGCGTGTGCCGGCGCCGATGCCGCGGCCTGCCGGAGCCGCCGGTGGAGAACGGCCTGGCGGAGCCAGGCGTACATGCCGCGCTCGTACTGGAGCAGGTACATCGCCGCCGCCCAGCCACCACCGACGTCACCGATGAGCCCGGAGGCCGGGACCGTGACGTCGTCGAAGAACATCTCGGCGAACTCGTCGCGGCCGTTCGAGGCCGTGATCGCGCGGACGGTGACACCCGGCGCCGACAGGTCCACCCAGAGCATCGTCAGCCCCCGGTGGGCGCTGTCCGGCGCTCCGGTGCGCGCGAGAACCGCTGCGTGCGAAGCGAACTGGCCGAGCGTGGTCCAGATCTTCTGCCCGCTCAGGCGGAACGACCCGTCCCCGACGACCTCTGCACGCGTCCGAAGGCCCGCGAGGTCGCTGCCGGCATCGGGCTCCGAGAAGCCCTGCCCCCAGACCTGCTCGCCGGCCAGGAACAGCGGAAGGTGCTCGCGCGCGATGGGCGGTGCGAACGCGGCGAGCAGCGGGCCGAGCGTCTCGAGGATGACGTACGCCTCGGGGACCTCGACATCCGCCGCGGCCAGCTCGTCGTAGAGGGCCGCCCGCAGGGCCACCGGCCCGCCGAGCCCGCCGACCTCCTCCGGCCACCCCCACCGCGACCAGCCGGCCTCGTGGAGCAGTGCAAGGAGCCCACGGTCGTGCTCGACGGCGGCATCGATCCCGCCGGGTGCACGGTCTCGGTAGGGCTCGACCTCCTCGGCGTGCTCCTGCAGCCAGGAGGCGAGCGCACGCGCGTGCGTCGCGACGTCGGTCACGGTCACCGTCACTCCCCCCGCCTCCCGGCTGCCGCGAGCACGGCTTCGAGCTCGACACTGGCCTCGATGGCGGCCGGGTACCCGGCATAGACGGTGAGCATCCGCATCACCTCGCGCAGCTCGTCGGGCGACCGCCCGTCCTGCAAGGCGCCGTGGAGGTAGTTGCGCAGCTGGTTGCGACGGCCGAGGGCAGCCAGCGCCGTGATCGCGACGAGCATCCGGTCCTCGAAGGACAGGGCGTCGCCGGCCCACACGTCACCGAAGATGTGGTCGTCGGCCCAGCGAGCCAGCGTGGGGTCGAGCTCGACGAGCGCGGCCTGGAGGTGGTCGGCCTTGCGGCCCTGCGCGCGGCCGCGACGCTGCGGCCCCTGCTGGTCAGCGGCCATGGCGTGCCAGCGCCTCTCCGTAGAGCTCTCGCGCCTGGTCGACGAGCGCGGGGATGTGCTGCGTCGGCCAGAGGCCCGGCGCCGGCTCGACCTCCCGAAGGATGTCGCGGGCGATCGAGACCTTGTGAATCTCGCTGGGGCCGTCCGCGAGGCCGACGTGGATGCCGTTGACGATCATGCTGACGAAGGGCATCTCGTGCGTGATCCCGAGGGCACCGTGGATCTGAAGCGCCTTCGTCGCGACCTCGACGAGGCCGCGCGAGGCGAGGATCTTCGCCGCCGCGATGTCCTTGCGGACGGCGCGGTAGTCCTGGAGCCGGTCGATCTTCCACGCGGTCTGGAGCACGAAGAGCCGGACCTGCTCGATCGTCATCCAGCACTCGGCGACCATGTCCTGGACCATCTGCTTCTGGGCCAGCAGCTCACCCTGGGTATGTCGCGAGTTGACCCGCTCGGTCAGCATCTCGAATGCCGCCTTCATGTGTCCGACGCTGCGCATCGCGTGGTGGACGCGCCCGCCCGAGAGGCGGGTCTGCGCGACCTTGAAGCCCTCCCCGACGTCACCGAGCAGGTGGTCCTTGGGGATCCGGACGTCGGTGTAGCGGATGTACGAGTGGTCGCCACCGCCCTCACCCTCGACCCAGCCGGACACGCCGACGTGGCGCACGATCTCGACGCCAGGCGTGTCCTTGGGGACGAGGAACATCGACATCCGCTCGAGGATGGGCGCGTCGGGGTCGGTGACCGCGAGGAGGACGAGCACCTCGGCCCAGCGGCCGTTGGACGAGAACCACTTCTCGCCGTTGACGACCCACTCGTCGCCGTCCAGGACGGCACGCGTCGTGAAGGTCTTCGGGTCGGATCCGCCCTGCGGCTCGGTCATCGAGAAGGCGCTGAAGACGGTGCCGTCGAGCAGTGGCTGCAGGTAGCGGTCCTTCTGTTCCGGGGTCCCGTAGTGGGCGATGATCTCGGCGTTCCCGGTGTCGGGCGCGGCCGTGCCGAAGACGATCGGCCCCACGGTGGGACCAGGGCCGGAGCGCCCCAGGATCTCGTTGAGGAGTGCCAGCTTCACCTGACCGAAGCCCGGACCGCCCAGCTCCGGCCCGAGGTGCGTGGCCCACAGACCCTGAGCCTTGACCTCGGCCTGGAGCGGGGGGACGAGCTCCTGCCGGACGGGGTCGTGGAGGTCGAGCGGGTGGTTGATGACGTACTGGAGCGGCTCCACCCGCGTGCGCATGAACTCATCCGCCCAGTCCAGCTTCTCCTGGTAGTCCGGGTCGGTCTCGAAGCTCCACATGAGCACTCTCCTGCGAGTCGGGTACGTTGACTATTATGCGCATAATCCCTAGAGTTTAACAACCGACCCGACCACGGGCGGGACCGGCCGGAGCACGGCGCCGGGAGCGTCGACGACAGGAGCCGGACGTGCGCGCGATCGTCCTCGGTTCCAGGACCCCGTGACGCGGTAGGCGCCGGATGACGACCGTGACGACCGGGGTCCGGTCCGGCCCGCTGGCACCGTTGGCGGGCCGCACCTTCCTGTGGTTCTGGCTCGCCTTCACAGTGTCGACGATCGGCATCTCGAGCCAGGCCCTCGGCGCTCAGTGGTTCCTCGTTCGTGACGCCTCGAGCGCCGGGCTCGTCGCCCTGGTCCAGGCCGCGATGACCTTCCCGCTCGCCATCCTGTCGCTGCCCGCGGGCGTGCTCGCCGACCGCTTCGACCGACGCTCCCTGCTCATCGCCGTGCAGGTCGCCGGTCTGGTCGCCGGAGCAGTCCTGACCTGGTTGTCGTGGACCGGCGCGCTCGGGGCGACGACACTGCTCGTCCTCACCTTCGCGCTCGGCTCGGTCTACGCCCTGACCCTCACGCCGTTCCAGGCCGTCGTCCCCGACGTCGTCAAGCGGCACCACCTCCACGAGGCGGCCGCGCTCGTGTCGATCGCCGCCAACACGGCGCGCGTTGTCGGCCCGGCCCTCGCCGGTCTGCTCGTGGCGCGGGTAGACATCCCGGCGGTGTTCGCTCTGAGCACCCTGACCAGCCTGTTCTTCGTCATCGTCCTCGTCCGGTGGCCGGGCATCCGGCGCAACCACGCCCGCCACGAGCGGTTCCTCCCGGCGATCCGCAGCGGGGTCCGGTACGTCCGCCACTCCCCGCAGGTCCTCAAGCTGATGCTCCGGGCCTTCTGGTTCACCGCGGGGATGATGGCGACCTTCGCGCTGCTGCCCCTCGTCGCGACCGACCAGCTCCACGCCGCGGCCGACGTGTACGGCATCCTGTTCGCGTGCCTCGGCGCCGGTGCCGTCTGTGGCGGGTTCTCGATCGCGCCGCTGCGGGCCTGGCTCACCGAGAACTCGATCGTCGGGCTCGGCTTCCTCGTCGCCGCATCGATGGTCGGGCTGCTGCCGCTCCTCCCGGGGCAACCGGCAGCGATGGCCTGCCTGTTCGTCGCGGGCTGGGCGTGGACGATCTGCCTGAGCACGATGGCCGGGAACCTCCAGATCTACCTTCCCGCGTGGGTGCGCGCCCGCGGGCTGGCCATCTACGCCATCGCCCTCTTCAGCGGCCAGGCGGCCGGGTCGGTGGTGCTCGGCGTGCTGGTCGACGAGATCGGGTTGCCGCGGACGCTGTGGGTCGCGGCGGCATTCCTCCTCCTCGGCGTGTCCCTCACCCGCTGGGTCCCGTTCGTCCAGCTCGACGACGTCGACCGCACTCCGACGGCGTACTGGCACGAGCCGGTGCTCGTCGTGCCCACCGAGGAGATCGGCGGCGAGGTCGTCGTGGCCGTCGAGTACTGGGTCGACCCCGCGGACGAGCAGCAGTTCCGCGCGGGGATGCGCGCCGTGCGCCGGGTCCGGATGCGGACCGGCGCCACCCGCTGGCGGCTCCTTCGGGACGCCGAGGCACACCGTCGCTACGTCGAGGAGTTCACGGTCTCCTCGTGGGACGAGCACGAAAGACAGCTGCACCAGCGGCTCGTCGCCTCCGACACGATCTCCGAGTCGGTCGTCACGGCCCTCTCCGACCCGCCGCCGCGGGTCATCCACCTCTTCCGCATCGGCCTGGGTGGCTGAGCGTATGCCGGAAGGAGCCCCGATGCTCGAACCGCTGGGTCCAGGGACGATCTCGCTCGGGCTCTCGGCCCGGCAGGGGTCCGGTCGCGACGTCGTCGACGGCCTCGTGGCCGACGCCGCTGCCGCGGTGGCCGCCGGGTTCGACGGCGTCACCCTGAGCGAGCACCACGGCGGCTTCCCCTACTACGTCCCGAGCCCGCTGCTGCTGTCTGGCGTCCTGCTCTCGAGGATGCCGCACGGGTTCGCCTGTGCCGCACCCATGGTGCTGCCGCTGAGGACGCCCGTGACCGTCGCCGAGGACCTCGCCTGGCTCGACGCGGCGTACCCCGACCGGGTCGGGGCCGGCTTCGTTCCGGGCTACCAGCAGGGGGACTTCGAGGCCGTCGGCCTGCCTTTCGACACTCGGCGGGTCGTGTTCTGGGAGGGGCTGGCCGCGGTGGCCGGCGCCCTGGGGCGGCGACCAGAAGTTCCGTCGACCGTCGCCGACGACCCGGCAGTCGCCGGCCTCCACCATCGCTCGGTCCCGCTGCTCGCGGGCGTCGGCGGACCAGTGGGCGTCCGGAGGGCCGCGCGACTCGGAGCCGGCCTGCTCGTCACCAGCCTGCGCCCCGCCACCGAGGCAGCCGAACTGGTCAGGATGTACCGGGAGTCCGGCGGGACTGGGTCCGTCGTCCTCATCCGGCGCGTCCACGTCGGCGGGACCGCTGCCGGGTTCGAGACGAGTCTGGCCGACTGGAGTGGCCGGTCCACCGGCGCCGACTGGCTCCGCCCGGACGACGAGGCCTTGGCCACCGGGTCACCGGAAGCGGTGACGGCCGCCCTGGTCGAGGCCGTGCGGACCTCTGGCTGCTCGGCGCTCAACCTTCGCCTCGACACGTACACCCACGACGCCTCGCAGGTCCTCACACAGGTCGAGATCCTCGGGACCGAGGTCGTCCCCAGGGTCCGGGAGGCGCTCGGCTGGACCGAGACGCAAGCCCCCGCCGACCGCATACTATGAACATAGTGTCACTGATGACAGGTCTCACGAAGGGTGACCCGATGGACCCACTGCAGCTGCTCCTCGACGAACGGGAGATCCGCCTCGTGCTGTACCGCCGAGCTCGCGCCACAGACTCGCGCGACCTCGAAGGCGCCCTGGCCTGCTACCACGAGGACTCGACCGAGGACCACGAGGGCTTCGACGGACCGGTTCGCGAGTACCTCGCGACGGCCTCCCCGGTCTTCGTCGGCCAGAGCCCGGTCGACGTCAACTTCCACCTCATCGGGAACACCGACATCTCCATCGACGGCGACGACGCGCACTGCGAGTCGTACTTCATCTGCGCCCTCACGGCCACCGAGAACGGCACCAGCCGCGACTACCTCAACGCCGGCCGCTACCTCGACCACTTCACCCGCAGGGATGGTGTGTGGCGGATCCAGCACCGCCAGTGCGTCTACGAGTGGTCGCACGGCGCCGACGTCACCGACCGCTGGTGGACCCGCGAGGCGCTCACCGCGCGGACACGGCATACGGCCTGATCGCGCTCGGCGCGCGCGATGGCCCGGGGCCGACCAACATCAGTCCCGGGCCCTCGCGCGTCGTCACGCCCGCAGGTCACGCCGTGGCCGGGGTTCCCAGGAAGGTCTCGATGACATCCGGTCGCGCGAGCATCTCGGCCGGTGAACCGACCCCGACCTGCTTGCCGTAGCTGAGGACCAGGACGCGGGAGCAGTGGCGGGAGACGAAGTCGACGTCGTGGTCGACCAGCACCGTCGCCACCCCGCGCCGGGTCACCATCTCGATCGCCTGCGACACCTCGACCCGCTCGTGGGTGATCGTCCCCGACGTCGGCTCGTCGAGCAGGAGCAGCTTCGGGCGGCCCAGCAGCGCGCGGGCGATGTCGACTCGCTTCTGGACGCCGTACGGCAGATCAGACAGCTCGGTCCGCGCGAGGTGGTCGAGGTTGAGCTCCTCCAGGAGCGTCATCGCCTGTGCCCGCTCGGCCTTCTCGAGACGCTCCATGTACGGCCATACGAAGACCGACAGGAACACGGAGGCCTTCGCCTCGTGCATCCGGCCGAGCATGACGTACTCCAGGACCTTGAACTTGCGGAAGTGCTCCATGTTCTGGAAGGTCCGGCCGAGGCCGCGCGCCGAGATCCGGTGCGGCGCCGTGCTCGTGATCTCGTCGCCATCGAAGGTCACCTGGCCGGCGGTGAGCCGGTACACGCCGCTGACGCAGTTGAGCAGAGCGGTCTTCCCGGCGCCGTTCGGCCCGATGATCCCGAACGTCTCGCCTGGCTGGACGTCGAACGAGACGCGGTCGAGGGCCACAATTCCGCCGAAACGGAGCACCGCCGACTCGACGGACAGCACCGGGTTCTCGGTGCGTGGAGTCGTGGTCATCGGGAGACCTCCGCGGTCATCGTCACGTGGCTTGCCATCTCGTCCGACGTCCCGTCGGCGACGACTTCGCCACCTTCCATGAGGTACACGTGGTCGGCGAGATCGAGCGCGGCCGCCGCATTCTGCTCGACGAGCAGGATCGTCATGCCGTCGTCGCGCAGGCCGCGGATCACCCGGGCGACCTCCTGGATCATGACGGGTGCCAGGCCGAGGGTGAACTCGTCGACCATGAGCAGCCTCGGCTTGAGGACGGACGCGGTCGCGAGCGCGAGGAGCTGGCGCTCACCACCGGAGAGCAGGCCCGCCGGCTGCTGGAGCCGGTCCTTGAGCCGGTGGAAGTACGGCTTGTCGATGACCTCCTCGTAGCCGGAGGCCACCGCGAGCCGGAGGTGCTCGTGGACCGTGAGCGACGGGAAGATCTTGTCGCGCTCGGGCACGAGCACGAGCCCGAGCGCGGCGGTGCGACCGGGCGACAGGGAGCCGATAGCGGCGCCGTCGAAGGTCATCGAGCCGTGGACGCGCACCTGTTCGGTGGGCAGGAAGCCGCTCACGGCGCGCAGGGTGCTCGTCTTGCCGGCGCCGTTGCGGCCGAGGACCGCCACGATCGCGTTCCGCTCGACCCGCAGGGAGATCCGGCTGACGGCCCGCGCTCCGGTCTCGTACATGACGTCGAGGTCGGTGACCTCGAGCAGCGCCGCCCCCTCGCCGGTCGTATGCCGGGTCGGGCGGGCAGACGTGGCGGGCCGCTCGGCCGGCGCGTGCGACGCCGCACTGCGTCGTAGCACGAGCCGCTTGACCCGCGAGGTGATCGACGGGACGAGCCCGTCGGGCATGTAGAGGAGGACGACGAGCACGAGCAGGCCATAGAGCCCGTTGTTCACGTAGAAGACGTTCGAGGTGAGCCAGTCGCCGAAGGCGCCGGACGGGATGATCGACGTCAGGTAGGTCAGCAGGTACGGAAGAGAGACGACGACCACCGAGCCGACGAAGGCGCCGGACATCGTCCCCATCCCGCCGAGGATGAGGATGATGATGAACACGACTGCGAACTCCAGGGTGAAGGAGTCGGCCGACACGATCTGGTTGTAGTAGGCGAAGAGCGAGCCGGACACGGCGATGATCGCCGAGCTCACCACGAAGGCCGAGAGCTTCCAGCGAGCCGCGTTGACGCCGATCGCCGTCGCCGCCAGCTCGCTCTCGCGGATCGCGGTCCACATCCGGCCGGGTGCGTGTCGCGACACGGCGCGCACGACGAGGATCGTCAGGCCGAGGAAGGCCCCGAGGAGCAGGAGGAAGTCGCGTCCCGGGACGAAGGTGTAGCCGCCGATCGTCAGCGGGGGCACCATGACACCCGACAGCTGACCCGTCTCCGACTGGTACCGGTCACCCGCGAACACGACGAAGAACTGGAGGGCGAGCGTCGCCAGCGCGAGGTAGATGCCCTTGAGCCGCAGCGCCGGCAGAGCGATGAGCAGACCGAAGATGCCACCGACCATCGCGCTGAGGATGATCGGGAGGGGAAAGGTCGAGAGCGTCTCGTTCTTCGACAGGATCGCCGTCGTGTAGGCACCGACCGCCATGAGCGCGGCGTTGCCGATGGAGACCAGCCCGGCCTGGCCCATGACGAGGTTGAGGCCGATGGCGCTGATCGCGTAGATGAGGACGGTGCCCGCGATGAGCTGGACGTAGGCGCTGGTGGCGCTGGCGAACAGCACGAGCCCGAGCGCGCCGAGGACCCACGGGAGGAACGGCTCGAGGCGTCGGTATGCCGGGTGGTTCCGTAGCGCGACGAGGGGGCCGTTGCTGCCCGGCGCGGGCGCCGGACGCTCCACGCGGGCAGCCGCGTTCGGGGTGACCACCTCTCGAGCCGAGGTGTCGTCGATCGAGGTCATAGCCGCACCGCCTGTCGGGAGCCGAAGAAGCCGCGGGGGCGGATGAACAGGACGAGGAGCATGATCGCGTAGGCCGTGACCTCCGACCACTCCCCACCGATGAAGTAGGCGGCGCCGCTCTGGCAGAGGGCGAGCACGAAGCCGCCGGCGAGGACGCCGCGCACCGAGTCGATGCCGCCGAGGAGGATCGCCGGGAACGCGAGCAGGCCGAGCGCGTGCATCCCGACCGGGTCGACCGAGAGCCGCATCGCATAGGCGATGCCGGCGACTCCGGCGCAGAAGCTCGCGACGGCCCAGCCGATGGCCGACATCGTGTGGACGTTCACCTTCATGAGCGAGGCGAGGAGCGGCTGGTCGGCGACGGCGCGCATCTGGATGCCGATGCGGGTGCGGCGCAGGGCGATGTCGAGCACGACGACGACGACCACCGACAGGAGGATCGCGAAGGTGTCGACGCTCGAGAACTGCAGCGGGCCGATCGAGAACAGCGTCGAACGCGAGAGCTGCTCCGGGAGGGTCCGGGTGCCCGGTCCCCAGATGATGAGCGAGATCGTCAGCAGCAGGACGCTCAGGCCGAGCGTGGCGATGACGAGAGTGAACTCCTCCGCCCCCACGAGGCGCCGGAAGACCCCGAGGTAGATGATGCCGCCGAGGACGAACATCACCACGAGGGTTCCGATCATCGCGACCGGCCACGCGAGCTCGAAGTTCTGGCTCAGCGTGAAGAAGACGAAGCCGCCGATCAGCATCAGGCTTCCCTGCGCGAAGTTCAGGACGTGCGTCGCCTTGTACAGGATGACGAAGCCGATGCCGACGACGGCATACAGGCTGCCGAGCACCAGTGCCCCGACGAGGGCCTGGGCCAGTTCGTTGCTCATGTTCCTCCGTAGTGTCGTGCCGCCGGGCCCGGAGAGTGTGTACCTCTCCGGGCCCGGCGGGCGCTACCTGCGCTCGCGACCCGGACCCGTCAGCTGCCGGACCCGCCGGGCGTCTTCTCCAGTGCGGCCTTGAGCTTGCTCGTCGCCTCGTCCCAGACGTAGAAGCTCGCGAAGCGTGAGCCCATGTGGTTGTCGGGCTGGTACTGGATGGGGCCGGCCGCGAACCCGCCGGTGTCGAGGTTCTGCTTGTCGAACGCGGCCTGGAGCTGCTGGCCGCTGCACGGGAAGCCACAGGCCTTGAGGGCCTCGCCGATCGAGAGCGCCTGGGCGTAGCCGGTGCTGACGAAGGGCTTGGTCGCGCTGAGGTTCGCCGCCTTGAGGGCGTTGCGGTACTGGTCGAGGCCAGGGCCGTCGCCTTCGCCGGTGACGGAGAAGTTCGACAGGACGTAGAAGTTC
This sequence comes from Intrasporangium mesophilum, assembly GCF_054783095.1. Taxonomy (NCBI): domain Bacteria; kingdom Bacillati; phylum Actinomycetota; class Actinomycetes; order Micrococcales; family Intrasporangiaceae; genus Intrasporangium; species Intrasporangium mesophilum. The sequence continues at coordinate 199,712 of NZ_BAAGRF010000057.1, read as the reverse complement.
GGGTCCTTGAGCGGGACGATGCCGCCCTCGTACGTGCCGCCGTCGTAGTCGATGAAGGGAGCGTCGAGACCCGCAGCCTTGGCGGTCCGCATGTACGAGATGGCCAGGGGGTCATAGAGCGAGCCGACGACGACGTCGGGCTTGGACGCGATGACCTTCGCCGCCTGGGCGCTGACGTCGGTAGCGGTCAACGGCACCTGCTCGCTCGCGACGAGCTCCCAGCCCTTCTGCCTCACAAGGGACTCGAGGCTCTTCTGGAGCCCGATGCTCGAGGCGGAGGCGAAGATGATGACCGCGACGCGGGGCTTCGCCTTCTTCACGAGCTGCCCGGCCAGGGTGATCATCGGGAGCGCCTCTTCGCTCTGCAGCATACGAGCGGTGTAGACGTACGGCTGCACCGGCTTGAGGAGGTCGTCGGAGAGGGCACTGCAGTTGATCGGCACCTTGTTGGTGGCCGCGAGCACGGCTGCCGCTCCGCAGACGTTGCTGAGGAGGTAGCCGCCGACGGCCGAGACCCGCTTGGCGGTCATCAGCTGCGTCGTGTTCGCCGTGCCACGCGTGACGTCCGACGCGTCGTCGAGGTAGGTGACCTCGACCTTGTGGCCGTTGATGCCGCCCTTGCTGTTGACGTAGTCGAAGTAGGCCTTGAAGCCGTCCCGCTGGCCGACGCCGTTGAGCGAGAACTTGCCGGACAGGTCCGAGTTGAACCCGACCTGGTACGGATCCGAGCCGCCGCTGCCGCCGCCGTTGCCGGAGCTGCCACAGGCGGCCAGAGCCACCGCGGTGAAGGCCGCGATGCCCGCCGCGGCGAAACGCTTACCAAACATTATCGACCTCTCGTCTGGTGGGTCTTGGCATCGTTGCCAAGCGCTCCGAGGCCGCCGAGTCTAGTTGGCCGACAGGTAGTATTCAATAGGACTGTTATAACCATGGCTATAAATTTGGAGGGCGGATGCACGTCGGGATCAAGGTGCCGAACTGGGGTCCGCTGGCCGGACCGAGGGCCGTCGCGCGGGTCGCCGAGGCGGCGGACGAGCGTGGCTTCGGGTCGGTCTGGGTGTCCGACCACGTGGCGATCCCGGCGGCCGCCGCGAAGGAGGGGACCGGTCTCGACGCCCGGACGCCGTTCCTCGATGCACTCACCACGCTGGCCTATCTGGCCGGCCGCACCACCCGGGTGCAGCTGGGCACCGGCGTCTATGTGCTGCCCCTTCGCCACCCCATCGTCGTCGCGAAGGAGGCCGGCGGGGTCGACATCCTCAGTGACGGGCGACTCGTCCTGGGCGTGGGGGCCGGGTGGCTGCGCGAGGAGTTCGAGCTGCTCGGAGCCCCGTTCGGCGAGCGTGGGCGGCGCACCGACGAGGCCATCGACACGCTGCGCGACTGCTGGGGCGCGGCACCCTCGGGTCCGGCCGTGCAGATGTGGCCGCGCCCGGCGCGGTCCGTCCCGATCGTCGTCGGCGGCCACTCCCCGGCCGCCCTGACGCGGGCCGTCCGCCGGGGTGACGGCTGGTATGCCAGTGGGCTGTCGGTGAGCGACTTCGGCGCCCTGGCGACGCAGCTCGCGGCGCGCATCGCGGCGGAGCGTCCCGGAGAGCGCCTGCTGGTCGGCACGCGTGCCGCGGACGTCAGCGCACCCGAGGCCCGACGGGTCGTCGACGCCTACGGAGCGGCAGGTGCCCACTTCGTCATCCTCGACACCATCGCGGCGAGCGTCAACGAGGCCGTGGAGTGGGTGCACCGCACGGCCGACACCCTCGGCCTCGAGGGCGCCCCTCAGGTTCCGCTCGTCAGCGCGCGCACCCGGGGGTGACGCCGCCGGCCTCCGGGCCTCCGGGCCTCCGGGCCTCCAGGCCGCTGGCGCCTCCGGGCCTCCAGGCCGCTGAGCGTCGGGGTCTCCGGGCCGCCGAGGACACGCCTGCACACCGTTCGCTTTTATGGCTACTATTACTAGATATTCGACGAGGAGGGCCGCATGGCAGACCTGGGTGGCGTGCTGACCGGCACGACGGTGGTGGACTTCGGCCTGAACATCGCCGGTCCGGCGTGCGCCAGCCTGCTGGCGGACCTCGGGGCCGACGTCGTCAAGGTCGAGGCTCCCGCCGGTGACACCAGCCGCAGTCTCGCACCGCAGACCGGCGGGGTCAGCACGATGTTCGCGACGATGAACCGCAACAAGCGGGGCCTCGGTCTCGACCTGCGCCACCCCGACGCCGCGCCCGTGCTCAGGCGCCTCCTCGAGAACGCCGACGTCGTGGTCCAGAACCTGCGGCCGGGCAAGGCGGGAACGCTCGGCCTGTCCGCCGAGCAGGTCCATGCGGTCAACCCGCGGATCGTCCACGTCAGCATCGAGGCCTTCTACCCCTCCGAGGGATCGCGCCCCGGCTACGACCTCCTCGTCCAGGCGGAGACCGGGATGATGAGCCTCACCGGCGACCCCGACCGCCCGCCGTCGCGGCTCCCGGGCAGCCTCCTCGACCACGTCACCGGCCTGTGGTCTGCCCTCGGTGTCGTCGCCGCCCTTCACGGTCCGCGGGACCGGGTCGCCCTGACCCTCTCGATGAGCGACGTCGCCCTGCATCTGCTCGGCGACCGCGTGGCGGCATACGTCGCGACCGGGACCGTCCCGACCCGGATGGGGTCGGCCACCGGGGTCACCACCCCGCTGCAGGCCTACCCCACCGCCGACTCCGACATCGTCATCGGGGCGGCGAGCGATGCCCTCTTCCACCGCCTTGCAGAGGTGGTCGACCCGGCCTTGGCGGGCGACGAGACCTACGCCACCCAGACTGGCCGCCTCGAGCACCGTGGGGCCCTCGACGAGCGCCTCACGGCCGCTCTCAGGACCGCGACCGCCGACACCTGGCTCGAGCGGCTCGATGAGGCGGGCGTCCCTGCCGCGCGCATCCGCGACCTCGGCGAGGCGACCGCACGACACCGCGAGCACAGCGCGACCGGGCTCGTTCCGGTCGACGGCGTCTCGGGCCTCGAGCTCGTCGCGAACCCGCTCCTCGACAAACCTCAGGTCGGACCGCCGTTCGCCCTCGGCGGCGACTCGGCCGCCGTGCTCGCGAACCTCGGCTTCGGCGATGACGAGGTGGCCGCGCTCCTGGACTCCGGCGCGGTGGTCAGCCGTGGGTGAGGGGCCTCTCGCCGGCGTCCGTGTCCTCGAGCTCGCCGGCCTCGGACCGGTTCCCTTCACCGGGATGGTCCTGGCCGACCTCGGCGCCGAGGTCCTGCGGCTCGAGCGGCCCACGGGCCGCAGCATCCGCCTCGTCGACGACCGCTTCGACATCGTCGGGCGGGGCCGCTCGTCGGCGGCCGTCGACCTGAAGGCAGAGGGCGCGGCCGAGCTCGTCGCATCCCTCGCATCGAAGGCCGACATCTTCGTCGAGGGCTTCCGGCCCGGGGTGTGCGAGCGGCTCGGCATCGGGCCCGACCGCCTGCAGGCCGCCAACCCGGCGCTCGTCTACGCCCGGATCACGGGGTGGGGGCAGGACGGCCCACGAGCCCGGCTCGGAGGCCACGACATCAACTACATCGCCGTCACCGGTGCTCTCGCCGCGATCGGCGAGAAGGGCCGGCGCCCGATGCCGCCGCTCAACCTTGTCGGCGACTTCGGCGGCGGCGGGATGCTTGCCCTCACCGGGATCCTCGCGGCCCTGGTGTCCGCGCGGTCGACCGGCCGCGGCCAGGTGGTCGACGTCGCGATGGTCGACGGGGTCGCGACGCTCCTCGCGACGGCCCACGGCTACCGGAGTGCCGGCGCGACGTCCGACGAGCGCGAGTCGAACTTCATGGACGGAGGGTCGCCGCACTACCGGACCTACGAGTGCGCCGACGGCGGATACGTCGCCGTCGGGGCTGTCGAGCCGGTGTTCTTCGGCAACCTCGTCGAGGCCCTTGGCGTTGACGTCAGCGTCGACGAGCAGCTCGACCGCAGCCGTTGGCCGCACATCACGGCTGAGCTCGAGCGCGCCTTCAAGGAGCGCACCCGAGACGAGTGGGCTGCGGTGTTCACCGACGTCGACGCGTGTGTCTCACCGGTCCTCACCCTCGCCGAGGCAGCCACCGACCCGCAGGTCGCGGCCCGCGACACGCTCGTGCGTCGCGACGGCGTCACCCAGCCCGCGGCCGCGCCGCGGTTCTCGGCCACGCCGGGCTCCGTCGGGCGGCCGCCGCGACGGGCCGGGGCCGACACGCGGGAAGCGCTGTCACAGTGGGGAGTTCCCGCCGACCGCCTCGATGGTCTGCTCGCATCCGGGGCGGTCGTCCAGGCAGAGGCCTGAGCGCCTCAGTGGGCCCAGGACTGGCCCGTCGTGTGGCTGTTGAGCAGGACCACCCCGCCGTCGACGACGATGTTCGAGCCGGTGAGGTAGCCGGTGTCGGGGCCCGCGAGGAACTCGAAGAACGCCGCGACCTCGTCCGGGTCGCAGAGCCGGGCGATCGGCGTCGTGTCGGCGATGTGCTGAATCGCCTCCGGAGGGACGACGGTCCGCAACATCTCCGTGTCGACGCCTGCCGGCGACACGACGTTGGCCGTGATGCCCAGCGGCGCGCACTCGAGCGCGATCGACTTGATGAGGCCGACGAGCCCGTGCTTCGAGGCGACGTATGCCGCGAGGCCCGCTCCGCCCAGCACGGACTCCACCGACCCGCACGCGAGGATGCGGCCCCCTTCACCGCGCTCGACGAGCGCGGGAAGAGCGGCCTTCACCGTGTTCCACACCCCGACGAGGTTGACGCCGAGGATGGCGTCGCGGTCGGCGTCCGACATGTCGAGGAGCGAGCCGGTCCGAGAGATGCCTGCCACGGCGGCCACGACGTCCAGGCCGCCGAACCGCTCGACGGCGGTTGCCACCGCCGCCTCGAGCGAGGGCCGGTCCGCGACGTCGGCGACGACCCGGGCGAGCCGGTCGTCGGGGCCGTCCACGGTGAGAAGCCCTTCGCCGTTGCGGTCGACTGCGACCACGCAGGCACCGGCGGCGAGGTAGCGCTGGGCCACCGCGCGGCCGACACCCGATGCCGCGCCGGTCACGAGAGTGACCCGGCCGTCCAGTCGCGTCATCAGCGCTCCGCCCCGAGCCGCACGGGCAGCCGCTCCGGGCCGCGGAGCATGCTGTTGGCGCCGTACTCGACGCCTGTCGGGTCGACGATCTCGAGGTCGGGGAACCGGGTCGTCAGGGTCCGCAGGACCGTGCCGACCTCCATCCGGGCCAGTGCCGCACCGAGGCAGTGGTGGGGCCCGAACCCGAAGGACAGATGGCTCTTGCCCTGGCGCGTGACGTCGAAGGTCTCCGAGTCCTCGAAGGACGCCTCGTCGCGGTTGGCCGCAGCCACCGCCACCGCCACGGTGTCCATCGCCTTGACCTCGACCCCGCCGATCACGGTGTCCTCGGAGACGAGCTTGTCGACGTACTGCGTGGTCCCGGCACAGCGAAGCAGCTCCTCGGTCGCCGACGGGACGAGGTCGGGCTGCTCCCGCAGCAGCTCCCACTGCTCGCGATGGTCGCGCAGCAGCGTCACCATGCTGTTACCGAGGAGGTTCGTCGTCGTCTCGTGCCCGGCGAAGACGAACTGGGTGATGACCGCGACGAGCTCGTCCTCGGTGAACCGGTCGTCGTCGCCGTCGTCCCCCTCGGCATTGAGCAGCGCCGCGAGCAGCTCCGTCGTCTCGCCGCCGCGCTTGGCGTTGAAGACGTTCGTCAGGTACTCGCGCATCTCGAACACGCTCGTGTACGTGGTCCGCAGCGTGTCGACGTCGGACCAGTCGGCCCCGACGAAACGTCCCAGGTCGCTCGCCCAGGCCCGCAGCGAGCCGCGGTCCTCCTTGGGGATGTCGAACATCTCGCAGATGACGATGAGGGGCAGGTGGTACGCGAAGTCCTCGACGAACTCGACGGTCCCCCTGCCGCGCAGCGGCTCGATGAGGTCGTCGGTGATCTGCTGGATCCGCTCCTGCATCTGCGCGACGACGCGGTGGGTGAAGGCGCGCTGGGCCAGGCGGCGCAGGCGCTTGTGCTTGTCGCCGTCGACCCCGCTGACCCGCTTCTCGTAGAACCCGAACAGGGCGACGAGCTTGTCGACGTCCTCGTCTCCGAGCCCGTCGATGACCGCGCGATACCGCGACCCACGCACCGACAGACCCTGAAGGGTCGTCGGGGCCGCGAGGATCTCGCGGCTGACGTCGTAGTGGCTGACGAGGACGCGGTCCTTGAACCGGTATGCCGGGCCGGCCTCACGCAGCCGGCGGTACATCCCGAACGGGTCGGCCATGAGGACCGGGTCGGGCCCGAAGAACCGGGTCAGGTCCTCATCGAGCGTCGTCACGGCGTCGCGCGCGGGTCGTCGATCTCGACGAGCAGCGCGGGGTTGCCCGAGACGCGGCGCATCGTGTCACCGATGACGCTCGTGAGGTGAGCGACGGGCATCACGCAGTCGGCGCACGAGGCGTCCTCGAGGTCGAGGCGGAAGGACACCCGGTCCGCGGTCTGCTCGAGGACCTCGAGCTTCGTGCCGTCGGCCGAGACGAGCTGCTGGGCGGTCTCGATGGCGGCGTCGATGGCGGTGGTCATGACCACTCCTTGGGGTCGAGCGAGCGGGTGACAGGCAGCATGTTCGACATGCCGGGGAGCATCGTGCCGTGGAGGGATCCCTTGCCGCCGTTGACGATGACGGAGACATCGGCCGGGGTGTCCATGAGGTAGACCTTGCCGTCGTCGCGGATGTCTCCCGCCTCCTCGAGGGGGCCGTGCAGCGAAGCAGGGAAGTTCTCGATCGGCACGGCGGCCGTCTCGTAGAGGAACGTCTGGACGTCCTCGATCCTCGGAAACTCCTTGGCGACGATCTTGGCCCACACCGGGTTGAGGGCGACGACCTGATGGGCGAACTGGGCCGAGTGGTCCATGTTGTTGTTGCCCATGAACGACAGGGAGCGCCCGACGACCTCGAGGATCTCCGAGCCACTGCTGCCGTAGCTGTTGAGGATGTTCGCCGAGCCCAGGACCCCGAAGACCGTGACCGAGCTGCCGTCGAACCCGCGCCGCTCGCCGAGGGGTGCCCACGGCGACTCCTCGACCCATTCCGAGGTGACGATCCCCGTCACGCGGGCGGGTTGGCCGAAGACCGACTCCGACGTCACGCCGACGACCTGGCCGGCGACGTTGCGCATGAGGAGGCGTAGCGCCCGTCCGATGGCGGGCGCCGGGCCGGCCGCACCACCGAGGGCGCCATGCTTGTAGGGGAGCCCGAGCTCGTCCCGGACCGGTCCGCTGACGACGAGGGCGGGCACGACCGAGGCCGTCGTGGCGTTGAGGCCGGCGAGGTCGAAGGCCGGGTCGGCGAGCGCGTTCACCGCGGCGGCGAGCAGCGGCATCGAGCTCGCCGGCGCCCCTGCCATGACCGCGTTCACGGCGAGGTGCTCGATGGTGCAGTCGATCCCCGTCGGGTAGAGGGTGCCGAACGTGGAGTCGGCAGCGAGACCGCTGGCCTCGACGTGGGCGGCGACCCGCTCTTCCGTCGGCGGAACGACCGGGAGCCCGTCGGACCAGCCGCGAGCGAGAGCCTCGGCAGAGAAGTCGGCGATGTCGTCGGGGACCTCGACTCGCTCGCTGGTCAGGACGACGGTCATCGCGACGCTCCCATCACGCTCAGCAGGTTGTCGTAGTTGTCGCGGGCCATCTGGCGCACCTCGTCCTCGGGGAGACCCTCGATCGGGTAGGGCATGAGCTTGATGCGGATCTGCTCGTGGCCGCGCTGCCCGGCGAGAGTCCTCCCGAGCGGCTCGAAGTGCTCCGTCGTCACGGCGACGGTCGGCAGACCGCTGTCCAGGGCGCCGACAGCGTCGTGGATCGCCCAGAGCGTGCACGAGCCGCAGTTGCCGAGGCCGCTGATCGCGACGTCGATCGACGAGAGGAACTTCGCGTACTCCTCGCCGCCCTCGGTCATCTCCTGGTCGCCCTTGCCGACGGGGGCGCGCCAGACGAGCGTCTCGGCTCCGTCCGCCTCGAGGAGCTTGGCCCACTCGTCGGTGATCCAGTCCCAGGAGAGCCAGAACCGGTCGCGCCGGAGGCCGACGGTCTTGCCCCTGATGGCGCCGACCGGCGGGCACTGGGGGTGCCCGACCGCTGTGCGGCCGGGCTGGGGGGACAGTACAAGCGTCATTGCTCCTCCAGGCGTCTCGATACTATAACTGTAGTGTTTCTCTGATCATTGATCCAGAGGGTCTGGCGATCTATTCGCAGAAACCTCGGCCGGCCGGTCACGAGACGGCCTCTGCGGGTGTGGCGACCCCTCGTCGCACCTCGCAGGCGTCGAGGATGCGCTGCCTGACGCCGAGCCCTCCGCTCGGCAGGTTCCACGTCAGTCCGGCGACGACTCCGTCGTCACCGGCATGGAGGACGGCGGCGAAGCGACGGTCGGCGACCGAGCCGGCGACGACCTCGAGGTCGGTCGCGAGGGCGAAGTGGCCGTAGGCGTTGATCCGCACGTCGTGCTGCTCGGACCAGAAGTACGGAAGGGCGGCATAGGCCTCGGTGCCCCCCAGGAGGGTGGCGGCCGCGGCGACACCCTGCTCCTGGGCGCTCGACCGGTGCTCGACCCGCATCCGATGCCCGAAGGTCGGGTTGAACCAGCTCGCGACATCGCCTGCGGCCACGACCCCTGGGGCTGCGGTGAGGCGCTCGTCGCACACGAGCCCGTCGTCGAGGGCCATCCCGCTGCCTGCGAGCCAGTCGACGTCAGGCTCGCCGCCGATCGCGGCGACGACGAGGTCGGCCTCGACGCTGGTGCCGTCGGCAAGGACGACACACTCGGCGCGCGCCTCGCCCCCCACTGCCACGACGCCCCTGCCGAGGAGGAGTCGGACCCCTCGGTCGTGATGGACCCGGGCGAGCTCGCTCCCGACGACCGGACCGAGGTGCCGCTCCATCGGTGTCGACAACGGGTCGACGAGGGTCGTCGAGAGGCCTGCGGCGCAGGCCGCGGCCGCGACCTCGCACCCGAGGAAGCCGGCCCCGATGACGACGACCGACGTGGCGGCGGCGAATGCCTCGCGGAGGGCTACCGCGTCCTCCCACGTGCGCAGGAGATGGGTGTTCGCGAAGTCATCGCCGAAGGGGAGGCGACGGGGTCGACTGCCTGACGCGACGACGAGTCCGTCGAAGGGCAGCGTGCGGTCGCGGCTCGTGTGCACGACGCGGTTGTCGAGGTCGAGCCGCACGGCCGACTCGCCGAGGTACCAGTGGGCGTCGTCCGCGGTCAGGGCAGGCGAGGAACGCAGGAGGATGCGGTCGAGCCCCCATCCCCCGGAGAGCACCTGCTTGGACAGGGGTGGACGGTCGTAGGGCCGGTGCTCCTCAGCTCCGACGACCGAGATCGTCCCGCCCCATCCGCGCCGACGAAGGGTGTCGGCGGCGGTGAGGCCGGCGACTCCGGCGCCTACCACGACAACGCGGCGAAGCTGCTCAGGCACCGGCGGTGACCAGGATCGCCTGCGCCGGGCACGAGAAGGCGACGTCGTCGACGTCTGCGGCGTCGTGTCCGGCGCCGGCGGGGTCGATGAGCTCGACGAGCCCCTCGGCGTCATCAGAGGTGAAGACGTCCGGCATCCGCATGACGCACTGGCCCGAACCCACGCAGCGCTCCCGGTCGACGGCGATGTCCACAGTTGCTCCTCGAGTAGTTCCTGCGAAGTATCCGCAGAGATTACTCCGCTCGCACTCTCATCGCCACTACGTCTATAGTTTCGGCCGTGAGCTCCGTTCGTGAACGCGTCCTCGACGCAGCGATCACCCTCCTCGGGACCGAGGGCCTGCGCGCCCTCACCCACACGCGGATCGACGCCAAGGCGGGAGTCCCCAAGGGGTCGACGTCGAACTACTTCCGCACCCGCGCGGCCGTTCTCGAGGGCGTCGTCGACTGGATGTATGCCGTCGAGCGCCCGTCGGTGACAGCGGCATACTCCTTCGACACCCAGGACGAGTTCGCGCACGCGCTCGCCGACCTGTTCGAGCAGATGACCGGACCGGGGCGCGTCATGACGACCGCGCGTCTCGTCCTGCTCATGGAGGCCAGCCACGACCCGGTCGTCCGCGACGCCATGGCCCGCGGCCGCACCGGGATGGAGGAGATGATCATCCCCGCGGTCAAGCGGCTCGGCGCAGCCGAGCCCGAGGTCGCCGCGCACGCGCTGTCGGCGACGTTCGAGGGGCTGTTCCTGCAGAAGCTCGCCCGGCACGTCGACGTCGAGGCCGGACCCATCCTCGCGAAGGTCGTGGACGCGTTCGTGGGCCAGGGCAGCACCCGCTCCGCGGCCGTCCGGAGGTCAGGTCGGTGACCTACGTCCTCGTCCACGGCGGTGGTTTCGGCTCTGCGACGTGGGACCGGCTCGTCCCCTTCCTGCAGGGTCCCGCGCTGGCTGTCGACCTGCCGGGTCGGGGGGTGCGCGCCCACATCGACCTGCGGACGGTGACTGCACAGGACTGCGCCGAGGCCGTGGTGGCCGACCTGGTTGACGGCGGCATCGACGATGCCGTCCTCGTCGGCCACTCGCTCGCCGGCGTGACCATCCCCCGGGTGCTGGCCCTCGCTCCCGAGCGCGTGCGCGTCGCCGTCCTCGTCTCGGCGATCGTGCCGGGCCACGGTGACCCGGTCATGACGACGATGGACCCTGCCACACGTGCGGCGGTGGAGCCGACGCTCGCGTCGGGGATCTACAGCCCCGGGGCGGGAGCAGGTCTGGAGATGCTCTGCAACGACCTCGACGCCGAGCAGGTCGAGTTCGTCGTGAACAGCCGGACGGACGACTCCCTTCGACTCCTCGAGGAGCCGGCCGACCTCAGTGGCCTGCGGGCTCCGGTGCCGCGTTGGTATGTCCACCTGACCCTCGACCGGCGCGTCCCTCCCGCACTCCAGGACGCCTGCAACGCCCGGTGGGGCGGACGGCGCGTCACCCTCGACACGGGTCACATGGCCATGGTCGCCGACCCCCGAGGGCTCGCAGACATCCTCCGCGCCATCGATGCGAGCCCCACGGGCGACGCGGTGAGGCACCGCGCAGACTAGGCGGCCGGGCCGGGCCGAGGCGGTGGGACCGCGAACGTCACGACCCCCCGTTGATCCTCGGTGCCGGTCACGACACCACGAGCCTCGAGGACCTCGAGGTGCGCGTAGGTCTCCCTGGTGGCAAGGGTCCGGTTGAAGAGGTCGAGCTCGGCGAACGACCTGTTCCGCCTCGTCCACGGCAGGGCACCGGCGACCTCGAACGCGGTGCGAAGGCCTCCCTTCACCGCCTCCGCCGCCAGCTGCAGCCGCGCCTCGTGGTGCGCGAGGAGCTCATCGACCCGCACGTGGGAGGACTCGGCAACCGGTCCGTGCGCCGGCAGGAGCCGCAGGTCGGGCAGCGACCGTACCTTCGCCAGCGAGGCCAGGAAGTCACCGAGCGGGTCCCTGGCCGGCGGGGTGACGTATCCGATCGAGGGCGTGATCGTCGACAGGACATGGTCGCCCGCGAAGAGCAGCAGCTCAGCGCGGTCTGCGAACACGAAGTGCCCCGGGGTGTGGCCGGGTGTGTGCACCGCATCGAGGATGCGCTCGCCGAGGTCGATCCGCGAGTCGCCCTCGAGCCACCGATCCGGGTACCTCCACCGCGTCGGGTCGATCGGCTCCAGCTCGCGCTGGTCCCACTGCCGCACGAGCTCGAGGGCTCCTGCCGACAGCAGCGCTCGACGCGACCAGGCGCGAGTGGACTCTGCGCCCTCCTGGAGGACGTCGAGCGTGGGGCGCTCGGCGACTCCCAGCGCCACCTCGATGCCCAGCTCGGACCCGAGGACCGCCGCCATCGAATAGTGGTCGCGGTGCACATGCGTGACGAGGAACCGGCGGATGTCACCGGTGCCTGCGCCGAGCGCTCCCAGACTGCGCTCGAGGACGTCCCGAGCAGCCGGCAGTGCCCACCCGCCGTCGACGAGCGTGAGCCCGTCGGCCCCCTCGATGACGTAGACGTTGACGGCCTGGAGCGCGTCGCTGGGCAGGGGCAGAGGGATCCGGTGGACGCCGTCCGCAACCGGCCACGCGCCCTCGACCGTCCAGCCGAGCCCGGAGTCCGGCGAGACGCGAGCGGCCGTCGCGGGTGAAGCGGTCTCCATCGCTTGATCGTAGCCTCTTCGGCGATTAGTTATCATCAATCGCCCTTTGGCGAGACGGCCCTTCTGGCGCCGGGTGAAAAATGTGAGCACTGCTCTTGGTTTTTCTCGTCGGATGCGTCATGCTTCAGGCATTGAGAGAGCAGTGCTCACATTTTAGGAGAGATTCCATGCGACCCTCATCGCACCGGTTCACCGCAGGCGCCTGGTTCATCGCCGCGGGAGCGGCCCTCGCGGCATACCCGATCCTGCGCCCCTACGCAGGGGGTGGCGCTCCCGACGGCTCGGCCCAGCTGGCCTCTGGCGCTTGGCCTCTCGCGCACGTGCTGGGGATGTTCGGCTTCGTCGCGGTGGCCTTCGGGCTCCGCGCGCTCGACAGCATCCGACCCGCCGCGTGGTCTGGCAGCGCCGCAAGGCGTGCGGAGACGTTCGCCTGGGCGTCCGTGGCCCTGCTGCTCCCCTACTACGGCGCTGAGGCCTTCGGCCTGCACGCGGTCGGACAGTATGCCGCCCAGCACCGTGACCTGGCTGTGCTCGCGGTCGTCGACTCGTTCCGGTATGCCGCCCTGCCGATGACGCTCTTCGGGATCGGCCTGGTGCTGCTGGCCGTGACCGGAGTGCTCGTCGCTCGGGGCGCACGAAGCGGCGGGGGGCTATCGCGAGTGGGCGGCCTGGTCGTCGCTGTCGGCGCGGTCACCTACCTGCCTCAGTTCTTCGGGCCTGCGCCGGTGAGGATGCTCCACGGGCTCGTGCTCGGCGCGGGTCTCGCCCTGCTCGGGGTCGCCGTCGCCCGGAGCCGCGATCTGGCCGACCCGTCGAGCGACGGCGGCACCCATCAGGCGCACGAGACCGCCCCCTCCGCGACCTAGCCGGTCCCTCGTCCCCGGTTCGAGGTATTCGGGTGGAGGTATGAGGTCGGTGCATTGGGCGACCGATCACCTCGACCCGAATACCTCGAACCGCGGGCACGCCCGCCGAGGAGGTATGCCGTCCGGCTCAGCCAGGCGGCATACCCCTCGGCGACGGCACGTGTTCTACGACCGCGCGGCTTCGACGGTCTCGGCCCCGACGGTGTGCGCCTCGTCCGCGCGGACGCGGGCGGAGAGGACGAGGAAGAAGAGCACGAACGCGACCGTGAGCAGGATGTGGCCCAGGCCGGAGATCCCGGCGAGCGCCGGGCTCGTGGCCGCGGCCGAGCCGGTCACCTGCAGGATCCCCTTGACCGTGAGCCCGGCGACCGTCAGCGCCAGGCCGACGTTCCAGGTCCACATGAACCACCCGTATCGACGGTCCTCCGACAGCCGGAAGCTGCGCTGCAGGGCCAGGACCAGGAGCAGCACGACGGTGCCGAGGACCAGGGCGTGCGTGTGCACGACCGAGAGCTGGGTCCAGCCGGTGAAGCCCTCGGACTTGGTCAGCTCGCGGTAGCCAAGCCCGCCGGCGAGACCAACGGCGGTCCAGGCCGCCGCGGCGCGGACGAGGACGGTTTCAGGGCGCTTCATCGACATAGACCTCTCACTAGTTTCGCGACACCATGTCGCCATACTCCGAGCGTATGGTTGGCGACACAGTGTCGTCAACTTCGGGACGCTATGTCGCCAAGAGGAGGAGCGATGCCGAGGATCGCCGCGGCGACGGTCGCCGAGCACCGGGCCCAGGTCCAGACCCGCCTGGTCGATGCTGCCGAGGACATCCTCCGAGCGGGCGACGGCGCTGCGCTCACGGCCGGAGCGGTCAGCTCGGCCGCGGGCATCGCGCGCAACAGCATCTACCGCTACGTCGACTCCGTCGAGGACCTGCGGTTCCTCGTCGTCGCGCGCTACCTCCCGAGCTGGCTCGCGGCCGTCGACGAGGCCGTGGCCGGTGCCGAGGACCCTCGCTCGCGTCTGACCGCCTGGGTCACAGCGAATCTCGAACAGGCGGCCGCCACGGGGCACGGGTGGCTCATGGAGGCGATGCGCGCCGCCCCTGTGGTCGCGCCGCCTGCGCCCGCCGCGGGCACGGACGCCCCGGGCGCCGAGGCGGTCGAAACGGCGCATGCCGCGCTGAATGACGTGGTCCAGGCGACCTGGCTCGAGCTGCTCGGCGGTGACCAGGGGCGCAGTGCGGTCGCCGGCGCGATGACGATGGCCATCGTGGAGACGGGCTTCCGGCAGCTCGACGCCGGCCAGCCGGCGGGCCTTGTCACGGACATGAGCACCCGGGCCGTCGCCGGTCTCGTCGCCGCCTTCACGGCATGACTCCGCAACCCGGCGCATCGAGCTCTGTCGAGTGAGCGCGCCGCCCCAGCGCGTGTTCGTCTGCCGTTCGTCGGTCGATAAGGCTCCGCCTCAGAGGTGATCGCGCGGGGTCGGCAGCCTCGGCTGAGGCACTCCCGTGCCTTCCCCCATCTCGATCGAGGATGTCATCTTGTCCAACTACGAAGACGACCGCACCGCCCCCTCCGGCGTCAGCCGTCGTAGGTTCCTGATCCTCTCCGGCGCGGCGGCAGCCGTCGCAACCATGGCGGCCGCATCGCCGGCCGCGGCCGAGGGCGCCACTGGCATCGGCACTCTGGACTATCCGTTCACGCTCGGCGTCGCCTCGGGCGACCCCCTCGCCGACTCGGTCATCCTGTGGACCCGTCTCGCTCCCCAGCCGCTCCTCGTCGGCTCGGGTATGCCGGCACGCAAGATCCCCGTGCACTGGGAAGTCGCGACCGACGAGGCCTTCACCGATGTCGTGCGTGACGGCGAGGTGTTCGCATACCCGGAGTACAACCACAGCCTCCACGTCGATGTCCGTGGTCTCGATCCGGACCGGTGGTACTTCTACCGGTTCTGGGCCGGCCCGCAGGTGAGCCCGGTCGGCCGCACCCGCACGCTGCCGGCGCCCGGCGCGCCCAAGGACAGGTTCACCGTCGTCCACGCGGCCTGCCAGAACTGGGCGACGGGCTACTTCACGGCATACCGCTCGGTGCTCGACGACGACGTCGACCTCTACCTGCACCTGGGCGACTACATCTACGAGGGCGCGATCACCGCCCAGGCGCCTCGGGGCGTCGACCTGTCGGCCGACGTGCGCGCCGCCGCGAACACGGTCGACCAGTACCGCCTGCGCTACAGCCTCTACAAGACCGACCCCGACCTGCAGGCCGCCCACGCGGCGGCGCCGTGGGCGATCGTGCGCGACGACCACGAGGTCAGCAACGACTACGCCGGCGGCATCGACCACGGGCCCAAGCAGCTCGCTCGCCGCGCTGCCGGCTACCAGGCGTGGTGGGAGAACGTGCCGACCCGGTGCGCACCTCCGATCGGCCCGGACGAGCCGATCTTCCGCCGCTTCCAGATCGGCAGCCTGATCCAGCTCGACATGCTCGACAGCCGGCAGTACCGCATCGGCGACAACGACCCGCTCGTCTCCAAGCTCGGCGACGAGCAGGAGGCGTGGCTGGTCGGCGGTATCACGCCCGGCGCCTTCACCTGGAACCTGCTCGGACAGGGGCAGCAGCTCGGCGGGGTCAACCAGAACAGCCCGACGCGCAACCGCATCTACACGGCGTACCACGACCGGCAGACCTACCCGGTGATCTTCTCCGGCGACCTGCACTGGACGCTCGTGCAGGAGTCCAGGCTCGCGATCCCGGACCCGGCCAGCGCCCTGGTCGGCTCGGAGTTCATCGTCACCTCGATCACCTCGACCGGGGACGGCCCGGGTGACCAGGCGACCAAGGACAACTGGCTCAAGCGTCCGTGGATCCGCTACGTGGACGGGTACCGCGGCCTGATCAAGACCGAGTTCACCCCGACGGGCGCCACCGCCGTCCAGCGCGACGTGCAGTTCGTGACGCGTCCGGACGCGCCGTGGTGGGACGCGCAGACCTTCTACATCGAGGCCGGCCGCCCCGGGTTCGACCTCGTCTGAGGCAACCCCCCCGCTGGGACCGAGCGCTCACTCGACCATCCACCCCACCCGTCGAGTGAGCGCCCGGTCTCTCCTGTCACTCGGGCCACTCGGGCCACTCGGGCCACGTGACTCCTGGGACCGAGCGCTCACTCGACGTGGGGCGGGGCGCCCACTCGACGTGGGCGGGGCGCTCAGTCGACGGGGCGCGCCTCGCGGCGTCCGGGGCGGCGGGCCGCCCGGTAGTCGTGCCACACGGAGTTCACGATCGCGCTCCACACGACGAGCTGGCCGAACAGCAGCAGCCAGACCAGCATCGCCGCGGCGATACCGAGCGAGCCGTAGAGGGCAGACGAATGCTCGAACCGGGCGGGCAGGTAGAGCCTGCTCACTGCGTGCATCAGCGAAAGCCCGACGCCGAAGACCAGCGCCCCCGGCACGAGATCCGTCCAGTGGGACCGGCGGTCGGGCAGCTGGCGCGTGACGGCGAACCAGCAGGCCCCGGCCACCAGGGCCTGCACGAGAGCGGACAGCACGACGCTGCCCGGGAAGAGCCCGTCGATCTCACCGACGAGCCGGGCGCTGAACGCGACGAGCGACACGAGCGCGACGAAGAAGAAGACGGATACGACGAGCTGCCGGGTGCCGGACTTGCCGGTCGTCGTCTCCCAGAGGTGGGCGTTGACGAGCACGAGCGTCCGCCGCAACAGCATCGTCGTCCAGAGCACGCCGAAGAGGCCGATGACCGCAAGGATCCACCACGAGCGACCACCCTCGGAGAGGGCGGCGAGCACCTCGGCACGCGCCGCACCGGAGATGCCGGTGGCCTCGACGGCGCCGTCGCGGACCTCGTTGTCGCTGCGCCCCAGGGCGGACAGCAGGGCGACGCCCAGCAGCACGACCGGCAGCACCCAGAAGAACAGCCGGAACGCGATCGCGCTCGCGAGCAGCATCCCCTGCCGGGCGGCATACGTGGCGAGGGCGGCGAGGGGCAGTCCGTAGAGCGGCTGGCGCTGCGCCAGCTCCTCGTAGCGCCGGCGTGCTGCCTCGGCGCGCACACGGAACTGCTCGATCCGCCCCACCGACGTCTCGTCCTGCGTCTCGGCCCGCGTGCCGTCGGGCCCGTCCGGCCCCTCGACGGCAGTGCCCATGACTGAGGATTGCACGGAAGTCTGCGCCGGGTGGGTGGCCCCCGCAAACTCAGCCGCGTGGCCGGCGCAGTGTGTGCTGCGCCGGCCACCGGCCGGACGTCAGGCCAGCGTCAGGCTGGCGCGGCGCTTGTCGCGGTCGATCTCGAGGATCCGTACCGTCACGGCATCGCCGACGGTCTGGCCGGCGTCGCCGTGCAACAGCCCGTCCGCGTCCATCGCGATCCGGACGAACGAGCCGAAGGGCACGACGCCGACGACCTCACCGGTCACCACGTCGCCCGGGCCGAGCTGTTCGAAGTCACGCTCGTCGAAGCGGGTCATGCGTTCACCTCCTTCCTGTGCAGGCTCCGCTCACATCGGTGAGCGGGGAGGTGCCCGCGCGGAGGTCACGGCACAGCCGGGACGCCCTTCGTGTCACGGCACACGGCCGACCCGGCAGTCACCGGGTGACCGTAGGCCGAGCGGGCGCCCGAGAGCAAGTCCCCGCCGGGACCAGAACGCCGACGCCCGGATGCCGCTCGCCCGGGTCAGTGGGTGACCGTCCGGTCGAGACGCAGGAAGCCGTGCGGGAACTCGCGCCGCTGGATGCCGAGGCGGGCGATCCCCTTCGCGACCTTGAGCGTCTCCTCCTTGCCGACGAAGGTCGGGTTCGTGCACTCGTAGTCCATGCCCTTCCAGTGGATCGTGCACCCGCGGGCCGCCACGGTGTTGCGCACCCAGTCGGTCTCGCGACCCCACGGAAGCGCGATGGTGAAGCGGCCCGCGCTCGGCATCACCGCCACCGGGATCGCGTACTCCTTGCCGCTCTTGCGTCCCCGGTGTCGCAGCACCGCCCACAGCGGGAACACGCGGTGCCCGGCCAGGTGGATCGCGAACCGGTTGAAGGACTGGGCAGACGCGGGAGCAGCCATGACCCCAGCATGCCCCGCGAGCCCTGGTGTCGAAAGGCGACCGGCCGGGGCCTCGGCCCCACACGTGCGCCGCGGCGCAGCGGTGGCCGCGCGGATCGGGTGGTCAGCGGGCGGCATACCTCCTCAGCTCGGCCTTGGCGAGGGCGTTCTTGTGCACCTCGTCGGGGCCGTCCGCGAAGCGGAGCGTGCGGATGCCGGCGAAGGCCGCCGCGAGCTCGTGGTCCTGGCTGAGCCCGCCCGCTCCGTGGGTCTGGATCGCCTTGTCGATGATCCACTCGACCGTGCTGGGGGTGGCGATCTTGATCGCTTGGATCTCGGTGTGGGCACCCTTGTTGCCGACGGTGTCCATGAGCCAGGCCGTCTTGAGCACGAGCAGTCGCAGCTGCTCGACGCGCACGCGCGCCTCGGCGATCCAGTCGCGCACGACGCCCTGGTCGGCGAGCGGCCGGCCGAAGGCGACCCGCTCGGAGGCCCGGCGGCACATCGCCTCGATGGCGACCTCTGCCAGGCCGATCGAGCGCATGCAGTGGTGGATCCGGCCGGGCCCGAGGCGCGCCTGGGCGATGGCGAAGCCGCTGCCCTCCTCCCCGATGAGGTTGTCCACGGGGACGCGGACGTCGTGGAACGCGAGCTCGGCGTGGCCACCATGGTCGTGGTCGTCGTAGCCGAAGACCTCCATCCCGCGGACGATCTCGAGGCCGGGCGCATCTCGCGGCACGAGGACCATCGACTGCTGCCGATGGCGGTCGGCGCCCGGGTCGGTCTTGCCCATGACGATGAACACCTCGCACTCGGGGTTCATCGCGCCGGTGATCCACCACTTGCGGCCGTTGATGACGTACTCGTCGCCGTCGCGGCGGATCGAGGTCTCGATGTTCGTCGCGTCGCTGCTCGCCACGGCCGGCTCGGTCATGGCGAACGCGGACCGAATCTGCCCGCGCAGCAACGGCTCGAGCCAGGTCACCCGCTGCTCGTCGGTGCCGAACGCCGCGAGCACCTCCATGTTGCCGGTGTCGGGCGCCGCGCAGTTGAGCACGGCCGGAGCGAGCCGGATGCAGCGGCCGGTGATCTCGGCCAGCGGGGCGTACTGCAGGTTGGTCAGCCCGGCGCCGTGCTCGCCGGGCAGGAACACGTTCCAGAGGCCGAGGTCCCGGGCCTCCTGCCGGAGCTCCTGCAAAACCGGGACCGTGCTCCACGCCCAACGGTCGTCGAGTGCCGAGACCTGCTCGTCGAACACGGGCAGCGACGGCTCGACCCGCTCGTCCATGAAGGCGAGCAGCTCCTGGCGCAGCTCCTCGGTGCGTGCGTCGAACGCGAAGTCCATCAGTCCTCCTTCACCCCAGGCGGGTTCGTGCCGTCGAGTGCGGCGAGGCCGGCCGCGACGAGCGGGCCGGTCGCCTCCCCGATCGATGCGAAGCCCTCGCCGACGGTCTGTCCTTTGGTGTAGCGGTAGTGGATGCCCTCGAGGATCACGGCGAGCTTGAAGTACGCGAGCCCGAGGTGGAACGAGAGTCCCGACAGGTCACGGCCGCTGCCCGCCGCGTACCGTGCGAGCAGCTCTGCGGGCGACGGATAGCCCGGGGCCTGCGACGCATCCGAGACGGCGTTGGGTCCGACGACCAGCGGCAGCGACTGGTAGGCGTCGAGCAGCGCCACGTCGGTGAGCGGGTCGCCGATCGTGGCCATCTCCCAGTCGAGGACGGCCGTGACGCGGTCGTCGTCGACGAGGAGGTTGTCGAGCCGGAAGTCGCCGTGGACGATCGCGGGAGCCCCGCTCTGTGGCACCGAGGAGGCGAGCCGGTCGTGTAGCTCGTCGATGCCGGGCAGCTCCCGGCTCCGGGACGCGTCGAGCTGCTGTTTCCAGCGCCGGACCTGGCGCTCGAGGAAGCCGTCCGGTCGGCCGAAGTCGCTCAGACCGACGGAGGCGGGATCGACTGCGTGCAGGGCCAGGAGGGTGTCCACCATCCGCTCGGCCACGGCCCGGGTGCGCTCCGGACCGAGAGGCTGGAGCTCGGCTGCGCTCCGGTACGGCGTGCCGCGCACGTGCTCCATGACATAGAACGGGGCGCCGATGACGTCCTCGGTCGCGCACACGGCATACGTCGCCGGCACGGGCACGGGCGTGTCCCGCAGGGCCGAGATGACGCGGTGCTCCCGCACCATGTCGTGGGCCGTCGCGAGCACGTGCCCGAGCGGGGGTCGGCGCACGACGACCGTATGCCATCCGTCACCGACGACGTACGTCAGGTTGGACTTCCCGCCGGCGATGAGACGGCCGGTGAGCGGACCGTCGAACAGCCCCGGCGCCTCGCGGGCGAGGAAGTCCGCGAGCGCCGGGAGCGGGAGGCCCCGCGGGTCGGCCACGGGAGACGGGGGCGCCTCGGTCATCTCAGTCCCTCGGGCCGCCGGCGACGTAGATGACCTGGCCGGAGACGAACCCGGCCTCGTCGCTGGCCAGGAACGACGCCGTCGCCGCGATGTCGCCAGGCTGACCGACGCGGCCGACGGGGATCTCCTTGGCGGCACCTTCGAGGAACTGCTCGAAGGTGATGCCCATCCGCTCGGCGGTCGCCCGCGTCATGTCGGTGGCGATGAAGCCGGGGGCGATCGCGTTGGCGGTGACGCCGAACCGGCCGAGCTCGATGGCGAGCGTCTTCGTGAAGCCCTGCAGACCGGCCTTGGCGGCCGAGTAGTTGGCCTGGCCGCGGTTGCCGAGCGCCGACGTCGAGCTGAGGTTGACGATGCGACCCCACTTCGCGTCGACCATGTACTTCTGGCACGCCCGCGCCATGAGGAAGGAGCCGCGCAGGTGCACGCCCATCACGGCGTCCCAGTCGCCGGCCGTCATCTTGAACAGCATGTTGTCGCGGATGATCCCGGCGTTGTTGACCAGCACCGTCGGCGCTCCGAGCTCGGCTGCGACCCGCTCGACGGCCGCCTGCACGCCGGCCTCGTCGGACACGTCGACCCCGACCGCCAGCGCCTGGCCTCCAGCTGCCTCGATGTCGGAAACGACTGCGGCGCAGGCGGACTCGTCAAGGTCGAGGACGGCGACGGCATACCCGTCGGAGGCAAGGCGCTTGGCGACGGCCGCGCCGATGCCGCGCGCGGCGCCGGTGACGATGGCCGTGCGGGCAGAAGTGTCGGTCATGAGGTGGTCTCCTTGCTCGGTGGGGCGCCCGCGACGGTCTCGAGGCGCTGCTGGATCTTGTTCATGCCGGCGACCCACGCGTCGGGGTCGGCGGCGCGGCCGGCGTAGTACTGCCGCACACCCGGGTGCGGGAGGACGAGCGTCGCATCCCCCTGGAGGCCCGCCCAGACGGCGTCAGCGACGTCCTCAGGAGTCAGGGTGCCGTCCCGCGTGAGGATGTCCTTGAGCGGCCCAGCCTCGTGCAGGATCCGAGTGTCGACACCGAGGGGGCAGACGGCCTGGACGATGATGCCGCGGTGGCGGTAGGTGGCCGCGAGCCACTCCGCGAGCGCGACCGAGCCGTGCTTGGTGACCGAGTACGGCAGGTCGCCGAGCATGGTGAGCAGCCCGGCCGCCGAAGCGGTCAGGACGAGCCGTCCGCCCCCGGACTCGAGCCAGAGGGGCACGAGCCGGCGCGCCGCTCGCACCTGCGCCATGAGGTTGACATCGAGCATCCGTGCCCACTCGTCGTCGGTCGCGTCGAGGCCCACCCCCGACACGATGCCCGCGTTGGCGACGAACAGGTCGATCGACCCGAGGTGCGTGAGCGCCGCGTCGACCAGCGCGTCCACGCCGCTTGTCGTGGCCATGTCCCCCGGGATCGCGTCGGCGTCGATCTCCCGTGCCGTGACGGCGAGCGTGTCGGCGTCGACGTCGCTGACGACGACGTGCCGGCCCTCGTCGACCAGCCGCGTCGCGATGGCCCGGCCGATGCCTCGGGCCGCACCGGTGACGACCGCGGTGCGACCAGGCGGCGGAACTGTCATGGGCACTCCTCGCGTGCGTTACGGTCCGACCTCACTAAGCGCTTGCTTACCTTGGCGACTCGGGGCACCCCACGTCAAGTGCCGCGGCCCTCGGATGGACATTGGACCTGCCGGCTCAGCGGCACGGGCCGGTAGGTTCCGCTCATGGGAACCTCTCCAGCACGCCTGGGTGCGGCCGTCCTGGGCACGGTCGCCGGCGCGCTGGGCGCACTGGCCGTCGTGACCAGGCGCACGCCGTGGCCCTCGGCGATGCTCGTGCGCGTCATCTTCGACCGAGGCGCTCGCGACGCGAGCGACGCCCTGGAGAAGCACGTGCCTTCGGGCCTGCACGAGGTGCTCGGAGAGACGTATGCCGCGGGCGACCCGGACGCGCGCATCGACGTCTTCCGGCCGGCCGGCTCTGGCCCTGGTCGCGGATCGGGCGCCGTGCTGGGACCCCTGCCGACAGTGGTGTGGATCCACGGTGGGGCCTTCGTCTCGGGCAGCCGAACGCAGGTGGCCAACTACCTGAGAGTGATTGCGGGACAGGGGTTCACGACTGTCGGGGTCGACTACTCCATCGCTCCCGAGGCCCGCTACCCGGCGCCGGTCCGGCAGGTGAACGCCGCCCTCGACCATCTTGTCCGGCACGCCGACCGCCTTGGCGTCGATCCCACCCGGATCGTCCTCGCCGGCGACTCGGCAGGCGCCCAGATCGCTGCACAGGTGGCAGCCCTGGCCAGCGACCCGGCATACGCGGAACGGGTCGGCATCACCGCGGCGATCGACCGCGACCAGCTGGTCGGGACCGTGCTGTTCTGCGGCGCCTTCGACTTCGACCTCGTCCGCGGGTCGTCGCGGCTCGGCTCGTGGCTCATCGACACGGCGCTGTGGGCCTACTCGGGCCGGCGCGACTACCTCGCCGACGAGACCTTGCAGCTCGCGTCGGTGGCGCATCACATCCCGACGACGTTCCCTCCGACCTTCGTGTCCGCCGGCAACGCCGACCCGCTCCTGCCGCACTCGCTCAGCCTCGTGGCCACGCTGGAGCGGCTCGGGGTCGTGCACGAGACCCTCTTCTTCGTCGAGGACCACAGCCCGGCCCTGCAGCACGAGTACCAGTTCAACCTCGACTCCGTGGACGGTCAGGTCGCCTTCGAGCGCGCCGTCACCTTCCTGCGAAGGGTCACCGCCACCGGAGCCTGAGGCCGTTACCGGGTCGCAGTCGGCGCGGATCCCGGCTTGGCCGGCTGGGCCGGCGTCGTCGCGCTCGGCATCGGCTGCACGAGCGGCTGGATCGTCGGTGGGGGCGTGTACGTGCCTTCCGCGCCGGACTGGAGCAGGGGGTGGCCGTTCTGGTCGAAGACTCGAGGCAGTTCGACGCGATGTCCGGTCGAGTCGTAGACGAGGAAGGTCGTGACGGGCTCGCCGTCATTGGCCAGCCCGGGGACCGGAACGGACTCGGTGACGTAGCTGACGGTCTCGGTGACATAGGAGCGCGTTGCCACGATCGGCAGCACGACCAGGGCGGCCAGGAACATCACCACATTGAGGGCTGTGACCGCACCGCGGCGCGGTCCAACCCATGACACCGCGCTTCGACCCAGCCAGAACGAGAGCGCGGCGCCGGCGAGCCACCAGATCAGGTTGGTGTCCGCGCCGACGACATATGCCGCAATGGTCGCGACAACGACTCCCCGGACGCACCACCAAACGGGCTGCAGGTCCCGCAGCCAGGGGTGCTTTGCGACGAGCTCGGACCGCCGCCGCAGCACCCGATGCCAGCCGGCGCCCAGGCCGGCCTCCCGAGGAGCCGTCCGGGGCGGGTAGCCGGCCGCGGTCCGCAGCTCTGCCGCATAGGTCTCGGGCGACCCGAGCCGCGTGCGCACGTCGCCCGACTCGGCGGCGAGCTCGGCCAGGTCGGCCTCCATCCCCTGGGTGAGCTCGTCGAGCTCGTCGGCGGCAAGGTCCGACAGGGCTGCCCGGACTCGGGCGACGTACGCCATGACGTCGGCGCGGACGGTGGCGCCGCGGGTAGCCGAGCCGGTAGGGGCCGCCGTCGTGGGCAGTGCGGTCGTGTCGTTCATGGCTTGACTCCTGCGGTCTCCAGCAGACCTGCCATGGTCTGCGCGAATGCCATCCACGTCTTGCCCTGAAGTGCGAGCAGGTCGCGGCCCTTCTTGTTGATGCCGTAGTACTTGCGGTGCGGCCCCTCGTCGGAGGCGACGACGTAGGACGTCAGCGCTCCTGCCGCATAGAGCCGGCGAAGCGTGCCATAGACCGATGCGTCGCCCACGTCGTCGAGCCCCGCCGCCCGCAGGCGGCGGACGACGTCGTAGCCGTAGCCGTCCTCGTCGGCGACCACAGCAAGGACGGCCAGGTCGAGCACGCCCTTGATGAGCTGGGTGCCGTCCATGCGTCCCTCCCCTCGGCCAGCGTCGGCGTTACTGCCGACGGCGCACTACTGTGTGATGCGTAATAGTGCAGATTCCGTTGCAGGGGTGTCAAGGGGGCGCGCCGCGCCGTGCTGGTGGGTGTCGGAGGGGCGAGAGAGGATCGGGGCATGCTGCTCTCCGATGTCGTCGCCACCTCGCAAGCGGTCGCGGCCACCACCTCTCGCACGGCCAAGGTCGACGCGCTCGCCGGATGCCTGAAGCGGGCCTCGCTCGACGGTCCGGAGGTCGTCGAGCTCGTGGCGTCGCACTTGTCCGGGGTGCTGCCGCAGCGGCGGATCGGAGTGAGCTGGCGCGGGCTGCAGACCCTGCCCACCCCGGCGACCGAGCCGACCCTCACCGTCGAGGATGTCGACGCAGAGGCGACCCGCATCGCCGGCTTCGGCGGGTCCGGTTCTGCCGCAACGAGATCCGCTGCGGTCAAGGCTCTGTTCGGGCGCGCGACTGCCGACGAGCAGCGATGGCTGCGCGGTCTCATCACGGGTGAGACCCGTCAGGGCGCGGGCGACGGCGTGATGCTCCAGGCCATCGCGAAAGCAGGCGAGGTGCCCGACGCCGCAGTGCGTCGTGCAGTCATGCTGGCCGGGTTCTCCGGGCCGGTCGCGCGCGCGGCGCTCACTGGAGGCGTTCCCGCCCTGGAGGCGATCCACCTCGAGGTCGGCCGGCCGCTGCGGCCCATGCTGGCCGGTTCGGCGCCCGACGTGACCGAGGCCCTGGCCACGCTCGGGGGCGAGGTGATGGTCGAGACCAAGCTCGACGGCATACGGCTCCAGGCGCATGTCGACCACGGCACCGTGCGGCTCTTCACGCGCACGCTCGAGGAGGTCACCGACCGGATGCCCGAGATCACCGAGGCACTCGTCGGGCTCGACGTCGAGACCGTCGTGCTCGACGGCGAGGTCATCGCGCTCGGCGAGGGGGGTCGCCCGCAGCCGTTCCAGGTGACGGGCGCCCGCACGGCCAGCACGGCGGACGTCGACCGGCTTCGCGAGCAGGTGCCGCTGACCCCGTTCTTCTTCGACGTCCTGCACCTCGACGGCGCCGACCTGCTCGACGAGCCCGCGGCCACGCGCTGGGAGCGGCTCGCTGCCACGGTCCCACCGGCGTGGCTCGTGCCCCGCGAGCTCACCGGCGACCCTGAGCGGGCGCGTCAGTTCTTCGCCGACCTCGTCGCTGCGGGTCACGAGGGCGTCGTGGTCAAGGACCCACGGCTGCCGTATGCCGCGGGCCGGCGCGGTCCCGGGTGGGTCAAGGTCAAGCCGCGGCACACGCTCGACCTCGTTGTGCTGGCCGTCGAGTGGGGCAGCGGTCGTCGGAGGGGCTGGCTGTCGAACATCCATCTCGGCGCGCGCGACGCCGAGACCGGTGACCTGGTGATGCTCGGCAAGACGTTCAAGGGCATGACCGACGAGATGCTCGCGTGGCAGACCGAGCGGTTCCAGCAGCTGGCCGTCGACGGCGCCGACCCCGAGGGATCCTGGGTCTTGCGGCTGCGCCCGGAACAGGTCGTCGAGATCGCCTTCGACGGCGTCCAGAGGTCGAGCCGCTACCCCGGTGGCATGGCCCTGCGGTTCGCCCGCGTGCTGCGCTACCGCGACGACAAGCCGGTCAGCGAGATCGACACGGTCGAGACGGTTCGATCGCTCGCCGGATGGTGAGTCGTGGCGACGAATCCCCTTCCGTGACTATTCAGTTCGCCTCGCCGGACACGGTCCTTTCCGACGCGACGCCGCAGAGTGTCGGCCTCGACCCGGCCCCGATCGCAGAGGCCGTGACGCACATCCGCGCGCACGAGGCTGCTCCGCCAGGCGGGCATGCGCTCTTCGCCGGGGCCGTCGGCGTGATGGGCCACGAGGGCCGGATCGTCGCGCGTGATGCGAGCGGGTGGGCGCTGCGATATGCCGACGCGTCGACCGAGCTGCCCCGCGAGCGCTGGGTCCCGATGCGCGAGGACACGATCTTCGACCTGGCCTCCGTGTCGAAGCTCTTCACGTCGATCGCCGTGATGCAGCTGGTCGAGGAGGCGGTGGCCTCCCTTGATGCGCCTGTCGCGGCATATCTCCCTGAGTTCGCCTCTGCCGGAAAGGAATCCGTCACCGTGCGGGAGCTCCTGACGCACCGGTCGGGACTCCCGGCATGGCTGCCGCTGTGGAGTGACTACCCCGACAAGCCGTCTCGCATCGCGGCCGTGATGGACCAGCCCCTGGACCGTGCGCCTGGCGCGACCTACCTCTACAGCGACCTCGGCCTCATTGCTCTCGGGGTCATGGTCGAGCGGCTCCGGGGCGTGCCGCTCGACCAGGTCGTGATGGAGCGAGTCACCGGGCCGCTCGGCATGGCCGACACCGGCTACAACCCGGTCGCGGTGGACCGCACGGCCGCGACCGAGGTGAAGACCAAGGCAGCCCGGGGCCTCGTGCGCGGGCAGGTGCACGACGAGAACGCCTGCGCGCTGGGGGGCGTCGCCGGTCACGCGGGGGTCTTCTCCACAGCCGACGACCTCGCTGTGCTCGCCCAGGCACTGCTCAATGGCGGCACCTATCGCGGCAGGCGGATCCTCGGCAGCGCGAGTGTCGTCGACCTGGTCTCCAGCGCCGACGGGAGCACCGGCGGGGATGCCCACGGCCTCGGCTTCGAGCTCGACCAGCGGTGGTACATGGACGACCTCGCCGGGCCGCACACCGCGGGACACACCGGCTTCACGGGCACGTCGGTCGTCATCGACTTCACGTCGCGGTCGTTCGCGATCCTGCTGACGAACCGCGTCCACCCGTCACGCGACTGGGGCTCGGTCAACGTCGCGCGCCGGGAGTGGGCCCATGGCCTCGCCGCCGCCCTCCGCTCAGGTCCCACCTGCGGTTCGAGGTGATCGATGGTCGACGAGGAGGTATGCCGGGTGCTCCGGGAGGCGTCCAGCGTCGAGCAGGTGCCGGCCGAGGACCATCGCCCCGTCGAGCGCGGCGCCGACGGCAGCGCTCCGTGCACGACCTGTCGCAGCAAGCCGCGCATCGAGCGCCGTGCGGATCGGCTCGGACGCGAGCAGCCCACCCGTCGCGACGAGGTGCGGCCGTTCGAGACCTGCGGCTGCGGCAACGAGCGAGTCCGCGAGGGCGAGGCCGGCGTCTCGGCAGATGCCGGCCGCGACAGGATCGCCGTGCTCGGTCGCGGCCTCGCTCACGAGCGGTGCCACGGACGCGAGCCGCGCCGGGGTGTCGTCGGCGGTCATGACCAGGCGCGGCCAGCCCTCCGGTCGGCCCAGCAGGTCGGATGCCGCCTGGAGCAGTACCGGCGAGCCGCCGGGCAGCCCGTCGACGGCGCGCAGCGCAGCCCGCAGGCCCATCGTCCCGACCCACGCGGCCGATCCGCTGTCGCCGAGCAGGTGTCCCCAGCCGTCGACGCGGTTCCATCGGTGGTCGAAGTCGGTCCCGAACGCCACGGCGCCCGTGCCTGCCGCAACGACGGCTCCTGGCTCGATCCTCCCGATCGCCCCGACGAGACTGGCGACCGCGTCGCTGACCACCACCGTCGTCGCGGCGCCCAGACCCGAGGACGCCTCGCGTAGCACCGCTTCGCGATCTGCCAGCATCAGCAGCCCCCGCATCGACCACACGACAATGTCGGGGGAGCCGGTCCGTCGATCATCGGCGAGACCAGGGCGCCCTTCGACGGATCCCCTTGTGCCGCCGACAGACTCGAACAAACCACGGGCATCCTCCACGAGTGGCCCGATCTGGATCCCGTCCGGCCCGACGCGCACGCCCGGAGCGGTGAGCACGGGACCCGGCCGACCGGCATACGTCTGGAGGCGAAGGGCGGAGCCGCCGATGTCGACCGCGACGACCACGCGACGGACGGGGTGGGCGGGGTCCTGAGCAGTCACCGGTGACACTGTCGTCGAGCTTGTCACCGCCGCAGTCCTCAGCGCCGCGAGGGCGCCTGCGACCGACCCCTCGTGGTCGTCGATGGTGCGACGGGCCGTAGGCACGTCGACGTCCGCGAGCATCGACAGCAGTGCCGGCTTCAGCTCGCCACCCGCGGCGTCGAGAGCACGGCGAGCCCGGTCGGCGTCGTCGCCCGTCGCTTCCTGAAGGATGCGCACGACCCGCCCTCGCAGCTTGGCGTTCGTCGCGACGACGTCGACCATGAGGTTGGACCAGGTGCGCCCGAGGCGGATCATGACGGCGGTCGAGAACGACCCGAGGACGAGCTTCTGGGCGGTCCCTGCCTTGAGCCGGGTGGATCCGGTGAGCACCTCCGGGCCGGTCCGGGCGACCAGCAGGTGATCGACGTGCGGGCCGATCGATGCGTCGGGGTTCGCGGTGAGCAGCGCCGTCACCGCCCCGATCTCCCGCGCCCGCGCCAGGGCGCCGGCCACGAACGGCGTCCGGCCTGAGGCGGTCAGCCCGATGGCGATGTCGCCTTCACGAAGGCCGTCCGCCTCGGCGCGGCCGTGCTCGGTGTCGTCCTCCACGTTCTCGACCGCGCGGCCGAGTGCCGCCATGCCACCCGCGAGGTGGGCGACGACCAGGCCGGCCGGGACGTTGAACGTCGGCACCAGCTCGGCAGCATCGAGCACCGCGAGGCGCCCCGAGGTGCCCGCGCCGAAGTAGTGGATCGCACCACCCGCGCGCAGGGACTCGACGGCACGGTCCACGAGGACCGCGAGCTCGGGCAGCGCGTCCCCCACGGCACGCGGGACAGTCGCGTCCTCCGCATTGAGCACGCGCAGGATGTCGAGAGAGGAGTACGTGTCGATCGACATCGTGCCTGGGTTGCGCTGCTCTGTCGGCGCCTCGACTCTGACCTCGCTGTCCATCCGACGGACGTTAGCCCTTGACGACCGTGTGGTCACGCACGTGGCTCCACCTCATCGACCGCACCCGCCGCCCGCGCCGCCCGCGCCGCCGGAGGCGCGGGCCCGGAGACGACACTGCCCGCCCGGGCACGAACCCCGGGCGGGCACTGGACGCATCTGCTGCGACGAGCGGGCGGCCTCGGAGACCGAGGCGGCGCAGGCTCAGCGCAGCGGGTTGAACGGAGCGAGCTGCTCGGGCGCGGTGCCGGTCACGATCTGCTCGGCGAGCAGGCGACCGGTGACCGGACCGAGCGTGATGCCCCACATGCCGTGGCCACCGGCGACGAACACCTTGGACGACTTCGTCGCGCCGATCAGCGGCAGGCCGTCGATCGTGCAGGGGCGTGAGCCGACCCACTCGTCCTGACGGTTGTCGAGGTCGGCACCCTTGAGCAGCGGGCGGGCCGACTCGACGATGGCGTTGATCCGGCGCTGGTCGAGGGCCGCCTCGGGCTTGCGGAACTCCATCATGCCGGCGACGCGGAGGCGGTCACCGATCGGCGTGCAGGCGACCCGGGCGGCCGGGAAGTAGACCGGGCCGTTGGGCAGGTCCTCGACGGCGACGCTGAACGAGTAGCCGCGGCCGGCCTGGACGACTCGCTTGACGCCGAAGTCGCGAGCGAGCTTGCCGAGCCACGCGCCGGTGGCGACCACCACGGAGTCGAACTGCTCGGTGATGCCGACCTCGTTCGTGATCGCCACACCGCCGGGCGTCTCGAGGATGTTCGAGACGGCGTTGCCCGTGACGATCTTGCCGCCGCGTGCGACGACCGAGTCGGCCAGAGCCGCGACGTAGGCGCCCGGGTTGATGAACCGCTGGCCGTGGAGCACGATCGCCGCACCGATGTTGTCCGAGAGCGCCGGCTCGATGGCGCGGGCCTCGTCGCCGGACAGCACGTCGAACGTGATGTCGCCACCGGACGCGTGGATGTGCTCGATCTCCTCGAGCAGGGTCTTGCGCTCCTCGACCGTGCGGTAGGCGGCGGTGAACGACTTCGCCTCGTACGTCTCGGCGTCGACGCCACCCTCACGGAGCAGGTCGAAGCTCTGGAGCGACAGGTCGTTGACCGGCACGAGGGAGCCCATCGCCTTCTTCCACGCCTTCATCGTGCTGTGGCGCGTGAAGCCGGTGACGAAGCGGAGGAAGTTCGGGTTGGCGCTCGGCGGCACGTAGACGGGCGAGCTCGGGCTCAGCACGGCGCGCAGGCCGTACTTCAGCACGGCGGGCTCGGGCAGCGGGGTGGCGATGCCGGGCGTCAGCCAGCCGGCATTGCCCCACGACGCGCCGGCCGCGACGCCGTCGCGGTCGATGACGGTCACCTCGACGCCGCGCTCCTGGAGGAACCAGGCGGTGGCCAGGCCGACCATGCCGGCGCCGACGACGGCGACGCGCTCGGGGGCGGGGGAACCGGACGGGGTCACAGCGGGCATGCGATCGACTCCTGTGTCATCGATAAGGGTGTGGGTGCCTACCACCATGGTCTCGGCAAGGTGAGCACGGCTCGTGGTGCCCCGCTGCCAAACTTTCCCTTCATGGCTGTGCTCAGCGCACAACGGCATGCCACCATCGACGTATGCCGCCCGCTCCCTCCCGCCGCGCGGGTCGCCCAGGGCGCCCGGCGCGTCCAACGCGTCCGGCTCGTCCGGCGCGTCCGGCGACCCGCACCTCCTCCACGACGCCCGTGGGCCTGCCCCTCGCACAGCTCGTCGGGTCGATCGGAGGAGGCCTGCTCACGCTCGTCGCCGACCCACGCGGGCGGACTGTCGACGATGTCACGCTGGCCGAGCCGGGTTCGGGTGTGTTCGGCCAGGCGGGCGACCTGCTCCTCGGGGTCGGGATCGACCGTCCGGCGGACGCTGCGGCGCTCATCGAGGCGGCGGCCGAGGTGGAGGCGGGTGCCGTCGTGCTCCGGCGCGCCGCGGCCCGCAACCCCCAGGTCCGGGCGGCCGCGAACCGCTTCGGCGTCAGCCTCGTCCAGCTCGCCGACCACGCGTCGTGGGCCCACATCGTCTGGCTGCTTCGCGGCGTGCTCGACCGCGCCGCGAGCGGGCCGTCGCTGCGAGCCGAGGGGCCGGTGCTCGACGAGCTGTTCGCGCTGGCCGACGCCTGCGCCGCGCTCGTCGGCGCCCCGATCACGATCGAGGACACGCAGTCTCGAGTGCTCGCGTACTCCTCGACCCAGGACGTCGCCGATCCGGCACGCCTGTCGACGATCGTCGGCAGGCGCGTGCCCGACGAGGTCATCGCCAGCCTGCGGGGACGCGGGGTCTTCCGTCAGCTGGCCACCTCGAGCGCCCCGTTCTTCGTGCCCGCCGGCCGAGGCCTGCGCGCCCGGCTCGTCGTGCCGGTCCGCGCCGGCACCGAGTGGCTGGGCTCGATCTGGGCGGTCATCGACGAGGAGCCGCCCGAGCAGGTGAAAGAGTCTCTCGCGCAGACGGCCTCGGTCGTTGCGCTGCACCTGTTGCGGCAGCGCTCGCAGGCGGACCTGGCCCGTCGGGTGGCGGCCGACCGCCTTCGAGCCGTCGTCAGCGGCGACACCCTCGAGGCCGAGGGCTGGCTGCCACCCGCGCCCTGGCGTGTCGTCGTGCTCGCCGGTGCCCACCAGGTGTCCGGTGACGCGGAGCGCGAGCTCGACGTGTGGGAGTCGGCGGCTCGCCGCCGGTCCTGGCGCCAGCCGTTGCTCGCGATCTTCGACGGCATGGCCCTGGCACTCGTCCGCGACACCCCGGGGAGCGCGGCGCCCGGCACCTGGGAGTGGCTGCTCGGGGTTGTCGAGGAGGTCGCGCTGGTGACCCCGTCGGCATCAGCGAGCGCCGGCGGCTCGGTGAGCCGGACAACCGATCTCGACCGCTCGCGCCGGGAGGCCGGCGAGGTGCGCCGGCTCCGCGACGCCGGCCGGGTGACCGGTCCGGCGATGACCGTCGACGACGCCTGGGCAGCGGTCACGAACGCTCGCGCGCTGAGCGGGATCCGCACCGAGGAGCTGCTCGGTCCGGTCGCGGTCCTGCGCGCCCACGACGAGACCCACGACACGGCATACCTCGAGACGGTCGCGGCGTGGCTCGACCATCCGGGCGACCCCAAGGCCGCGGCAGCGCGAGCGCATGTGCACCCGAACACGCTGCGCTACCGGCTTCAGAAGATGTCGGACGTCGTCGACGTCGACCTGCATGATCCCGAGACGCGCCTCGCACTGCGGCTGCAGCTGCGCGCCCTCGGACACTGACCCCGGGCACCGCTCACGCGCTGCCCATATGCACCGTGCCGTCAGGGTCGACGTGGAGGTTCGGGTTGTGGACGAAGTCCCACCGGAAGCCGTCGGGATCGGCGACGCACGCACTCCACCCGCCCCACTCGCGCTCGGCCGGCTCGGTGACGGTGGTTGCCCCCGCAGCGAGCGCGGCGGCATACCGGCCTCTCACCTCGTCAGGGCTGTCGACGGTGTGCCCGAGCGACATCGGCGGCGCCAGGCGCCCGTGTCCGACGTCGCCGTACTCGCTCGGCATCTGCTCGACGTTCCACAACGCGAGCAGCTGACCCGGGGCGCACTGGACGAAGCTGATGTCGCCGGGGATGTCGAGGATCGAGCGAAAGCCCAGCCCGTCGACATAGAACGTGCGCGATGTCTCGACGTCGCGCACGCCCAACGTGATCGCAGTGACCTCAGGAGGATTCGTCATGCGCCGACGCTAGAGGGCTGCACCGACAACCGCGGTGCCAGTCGGGGGAGGTGCGCCGCTGGCGCACCTCCCCCGACTGTCTGACCGGTACCCCGACTCGGCGGTCGCGTCAGTGGCCGCCACCCAAGAGTTCGCGAACCTCTGACTCGCGGTACCTCCGGTGCCCACCGAGGGTCCGGATCGAAGTCAGCTTTCCTGCCTTGGCCCAACGGGTCACCGTCTTCGGGTCAACCCGGAAGAGGGCCGCGACCTCAGCAGGAGTGAGCAGCTTCTCGGTTTCGTGTCGATCCTGAGTCGTCATTGTCATTTCCCCACCACCCTGTCGCTAGGTGCAGCGACACGCATGCGCCCCAACGGGGGCTCAGTAAAGCAAGGGTAAAGTCTCCAACCGAAAGTTGGCGGTTAAACACTGAAAAAGGGCTGATCGCCCCAGTATCACCCACTTGGTCCCCCAGGCGGTCGGGGTGCCGCCCACGGGCCCAGCCTCCAACCGTCTCGGAGGTCCGAGGGCTCGATCTGCCACCTCGCGCCGAGGTCGCGCACGCCCCCCGGGGGTCGCTCGACACGCTCGCGGCGGACTCTCGGCGGACTCTCGGCAGCCCCACGGTGGGCTGTCGGTGGACTCGCGGCGGCCTCACAGAGGCCCCACACCGGCCTCGCGGCGACCCTGGCGGGCGAGTCGTGGGGTCCGCCGTGGGCATGATTTGCCTGCCTCATGTAGCGTTAGCACCACGAGAACACACACATTCCCGGGGCCGCTACGCGGACATCGAAGAGCCATCCGGTTCTCCGAAGAGCGATGCCGTCCCGGCACGACGCACGAGGGGGTCACGCCATGGGGCGCGGCCGAGCCAAAGCCAAGCAGACCAAGGTCGCACGGCAGCTCAAGTACTACACGCCTGACACGGACTTGAGCGCGCTGGAGCGCGAGCTGCACGGTTCGTCACCACGGGAGCCCGATCACAAGTCGGGGTCCTACGACGAGAACGACTACGACGACTACGGGAAATGGGCCGCCGGCGAGCGTTGAGCTCGCCCTCCATCTCCACCACCTCGTGCGTCGGGTGAGACCACTCGGCCGGCGATGGTGGCTGCCCCGAGCCGTCCGAGGGCGTCCCGAGGCTTCCCCAAGGGTGTCCTGAGGCTGCTCGGGCCGTGGTCGGCGAAGGTGCGTGACGGGGCCGGTGCTCAGGCCGACGGGTGTGTCCCGACGACCTGCACCGCGCCCCCGTCCACGCCCTTGGCTCCCCTGACGACCTCGACTCCGTCGACGACGAGGCCCTCTGCGTACGCGTGCTCCTCGGTGGTCACGCTCCCGAGCAGCCACGCCCGTATGCCGTGTGCCTCGCTGACCTCGACCGTGCGGTCCGCCTGCGCCTGGGGCAGCACGGCGACGAAGCCGACGCCCTGGTTGAGGGTGCGCTCGAGGTCGGCCTGCGGCACCCGGCCGAGGGCCTGCACCGTCCGGAAGACCGCCGGAGGATCCCACGTGCCGCGGTCGAGACGCGCGAACATCCCGGCCGGGAGCACCCGCGCGAGGTTCGCCGCGAGCCCGCCACCGGTGATGTGGCTCAGGGCGTGCACGTCGACCCCCTCGGTGTCGATGAGGTCGAGCAGCGGCTTGGTGTAGATCCGGGTGGGCTCGAGCAGCTCCTCGCCGAGCGTCCGGCCGAAGTCGTCGACCTGCCGGTCGAGGGACCAGCCTGCGGCGTCGACGACCCGCCGCACCAGGCTGTAGCCGTTGCTGTGCAGGCCGCTGCTCGCGAGCGCGACGACGACGTCGCCGTCGGCCACTCGGTGCGGACCGAGCACAGCGGCATACTCCACGACTCCGGTCGCGGCGCCGGCCACGTCGTACTCGTCGGGCTCGAGCAGCCCTGGGTGCTCGGCGGTCTCGCCGCCGACGAGCGCCACTCCGGCCTCCTCGCAGGCGCGGGCGATGCCCCCGACGATCGCGGCGATCCGTTCGGGGACGACCTTGCCCGTGGCGATGTAGTCGGTCATGAAGAGCGGCTCGGCGCCGCAGACGACGATGTCGTCGACGACCATCCCGACGAGGTCGAACCCGATCGTGTCGTGCTTGTCCATCGCCTGCGCGATCGCGACCTTCGTGCCGACGCCGTCGGTGGAGGTGGCCAGGACCGGGCGGGTCATCCGTGCGATCGCGCTCGCATCGAACATCCCGGCGAACCCGCCGAGCCCGCCGATGACCTCCGGCCGGGTCGCGCGGCGCACCGACTCCTTCATCAGCTCGACGGCCTTGTCACCCGCCTCGACGTCGACTCCGGCTGCGGCATACGTGATCGGGCGCTCACTCACCCGCAAAGCCTACCGACGGTCGGCCCACCCCCGACCGGGTCCCCTCAAGGGTGCTGAAGCGCGTTCTCGCCGCCCGCGCCGACTCCGAGGCTGACGCCCTCGACGTCGACGGAGCGGTCATGACCGGTGCGGACGGTCATCGGCAGCGTCTCGAGCACGTGCTTGCCGATGTTGCCGTCCTCGGGCAGCTCGATCGGGTAGCGCCCGGTGAAGCACGCCGTGCAGAGCTCGTCTGCCGGCTGCCCGGTGGCCTCGATCATGCCGTCCTCCGAGATGTACCCCAGCGAGTCGGCGCCGATCGAGGCGCGAATCTCCTCGACTCCGAGGCCGGTGGCGATCAGCTCGGCGCGCGTCGCGAAGTCGATGCCGTAGAAGCAGGGCCACTGCACGGGAGGCGACGAGATGCGCACGTGCACCTCGGCGGCACCGGCCTCGCGCAGCATCCGGATCTGCGCCCGCTGAGTGTTGCCGCGCACGATCGAGTCGTCGACGACGACCAGCCGCTTGCCGCGGATCGTGTGCTCGAGAGGGTTCAGCTTGAGCCGGATGCCCAGCTGGCGCAGGGTCTGCGAAGGCTGGATGAAGGTGCGTCCGACGTACGCGTTCTTGACGAAGCCCTGGCCGAACGGGATGCCCGATTCCTGCGAGTAGCCCACGGCCGCAGGCACGCCCGACTCCGGGACCCCGATGACGAGGTCGGCGTCGACAGCGTGCTCGCGGGCCAGGACCCGCCCCATCTCGACGCGGGCCTCGTGCACGACGCGCCCACGGATCACCGCGTCGGGCCGGGCGAGGTAGACGTACTCGAAGACGCACCCCTTCGGCTGCGGCGTCGCGAACTTGTGCGAGCGCAGGCCGTTCTCGTCGATGGCAATGAGCTCGCCCGGCTCCACCTCGCGGATCACGGACGCGCCGATCGTCTGCAGGGCGGCCGTCTCGGAAGCCACGACCCAGCCCCGCTCGAGGCGGCCGAGCGCGAGGGGTCGCACCCCCCACGGGTCGCGGGCGGCATACAGGGTCTGCTCGTCCATGAAGATGAAGGAGAACGCGCCGCGCAGCTTGGGAAGCAGCTCGAGCGCGGCCTGCTCGGGCGTGCGGTCCTCGTTGGACGCGAGGAGCGTCGTGACGAGCGCCGTGTCGGACGTGTTGCCGCGGGCCAGCTCGCCGGTGACCCGGGAGTCGCCGAAGTGCTCGTCGACCAGGGCCTTGAGCTCGACGGTGTTGATGAGGTTGCCGTTGTGGGCCAGGGCGATCGTGCTGTGGCCGGTCCCGCCGAGGGTCGGCTGGGCGTTCTCCCAGGTGGAGCCGCCGGTCGTCGAGTAGCGCGTGTGGCCGATCGCGATGTGTCCTCGCAGCGACGACAGCGCCGTCTCGTCGAACACCTGCGACACGAGGCCCATGTCCTTGTAGACCAGGATCTTCTCGCCGTCGCCGGTGGCGATGCCCGCCGACTCCTGCCCGCGGTGCTGCAGGGCGTAGAGCCCGAAGTACGTCAGCTTCGCGACGTCCTCTCCTGGGGCCCAGACACCGAAGACCCCGCAGGCGTCCTGCGGGCCCTTCTCGCCGGGGATGAGGTCATGGTTCAACCGACCGTCGCCACGTGCCACTGCCCCAGTGTCCCACACGCGGAGCGACGTCCCGGACGCCCGCGTAGGCCGCCGAGTCGAGCGAGCACGTGCGCAAGAGCGCGAAGGGCCGAGCTCCGCTGGCCCGCACCGGTCACGAGCGGAGCGCGAACTCCTCGAGCACCTCGTAGCGCGGGCGCCGCCCGCGCCCCTCCCCGAGATGCGACTCGACCAGCGCCAGTCGATCGGCGACCCACGCGGGGCCCTCGTACGCGTCCAGCGCGCGGATCCAGCGTGTCGCCTCCGTCGGCCGGTGGAACCGCCCGAGCGTGACATGAGGGTGGAAGCGCGCGCCGTCCGGGGTCGCGCCGACGGAGTTCGCCGCGGACCGTATGCCGTCCGCCAGCGTGCCCAGGTCACCGCGCAGCTGCTCGACCCCGGTCCAGAGGACGCGAGCGGCATACGGGTTCGGAAAGGCGCCGGCACCGGCGAGCTGGAGGATGAGGTGGTCGTGCCTTGCGGCGGAGTGCTCGACGGCCTGGGTGAGGTCGTCGAGGCGCCACTCGGGCATCGAGCCGAGGAACGCGAGCGTGACGTGCCACTGGTGCCGGTCGGTCCATCGGAGCTCGGCCTGCGGGGTGTCGGCCTCGCGGCGCGGCGTGACGTGCGCCTCGAGGTCGTCGAGCGCGTCATCCGGAGGGACCACCGCGACGAAGAGCCTCATCAGGCCTCCACGGGATTGCTTCGCTGCGGCGCGTGCCGCGACGCCTTGTGGGCCTTGCCTTCCTCCGCTCCGCTCGCTCGTTCCTCGCTCTCTGCGCTGCGTCCAGGCAACGCCGGCGCCGCGGCAGCCCCGGACGCGATGAGGGCATCGACGTCCTCGATGCCCCAGGCGGCGAGCGCCTCGCGGGTGTCGGCGCCGACCGCCGGCGGTGGCGTCGTCAGGGCCGCCGGGGTGCGCGAGAAGCGGGGCGCGGGTGCGGGCTGGACCACGCCGTGGTGCTGGACGTACGTCCCGCGCGCGGCGAGGTGCGGGTGCGAGGGCGCCTCGGCGTAGCTGAGGACGGGCTCCACACATGCGTCCGTGCCCTCGAACACCGCGGTCCACTCGGTGCGCGTGCGTGTGCGAAAGCGGTCGGCGAACAGTGCTCGCAGCTCCGGCCACTGGCTCGGGTCGAGGCGGTCCGGGGCTGAGCCGGCGAGCCCGACCAGCCGGAGGAACTCGTCGTAGAACGCCTGCTCGAGCGGGCCGACCGCCATCCAGCCACCGTCGCTGGTCTCGTACACGTCGTAGAACGGCGCGCCGGTGTCGAGCAGGTTCGTGCCGCGCTGCTCGGACCACGCGCCGCCGGACACCAGGCCGACGACGAGTGAGGACACGTGAGCCGTGCCGTCGACGATCGCCGCGTCGACGACCTGGCCGTGCCCGCTCGTGCGTGCCTCGACGAGGGCGGCGAGGATGCCGGCGACCAGGTACATCGCTCCCCCGCCGAAGTCTCCGACGAGGTTCACCGGCACCTGCGGCGGGCCACCGGCGCGGCCGATTGCGCCGAGCGCACCGGTGATCGCGACGTATCCGATGTCATGGCCTGCCGCCTGCGCGAGAGGACCCTCCTGCCCCCACCCGGTCATCCGGCCGTACACGAGTCGCGGGTTGAGGGCGAAGCAGTCATCGGGGCCGAGGCCGAGCCGCTCGGCCACGCCCGGCCGGTAGCCCTCGATGAGGACGTCGGCGCGCGCGACGAGCTCACGCGCGGTCGCGAGGCCGTTCGGGTGCTTGAGGTCGAGCACGACCGAGGGGCGACCCCGTCGCAGCAGGTCCGCCTCCTGCGGCACCGGCACCGGCATCGGCGGCGGGCCGGGTCGGTCGAGCCGGATCACGTCGGCGCCGAGGTCGGCCAGGAACATCGCCGCGAACGGCGACGGCCCGATGCCAGCGAGCTCGACGACCCGGATGCCGGTGAGCGGGCCCGACCGGGCCGTTCGACCCTCCGTCTCAGGATGCGTCTTAGGGCGCGCCTCAGGGCGCGCCACCGGCCCGGCCGCGGGCTCGGTCACGAGCGGCCGCGGCCCGTCCGGTCGAGCAGGACCGCGAGGATGCCGGCGACGCCCGCCCCGAGGAAGGCGCCCAGGGCCGCGAGGAAGAGGACTGCCGTGCCGACGTCGAACGTCTTGCCCTCCGGGTAGCTCGGGCCGCCAGGGTCGCGGAGCCCGAAGACGATCCCGGCGACGAGCCCGATGAGTGTCCCGGTCAGCAGGAAGCGCTTGAAGTTCGGCGTGCGCGGGGTCTCAGGACTCACGGCTCAAGGTTAAGCGATGCCAGCGGCAACAGACCTTCGAGGTGGGCTCGCTGGCCGCTCGCCCTGACCTTCGCGGCCGCCACTGCCTCGTCCCAGCTCAGGTCACCGACGGCCAGCCGCAACCAGGTGGCCGCGTCGGTCTCGATGACGTTCGGCGGCGTGCCGCGCGTGTGGACCGGACCCTCGATGCACTGGACGGCGCCATGTGGCGGCACTCGCACCTCGACCGTGCGTCCGGGCGCGGCCGACGCCAGCTCCTCCAGCGTGTAGCGCACCGCGGTGGCCGTGGTGGCGCGATCGGCCGCAAAGCCGGCTGCACGGCATACCTCGAGGGCAGCGATGCCCTCGGCGACTGGGGTGCGGCGGCGTGGAGGCATCGCTGCAGGCTATCCGTGCGGCCGGGTCAGCGCAGGCGCGGGATGACGTCGGCCGCGACGGTGTCGAGCGTGGCCTGCACGCCCTGGAACGGGTCGGTCGAGCGTGGCCAGTGCGTGATGACGTCGGTGAAGCCCAGCTCGGCCGCGCGGCCCGCGGCGTGCTCGAACGCGCCGACGCTGCTCAGAGAGAACGTCGGAGCGGAGTCGAGGTTGAGGTAGCGGTCCAGACCTGCCGCGTCGCGACCGGCCGAGGCGAGCGCCTCGTCGACCCTCGTGCTGAGGGCGCCGATGAGCGCCCACCACTCGTCGTCGGTGTCGGCGTTGCCGCCGTAGGTCATCCAGCCGTCGCCGCGCTCCACGGCGAGACGGATCGCCTTGGGCCCGTTGGCGGCGATGACGAGCGGCACGCGCGGCCCCTCGGGCAGCCCCCGCACCGGTCCGGGGCGGGTCAGGACGTCACGAGCGCCGTAGAACTCGCCGTCGGCGGTGACCCGCTCCTCCCGCAGCAGCCGGTCCAGGAGGCTGGTGAACTCGTGGAAGCGGGCGGTGCGCCGCGCGAGCGACAGGTCATCGCCGGTGATCTGCGAGTCGAGGTCGCCACCGGAGCCGATGCCGAGGATGAACCGGCTCCTGGAGATGTCGTCGAGCGCGAGGATCTCGCGCATGAACTGAACGGGATGGTGGTTGTTGGGCGACGACACGAACGTGCCGAGGCGCGCCGTGCTCGTGACCGCGGCGGCCGCCGCGAGGGTGGGCATCGCTGCGAACCACGGCGACTCGGGCAGCCCACCCCAGGTCATGTGGTCGAACGTCCAGAGATGGTCGAAGCCCATCGTGTCGGCCTCGCGCCACATCGGCTCGGCCACCGACCACGCGTGCTCCGGCAGGATCGCCAGTCCGAATCGCATCCTCCGACCGTAGCCTGATGCGGTGACAGGGAACGCGACAGAGAAGCCCATCGCCGAGCCTATTGAGCCCATCGCGGAGCCCATCGCAAGGCCCCCCTCGGACCCCCGGCCGCGCTGGGACGCCGAGGCCGTCCTTGCAGCCTCGAACGAGTGGTCGTGGGTGCCCGAGGGCGCGCCGCACGTCCGAACCGGCGAGCTGCTCGTCGTCGCCTACCCCGGACACTTCCTCACCCCGACGGTGGCGCGGGTCTTCGGCTCGGAGCGGGATCCTGTCGAGCTCGTCGACGAGGTGCACGACATCGCCCGCAGCTTCGGCCGAGACCGGCTCTGGTGGCACCTGGCCGACACGACCCGCCCGGCCGGGCTCGAGGCCGAGGTCCTGCGTCGCGGCGGCGAGGTCGTCGAGCGGATGGACGTCCTCGCCTTCGTCCTCGCGGGCGCCTCGCTCCCGGACCTCGGCGTCCCCGGAACCGTGACGGTCCGCCGCGTCGCCGACGCCGAGTCGACGCGCGACGCGCTGGTCGTGAGCCAGGCGGCGTTCGGCGGGCCGGACCCGACGGAGGAGATGGTGCAGGAGAGCCTCGCCGAGATCCGCACCGGCCTGGACGACGCCAGCACCGGTCGGGTCGTCGCCTACCTCGGCGGCCGCCCGGCGAGCACCGGCGGCTGGGCGATGGCCGGCGACGTATGCCGTCTCTGGGGGGCCGGCACCCACCCTGACCTCCGCGGGCGGGGCACCTACCGTGCAGTGCTCGCCGCGCGGCTCGAGCTCGCCGCGCAGGTCGGTGCCACGCTGGCCCTGACCCACGGGCGCGTGGAGACGTCGTCGCCGATCCTGCGGCAGGTCGGGTTCAGCCGCTTCGGCGAGCAGCGCCAGCTCGTCATCGACCTGTGAGCGACGCCGGTCACCCCGCCTCCAGGATCTCGCTGGAGTGGGACGGACGCCGCGGCGTCACGGTCCACCTGGACGGCTCGCCCCAGTCGCACGTCCAGCCCGACGAGCCGACGCTGCTCGTCTTCGAGTACGTCCAGCACCTGGCTCTCGTGATCGACGCCCTGCCACCCGGACCGCTCGCGGTGACCCATGTCGGCGGTGCCGGCCTCACACTGCCGCGCTATCTCGAGGCGACGCGCCCCGGCTCCGCCCAGATCGTCCTCGAACCGGACGCCGATCTGACCGCCTTGGTACGCAAGGAGATTCCACTCCCCCGCCGCCACCGCATCCGGGTCCGGCCTGTCGACGGGCTGTCGGGCATCCATGCCCTCGGCACCGCTTCTGCCGATGTCGTCATCACCGACGCGTATGCCGCAGGGCGCGTCCCAGCGGAGCTGACCTCGGCGGCATACCTCCTCCAGGTGGCGCGCGTAGTGCGCCCGACCGGCGTGGCCCTGTGGAACCTCGCTGACGAGCCTGGACTGCGCTGGGCGGCAAGGGTGCTCGCGACGATTCAGACTGCGCTCCCCCACGTCGCGCTGATCGCTACTCACGAGGTGCTCAAGGGCAAGCGCTTCGGCAACGCCGTCGTGGTGGCGAGCCCCTCCGCCCTGCCGGAGGAACGGCTGCGGCGGGACGTCGCGCGCGCCAACCTGGCCACCGGCATTCGCCTCGGTGACGCCCTCGAC
Source organism: Intrasporangium mesophilum (assembly GCF_054783095.1). Classification (NCBI taxonomy): domain Bacteria; kingdom Bacillati; phylum Actinomycetota; class Actinomycetes; order Micrococcales; family Intrasporangiaceae; genus Intrasporangium; species Intrasporangium mesophilum. The sequence continues at coordinate 157,608 of NZ_BAAGRF010000057.1, read as the reverse complement.
CGGCTGGTCGCCGGCGCAAGACCGTTCGGCGACGAAGGTCAGGCGAGCCCGCCTCCACCCGACGCGCGTGGTTGGCGGGTTATCTGACCTTCGATGCTCGCCCGACGACGACGGCCCCTACCCGGATGCCGGGAGGGGCCGTCGTGGTGAGGGTCAGGCGCCGAAGACCGCAGGCAGTGTGAACTCGTGAGCCGACTTCAGCTCGGACACGGAGACCGAGAACAGACCGGGGATCTCGAGGTCACGCCCGCCGGTGACGCCGATGCGCACGTGCGGGACGTCGCCGAGCAGAGCCTCGAACTCGGCCGCGTGCCCCGGCCGCACTGCGACCATGGCGCGGGCGCTCGACTCGGAGAAGAGAGCGGTGAATGCATCGAGCGGCGCACCCGTGTCCGTGACGCCCACATGGTCCAGGCCGTCGACGATCACGCCGACCCCATGGCGCATCGTGGCCTCCGCGAGCGCGATGGCCAGGCCGCCGTCGGACAGGTCGTGCGCGCACTCGACGAGACCGGCCCCGGCCGCCGCGACGAGCGCGGAGCCGAGCGCCTTCTCGGCGGCGAGGTCGACCCTCGGCGGCAGGCCGCCGAGGTGCTTGTGGATGACGTGCGCCCACTCGGACCCGTCGAGCTCGTCGCGGGTCGTGCCGAGCAGGTAGACGTGTGCGTCGTCGCTGCGGAAGCCGGAGCCCGAGCGCTTGGACACGTCCTCCATGACACCGAGCACGCCGATCACGGGAGTCGGGTGGATCGCCACGTCGCCGGTCTGGTTGTAGAACGACACGTTGCCGCCGGTGACCGGGATCCCGAGGAAGCGGCAGCCCTCTGCGATGCCACGGATGGACTCGCGGAACTGCCACATCACGCCCGGGTCCTCCGGCGACCCGAAGTTGAGGCAGTCGGTGACGGCGAGCGGGGCGGCGCCGGCGGTGGCGACGTTGCGGTACGCCTCGGCGAGCGCCAGCTGCGCGCCGGCATACGGGTCGAGCTTGGCGAACCGCCCGTTGCAGTCGGTCGCGACGGCGACCCCGCGGCCGGTCTCCTCGTCGACACGGACCACGCCCGCGTCGTCGGGCTGAGCGAGCGCGGTGTTGCCGAGCACGTAGCGGTCGTACTGGTCGGTGACCCACGACTTGTCGCAGAGGTTCGGTGAGCCGATCAGCGTGAGCAGCTGCTGGCGGACCTCGTCGCCGCTCTTGGGACGCGGGAGCGTGGAGGAGCCGTTGGCGTTCAGCTCGTCGAGGTATGCCGGCCGGCTGAGCGGGCGGTTGTACGTCGGCCCCTCGTGCGCGACCGAGCGCGGCGGGACGTCGACGATGACCTCGCCGTGCCAGGTGATGACGAGGTTGTCACCGTCGGTGACCTCGCCGATGACGGTGGCCTCGACGTCCCAGCGGCGCGTGATCGCCATGAACTCGTCGACCTTGTCAGGCTCGACGACGGCCATCATCCGCTCCTGCGACTCCGACATCAGGATCTCGTGCGGCTCGAGGCTGGCATCCCGCAGCGGGACGAGATCGAGCTCCACCCGCATGCCGCCGTCCCCGTTGGACGCGAGCTCGCTGGTGGCGCAAGAGAGCCCGGCACCGCCAAGGTCCTGGATGCCGGCGACGACGCCCGCGGCATACAGGTCGAGACAGCACTCGATGAGCACCTTCTCGGCGAACGGGTCGCCGACCTGCACCGCGGGACGCTTGGCCGGGCCACCGGCCTCGAACGTCTCCGACGCGAGGACCGAGACGCCGCCGATGCCGTCGCCACCGGTCTTGGCGCCGAACAGGATCACCTTGTTGCCGACACCGGTCGCCTTGGCCAGGTGGATGTCCTCGACGCGCATGGCGCCGACACAGAGGGCGTTGACGAGCGGGTTGCCCTGGTAGCAGTCGTCGAAGACGACCTCCCCGCCGATGTTCGGCAGGCCGAGGCAGTTGCCGTAGCCACCGACGCCGGCGACCACGCCGGGGAGCACGCGCTGGGTGTCGGGGTGGTGCAGGTTGCCGAACCGGAGCGGGTCCATCACCGCGATCGGTCGCGCACCCATCGACATGATGTCGCGAACGATGCCGCCGACGCCGGTCGCAGCGCCCTGGTACGGCTCGACGTAGGACGGGTGGTTGTGCGACTCCACCTTGAAGGTGACCGCCCAGCCGTCGCCGATGTCGACGACGCCGGCGTTCTCGCCGATCCCGACGAGGAGCTTCTTGCGCATCTCGTCAGTGGTGTTCTCGCCCCAGAGCTTGAAGTGGATCTTGCTCGACTTGTAGGAGCAGTGCTCCGACCACATGACGGAGTACATCGCCAGCTCGGCGATGGTCGGGCGGCGGCCGATGATCTCGCGGATGTTGGCGTACTCGTCGGACTTGAGCCCGAGCTCGGCCCAGGGCTGCTCGACCTCCGGGGAGTGCGCCGCGTGCGCGACGGTGTCGAGCTCGGCCTGCTGTGCGGTGTCGGTCATGCGTTGGCTGCGCTCTCCAAGGTGTGCTTGATCAGCGAGGTGAAGAAGGCCCGCCCGTCGAGGCTGGGGCCATAGCCCTCCTCGACCGCGTGCTCGGGGTGCGGCATAAGGCCGACGATGTTGCCTCGCTCGTTGGTGATGCCCGCAATGTGGCGGTATGAGCCGTTGGGGTTGCGGCCCTGCTCGTCGGGCACGTACCGGAACACGACGCGGCCCTCGCCCTCGAGCGCGTCGAGCGTCTTCTCGTCGGCGACGAAGCCGCCCTCGCCGTTCTTGAGGACGATGGTGATCTCCTGGCCGACCTCGAAGTCTGCGGTCCAGGCGGTCGAGGTGTTCTCGACGACGAGGCGCTGGTCGACGCAGTTGAACTTGCGGTGGTCGTTGCGGATCAGCGCGCCGGGCAGCAGGTGGCTCTCGGTGAGCACCTGGAAGCCGTTGCAGATGCCGAGTACGGGGAGGCCGCCTTGGGCGGCCGGGACGAGGACGTCCATGACCGGGGCGAAGCGGGCGATGGCGCCGCAGCGCAGGTAGTCGCCGTAGGAGAAACCACCGGGAAGGATGACGGCGTCGACGCCCTTGAGGTCGTCGTCCCCGTGCCAGAGGGAGACGGCCTCGCCGCCGCACTCGCGCACCGCGCGCGCCGCGTCGCGGTCATCGAGCGAGCCCGGGAAGGTGACGACGCCGACCTTCACTGGCCGTCGGCCTTGCTCGCGGCTGCGGCCCGCGGCCGTCGCACGGCCGTCTTCTTCGCCGGCTCGTCGAGCGAGCGGACGGAGACGACGTCCTCGATGACGGGGTTGGACAGGAGCTTCTCGGCGGCCTCGCGGGCGGCGGCGAGGTGCTCGTCGGTGACGTCACCGTCGACCGTGAGGACGAAGCGCTTGCCCTGTCGCACGTCGGTGAAGCCGTCGAACCCGAGCCGAGGGAGCGCGCCGCCGACGGCCTGTCCCTGGGGGTCGAGGATCTCGGGCTTGAGCATGACGTCGACGACGATGCTTCCCATGCGTTGCTGCTCTCCCTGTGGTGTATGCCGTGGGGCGGGCCCATGCGGGACCGGTGGAAGTCTATCCGCCGCTGAGCACGCCCCCGACCACGTCTCAGCGGGCGATGCGGGCGTGCAGGTGCATGTCGTGCCAGCCGTCGGGGTGCAGCAGAGCCTCACGCAGCGTGCCCTCGGCGTCGAACCCGGCCTTGGTCGCGACCCGGCACGACGGCTCGTTGTCGACCGAGTGGACCAGCTCGAGCCGGTGCAGGCCCTGTCCGAAGAGCCAGTCCGCCATGGCGGTGAGCGCCAGCCCGGCGATGCCCCGGCCCCGAGCTGCTGGCATGACCCAGTAGCCGACCTCGGCGACGCCGTCGGAGAGGTGCAGTGCCGGCAGCCCGACACGGCCGAGGATGACGTCGGAGTCGTCGACGACCGCCCACTCCGCTCCGGTCTCGTACTCCCAGCGCGTCCATGCACGGCCCGTGACCCAGTCCAGGGCTTCCTTGCGGTCGAGCGACCGGCGGTGCCAGCGCTGGATCGCCGGGTCGGCATACGCCTCGACCAGCGCTTCGGCGTCCTCCTCGCGGAACGGGCGCAGCGTCAGCGCCTCCCCCGCGGGGAGTCGCGGCTGAGGCTGCGAGCCGAGAGAGCCGCGCTCCGCGGCCGTGGGTAGGGCTGACATGCGGCCACCCTGGCATCCGACACCGACACCACCTCCCACGCCCCTTACGCCCGCGCGGGCGCGCGGGGCTGGTCTGGCGCGATCGGCCGGTTGTCCACAGACCCAACGTCGCGCCGGTCGAGTGTCACCGGCTTGACCTAGAATCGAACACATGTTCGACGGGATGGCATGGCGACGTCAGGGCGGAGCGGGCGATGAGCCCAGCTCGCCGGAGACGTCCTGGGACCCGTCAACTCATGTCCCGGCCGAGCTCGCAAACGCCCTCGGCGGGCTCGACCTCGACCGCGCCACCGACGAGGAGCTGATCTCGCAGCTCGACCTGCTCGAGCGGGCCAAGGCAGCGTGCGCGGCGGCGCAGGCCAGATTGACCGCGCGGTTCGTCGACACGCAGGCCGCGAAGGCGAGGCTGCTCCGGGCGGAGGCGCAGGCCTGCTCCGACGCCGGCGACTTCGACGGCTGGGTTGCGGCGCGCGACCACGCGCGCGCGCTCGAGCTGGTGCCCACCGAGCCGGGCCGTGGGTCCTCGTCCCTCGCTCAGTCGGGTCGAGAGGGGCACGGCGGGCGGTCCCGAGCGGCTCGGCAGACTCTGACCCGCACGGGCGTCGCTGCCCAGGTCGCGCTGGCCCGGCATGAGTCGCCGGCCCGCGGTGTTCGGCTCGCGAACCTCTCAGTGGCGCTGGTCCAAGATCTCCCGCACACCCTGGCCGCACTGACGGTCGGCGCGATCAACGAGCGGCGCGCCGAGCTCGTCGTGCGTGGCACGAGCCATCTGGCTCCCGAGGTGCGCACGCTGGTCGACTCCGAGGTCGTGGGAGCCCACCTTGACCTCACGGACCCCTTCGCGGGCGTCGGCTCGTGGGGCGACCGCGAGCTGGAGCGACGCGTCCGGGCCTCCGCCGACCGGCTCGATGCACAGGGAGCAGTCGAGCGGGCACGCACGGCCGAGAGCGAGAGGCGAGTCACGATCCGTCCGATCCCCGACACGATGGCGCTCGTGTCAGCAGTCCTGCCCGTCGCGCAGGCGGTCGCAGTGCATGCCGCCTTGTCGCGGGCCGCGCTGAGCGCGAAGGCATCCGGCGACGAGCGAGGCAAGGGCCAGCTCATGGCTGACACCCTGGTCGAACGAGTGACGGGCCAGGCTCAGGCACGCGACGTGCCCGTCGAGGTGCAGCTCGTCATCACCGATCGCGCCCTCATCGAGGGGGCAGATACGCCCGCGCACATCCCCGGCTACGGACCCGTCCCCGCTGGCTGGGCCCGCGACCTGCTGACCCGAGACCTCGCTCCGGTCGGGCCACCCGGGAGCCCTGCCTCACGTCAGGGCGTCACAGCCAGCCCCAGCGGCCCATCACGTCCCAGCGGCCCATCAAGCCCCAGCGGCCCATCACGTCCCAGCGACCCATCACGTCCCAGCGACCCATCACGTCCCAGCGACCCATCAAGTCCCAGCGGCCCATCACGTCCCAGCGGCCCATCAAGTCCCAGCGACGCATCCGATCCAGGTACGGCAGCCGGCGCAGGCGTCATGCCCATCGCGGGCGTCGCGTCCGGTCCGGTCGTCGCGTCCGGTCCGGCCGAAGCCGGTCCAGGCGCGTCGAGTCCGGGCGCTGCCAGTCCGGGCGCTGCCAGTCCGGGCGCTGCCAGTCCGGGCGCTGCCAGTCCGGGCGCTGCCAGTCCCAGCGCAGCCAGTCCGGGCGCTGCCAGTCCGGGCGCTGCCAGTCCGGGCGCAGCCAGTCCGGGCGCTGCCAGTCCGGGTGCGGCCAGTTCGAGTGCCGCAGCCGGATCGGAGGCTGCGTCCTCTGGAGCGCGGGCCGCGACGATCTGGCTCAGGCGTCTCTTCACGCATCCGGGCACCGGCTCGCTGGTGGCCATGGACAGTTCCCGGCGCCTCTTTCCGGCCGGCCTGCGGCGGTTCGTCGTCGCCCGAGACGGCCAGTGCCGGACTCCGTGGTGCGACGCCCCGGCGGCGCACATCGACCACATCCAGCCATATGCGCAGGGTGGGCCGACGACGGCGACCAACGGCCAGGGCCTGTGCGTCCGGTGCAACCTCGTGAAAGAAGAGCCCGGCTGGACGGCTGCGGTCATCGACCCCGGACCGAGCGGGGGCACGGACCGCCCGCACACGGTGCAGATCGTGACTCCCACCGGCCACACCTATCGAAGCCTGGCGCCCCCGGTGTTACCAGGGCTCGAGGGCCGACCGCGCTCCAGGAGGAGGAGACCCGGACCGGATGCAACAGTGTTCGACCTCGTGCGCAATCCGTACTTCACCATCGAGCTCGCGAGCTGAGCTGGCGACCCTGCAGGCTCAGAAGCTCTCGCCGGTGAGCAGCTCGTAGGCTTCGACGTACTTCGCGCGCGTCTGCTCGACGACCCGCTCGGGCAGCGCGGGAGGCGCCTCGCCGCTGGCCTTGGACCAGCCGGACTCGGGTGAGGTGAGCCAGTCGCGCACGAACTGTTTGTCGTAGGACGGCTGCGTTCGTCCGGGCTGCCAGGCCGCCGCCGGCCAGAAGCGCGACGAGTCCGGCGTCAGTACCTCGTCCGCGAGCATGAGGGTGGCGCCCCCCGGGACGCGCCCGAACTCGACCTTGGTGTCGGCGATGAGGATGCCGCGCTCGGCGGCGATCTCGTTGCCACGCGCCAGGATCGCGCAGGTCAGCTCGGCGACCTCGGCAGCCACGTCCAGACCGAGCTCGGCCTCGACCTCCGCCGGCCTCATCGGCAGGTCGTGCTGGCCCACGGGCGCCTTCGTCGTCGGGGTGAAGACCGGCTCTGGCAGCCGCGAGCCGTCCTCCAGCCCGTCCGGGAGGACGACGCCGCTGACCGACCCCTTCGCGCGGTACTCCTCGAGCCCGCCGCCGGTGAGGTAGGCCCGGGCGATCGCCTCGACCTTGAGCATCTCGAGCCGGCGCACGACCACCGCCTTGCCCCGCACCGCATCCGGCACGTCAGTCGACAGCACGTGGTTCGGCACGAGGTCCTTGAGCTGGTCGAACCACCACAGCGACAGCCGGGTGAGCACCTCGCCCTTGTCGGGGATCGGGGTGTCGAGCACCCAGTCGTAGGCCGAGATCCGGTCGGAGGCGACGAGAAGGAGCCGGTCGTCGGCCCGCCTGCCGTCCGCGTCGACCGGCGCGTAGAGCTCGCGGACCTTGCCGGAGTAGACGTGCTGGTAGCCGGGCAGGTCAAGTCTCTTCATGTCAGCCACCTACCGTGATCTCGTCGCGCTCTGCTCGAAGGGCGATGTCCGCGCGATGGTGCGAGCCGGGCAGGTCGATGACCGACACCGCTTCGTATGCCGCCTCGCGGGCCTGCGCGAGCGAGGGAGCGACCGCGACGACGTCGAGCACACGCCCGCCTGCGGAGACGAGCGCGCCGTGCTCGTCGCGCCCGGTGCCGGCGTGGAGCACGGCGACTCCCGGCACCTCCGTCGCGGCGTCGATCCCGGTGATCGGGTCGCCGGTGCGAGGCGCGGCGGGGTAGCCCTCGGACGCGATCACGACGACCACCGCGTGGTCGTCGGACCAGCGCAGCCGGCCGAAGTCGGCCAGGCCCCCGGTCGCGGCGGCGAGGAGCAGCTGCGCGAAGGGCGACTGGAGGCGCGCGATAGACGCCTGCCCGTCGGGGTCGCCGAACCGGGCGTTGAACTCGATCACGCGCGGCCCGCGGGAGGTCAGCGCCAGGCCGACGTAGAGCACGCCGACGAAGGGCGTGCCGCGCTTGTACATCTCCTCGATGGTCGGGCGGGCGACGCGCTCGACGATCTCGTCGGCCAGGCCGGCAGGCGCCCAGTCGAGCGGCGAGTAGGCCCCCATGCCGCCGGTGTTGGGACCAGCGTCGTCGTCGCCGACGCGCTTGAAGTCCTGCGCCGGCGGGAGCGCGAGCACGGTCGTGCCGTCGGACACGCAGAACACCGACACCTCGGGCCCGTCGAGGAACTCCTCGACGACGACCCGGCCACCCGGCTTGGCCAGACAGACGCGGGCATGCTCGAGAGCGGCATCGCGGGAGTCGGTCACGAGGACACCCTTGCCGGCGGCCAGCCCGTCGTCCTTGACGACATGCGGCGCGCCGAGTGCATCGAGGGCCGACTCGACCTCGTCGACCGAGGTGCAGACGTGTGCCAGCGCGGTGGGCACGTCGGCGGCCGCCATGACCTCCTTGGCGAACGACTTGCTGCCCTCGAGCCGAGCCGCCTCTGCGGACGGGCCGAAGACAGCGAAGCCGGCCTCCCGGCATATGTCGGCGACCCCTGCGACCAGAGGTGCTTCCGGCCCGACGACGACGAGGTCGACCTCGTGCTCGCGCGCGAGGGCCGCGACCGCGTCGCCGTCGAGGATGTCGACCGGCAGGCAGAGGGCCGTCGCGTCGATGCCCGGGTTGCCGGGCGCGGCGACGACCGCGTCGACCTCAGGATCGGCCGCGACGGCCTTGACGAGTGCATGTTCGCGGGCGCCGGAGCCGAGGACGAGGACCTTCACGGCGCCCAGCCTATTGGCACGGTGCGGGCCACGGTCGCTCCGTCTCGACGCCGGGCTACCCCGCGAGCCGCGCGAGCAGGCCTGCTCGCACCTGCGGCCACTCGTCCACGAGGATCGAGTGGACCGCGGTGTCGCGCCAGGTCCCGTCGGGGCGGCGGACGTCGCGGCGCATGACCCCCTCGAAGACCGCGCCGAGCTTGAGGATCGCCGCCCGCGACCGGCCGTTGATGACGTCGGTCTGGATCTTGACCCGCCCGAAGCCGCACGTCTCGAAGGCGTGCGCGAGGAGCAGGAACTTGGCCTCCGGGTTGACCTGGGTGCCCCACCACCGGGAGCCGTACATCGTCCAGCCAAGATGCACGTGCTCGCGCTCGGTGTCGACGTCGCCCAAAGAGCTCGACCCCACCACAGTGCCGGCGTTGCCGAGGGGCGAGTCGCCGACGAGGCGGATCGTGTATGCCGTCCGGCCGGCCTCGTGAGCCGCGATCGAGGCGGCGACGAGCGCCTCGGTGTCGGCGACGGTCAGGTGGGGCCGCATCATCGCGAAGCCCTGCTCGTAGCAGCGCGGGTCGGCGTAGACCTCGAACAGGCCGGTGGCGTCAGCGGGGGTCATCACGTCGAGGCGGACCCAACGGCCGATGAGCGGCGCGCCCGTCGGTGGGACGCAGGCCGTGGTTGACATGCCATGACAGTAGACTTGATGGTTCCCGCGCCACGCGGTGGGTCACCTGGATCCCACCCGTGGCGTCCCTCGAGCCCATGGATCTCAGTGAGCACTTCGAACGTATCGTCCCAGCGGAGCAGCGCGCCCGGTTCGCGCGACGCATCGCCGGTGTCGACCAAGAGCATCCCCGACGACCTCGCCCACGAGATCGCGGTCGAGCAGGCCCATGTCGACCGCGTCCACGAGGAGCTCGAGAAGGCCGGTCGGCGCGCTGACGTCGTGCAGGCCGAGGGCATGGCGCGCAGCCAGTTCGGCCGGCTCGTGGAGGTCGGCGACGCCGAGGGGGCGGGCTTGTTCGAGCGCGACGCGCTGATGTTCCACGCGGCCAAACGGCGCACGGCTCTCGACACCCAGTACGAAGGCCTGGTGTTCGGCCGGCTCGACATCGAGCACCAGGGCAGCAACGGCCAGACCCCCGAGCGCGAAGTGCGCTACATCGGCCGCCTCGGCGTGCGCGACGACGACTACGAGCCGCTCGTCATCGACTGGCGGGCACCGGCGGCGTCGCCGTTCTACCGCGCCACACCGGCCCAGCCGATGGGCGTATTGCGCCGTCGAGTGCTGCGCAGCCGGGGCACCACCGTGATCGGTGTCGAGGACGACCTCATGGTCCCCGAGGCTCCCGACGACCTCGTCGTGGTGGGCGACGGCGCTCTCATGGCGGCCCTCACCCGCACCCGCGGCGCCCGGATGCGCGACATCGTCGCCACGATCCAGGCGCACCAGGACGAGGCGATCCGCGCCAGCGCGCGCGGCATCACGGAGATCACCGGCGGCCCGGGCACGGGCAAGACGGTCGTGGCGCTGCACCGCGCGGCATACCTGCTCTACTCCGACCGGCGTCGCTTCGAGGCGGGCGGCATCCTCGTGGTCGGGCCCTCGGGGGCGTACACCGCATACATCGAGCGCGTGCTCCCGTCGCTCGGCGAGGAGAGCGTCGTCCTGCGCGCCCTCGGCGACGTCATCGACGTCGTGCACGCAGAGCGGCTCGACAGCCCTGAGGTGGCGCGAGTGAAGGGTTCGACGCGGATCCGCCCGATGCTCGGCGCCGCGGCCCGCGGTCGGGTGCCGGACGCGCCGACCGAGTTCCGCGCCATGGTCGCGGGGCGTCCGGTGCGGCTCGAGGCGCGGGACCTCGACCGGGTGCGCTCGCAGGTCCTGCGCCAGCACCAGCGCAACACCGCGACCGCCGCCGCGCAGGCGGCCCTCGGGGAGGCGGCCTGGGCCTCGCTCGGCGTGACGGGTGAGCGCGACGCCAAGGCGGAGTTCATGGACAAGTGGGAGGACCACCTCGACGTCGAGGCGTTCATGCAGGCCTGGTGGCCGCAGGTCGACCCCCGGGAGGTGCTCCTGTGGCTCGCCGACCCCGCGCTCGTGCGCCGGCACGCACGCGGCGCGCTGACCGAGGCCGAGGTACAGCAGCTCGCGGCCTCGTTCCGGCTGGCGCTCGAGACCGGCCGGTGGTCGGTCTCCGACGTCGCCCTCATCGACGACATCTCCGCGCGGGTCGGCGCCGTCCAGGACCAGCCCAAGGAGGAGCGCGGCTTCTACGAGATCGAGGAGCTCGACGACCTCAGCCAGTATGGCGTCACCGAGGTGCAGCCTGTCTCCGGTCCGGACCGTTCCGGTGCGTCCTCGGTCGTGTCGAGCGACCCGCGCGAACGCCTCCTGGCCGGCCGGATCGGCCGCTTCGAGGAGTACGCCCACGTCCTCGTCGACGAGGCCCAGGACCTTTCGCCCATGCAGTGGCGGATGATCGGACGGCGGGGTCGGCACGCGTCGTGGACGGTCGTCGGCGACGCCGCCCAGGCCTCCTGGCCGGATGCCGTCGAGGCGACGGCGGCGCGCGAGGAGGCGTTCGGCTCACAGGCGCGCCAGCAGTTCCACATGGACACCAACTACCGCAACGCGCGCGAGATCTTCGACTATGCCGCCGAGGTCGTTCGTCGGGAGGTGCCCGACGCCGACATCCCCCAGGCGGTCCGGGAGACCGGCGTCCAGCCGGCCGAGGCCCCGCTCGGGCCCGACCCGCTGGCGTCGGTGACGGCGGCCGTGACCGACCTGCTCGGCGAGGTCGAGGGCGCCATCGCGGTCGTGACCCCGTCGGCGTATGCCGTCCTGCTCGCTCCCGTGGCCGAGCTCGGTGACGGCCGGGTGGCCGTGGTCGACCCGATGTCGACCAAGGGTCTGGAGTACGACGCGACCGTCGTCGTCGACCCCGACGAGATCACCCGCGAGTCGCCCGGCGGGGTCCGCGTGCTCTACGTGGCACTCACCCGGGCCGCCCATCGGATGACGGTGCTTTCCTGATTTTGCCCGGCGGGGGCGCCGAAACGTGCGCTGTCGGGCGCGCGCTCGGCGCTTTGTCGCGCCCACGGCCGACCCGGTAGGAGGATGCGCGGAACCGGCCGTTCCAGCTTGGTAAAGAGTTGTTCAAGGAATGAGGCAATAGTCGACGGAATCCCGAACTGGAGGGATGATTGACGTACGTCGAAGGAGCGCGAACCTACCCTCCCCGCCGGTCTCCTCCCCCCTGAGACCCTTCGGCGTTCGGCGCAGTCCCGCCCCCCAATGTGGACTCGCACCGGGCGAGGGACGAGATGCCTCCCCCCTGCATCTCGCCCCTCGCCCGATTTATGTCCGTCCCCTCCGCACGGCACTGCCCACGTGGCCACTCGAAGGGGGGTCTCACCGGGATCCCCACGGACGCTGGTCGTTTCGATATGACCGGCCGAAAGGCTGCGGCGCGAGCTTGCTTTCCTGGGAGTTTGTTGTGAGCCTCCTCGGTCGCTGACCAATTCTTCTTCAAGCGGCGGCAAACTCCTGTGACACCAGTGGCGCGAGAGACGCGCAGGCATGAAGGTGACCTCACGGTCGACCGACCGCGCTCGGGCCGCTCCGACAACCAGGAGATCCGTTGAAGAAGACCTTCCTCACCGCCGCCGTCGCGTCTGCGGCGGCGCTCGCCGCCACGCTGGGGACCGTGGCGACAACCACCGCCCAGGCCGCAGCCGGACCCGTCGGCAACGGTGCCGCTCGGGCCGCCGCGGCCGCGCGAGCCCATGGGCCGGCATTCGGCCTCGACGCCGACCAGGCGCTCACTGCCAAGAGTGTCGCCACCGACCGCGACGGCGCCACGCATGTCCGGTTCGACCGCACCTTCAAGGGGCTGCCGGTGGTCGGTGGCGATCTCGTGGTCCACCTGTCCGGCAACGGCGCGTGGAAGGGCGTCAACGCAGCAGCGACCGGCGTCCGCGTGGCCTCCACCCGGGCCACGGTCACGCCATCGGCTGCGGCCGCCACGGCGGCCCACAGCGTCGACTTCACCGTCCAGACCTCGACCCCGTCACTCGCCGTCTATGCCTACGGACCGGCTCGGCTGGTCTGGAAGACGCAGGTGAACGGTGTCGGCGCCCACCACGAGCCTGCAGGCGAGGTCGTCTTCGTCGATGCCAGGACCGGCGCGGTCGTCGACCACTGGGCCACCGAGATCAACGACGCCGGGACCGGCAACAGCCTCTACCTCGGCACCGTGACCGTGCAGACGACGGCCTCCGGCGGCCAGTGGCAGATGATCGACGGCACGCGCGGCGGTGCCCGCACCGAGGACGGCAACAACGGGTCGACGACGTCGACGACCGGCACCCTCTTCACGGACGCCGACAACGTCTGGGGGACCGGCTCTAACAGCAACCGCCAGACGGCGGCGGTCGACGCCGACTTCGGCGTCGCCGCGACCTGGGACTTCTACAAGAACACCTTCGGTCGCAACGGGATCAAGAACGACGGCAAGGGAGCCCGCAGCCTCGTCCACGTGGGCACCAACTGGGTCAACGCGTCGTGGAGCGACACGTGCTTCTGCATGCGATACGGCGACGGTGACGGCGTCAGCTACGGTCCGCTGGTCTCACTCGATGTCGCAGGTCACGAGATGACGCACGGCGTGACCTCGGCGACGGCCGGCCTCGTCTACAACAAGGAGTCCGGCGGGCTCAACGAGTCGACGTCGGACGTGATGGGCACGATGGTCGAGTGGACCGCCAACACGACCGGCGACCCCGGCGACTATCTCATCGGCGAGCGCTTCGCGCTCAACGGCGCGGGGCCACTGCGCTGGATGGACAAGCCGAGCAAGGACGGCGCTTCCGCTGACTGCTGGAGCCGGCGCGTCGGCTCGCTCGACGTGCACTACTCGTCAGGTGTCGGCAACCACGCCTTCTACCTGCTCTCGGAGGGCAGCGGCGCCAAGACCATCAACGGCGTGTCGTACAACAGCCCGACGTGCAACGGCTCGACCGTCGTCGGCATCGGGCACGATGCCGCAGCGGCGATCTGGTACCGCGCTCTGACGACGTACTGGACGTCGTCGACGAACTACTCGGGCGCCCGCGCGGGCATGCTCTCCGCGGCCGCCGACCTCTACGGCACGGGCAGCACGCAGTATGCCGCCACGGCCGCCGCCTGGTCCGCCGTCAGCGTCAAGTGACCCCGGCGTCGCAGGCATGAGGCACCGGTCGAGTGGTCACGCCCATCGACATGACCACTCGACCGGACTCGGGCAACGAGCGGCGCCGTCGGCACACGTCGACCAGGCACCCATCAGGGTCAGGGCGCGGACAGGCCGACGAGCTGCTCGACCTTCGCCTTGCCCACGGCCAGCAGGAGCGTGGGCAGGCGCGGGCCTGTGTCCTTGCCGACGAGCAGCTGGTACACGAGCGCGAAGAACGCGCGCTGCGCCGCTGAGAGCTCCGGGTCCTTGACCTTCGCCTCTGGGTCGAGGCCGCGCTGGATCTTCGGCACGGCATACACGAGGTGGGTCAGCCCGTCGAGGGACCAGTGGTCGTCGAGGCCGTCGACGAGCAGGCGCAGCGACTCCCGCTGCTGGTCGTCGAGGCCCTCCAACAGGGCCGCGTCCGGCTCGGACCGCACGACCGTGCGGTCCTGCTCAGGGACGTAGCCGAGCATCCAGCGCTCCGCACAGTCGAGGCGGGGGCGCAGGTCCTCGGTCGACTCCACGGGGTTGTCGGGGTCGAGGTCGGACAGGATGCGCACAGCCTGGACCTCGTCGCCCTGGGTGACGTCGATGACGGAAGCGATCGTGCGGAACGGCATCGGGCGGGGAGTCGTGGGCAGGACCCCGGACGCCGTCGACGAAGCCCGCAGGTGCGCGGCGAGGTCACCCGCTTGGGCTGAGCCGTCGGCGACCTTACGGTTCAAGGCATCCCACTCGTCGTAGAGCCGCTGCAGCTCGGGCCCGAAGGCGACGTCGAAGCTCTGGTTCGGCCGGCGACGCGCGTAGAGCCAGCGCAGCACCGGCGGCTCCATGACCTCGAGCGCGTCAGTCGGGATGGGCACACCACCCTTGCTCGAGCTCATCTTCGCCATGCCGGCGATGCCGACGAACGCGTACATCGGCCCGATCGGGCGCTCCCAGCCGAAGATCGGGGCCAGGTCCTTGCCGACGACGAAGCTCGACCCCGGGCTCTGGTGGTCGACGCCCGACGGCTCGAACATGACGTGCTCGTACGCCCAGCGCATCGGCCAGTCGACCTTCCACACGAGCTTGCCGCTCGTGAACGTGTCGAGGTCGACCGTCTCGACGTGGCCGCACCTGGTGCACTCGTACGTCAGTTCGTGGGTGTCGTCGTCGTAGGCCGTGACCGTCGTGAAGTCGGTGCCGCAGACCGTGCAGAACGGCTTGTAGGGGTAGTAGCCGGCCTTGCCCTTGCTGCCGTCGTCCTCGGTCGCGGCGCCGGAGCCGCGCTCGGCCTCGGTGGCCGCCGCCTCCTGCTCCTCGGTGAGCTTCGGCCCCTTGCCGTGCTGCTTCCCCCTGCCGCTCTCCTTCTGGCGGGCCGCCTCGGCCGCCTCGAGGGTGCGGTACTGGTCCAGCACCTTGTCGATCGCCGTGCGCTCGCGCATCGCGAGCAGCACCTGGTCGCGGTAGGCGCCCGCGCGGTACTGCTCCGTCTGGCTGATCTGGCGCACCTCGATGCCCGTCGCTGCCATCGCCTCGATGAGCGGCGCCTTGAAGTGCTCGGCCCAGTTGGCGTGCGGTGACCCCGCGGGCGGCGGGACGGCCGTCAGCGGCATACCGATGTACTGCTCCCACGTCTCGTCGACGCCGTCGAGGGTCTTCGGGACACGGCGGAACCGGTCGTAGTCGTCCCACGACAGGATGTGCTCGCAGTCGACGCCGCGGCGCTTGATCTCGTCGGCGACGAGGTGCGGCGTGATCAGCTCGCGGAAGTTGCCGAGGTGGATGGGGCCGGACGGGCTGATGCCCGAGGCGCAGACGATCTTCTCGCCCGGGTTGCGGTGCTCGGCCTCGGCGATGACCTCGTCGGCGAGGCGCGACACCCAGTCGACGGGGGCGACTGTGTCAGTCATGGATTTCCTTTGTCGTCAGGGGTGCTCAGCGCGCGACCGCGGGCTTCAGCGGGTAGCGCTCGATGATCTCGTCGCGTCCGGGGCCGACGCCGATCGCCGACACACGGGCCCCGATCAGCTCCTCGACCCGCAGCACGTAGGCCTGGGCGTTGGCGGGCAGCTCGTCGAAGGACCGGCAGTGGGTGATGTCCTCCCACCAGCCGGGGAGCTCCTCGTAGATCGGGGTCGCGTGGTGGAAGTCGGTCTGGTTGACGGGCATCTCGTCGTGACGCACGCCGCCCACGTCGTAGGCCACGCAGATCGGCACCTTGTCGAGGCCGGTGAGGACGTCGAGCTTGGTGATGACGAAGTCGGTGACGCCGTTGATGCGGTGGGCGTAGCGACCGATGACGACATCGAGCCAGCCGCAGCGACGCGGGCGCCCGGTCGTGACGCCGTACTCAGCGCCGGTCTTGCGCAGGAACTCGCCCATGTCGTCGTGCAGCTCCGTCGGGAACGGACCCTCCCCGACCCGGGTGGTGTACGCCTTGAGGATGGCGATGACCGAGTCGATGCGGGTCGGTGGGACGCCGGAGCCCGTGCACGCCCCGCCCGAGGTGGCGTTGCTCGACGTGACATACGGGTACGTCCCATGGTCGACGTCGAGCAGGGTCGCCTGACCGGCCTCGAAGAGCACCGTGTCGCCACGGTCCAGCGCCTGGCTCAGCTCGAGCGCCGTGTCGGCGACCATGGGAGCCAGCCGGGCGGCATACGACAGGAGGTCCGCCACGACGTCGTCGACGACGGCCGCGCGCGTGTTGTAGATCTTGGCGAGCACCTGGTTCTTGAAGGCGAGAGCCGCCTCCACCTTCTGGCGCAGGATGCCCTCGTCGTAGAGGTCCTGGACCCGGATGCCGACCCGGCTCATCTTGTCGGCGTACGTGGGACCGATGCCACGGCCGGTGGTGCCGATGCGGCGGCTGCCGAGGAAGCGCTCCGTCACCTTGTCGAGGGTGCGGTTGTAGCTCGGGATCACGTGGGCGTTGGCGCTGACGACGAGCTTGCTCGTGTCGACCCCGCGCGCCTGGAGCGCGTCCAGCTCCTCGAACAGCACGGCGAGGTCGATGACGACGCCGTTGCCGATGACGGGCGTGCAGTTCGGGCTGAGGATGCCCGACGGGAGCAGGTGCAGGGCGTACTTCTCCCGCTTGCCGTCCTGCTCGATGACGACGGTGTGGCCGGCGTTGTTACCGCCGTTGAACTTGACGACGTAGTCGACGCTGCTGCCGAGCAGGTCGGTCGCCTTGCCCTTTCCTTCGTCGCCCCACTGCGCCCCGACGAGCACGATTGCCGGCATCAGGCTCCCTTTCCGTGTGCTGATGAGCCACCGGCAAGGTTATCGGTTCGGCGAGCGCGCCCCGCGCGCCATCCGTACATGCTCAGGCTGGGCGTCTGGCTGTCAGAAACCCAGCTCGCGCGCCCCCTCGGCCGACGAGTCGCGAAGGAACTGGGCGCACCGAGCCTCCTCGTCGGACTCACCGATCGCCCGGGCCGCCCGCGACAGTGCAGCCAGCGCCCGCAGGAAGCCGCGGTTCGGCTCGTGCGACCACGGCACCGGGCCCTGGCCGCGCCAGCCGGACTTGCGCAGCTGGTCCAGCGCGCGGTGGTAGCCGGTGCGGGCGTAGGCATACGCCTCGACGTCCCGGCCGCCGTCGGCGAGCGCCGCCTCCGCGAGAGTCGCCCACGCCAGCGACGACGTCGGCACGGCTGCCGCGACCCTGACCGGGTCCTCCCCTGCCGCGAGGCGCGCAGCGGCAGGGTCGGGCGCGAGGCGCGTCTCGGGGATCCCGAGCAGGTTGTCGCTCACGCGTGGGTGCCGGCCGAGCGAAGCGCCGTGCAGGCCTCGACGATGCGCGCGGACATGCCGGCCTCGGCGGCCTTGCCCCAGGCGCGCGGGTCGTACTGCTTCTTGTTGCCGACCTCACCGTCGACCTTGAGCACGCCGGCGTAGTTGGAAAGCATCCAGTCGGCGACCGGGCGGGTGTAGGCGTACTGCGTGTCCGTGTCGACGTTCATCTTGACGACGCCGTAGTCGACCGCGGCCGAGATCTCCTCGGGCAGGGAGCCCGAGCCGCCGTGGAAGACGAGGTCGAACGGACGGGCGTCGTCGGAGAGGCCGAGCTCCTTGGCCGCCGCGCGCTGCGCGTCGAGGAGGACCTCGGGGCGGAGCTTGACGTTGCCCGGCTTGTAGACGCCGTGCACGTTGCCGAACGTCAGCGCGGTGAGGTAGCGGCCGTTCTCGCCGGCGCCGAGCGCCTTGATGGTGGCGATGGCGTCCTCGGGCGTGGAGTAGAGCTTGTCGTTGATCTCGTGGGCGACGCCGTCCTCCTCGCCGCCGACGACGCCGACCTCGATCTCGAGGACGACATCGGCGGCCTTGGCGAGGGCCAGCAGCTCACGCGCGATGTCGAGGTTCTCGTCGAGCGGCACGGCCGAGCCGTCCCACATGTGCGACTGGAACCACGGCGTGCCGCCGGCCTTGACCCGCTCGGCCGAGGCGGCGAGCAGCGGGCGGACGAAGCCGTCGAGCTTGTCCTTGGGGCAGTGGTCGGTGTGCAGCGCGATGTTGACGGGGTAGTTCTTGGCGACCTCGTGCGCGAACGCGGAGAACGCGAGCGACCCGGCGACCATGCTCTTGACGCTCGGGCCTGAGAGGTACTCGGCGCCGCCCGTCGACACCTGGATGATGCCGTCGGACCCCGCGTCGGCGAAGCCCTTGAGGGCCGCGTTGAGCGTCTGGGAGCTCGAGACGTTGATGGCGGGGTACGCGAAGGAGCCGGCCTTCGCGCGGTCGAGCATGTCGGCATACACCTCGGGGGTGGCGATGGGCATTGACTTACTCCTGCTTGGGTTGACGAACGGCGTGCGGGACCTGCCGTGGAACGGTTCAGGGTCCGCCGTGAATCCTGCCACGTATGCCGGTGGGCGGGCAGGGGTGCCCACGGTGCGGTGAGCGGGCGCTCACCTCGGGTCGAAGACGTACGGGACCGTGGTCGCGACCCGGTGCAGCCCGAGCCGGCGCAGGATCGGCTCGGAGTCGGGCGAGGCGTCCACGCGGACGTACTCCTTGCCCCGCTCCAGGCCGAGCCGGGCGCGGTGCAGCAGGGTGGCGCGGTAGAGGCCCTTGCCGCGCCACTCCGGCAGCGTCGAGCCGCCCCACAGGCCGACGAAACCGCTCGAGTCGTACTCGCCCCTCGCCGCACAGAGCACCGGGCCCTGCCGCGACTCCTCGACCACGACGACGTCCATCGTGCCGGGGCGGGCGACCCAGTCGGGATAGAGCGACTCGGTGACCCACGAGTGGTCGTCGTCCCACACCGTCTCCGACATCTCCCGCATCCGCACGAAGTCCTCGAACGAGTCCGCCGCCCGGACGACGACCCCCGGCGGGAGCGTGATCTCCTGGGCCGCGAGCGGAGCCGCCTCACCGAGGATCAGCGCCTCGTCGTCCTCCTTGACGAAACCGGCAGCGAGCAGCCGCGCGCCCAGGTCGGCGGGCTCGTCGTAGTCGTACGTCTTCCACTCGACCCGCTGGCCGCGGGCCGCGAAGAAGTCCCGCTGCCGGGCGATGACCGCGTCGTATGCCGCAGGGTCGGGTCCCAGCCCGTCCGGGCTCTCGATCATGGCGTAGTGCCCCGCCGGGTCGAGGTCGTACTGCCGCCGGACCGGGCCGTCGAGCTCGATCGGTCGTGCGGCGGTGCCGACGAGGACCGGAGCGCGGGTCTGGTCATGGAAGACACGCAGCAGCTCGGCCGGGCCCAGGGTCGTGGCGGACGAGGAATCGCTCTGGAACGAACTGGGGTTCACAGGGTCCAGCCAAGCATGGTCGAATCCGTCACGTCATGCCTCTTTCCACGTACCGACCGCCAGCTCGCCCGGGAGCGCCCGCATGAGCCCACTGAGCCAGCGGGCCGCCGCGGCACTCGCCGACGCCCGCCCGCTGCCCTTCTGGACCGACCGGCCCGAGCGGCCGGAGCCACGGCCGGCGCTCACCGGCGCCCCGCCGCGCACCGACCTGCTCGTCGTCGGCGGCGGCTTCACTGGGCTGTGGGCTGCGATCCAGGCCAAGGAGGCCGACCCCTCGCGTGACGTCGTCGTGGTCGAGGCCGACCGGCTCGGTGACGGTGCCTCGGGCCGCA
Source organism: Intrasporangium mesophilum (assembly GCF_054783095.1). Taxonomy (NCBI): domain Bacteria; kingdom Bacillati; phylum Actinomycetota; class Actinomycetes; order Micrococcales; family Intrasporangiaceae; genus Intrasporangium; species Intrasporangium mesophilum. The sequence goes on along the minus strand of NZ_BAAGRF010000057.1, from coordinate 137,714 downwards.
ACGGCGGCTTCGTGTCGCCGTCACTCACGCACGGCCTCGCGCAGGGTGTGGCGTGCTGGCCCGACGAGATCGAGACGCTCGAAAGGCTCGGCGCCGAGAACTTCGCGGGCATCGAGCGGGCGATCACGGCATACGGCATCGACGCCGACTACCACCGGCCCGGGGAGCTGACGCTCGCCCTGTCCGAGCACCAGGTCGAGGCCGTGAAGGAGGCCGTCGAGCTCCACCAGGCCCACGGCATCCCCGTCGAGCAGCTCGATGCTGCCCAGTCACGGGCGCGCGTGGACTCGCCGCGCTACCTGGCCGGCATGTTCGACCCGGAGGTAGCGCTCGTCGACCCTGCGCGCCTCGTCTGGGGGCTGGCCAGGGTGGCGGAGGCGCTCGGAGTGCGCCTCCACGAGCACACGCGTGCAACGGCATTCGAGACCGAAGGTCACGGCGTGCGGGTCCGGCTCGAGTCGGGCAGCATCCATGCGCGCCGGGTCGTCATCGGCACCAACGCGTCGCAGGGGGTGCTCAAGAGGCTCAGCGCGTGGGTGCTGCCGGTCTACGACCACGTGCTCATGACCGAGCCACTGGGCCCTGACCAGCTGTCCGCGATCGGCTGGCGCGGACGCGAGGGACTGACCGACGCAGGCAACCAGTTCCATTACTACAGAAGGACGCTCGACGACCGGGTCCTCTTCGGCGGTTACGACGCGAACTACCACTTCCCCGGCCGCATCGACCCCGCGCTGGAGCAGTCGGACGCCTCGCACGGCCTGCTCGCCGACCACTTCCTCGACATCTTCCCGCAGCTCGAGGGCATCCGGTTCACGCATCGCTGGGCGGGCGTCATCGACACCACGTCGCGGTTCACCCCGGTATTCGGGACGGCGCTCGGTGGGCGGATGGCGTATGCCGTCGGCTACACCGGGCTCGGCGTCGCGTCGACCCGGTTCGGGGCGGCGGTCGCGCTCGACCTCGTCGACGGACGGGACACGGAGCGGACCCGGCTGGGCATGGTTCGGCGTAAGCCGGTCCCGTTCCCGCCGGAGCCGATCCGGTATGCCGCTGTGCAGGCCACCAGAGCCGCGCTTGCCGCCGAGGACCGCACCGGCCGGCGTGGCCTGTGGCTCCGGGTCCTCGACCGGATGGGCATCGGCTTCGACTCCTGACCTCCACAGCCCTGGTCAGAGGACGGCGAGGTCCGTGGGGCGTTGGTTGAGACGCTCCACCCCGTCCGAGGTCACGGCGACGATGTCCTCGATGCGGGCACCCCACCGGCCGGTGAGATAGACGCCCGGCTCGATGCTGAACGTCATCCCCGGTTCGAGCGGCAGGTCGTTGCCCTCGACGATGTACGGCTCCTCGTGCACGTCGAGCCCGATGCCGTGCCCGGTGCGGTGGATGAAGGTCTCCCCGAGGCCGGCGTCGACGAGCACCTGACGGGCAGCGCGGTCGACGTCCTGGCACGAGACCCCTGGACGCACCGCGTCGACCGCCGCCTGCTGTGCCGCCCGCAGCGCCGCGTATGCCGTGGCCACGTCGGCCTCGCGAGGTGACCCGACGGCATACGTCCTCGTGCTGTCGGAGTTGTAGCCCGAGTGCACCGGACCGCCGATGTCGACCACCACGACGTCCCCCGCCTCCACGACCCGGTCGCTCACGGAGTGGTGGGGGCTGGCGGCGTTCGGGCCGGAGCCGACGATGACGAAGTCCGCTGCGGCGTGGCCTTCCTCGACGATCGCGGCCGCGATGTCGGCCGCGACCTCCTGCTCGGTCCGGCCCGGTCGCAGCCATTCCCCGACGCGGGCGTGCACGCGGTCGATCGCCTCCCCGGCGAGGCGGAGCTCGGCGAGCTCCGTCGCGTCCTTGCGCATCCGCAGCTGGGCCAGGATCGGACCGGCGAGCCGCTGGTGAGTCGCGCCGGCGTCGCGAAGTCGGAGCACGTGCAGCGCGGGAGTCATGTCGGACACGGCGACGGGGCCTGGCGGCATACCGCCGACGGCGAGGGCGTACGGGTCCTCCCCGTCGACCCACGTGCGGACCTCGACGCCCAGGTCGGCGAACGGGACGTGGCCGAGGCCGGCATACTCCAGCTTCGGAGACACGAAGACCGGCGCCACGGCTGCGTCGGCCGGCACGACCAGTGCCGTCAGGCGCTCGAACGACGAGCCGCCCACCCCGACGAGGTAGCGCAGGTCGGACCCGGGCGACACGACGACGGCGGCGGCGCCGGCACGCTCAGCGGCCGACCTCAGCCGGTCGAGCCGGGCATGCATCGTCGTGACGGCAAGGACAGCGGAGCTCACACCCATGGAGGCGAATCTAGCCCGGTCGGCCGCAGGCTTCGGACTCCCCCTCGAGGGGGAACCGGACCTCCCCCGGCATGCCTAGGCTGGCGGCATGACCGACCGGTGGCGTGGGGGGCTCGAGCGCGCGGAAGCGTGGTTCGGCGTCGACGTGCCGTGGGAGCGGGTGCCGGCCGACCCCGCTCGGACGCGTCGGGTCGACACGTGGGTCGCGTTGGGCTTCCTTGTCACCGGCTCGCTCGGGGTCGAGCTGCTGCGCAGCATCGACGCGCTCGGCACGAACCACCCGGACGCGCTGCCCCACATCCTCGTGGCGACCGGCACGCTCCCGCTGATCTGGCGGCGCCAGTGGCCGCTCGCGATCACGGCGCTGCTGGCGCTGCACATGTTCGTCACCGGCCTGACCATGCCTGCGGTGATGTCGTCCGTGCCGATGCAGGCGTGCTACTTCTTCGCGCTGTTCACGGGCGTCGCGTGGGCGCGCGACCGACGCGCGATGATCGGGGTCGTCGCCGGTGTCGTGCTGCTGATGTTCGGCTGGCTGACCTGGCAGTATGCCGTCGGCAGCGGTATCGACGAGCTGCTGACACGGGACGGCCGGCCCCTTCCGCGGCAGGGCCTGTTCAGCCCGGTCGCGGCCTACATCGTCTACACCCTGCTCATCAACATCTTCTACTTCGGTGGCGCCATCGTCGGTGGGCAGCTCGCGTGGCGCGCGGCGCTGTCGCGGGACCGGCTGGCAGAGCAGGCCCACACCATCGACGCGCAGGCCGCCAGCCTGCAGCGGCAGGCGGTCGTCGAGGAGCGGCTGCGGATCGCCCGTGAGCTGCACGACGTCGTGGCCCACCACGTATCGGTCATCGGCATCCAGGCCGCAGCGGCGCGGCGGGTGCTGCGCCGTGACCCGGACGCCGCCGAGCAGGCCCTCCGGTCGGTGGAGACCTCGTCCCGCGACGCGGTGAACCAGATGCGTGGACTGCTCGGCACCCTGCGCGCCGACGACTCCGACCCCGGCAGCGCCACGAGCCGGGCACCCGAGCCGGGACTCGCCGATGTGCCCGACCTCGTCGAGTCGGCGGGCGCGCCGGGTCTCGCGACCCGCTGCGAGGTGGTCGAGGACGCGCCCGGCGCCGTCGCTGCGGTGCCCGCGCCGATCGGGCTGTCCCTCTACCGCACGGTGCAGGAAGCTCTGGCGAACGTTCGGCGCCACTCGACCGCCACTGCCGCAACGGTTTTCGTCCGAGTCGACCGACGCGCTGAGAACGGCTTCGCCCACGGGTTCGCCGAGGTCGAGATCCTCGACGAGGGCCGACCGCGGTCCGGCACCTCGGGCACCGGGCTCGGTCTGCTCGGCGTGCGCGAGCGCCTCGCCACCCATGGTGGGGTGAGCGAGATCGGGCCCCGCGTCACCGGTGGCTACCGAGTACGCGTCCGTATGCCGCTTCCCGAGGAGACGCCGTGACGCGAGTCCTGCTCGTGGACGACCAACAGCTCGTCCGGTCCGGCTTCTCCCTCATCCTCTCGGTCGAGGACGACCTCGAGGTCGTCGGCGAGGCCAGCGACGGCGCCGAGGCGGTGCGTCTCACGCGCGAGCTGTGCCCCGACGTCGTCCTCATGGACGTGCAGATGCCGGTCATGGACGGCATCGATGCGACCCGGGCGATCGTCGCCGAGGACCTGTCCAAGGTCCTCATCCTGACCACGTTCGACCGGGACGACTACGTCTTCTCCGGCCTGGCCGCCGGGGCGAGCGGCTTCCTGCTGAAGAACTCCGACGCCGAGCACCTCATCGAGGCGGTGCGGACGGTCGCCGACGGGCACGCGCTGCTGGCGCCGGAGGTCACCCGCCGGGTGATCGAGCAGATGACCCACGGTCGCGTGGGCACCGTGCCCCAGCCCTCGGGGGTTCTCTCCCCGCGGCTGGCCGACCTGACCCCGCGCGAGCTCGAGGTGCTCGTGCTGGTCGGGCGCGGGCTGTCCAACGCCGAGATCGCCATCGAGCTCTTCGTCGGCGAGGCGACCGTGAAGACCCACCTGTCCAACGTGTTCAGCAAGCTGCACCTGCGCGACCGGGTCCAAGCCGTGGTGCTCGCCTATGAGGCCGGGCTCATCCTCCCGGGGGACGTGCCGACTCCCCCGCCGGGCTGATCCCTCGCATTCGGTCCGCGACCTAGCGTTGCTGGTGCAGCCATGACCACCAGCGACAGGGACAGGGACCGACGATGACCGACTTGACCGACCTGACCAGTCGGACCGGCGTGCGGGTGCCGCCCGGCGCCGACCGCCGGGGCACCGCAGACATCGAGGTACGCCACCTGACCCGCACCTTCGGGGAGGTCACCGCGGTGGACGACGTCAGCTTCACCGTCCCCGCGGGGCAGCTGACCGGGTTCGTCGGCGGCAACGGAGCGGGCAAGACGACGACGATGCGAATGATCGTCGGCGTGCTCGCCCTCACGTCGGGCGAGGTCCTGTGGGAAGGCCGGCCCATCACGCAGCAGGACCGCCGCCGTTTCGGCTACATGCCGGAGGAGCGCGGGCTCTACCCGAAGCAGCCGGTGCTCGACCAGCTCGTCTATCTCGGGCGACTGCGCGGCCTGAGCCCCGCCGCCGCGCGCGAGTCGGTGACGACGCACCTCGAACGGCTCGGCCTGGCGCACCGTGTGAAGGACCATGTCGAGAAGCTGTCCCTCGGCAACCAGCAGCGCGTCCAGATCATCGCCGCCCTCATGGGCCGGCCCCGCGCACTGGTGCTCGACGAGCCGTTCAGCGGGCTCGACCCGGCCGCTGTCGACAGCATGGCCGACCTGCTCCGCGAGCACACCGCCGTCGGCGTGCCGGTGCTGTTCTCCTCCCACCAGCTCGATCTTGTCGAGCGGCTCTGCGAGCGGCTCGTCGTCCTCTCACGCGGCCGCGTCGTCGCCTCCGGGACCCCCGACGAGCTGCGGTCCCATTCGGTCGCCCGGCATCGGCTCGTCCTCTCCGGCGACGCCGGATGGGTCCGCGGCCTCACCGGGGTCCACGTCGTCGACGTCGACGGGCCCAGCGCGCTGCTCGAGATCGTCGAGACCGGCGCGGAGCGTCGCCTGCTCGAGGAGGCGCTGCGCCGCGGCGACGTGTTCGAGTTCTCCCCCCAGCGGCCGAGCCTGGCCCAGATCTACCGCGAGGTGACGGCATGACCAGCATCGACGACCGGCGGGCCGGCTCCGGCATCGGAGCGGGCGAGAGCGTCGGCCAGGACGGGGGCCAGCGCCCCTGGCTCACGGTCGCCACCCGCGAGATCATCGTCCGGCTGACGAACCGCGCCTTCATCGTGTCGACCCTCGTCACCCTCGGGATCATCGCCGGGTACGGCGCATGGTCGGTCTGGCAGGCGAACCGCACGACGACCTACACGATCGCGGTCACCGACCAGGACGCCGGGCGCCTCGTCGCCGCCGCGGCCACCACGGCCCACTCGAACGACGACACCGTCGAGGTCAAGGCCAAGACCGTGAACGATCCGGCCGCTGCACGTGCCGCAGTCGACGCCGGTGACGCGAAGGCCTGGCTGCACGAGGGCGGCAGCGGCTGGGTCCTCACCTCCGCAGACGACGTCGACTTCACCCTGCAGACGGCGCTCGAGACGGCCGTGCGCGACCAGGCCCTGGCCGACAACGCGGCAACCGCCGGCACGACCGTGCAGGCCCTGTCCAGAGGAACCACACTGACGACGGCGCGGTTCGACGGCGAGGTGTCCAACACCGGCTTCGTGCGGGGTGCGACCTTCGCCTTCGCGCTGCTGTTCTTCATGGCGGCGGTGATGTTCGGGCAGCAGATCGCCGCGAGCGTCGTCGAGGAGAAGCAGTCACGCCTCGTCGAGATCATCGCCACGGCAATTCCCTTGCGGCAGCTACTTGCCGGCAAGGTCGTGGGCAACTCGACCATCGCGCTCGGACAGGTGGTGCTGTTCGCCGGCGTGGGGCTCGTCGCGGTGTCGTTCACGCAGTGGTCGAGCCTGCTGCCCACGCTGTCGACTGCGGTGGTGTGGTTCGTCCTCTTCTTCGCCGTGGGCTTCTTCGCCCTCGCCTGCCTCTTCGCAGTCGCCGGGGCGCTGGCGTCCCGCATGGAGGACCTCCAGTCGACCACCGCACCGATGACGACCGTGCTGATGCTCGTCTACCTGCTCAGCTTCGGCCTGACCGGCACGGGTCTCAAGATCGCGTCGTTCGTGCCGATCGCGTCGGTCATCGCGATGCCCTCGAGGATCCTGTCCGGCGACGCGGCCTGGTGGGAGCCGGTGCTGTCGCTGCTGATCATGGCGGTGTTCTCCGCGGCCACCATCGTGCTCGGCGAGCGGATCTACCGCCGGTCGCTCATGCAGAACCGCGGCCGGCTGTCCTGGCGCCAGGCGATGACCGCCGAGGACTGACCCCGGGAGCACGTCGAACGGGCCGGGGAGACCCGGCCCGACGGCATACTGCTCAGTCCTCGATCCGGAAGCCGACCTTGATCGTCACCTGGTAGTGCGCCACGGCTCCGTCCTCGAGGTGGCCACGGACCTGGACGACCTCGAACCAGTCGAGGTTGCGCATCGTCTTGTGGGCTCGGGCGATGGCTCCCTGGATCGCGTCGTCGATCGAGGTCTCCGACGTGCCGACGATCTCGGAGATGCCGTAGGTGTGTGCAGCCATGCCGTGCTCCTTCCGGATTCTCCCGGCCTCGTCGCCGGCAGTGCGACCATCGTCCGCGCGGTGGCCCGACGCGGTCAACGGGATGCGCGCGGAGCCGGCCGCCCGCACCACGAGTGCGCCACGGCGCAGGTGTGGTTGGTCTCGGCCCGTGGGCCCACCACAACTGCGCCGTGGCGCGGGTCTGTCGTCAGGAGGTATGCCGCGGCAGGGCTCAGTTCATCGGCTGCTGCGGGATGCGGCTCTGGACGACCGGCGGAGCGCCCCAGGCGAGGTCGGCCTGGAGCGCCCGGTATGCCGGCTTCGGCTGGTAGCTCGTGTCATAGATCGCGGCGAGCGCCTCACGGCCCTTTCCGCTGCCGAAGTCCCAGGTGTTGGTCCAGTTGTGGTTGTCGTCGAAGCCCCAGACGGTGAAGGACAGGCAGTGCCGGCTCTGCAGACAGCCTTGGAGCAGGGCGCTGTAGTTGTACGCCTGCGCCTGCAGCAGCGGGTTCATCGTGTCGCCGGTCTGAGTCTCCGGGAGCAGGTTCCGCACGTCGACCTCGGTCATCGCGGTGGCGATGCCCAGGCCGGCGAACCGGTTCAGAGCATCCGCGATCTGCAGCGGCGAGTAGTTGCCGTAGCGCGTCGACAGGTGGGCCTGCGAGCCGACACCGTCGACCGGAACCCCTTGTGCGCGAAGGTTTCTGACCATCTCATAGACGAACTCGGTCTTGTCGAGCGGGCCGAGGTCGCCGAAGGCGTCGATGTTGTAGTCGTTGTAGAAGAGCAGCGCCTTCGGGTCCGCCTGGCGGGCCCAGCGGAAGGAGTCGGCGATGAAGCTCTCGCCGAGGTGCTGGTACCAGAAGCCCTTGTAGCCGATGTGCCCGTTCTGGCTGTCCCACGGGTCGGTGACCGCCTCGTTGACGACGTCCCACTGCCAGATCTTGCCCTTGAAGTGGTCGACGACGGTCTTGATGTGGTTCTCGAGGATCGCCCGGAGTTCGGTGTTGGAGATCGTCCCGTTCGCGACGCCCTCGGTCAGCCACGCGGGCAGCTGGTTCTGCCAGACGAGGACGTGGCCGCGGACCTTCTGGCCGTTGGCGGCGGCAAAGGCCATCAACTGGTCCGCGGGCCCCCAGTTGTACTGCCCCCGGACGGGTTCGATGGTCTCCCACTTCATGACGTTCTCGGCCGTCACGGTGGAGAACTGGGTGGACGCGATCTGGTGGTACTGCGGGTCGGAGAGCGCGTCGTTGTCGATCGCCGTGCCGACCGCAAGGCCGTGCTGGTCCGCGAGGTCCCGCAGGCTCTGGGTGGCGATGTCCGGGGCAGGGCGGTTCGCGAGCGCGGGGATGGCGACCCCGCCGGCGAGCGCGAGCGCGGCGATCCCGCCGACGATGGCGGCTCGGGTGCGTCTCATACTGTGCTCCTTTGCACGAGTTGAGAGGGAGGAGAAGATCGATCGATGTCGATAACGTTATCGACATCGATTAACCTATCGACGTCGGCCCACCGATGGCAACGGGTCGCCCACCCCGATCCTCCCCCCATCCCTAGGCCCCCGCACGATTCGAGGTATTCGATTCGAGGTGCAGGTTCGGGCCATAGGGCGACCTATCACCTCCATCGGAATACCTCGAACCGCCGGAGGGGTCGGGAGGGCTGGGTCGGAGGGGTCGGGAGGGCCTGGGCCTGGTCAGGCGGGCTGGGGGGCGAGGGCGATCGGGAGCGGGAGAGGCGCAGGCGGCGTCGGGCCGATGTAGCGGGCGGCGGGCCGGATCATCTTGGGGTCGCGGCTCTGCTCGAGGATGTTCGCAACCCAGCCGACGACCCGCGCCACGCAGAAGGTCGGTGTGAACATGCTCGGGTCGAGGCCGGCCAGCTTCATGACGACGCCCGCATAGAACTCGACGTTGGCGTGCAGCTCACGGCCGGGCTTGAGCTCGGCCAGACTGCGCTCGATCGCGTCCTCCACACCGACGGCGAAGTCGACGAGCGGGTCGTCGTAACCCTGGGCGATGCCCTTGAGCATCTCCGACCGCGGGTCGCGCGTGCGGTACACGGCGTGCCCGAAGCCCATGATCCGGTCGCCGGAGGTGATCCTGTCGCGGACCCAGGCCTCGGCCCGGTCCAGGCTGCCGATCTCGTCGAGCGACTCCAGCGCCCGGCTCGGCGCGCCGCCGTGCTTGGGCCCGGAGAAGGAGCCGATCGCACCGACGAGGCAGGCAGCCAGGTCGGCACCCGTCGAGGCGATGACTCGCGCGGTGAAAGTGGACGCGTTGAACCCGTGGTCCATCGTGGAGACGAGGTACTGCTCGACGGCGTGCAGGTCCCGCGCGGCCGGCACCTGGCCGGACACCATCCGCAGGTAGTCGGCCGCATGCCCGAGCGTCGGGTCGGCCGGGATCGGCGCGAGACCGCCGTGGATGCGGTGCGACGCGGCGAGGATCGTCGGCGTCACGGCAACGGCGGCGAGGGCTGCCGCCTGTTTCTCGTCCTCGTCGGAGTCGTAGAGCGGTCGCAGGCCCGCGACGCCGCCCCACGCGGACAGTGCGGTCCGAAGCACCTGCAGGGGGTCACGGCTGGTCGCGCAGATCGCGGGGAGCAGCTCGGCCAGCTCGGGTGGCATGACGCGAAGTCGCCCGACCTGCGCGGTGAACGCAGCGAGCTCGTCGTCCGTGGCGAAGCGGCCGTGCACGAGCAGGTGCCACGCCTGCTCGAACGACGCATGCTCGGCCACGTCGACGGCCGAGAACTCTCGGTAGTGGTAGAAGCCTTCTTCACCACGGACGTCGCCGAGCTGAGTGTCGGTGACGATGACCTTGGCGAGTCCGCGCGGCACGGTGACGAAGCCGTCGTCGGTCTGGGGGGCCTGGTTGCTGGACATGGCCTGCTCCTTTCGGGTTCACTCGTCACTGTGCGTATTGTTGATCAACATCGTCAATGTTGATCGGCTCAACCCCGGCCCAGGCCACCACCAGGAGACGACCATGACGGACCCGCATCCGGGATGGATCACGACGACCGAGGCCGCGCAGCGCCTCGGCGTGAAGCGCGCCACGCTCTACGCCTACGTCAGTCGCGGCCTGATCCGGAGCCGGCGCCGACCGGGGCAGCAGGAGAGCCTCTTCGACCGAGCGCAGGTCGACGCGATGGCCTCGGCGACGCGCCCGTCGGGGTCCCAGCCGGTCCTCCGGTTCCGCAGCATCGCGACCGCCGTGAGCAGTCAGACCGACGGCGACCTGCTCTTCCGGGGTGTGCCCCTGAGCGATGTCATCGCTCTTGGCTCGGTCGACCAGGCCGCCGCCCTGGTCGTGGGCGTCCCTGTGGCACAGGCGCTCTCGCCAGGCACACAGGTGCCCACGCCGGCCGATCGGACGGCATACGGACGAAGCGTCCCGGTCTCAGACCTCGATGCGGTCGACCTTTCCACGTTGCCGCTCGAACGACGTATGCCGGTCGCGGTCCAGCTGCTCGCGGCCGCCGACGCGTTCGCCAGCGACACGGACGCCGACCGCGTGCGCGCCACGGCCATGACGGCGATCCCAGCCGCCGTCCGGCTCGTGGCTGGCAGCACTGCCCGCCCGCCGGCATACGACCCGACGGACCTTGCCGCGCTGACCCTCGCGGCTCTCGGCGGCCGCGCCGAACGGGCCGCCGACGTGGACGCCCTACGCGTGCTGCTCGTCGCCCTGCTCGACCACGGCCTCACGGCCTCGACCCTCGCCGCCCGGGTCGCCGCGTCGACGCGCGCGGGGCTCTACGACTGCCTGGGCGCCGCGTACGCCGCGATGGCCGGACCGCTGCACGGGGCCGCACCGGTGGCTGCGCACGCACTCCTGGCCGACGGTGCCGACCCGACGCCGCTCGTCGCGAGGTCCCTGCAGGCCTACGGCAGCGTGCCGGGCTTCGGGCACTTCATGTACCCCGCCGGCGACCCGAGGGCCGAGATCGTGCTCGACGCACTGTGGCGTCGGAGAGGGACGACCCGGCTGCGCCGACGGGTGGAGGGGCTCGCCGCGGTCGTGGCCGAGCGCACCGGGTCGCTGCCGAACATCGACCTCGCGAGCGCCGCGGTGCTGCACGCGCTCGGGCTCCCTGCCGAGGCGGGGGAGGTCGTCTTCCAGGTGGCTCGCTCGTTCGGCGTCGCTGCGCACGTGGTCGAGGAGTACGCCGAGGAGCCGCTCCGATGGCGCGGCCGCGACCCGCAGGGGTGAGCCAGGACGGTCCGCCCCCGAGCGGTCAGACCGGCTGGCCGAAGACGTGTCGCCGAACCCAGGCGTGCATCGCGATGGCGGCGGCCGCACCGGCGTTGATCGACCGGGTCGACCCGAACTGCTCGATGTGCAGCACCGCCGCGCACTCGGCACGCATCGGCTCGGACAGCCCTGGCCCTTCCTGGCCGAAGACGAGGACGCACCGGCGGGGCAGGTCGTACGTCTCGATCGGCACCGAGCCCGGCAGGTTGTCGACGCCGAGCAGGACGAGGCCCTCGCCACGCGCCCACTCCGCCAGTCCTGCAGCGTCCGGGTGGTGGTGCTCGTGCTGGTACCGATCGGTCACCATCGCACCGCGCCGGTTCCAACGCCTCTTGCCAACGATGTGAAAAGCCTTGGCGCCCATGGCGTTTGCAGTGCGGATCACCGATCCGATGTTGAAGTCGTGGCCCCAGTTCTCCACTGCGACATGGAAGTCGTGTCTCCTGAGGTCGAGGTCCGCGACGATCGCCTCGTGTCGCCAGTAGCGGTAGCCGTCGACGACGTTGCGCCGGTCACCGTGGCGCAGCAGGTCCGCGTCCCACTGCTCACCCTCGGGCCAGTCCCCCTGCCAAGGCCCCACGCCGACCTGCGTGTCGTGCTTCGGCCGGGACGGTTCGTCGCTCACGCAGGCAGAGTCTACGAGCGGGGAGGAGTGGCGGCCGCCAGTGACGACCAGGGCGGTGTGCAGGAGGAGGCGGCACGGCCGTGCGGCGCGGATATCGCGGCCCCGAGAGCCGGGGCGCCGTGCCTTGCCTCCCCCTTCGCTCCCACAGTCATGGTTGCGTCAGTGCCCACGAGGCGGAAGTCCCACAGCCGCTTCGATACCCAAACGATGCAGACGTGTGGCCGGAGCGACACCGGATCCGGCAGGAAGCACCCAGCGAACGATTCAGGGATACCGAGCCCGACCGCATACCCTGTCACCCATGCACGCACTCGCCGCAGCCGCCGTCCCCGCCCTCGGGCCGAAGTGGATGGACCCTGCGTACCTGCTCGGCCAGTACGGCGACGCTTTCTTCTGGATCGCGCTCGCCATCGTGTTCATCGAGTGCGGGCTGCTGTTCCCGATCCTGCCGGGCGACTCGCTCCTGTTCGCCGTCGGCCTGTTCATCGCGACCGGCCAGGTGCACCTCAACCTCGGCGTCGCGATCCTGGCCCTGTGTGCTGCGGCCTTCCTCGGCAACGTCGTCGGATACGAGATCGGACGCGCTCTCGGGACACCGCTCTACAACCGCGACGGCCGCTTCCTCAAGAAGAAGTACTTCGACGAGACCACCGCGTTCTTCGACAAGCACGGCAACAAGGCTCTGGTCATCGGCCGGTTCGTGCCGATCGTGCGCACCTTCATCACGGTCGTGGCGGGCGTGAGCCGGATGGACCGCCACCGCTTCTTCACGTGGAGCGCCGTCGGTGCGGTGCTGTGGGTCACCAGCCTGACGCTGCTCGGCTACTTCCTCGGCAAGTCGTTCCCCGGCATCGCCGACAAGCTCGAGATCGCCATCGTGCTGATCGTGCTCGTGTCGGTGGTCCCGATGCTGGTCGAGTACCTCAAGCACCGCCGGCAGGCCAAGGCGATCGCGGCCGAGCTCGGCGAGGCGGCCGGAGACATCGCCGAGAGCGCGACAGGCGCCGACCAGCGCCCCTGAGGACGCTCCACGTACGCACGGCCAGGGCCCGGTTCGCACCGAACCGGGCCTTTGCCATGCCGGCGGCGTATGCCGTCACCCCCGGGTTCGCGGGAACGCCCGCGCGCGTGGGGGCGCCGTCGCAGAATCGATTGTCAGGGGCGACACGGAACGGAGGGCGAGGCATGGACTCAGGCGAGACGAGCGAGGCGGCCGGCGCGGACGACGTCGGCGCGCTCTACCGACGCAGCGTGCAGTGGTGGTCCGAGCGAGTGGCGGCGGTCACCGACGACCAGTGGGACCTGCCTACGCCGTGCACGGAGTGGTCCGTGCGGGACCTCGTCAACCACGTCGTCGGCGAGGACCGCTGGACCTCGCCTCTGATGCGAGGCGAGACGATCGCGCAGGTGGGTGACCGGTTCGACGGGGACCTGCTCGGGGACGATCCTCGCGGAGCCGGGCGCGACGCCGCGGACGAGGCGACCGCCGCCGTCGAGGAGACCTTGCCGAGCCACGGCACGGTGCAGCTCTCCTACGGCGAGGAGTCGATGGACGAGTACATCAGCCAGCTGACCGCCGACCACCTGGTGCACGGCTGGGACCTGGCCGTCGCCACGGGGAACGCCCGCGGGCTGGACCCCGGCCTCGTCGACGGGGTGGGCACGTGGTTCGAGCGGGTGGAGGATGCCTACCGCGGCGGTGGCGCCGTCGCGGCTCGGGGCGCTCTGTCCGGCGACCCGCAGTCGGACCTGCTGGCTCGCTTCGGCCGGGACGCGCGCTGGGGCCCCAACCACGCCGGGTTCGCTTCCTTCAACGCGGCCTTCTTCCGCGGCGACGTCGCCGCGATCATGGCTCACATGACCGACGACTGCGTCTTCGAGTCCACCGGCCCGGCACCCGATGGCGTCCGCCACGAAGGCGCGGCCGCGGTGCGGGCGGTGTGGGAGGAGCTGTTCACGCACACGCGGGAGCCCAGGTTCGTCGAGGAGGAGTCCTTCGTCGACGGTGACCGCGGCGTCCTGCGATGGCGCTATGAGTGGACCGCAGACGACGGCTCGACAGGACACGTGCGCGGCATGGACCTGGTGCGCCTGCGCGACGGCAAGGTGAGCGAGAAGCGCTCCTACGTCAAGGGGTAGGCCTGCGCAGGGTCACCAGCACTCAGGGCTGACTCGCCGACGGGTCCGCGGGCGCCGGCGACACGCTCGTCGTCGGCGCCGGCTCGGTCGGACTGGGTGGTCCTGGCGAGGGCGGCTCGGACGAGGTCGTGGGTTCAGGCGTGGTCGGGTCGGGCATGGTCGGGTCAGGCGTCGTCGGTGGCACTGACGTGACGGGAGGGGCCGGCGTGGTGGGCGGCACGCTCGTCGGCGGGATGGTCGTCCACGGGTTCGTCGCGGGCGGCCTCGAGGTCGGGCCCGTCGGCCGGGTCGGCACGCTCGGGCGCGCTGTCGGCACGCTCGGATCCGTGCGCGGCACGCCGGACGAGCCGGCCGGCGGGCGGCTCGTCGGTGTCGCCGCGCCAGGCGCGACGATCGTCGCATCGGGCAGCGGGACGTCGCCGTCCTCGACGGTGTGGACCACGCGGCCACCCTGGTCGAACACGACGTGCGGGACCACGGCATACGGGACGGACTTGGCGTCAGACGGCGGGAAGCCGAGGTACGGGGCCGGGTCGACGTAGCGGCTGTTGAGGATGACGTCGAAGTGCAGGTGGCAGCCGGTGGACCAGCCGGTCGTGCCGACGAGGCCGATCACCTGGCCCTGCTTGACGACGTCGCCTTCCTTGACGAAGAAGCGCGACTGGTGGCCGTATGCCGTCCTGAGCGTGGGCGTGTGCTCGATGATCGTGCGCAGGCCCCAAGAGGCCGAGACTTCGGCGTAGATGACCTTGCCCGCGGCCGCAGCCCGGATGGGGGTGCCGCAGGTGGCGGCGAGGTCGATGCCGGTGTGGAACATCGGCCGCCCCAGCACGGGGTGCACGCGCGGGCCGAACGACGAGGTCTCACCGCCGGGCACCGGGTGCACGAACACCGGCCTGCCGGTGACCGGGTCCGCCAGGGCGTACGGGGCGAGGACCTGCACCGCTATGGCCCGGGCCGCGAGCGGGGTGAGCTGGATGGCGGGGAACATGAACCCGCCGCCGGGTGCGTCGGCGAAGGCCGAGGCGGCGGTTGACCCCCCGCCGAGACCGGCGAGAGCACTGTCCGTGAGCCCGTCGCCGGCCCGACCGACCGCTGCCACGGCGCCGGCGACGACGGCCGGGGCGCCCGAGACCAGCATGACGTCGGTTCCCGGCACCTGGGCGGCACTGCCGCCCAGGAAGGACATCAGGCACAGCGCAGCCACGAGTGCCGCTATCGGTGCCCTGCGACCGCTCAGGCGGATGTCGAGGACCAGAGGTTCGGTGCGGGGTGTCAGCTCATCCACCGGCAGGCCAGCCTCCTGGTTCGTCGCGGCGCCGGGCTCCTGCCTGACGGTCGACCGCCGCGCGGCGCCATCCAGAGCCCCGTGCGGATGTCGGGGCTCATCGTGCGTCGGCTCAGGCGCACACCAGGCACCGAGGATGCGGCCACCAGGTGCAGAGGAGACGTCGTTCCGGCGACGCGCACGCTCACTCGTTGGGCGTCGTCCGGTCCACGCTCGGGTCGGGGGCAGTCGGGTCGACCGGTGCCTGAGCCTGCGGCAGCGGAGCTCCGGGCTGGGTCGACGGGCCACCGATCGCTCCGGGCTGGGTCGACCCGCCGACGGCGGGTGCGCCCGGCGTCGAGCCGAACGTGCCGGGCGCCTGGTCCCCGAACGAGATGTTCGGCACGGCAGCCTCGGACGCGGGGGTCTCGAAGTACTCCGCCCGGCGGACGCTCGCGATGTTCGCGACGATGTTGGACGGGATCGTCTCGACCTTGGTGTTGAGGTCGCGCACGAGGGCGTTGTAGTAGCGACGTGAGGACGCGATCCGGTCCTCGGTGCTCGTCAGCTCCTGCTGGAGCGCGAGGAAGTTCTGGTTCGCCTTGAGGTCCGGGTACGCCTCCGCGACGGCGATGAGCCGGCCGAGCGCCTGGCTCAGCATGCCCTCGCTCTGCGCCGCCTGGGCGGGCGACTGGCCGCCGGCCATCGCCGCGGACCGGGCTCGCATGACCTCCTCGAGCGTGCCCCGCTCGTGCGCGGCATACCCCTTGACGGTCTCGACGAGGTTGGGGATCAGGTCGTGCCGGCGCTTCAGCTCGACATCGATCTGGCGCCACCCCTCCTCGACCTTGTTGCGGAGGCTGATCAGCCCGTTGTAGGAGACGACGCCGAAGATGACGAGGAGCACGAGCAGGCCGAGCAGGATCCAGACGACGATCATGGGTTCTCCCCCAGCATCAGGTGGTCAGTGTTCTCGATCCTAGACCGGTGAGCGACGGCGTTGTCGTGGGTTCGTCCTAGGGTGGCGGGCATGGAGACGGACGTGCTCAGGTGCCGGTTCTCGGCCGAGCTGTGGCGCTGGGAGGCGCAGTCCGGCTGGTTCTTCGTGACCGTGTCCGACGACGCGTCCGCGCTGATCCGCGAGCGCCCCCGGCCGCCGCGCGGCTTCGGCTCGGTCCGGGTGCGGGCGACGATCGGCAGGACGACGTGGGCGACGTCCGTGTTCCCCGCGTCGACGCGGGGTGCCTACGTGCTGCCGGTGAAGAAAGCGGTCCGCACGGCCGAAGGGCTCGACGAGGGAGAGACGGCCGACGTGGTTCTGGAGGTGCTCGAGTGACGCCCGCCCGCAACCGCGTCAGCCCGCTCGGCGAGGTCGTGGCTGCGCCGGGCCGGGGCGCCTGGATGGGCAACCGCGGCCGGCTGCACGAGGGTGCCGGCACCCGTGACGTGGTGCGCAACCACCAGACGAAAGCCTGGATCACGTGCTCCCTGACGTTCTGGGACCGCCGGGTTGCCCAGTGGGAGCCTGGGCACTACACGCCGTTGTTCTTCCTCGACGAGGCGGTCGCCCTCTCGGCGGGACACCGACCCTGCGCGGAGTGCCGCAGACCGGCATACACCGAGTTCCGCGGCCTCGTCTCGCAGGCCCAGGGCGCTCCACGGCTGCTGGCCGGCGACCTCGACCGCCTGCTCCACGAGCAGCGGTGGGACCCGGCCGCGCGCAGCCGGCGCCTGCACGAGACGACCTGGTCCGCGCTGCCCACGGGCGCGTTCGTCCTGGTCGACCAGGGCCCGGCGGTCGTCGCCGACGAGTACCTGACGCTGTGGCAGGCGGACAACACCTATGGGCGCCGGCTGCCTCGTCCTCGAGCCGGCAAGGTCACTCTGGTGACGCCGCCGTCGACGGTCGAGGCGCTCCGGCGCGGGTACCCCGTCCAGGTCGCCGACTCAGCGCTCTGAGGGCGCACGCACGCTGGGTCAGGCGAGTCCGAGCTCCTCGAGCGAGTACGCGAACCGATAGTCGACGCCGGTCTCCGCCTTGATCCGCTCGCCCGCGCCGGTCGCCCGGTCGGCGATCGTCGCGACCGCCACCACCTCGGCACCGTCCTCACGGGCAGCCTCGACCGCCGCGAGCGGCGACGCACCCGTGGTCGTCGTGTCCTCGACGACCAGCACCCGGCGGCCCGAGATCGACGGGCCCTCGATGCGCTGCTGCAGCCCGTGCGCCTTGCCGGCCTTGCGCACGACGAACGCGTCGAGGCGCTCGCCGGCCGCCGCCGCGGCGTGCAGCATCGAGGTCGCCACCGGGTCGGCACCGAGCGTCAGGCCACCGACGGCGGCATACGACAGGTCCTTGGTCAGGTCGCGCATGACGATCCCGACGAGGGGTGCCGCCTCGCCGTCGAGAGAGATCCGGCGCAGGTCGACGTAGTAGTCGGCCTCCTTGCCGGACGACAGCGTGACCCGGCCGTGGACGATCGCCCTGGCCTTGATGATCTCGAGCAGCCGGGCGCGCGCCGCGGCGACGTCGGTACTGGCGGTCTGGCTGGCGGTGTGGCTGGCGGTGTCTGGCGTCTGGGTCACGCCTCGATGGTATGGCCCGCCGGCGAGGCCGTTGCCCCCCGGATGACCGGGGCCGTATGCACGGCGGTCAGTCGTTGCGCCGACCCGGCAGCCTGCCCATCCGGAGCTGGCTGCGCACGAGGGAGCGCGGCAGCAGCCGCACGAGACCGACGACAGCCTTGTACTGCGCGCTCGGCACCGAGACGACCCGGCCCCGGGCGACGTCGTCCAGACAGTCGCTGACCAGCTGCTTCGCGTCGAGCCAGAGCAGCTTCGGGCCGGGGCTCGAGATCCCGGCGCGCTGCTGGAACTCGGTCACGGTGAAGCCCGGGCAGAGCGCCGTCGCCGTGACGCCGGTTCCGCGCAGCTCGCCGGCCAGGGACTCGGTGAAGACCGTGACGTAGGCCTTGGCCGCGGAGTAGGAGCCTGAGGCGAGGAATCCGGCGACGGAGGAGACGTTGACGATCGCCCCGTGCCGGCGCTCGACCATGCCCGGGGCTGCGGCGTGCGAGAGCACCATCACGGCCCGGGTGAGCACGTCGAACATGCGCTCCTCGACCTCGAGGTCGTTGCGCAGGAAGCTCCGTTTGACGCCGTAACCGGCGTTGTTGACGAGCAGGTCGACGGGCCGGGACGGGTCCGCGAGGCGATCGGCGACGCGGCCGAGCTCCGGCCGGTCAGACAGGTCGGCCGGCAGCACCTCGACATCGACTCCGAAGGTGGAGCGCAGCTCGGCGGCCACCGCGTCCAGGCGGGGCACGTCGCGCGCCACGATGACCAGGTCGTGGCGTCGGGCGGCGAGCTGGACGGCGAACTCGTGCCCGATACCTGAGCTCGCCCCCGTGACGAGCGCGGTGGGCCGGGATGCAGCATCGCGGGTCATGGCGCACACCTTAGGCGCACACCCGAGGCGCCACTGAGCCGCAGCGCGGATTAGGGTGACCCTCTGTGCGGATCGCCACGTGGAACGTCAACTCGATCCGGTCGCGCATCGACCGGGTGGAGGCGTGGCTCAGCCGTGCCCAGGTCGACGTCATGGCGATCCAGGAGACGAAGGCCCGGGAGGACCAGTTCCCGTTCGACCGGTTCACCGCGCTGGGCTACGAGGTGGCGCACCACGGGATGAGCCAGTGGAACGGTGTGGCCATCGCCTCACGCATCGGACTCGAGGACGTGCGCGTCGGTTTCGAGGGGATGCCCGGTTGGGGCGACCCGGTGGCGTCCGAGGCTCGCGCGATCGGGGCCGTGTGTGGGGGCGTGCGGATCTGGTCGCTGTACGTCCCGAACGGCCGTGCTCTCGACGACCCGCACCTGGGGTACAAGATCGACTGGCTCGGTGCCCTCGCGACCGCAGGCCGGGCCTGGCTCGCGGCCGACCCGGACGCCCAGATCGCGATGCTCGGTGACTGGAACATCGCTCCGACCGATGCCGACGTGTGGAGCGTCGAGTACTACGAGGACAAGACGCACACGTCGCCTGGTGAGCGGTCCGCGTTCCAGGGCGTCGTCGACGCCGGCTACGTCGATGTCGTGCGACCGCACACCTCGGAGCCTGGCACCTTCACCTACTGGGACTACAAGCAGCTGCGCTTCCAGAAGCGGCAGGGCATGCGCATCGACTTCGCGCTGTGCTCGCCCGCGCTGGCCGGCCGCGTCGTCGGCGCGGTGATCGACCGTGAGGAGCGCAAGGGCAAGGGCGCGTCCGACCATGCCCCGGTCGTCTTCGAGGTCGCGGACTGATGGAACAGAACCGTCGCAGCATCGTCACGCCGGACGGCGCGGTGCTGTCCGTGCACGTCTACGCGCGGCGAGATACCCCGCCGGAGGCGCCTACGCTCGTGCTGGCACACGACTGGACCCTGACCCACGAGAGCTGGCGACCAGTCGTGACGGCGCTGGCCGACGCAGACGTTCGGATCGTCCTGTGGGACCAGCGCGGTCACGGCCGCTCGGCAATGGGTTTGGCCCGCAAGGAGATTCAGTCGGTCTCCGTCGCCCACCTCGGCCGCGACCTGCGTGCTGTCGTGCGCGGCGTCGTGCCGGAGCCGTCGCCGGTGGTGCTCGGCGGCCACTCGATGGGTGGCATGACGGTCCTGTCGTATGCCGCCCAGTTCGCGAGCGAGCTCACCGCGCGGGTGCGTGGCGCGCTCCTCGTGTCGACGGCATACCACGGGCTCGAGCTGGAGCCGAGCCGCAGCGAGGCTGCCCTCATGCGACTGCTCGCCAGAGGTATGCCGCTGCCGCACGGGCGCGCCGTGAAGGTGAAGTCCCAGCGGGCGCTGCTCTTCGGTGAGGAAGCCGACGAGGACGACGTCGATGCGACGATGCGGCAGGTCGCCAGCACGCGCCTGACGACGTTCGGGGCGTTCTACTCGGCCCTGCAGGACGTCGACCTGCGCGAGGCGCTGCCTGCGCTGTCGGAGGTGCCGGTGGCGATCGTCGCGGGCCGCCGGGACACGTTGACGCCGTCCGAGCGGGCGCGGGCTCTGTGGCTCGCGCTGCCGCACGCGTCGTACACCGAGCTGCCGGCCGCTGGGCACATGCTGACCTACGAGGCGACGGACGAGATCGCCGAGGCCCTGCGCTCGCTCGCACGGTCGGCAGCGACGGCCTGACCCTGCACCGGCCGGGGTCAGAGCCCGACGAACCGGGGTTCGTCGGCGGTCGTTGCCTCGACGTTGCGGCGTGACCCGAGGGTGAAGGCGACCAGCGCCCCGGCCAGGGCGGCGACCGACCCGCCGAGAAAGACCGTCTGGACCTGGACGACACCAGCCCCGATGAGCGCGTCGGTGTCGAGCGGGTTCGGGAGGTGGCGAACGGTCTCGAAGTAGCGGTTGAGCCCGATCGAGGTCAGCAGGGCGAGCCCGACGACCATCCCGACCATCCGAGCGACGACGACGAGCGCGCTGGCCACCCCGTGCGCATCATGCGGTGAGTCGGCCAGCGCCGCGTTGTTGACCGGTGCCAGCGCCAGCCCGACCCCCAGGCCCACCGCGACGAGCACGACCGTCGTCGGGACGACGTCGACGACCGACTCGAGCGTCCAGCGGGACATGACGAACGTCCCGGCGGCCGCGAGAAGCAGTCCGCCCCCGGCAACCGGGCCGTCGCCGGCCCACCGCAGCGACCAGCCCCCGAGCAGCGCGCCGACCGGGACGGCCAGCAGGAAGCGGACGAGGACGAGCGCCGCGCCGGTCTCGTCGTAGGTGTCGGTGAGCCTGGCCAGCAGTGGCACGTCGACGACGATGGCGACCAGGGCCGCCCCGACGAGCAGGCTGACCACGAACGCCCGGACGCCGCGAGCACCGACGACGCCGTGGGGGATGAGCGGGTCGGCGGCCCGACGATGCCACCACACCAAGGCGACGAGCGCAGCCGCCCCGACCGGGAGCAGGCTGTAGCCGAGCGGACCGACGACCTCCTTCTCCGGGTCGGAGGACGCAAACGTGAGCACGAGGCTCCCGAGTGCGATGGCGACGAGCGTCGCGCCGACCAGGTCGGCCCGACGCAGGACCGCCCACCATCGAGGGGCGGTCACCACCGCGAGGAGGAGCAGCAGCCCGAGCCCGACCATGGCGATCGGGGTCATCACCCGAGACTCACCCGCAAAGGGGACGAAGGGTGCACCGAGCGTGACATCGCTGACCAGGGAGTCGGGAGCCGCCAGGGCGAGCCCGAGGGCCGCGACACCGATGACAGCCACCGACCACACCGCCACGTCGAGTGGCCGCCTCGTCACCCGCGTGGCTCCGGCAGCTGGGGCTGGTGGGGTGGGGTGGCCACTCGACATGGTCTGGGCCGGGGCTGGTGGGGTGGGGTGGCCACTCGACATGGTCTGGGCCGGGGCTGGTGGGGTGGGGTGGCCACTCGACATGGGGGGAGCTGGGGCGCCGAGAAGGCGGATGACGGCATACAGGACGAGGGCTGCGGCCACGTTGAACCAGAAGATCGCCCGCCAGCCGGACCACGTGAGGATGAGCGCCCCGATGACCGGCCCGAGCACGGAGCCCAGCTCCTGGACGGCGCCCACGACCCCGAGTGGCGTGCCGCGCCGGTCCGCGGGCCACAGGTCGGCGACCAGGGCCAGCGTCGCCGGAACGAGGCCGCCGCCGCCGACCCCCTGGAGCACGCGGCCGGTCACGAGGACCGGCATCTCGACCGCGAGCGCCGTGATCGCCGAGCCGACGACGAACACGACGAGGCAGCCGAGCAGGATGCGCCGCCGGTCCAGCAGGTCGGAGAGGCGCCCGATGAGCGGCAGCACCGCGATGTAGCCCAGTAGGAACCCCGAGATGATCGGGGTTGCACGCTGAAGCGCGTCGATGCCGATCCCGACGCCGGCCATCATGTCGGTCAGCGCGAGGACGACCACATAGGTGTCGGCCGCTGCGAGCGCGACCGCCGCGGACGCCGCGGCAAGCAGGCCGAGCCGGTGGCGGCCGCCGTCTGGGGTGGTCACTGAGGCGTCAGGGCTTGGTGATCGTCACGGGCTGGCCGTACTGGTCGAGCGTCAGCGTGTACGTCGCCGTGGTCCCCGGCCCGAAGAACGGCCCGGTCAGCGTCACCTGCCGCAGCTCGCCCGAGTCGGTCAGGCCGTACGTCACGTCGAAGGTGCCGTTGGGGTCGCCGATGAGGAACAGGTCGGTGACCGCCTTGCCCGGCAGGGTGCCCTTGATCGTCGAGAGCACCTCGCTGCCGACCCGCACCTTGTCGCCCGCGACCGGAGACGTCGTGGCGGTCAGCAGCGTCGTCAGGCCCTTGTCGGGCGAGAAGAGGACCGCGGGGTCGGGCAGCCCGAACGCCTTGGGATCGATCTTGTTCGTGCCGGGGATGAGCGGGAGCTTGGCGTAGACCTCACCGTCCAGCGAGGTGATCTCCGCGTCGGCCTGGATCCCCTTGAGCATGACCTTGAAGGTGCCCTTGAAGGCGGGCGGGTGCTTGCCCCAGCCGTCGGCCGAGACGACACCCGACGCACCGTCCGGCACGTTCGCGCTCTCGAGCTTGAGGTGCACCGACGGCGAGCCGTCGACCTTCGCCTTCGCCGCCGCGAGCTGTTGCGCCGGGGAGAGCACGGACTGCGTCGGAGTGGGGTCCTGCGAGTCGCCGGAGCAGGCGGCAAGGGACAGGGCACAGACCGCCGACAGGGTGGCCGCCGCGAGCTTTCCGGTGATGCGCATGGGCGTCAGGCTAACGGAGCCCGGTCTCAGGTCGGCTGCGCGGAGAGCACATCGCGACAACGGGTATGGCTACTGTCGAAGGATTCCGTGGCGGGGGCCCCCCGCCCATGACAAAGGAGCATTTCCTATGGCCCTGCTCGGTGTGATCCTCCTGTTGGCTGGGATCGGAGCCGGCGTCTACGCGTACGTGGGCACCCACGCACTCACGGCCACCACCACGGTGACCGCGTTCGGGTTCTCCCGCGAGGCGACCCCTCTCGAGCTCGTCGGCTACGGCGTGCTCGCCATGCTGCTGTTCGCGCTCGGATGGGCACTGCTCACTGCGTCGGCACGCCGCCGCGCACGTGCCCGCCGGCTGGAGCGTGAGGACTCCCGTGTCGCCGAGCTCGAGGAGCGATCGGCGTCCGACCGTCTCGAGCACGACCGCCGCTTCGAGGAGGCGGGGCTCCGTGACGAGGACCTGCGTCGGCGGGAGGCCGAGCTCGCGGCCCGCCACGAGGGCCTGGACCAGCGCGAGGCCGAGCTGAGCCACCGCGAGAGCGCCTCCGGCGCAGGGGCTGCAGGGGCTGCCGGCGCAGGGGCTGCGGGAGCGGGCGCGTTCGGCGACCAGGGCTACCAGCGCACTCGCGCCGAGAGGGCCGAGAGCACCGAGGGCACTGGGCGTACCAGCGGCACTGCGGACGATGCGGCGCGCAGCCAGGAGGCCGATGCAGCGCGCGGCCAGGAGAGCGGCGCCTCTCGAGGTGCGATCGCGACCGACGCGACCAGCTCGGCCGACTCCGAGGCCGAGGCCGACGACCAGCGCACGGCCTGGACCAAGGAGGCTCCGGCCGACGCCGAGACCTCAGCGACGTCAGCCGACGAGCCCCCGGCCCGGCCCGCCGAGACGCGTGGCCGCCCCCACGACGCACCGCACCAGACCGTGTGAGGGAGCACACCGCGTACATCTTCGACCTCGATGGAGTCGTCCGAGACTTCGCCCCGGGTGACGCCAACCCGGTGATCGAGGAAGCGCTCGGGCTCCCGAGTGGCCAGGTCGCGGCGACCGCGTTTCGACCGGATCTGCTGCTCCCGACGATCACGGGACAGCAGACGTTCGAGGCGTGGTTCGCCGCGATCTGCGACGCGCTGGAGGAGATCGTGCCCGAGCCCGGCCGGGTGCGTGAGCACATGCAGGCGTGGCGGGCCCATCGCGGCACCGTCGTCGAGGAGACCGTCGAGCGACTCAGCGCGCTGCGCGCCGGCGGCCGCCGGACCTACGTCTTCACCAACGGCACCGACTACGTCCCCGAGGAGCTCGAGCTGCTCGGCGTCACGCACCTCCTCGACGGGTTGCTCAACAGCGCTGACTTCGGCGTCGCCAAGCCGGACCCGCTCGCTTATGCCGCCGCCCATGAGGCCATCGAGGCCGACCTTGGCCGCGAGATCCCAAGACACGAGGTGTGGTTCACGGACGACCGCGCGGAGAACGTCGATGCTGCGATCGAGTTCGGCTGGGACGCTGAGGTATTCAACCGCCGCTAGGTCCGGGCCGGACCCTCTCGCTCTACTGCGGGGAGCGTGACCACGGCCCGGACGCCCGGCCTCGCGTCCTCGAGGCGCACGTCTCCACCCCACCGTCGCACCAGCGCTCGCGTGATCGGAAGGCCCAGGCCGGTGCCCCCGCTGTCGCGGTCCCGGCCCTCGTCGAGGCGCGTGAACCGGTCGAAGACACGTTCGCGCTCGGCGACGGGTATCCCGCTGCCGTCATCGGTCACGCTCGCCTCGACCCGATGTCCGACGGCCGCGGCGTCCAGCACGACGGTGGTCTGTGCGTGACGCACGGCGTTGTCGACGAGGTTGACCAGGGCCCGCACGAGGTCCTCCTCGTCCACGCGCGCGTTGACGCTCCGGCTCGCGAGGCCGGGAGCAACCCGCACCGACACCCGGGCCGCCGAGTAGCGCCCGTGCACGTGGACGAGCAGCGCCGCGACGTCGACCGTGACGTCGCGGCGACCCGTCGCGTTGGCTGCGGCGTCGTCGGCGCGCGCGAGCAGCAGCAGGTCGTTGACGACGGCGGAGAGACGTTCGACGTCGGGCAGGACGTCCGCGGGCACGTCTCCTCCCTCGCCGAGCCGTTGGGCGACCTCGAGCTGGGTGCGCATGCTCGCGAGCGGGCTGCGCAGCTCGTGGGCTGCGTCCGCGACGAAGGCCCGCTGCTTGCGGCGGGCTGTGGCGATCCGGTCGAGCATGGCGTTGAGGGTCGCGGCGAGGGCGCTCACCTCGTCGTCGGTCGGGGGCACCGGGAGCCGCTCCGTGTCCGACGACGACTCGTCGATGCGCTCAGCCCCGCGGCGAAGCGCCTCCACCGGCGCGAGTGCCGCGCCGATGACCCGCCAGGCGATGAGCGCGAGGACGGCGAGCAGCAGCGGGAAGATCGCGAGCAGCAGCCAGCGCAGGGTCCGCGCGCTCTGCTCGATGTCGGCGGTCGGGGCCGCCGCGACGACGCTGTATGCCGTCCCGTTGCCGCCCTCGGGCCGCGCGTCCACCGCGGCGACCTGAAGGCGCCCCGCCAGCCCGGACCGGCTCCCCGGCACCACGACTGACTCCCCCGCCAGCGCCTGTCGCAGCTCGTCGGGGGTGACCAGAGGCGTGAGCCGGTCCGCCGTGACGGACCCGCTGACGACCCGGCCCTGCGAGTCGAGGACCTGGAGCACCTGGGCGCCGGACACCGGCACGGGGTCAGGCACCCGACCGGCGCCGACGAGCATGGCCACCTGTTCCGCACTGGACCGGGCCGCCCCCTCGACCGAGCGGCTGAGCGATCCGGTCAGGACGGCATACATGAGCACCCCTCCGATGAGGAGGGCGCCGGCGACGCCGACCAGACCGACGAGCAACAGCCGCGCGCGGAGGCTGAGCCTCGCGAGCCGGCCCGTGAGGCGTGCGCCGCGACGGGCCGCGGTCATCGTGCCATCCGGTAGCCCACGCCGCGCACGGTCTCGATGCGCGACCGGCCGAGCTTGCGGCGAAGGTAGCCGATATAGACCTCGACGACGTTCGCGTCGTCGAGGTCGCCCCACACCTTCTCGAGGAGGTCCTCCTTCGGCACGACGGCGGTGTCGGCGCGCATGAGGTGCTCGAGCAGGAGGAACTCGCGCGGCGCGAGCGGCACCTCGGCACCCTCGACCTCGACCCGATGCGTGGCCGGGTCGAGCTCGACCCCCGCCGCCCGCAGGACGACCGGGCGTGGCGCCGGGTCACGTCGCAGCAGCGCTCGCAGCCGGGCGACGAGGACCACGAACGAGAAGGGCTTGGTGAGATAGTCGTCGGCGCCGTAGTCGAGCCCGTCGGCCTCGTCGTACTCGCCGTCCTTGGCCGTCAGAAGCAGGACTGGGACCCAGTTCTCCTCGGCGCGAAGCGTCTTCACCACCGTGTAGCCCGACATCCGCGGAAGCATGATGTCGAGCACGACGACGTCATAGGCGCCGAACCGTGCCGCCTCGAGACCGGAGAGCCCGTCCCCGACGTGGTCGACCACGAAGCCCTCGGCCGCCAGGCCGCGCACCAGCGCCGCGGCCATCCGCGCCTCGTCCTCGACCAAGAGCACCCGCACACCGTCACGATGTCACGGTGTGGCCGGATCGGCAGCGCCGCGTCGCATCACCGGTCTCAGTGGTCTCTCAGGCGACCCGGAGCACGATGTGCCTATGAGCATCTTCACCGAACACCCAGCAGCGCGCTGGGGCCTGCCCGTCGCAGCAGTCGGGGTCATCGGCGCCACCGCGCTCGCCATCAACCAGAACGCGACCGCCGACGCCGGCCTCCCACCGCGCACCCCCATGCAGCTCGTCGCCGACGTCCGGTCGGCCGACGTGTCGAGCCTGTCCGGGACGGTCGTGCAGACGTCCGACCTCGGGCTGCCCCAGCTCCCGAGCCTCACAGGAGGCGGCTCGGGTGGACCGGGCGGATCCGGCGCGGCGAGCAGCTCCCTCAGCTCGCTCGTGTCCGGCACGCACACCTGGCGCATCTGGCTCGACGGCCCGACCCGGCAACGGCTCGCTCTCGTCGGGACGAGCGGCGAGTCCGATGTCATCCGCAACGGCAGCGACCTGTGGCTGTGGTCCAGCGCCGACAAGACCGCAGTGCACCACGCGCTCGGCGCCAAGGACAACGCTCCCGACGGCACGTCGACCGGCAAGCCCAAGGGGCTCCCGGGCGGGTTGGCCACCGGACTTCCCTCGACACCGGACTCCGCCGCGGCAGCTGCGATGGCTGCCATGGGCAACGACACGACCGTGACGACCTCGGGCACCGCCTCGGTCGCCGGCCGCTCGGCCTACGAGCTCGTGCTCACCCCGAAGTCGAAGACGACCCGGGTCGCGTCGGTCCGCATCGCCATCGACGCCGAGAAGCACGTTCCGCTCCGGGTCCAGGTCTTCTCGACCAAGCTGTCCAACCCTGCTTTCGAGGTCGGCTTCACCTCGGTCGACTTCTCGAAGCCCGAGGCGCGACAGTTCGAGTTCACCCCTCCGGCGGGCACGACCGTCACTCAGTCGGACAGCCTCAAGAAGTCGGCCGCCGCCACCAACGCCGCTCCGCTGAAGGGCCTGTCCTCTGCCGATGCGGTCAAGGCCGCCTCGCAGGTCAAGGTGGTCGGGTCCGGCTGGAGCACCGTTGTCGTGGCGCCGTTCTCGACCGCGACCGGCACATCGGGCGCATCGGGCTCGGGGTCCTCGGGACCTGCGGGTGACCTCACGAGGCAGCTGAACGGCATACTCAAGGCGCTCCCGACGACGTCGGGCACCTGGGGCAGCGGCCACGTCCTCGAAGGCACGCTCTTCTCGGCGGTCATCACCGACGACGGGCGCGTGGCGGTGGGCGCGGTGGCACCCGACCAGCTGTATGCCGCACTGGCGGCGAAGTGACCGAGGCGCGAGCCGCTTCGGCCCCCGCCCGTGATCTCGCGATCACGACGCACGGACTGACGAAACGCTTCCGGGACAAGGCGGCCGTCGACAGTGTCGACCTGGTGGTCCCGAGGGGGTCGGTCTACGGCTTCCTCGGGCCCAACGGGTCCGGCAAGACGACCACGATCCGGATGCTCCTCGGCCTGGTGCGTCCGACCGAGGGCACGAGCACCCTTCTGGGACAACCGATCCCGCGCTCGGCGCAGGCCGTCCTGCCGCGGGTCGGGTCGCTCGTCGAGGGTCCTGCCTTCCACCCCTACTTGTCCGGCCGGGCCAACCTGCGGCGTCTGGACGCCGCCGACCTGACCGCCGACCCGCACACGACCGCCACGCGGGTCGATGCGGCCCTCGACCGGGTCGGGCTGCTCGCCGCGGCGGGAAAGCGCTACCGCGCCTACTCGCTCGGGATGCGTCAGCGCCTGGCCATCGCGGCTGCGCTGCTCGTCCCCCGCGAGCTGCTCGTCCTCGACGAGCCGACGAACGGCCTTGACCCACAAGGGACTCGCGAGGTCCGTCACCTCGTCGCCTCGCTCGCGTCCGAGGGGGCGACCGTCTTCGTGTCGAGCCATCTGCTGTCGGAGGTCGAGCAGATGTGCACCCACCTCGGCGTCATGAGCGAGGGACGCCTCGTCGCTCAGGGTTCGTCGACCGAAGTCAGGGGCGGCGCCGCGCCCGTCGCGCGGGTCCTCACCGACCAGCCAGGCGAGGCGGCGCGCATCCTCGGCGAGCTCGGGCTGATCGCGGTCGAAACCGTGCCGGGCGGCGTCAGGGGGACGCCTGACGGAGTCGCACCTGAGAAGATCGTGTCCGCGCTCGTCGAGGGCGGCGTCGGCGTCAAGGAGTTCACCGTGACGAGCCCGAGCCTCGAAGACCTGTTCGTCGCGCTCACCGGGGAGGGTTTCGATGTCAGCGGTTGAGAGCGTCGCACCGGTCGAGCCCATAGCCGCAGCACCTCGCCGACGCACCTTCTCGACCCGGCTCCTTCGGTCGGAGCTGCGGCTCATCGCCGGACGCCGTCGCAACCAGATGGGGCTGCTCGTCCTCGCGGCGGTGCCGATCCTCATGGCCGTCGCCGTGCGGATCTCCACGCCCCGCGAAGGACGTGGCCCCGACTTCCTCTCGTCGATCACCTCGAACGGGCTCTTCGTCCCGATCGCGGCCCTCGGCGTCGAGATCGGCCTGTTCCTGCCTCTGGCCATCGCGATGCTCTCCGGCGACTCGGTGGCGGGCGAGGCGAACCTCGGGACGCTGCGCTACCTGCTCACCGTCCCGGTCGGGCGCACCCGCCTGCTCGCGGTCAAGTACGCCGCGCTCGTCATCGGCGCGCTCTGGGGCGTGGCAGTGGTGACGGTCGCCGGGGCGATCATCGGGATCGCGCTCTTCGGCACCGGCGACATGCCGACGCTGTCCGGCACCGAGCTGTCGTTCGGGGCCGCGGTGTGGCGGGTCGTGCTGGTCAGCCTCTACGTCGCCGCGGGGCTCGCCGCCCTCGGCGCCGTCGGGCTGTTCATCTCGACCCTCACCGAGCAGCCCCTGGCCGCGACCGTCGCGCTGATGATCTTCACGATCCTGTCGTGGATCGCGGACTCCGTGCCGCAGATCTCCTGGCTCCATCCGTGGCTCATCGTCGACCAGTGGGGCGCGTTCGCCGACATCATGCGCGACCCGCCCTTCTGGGACAACGTGGCCCGTGGCCTGTGGGTCGACCTCGGGTATGCCGTCGTGTTCTGGCTCCTCGCGTGGTCACGGTTCGCCGGCAAGGACATCACCAGCTGACCCACTCCCACGTCGAGTGAGCGCCTGGTCCCACCCGTCACGGGACACACGGGACAGGAGTGACAGGAGCGACGGGGCGCTCACTCGACCAGCACAGACCCCAGTCGAGTGAACGCTTGGTCCCACGCGTCATGGTCAGTGCAGGGTCAGGGCCTCGCCGGTGTCGTCGACGTCGACCTGCACGGTCGAGCCGTCGCGGACGTCACCCGCCAGCAGCGCCCGGGCAAGGCGGTCGCCGATCTCGCGCTGGACGAGCCGCCGCAGCGGCCGCGCACCGTACGCCGGGTCGTAGCCCCTGCTCGCCAGCCACTGCCGCGCGGCGTCGGAGACATCGAGGGTGATCCGGCGGTCCGACAGGCGCGTCGCGAACGAGCGCACCTGCAGGTCGACGATGTGGGCGAGGTCGTCCCGGCTCAGCGCGTCGAACACGACGATCTCGTCGAGCCGGTTGAGGAACTCGGGCTTGAACGCCGTGCGGACGACCGCCATGACCTCCTCGCGCTTCTCGTCCGGGCTCAGCGTCGGGTCGACGAGGAACTGGGACCCGAGGTTGCTGGTCATGACGAGGATGACGTTGCGGAAGTCGACGGTGCGTCCCTGCCCGTCGGTCAGCCGGCCGTCGTCGAGCACCTGCAGCAGGATGTCGAACGTCTCGGGATGCGCCTTCTCGACCTCGTCGAGCAGCACGACGGAGTAGGGCCGGCGTCGCACGGCCTCGGTCAGCTGGCCGCCCTCCTCGTAGCCGACGTAGCCCGGGGGCGCGCCGATGAGGCGGGCGACGGCGTGGCGCTCGGAGTACTCCGACATGTCGATGCGGACCATCGCGCGCTCGTCGTCGAACAGGAAGTCGGCCAGGCTCTTGGCGAGCTCGGTCTTGCCGACGCCGGTCGGGCCGAGGAACAGGAACGACCCGGTCGGGCGGTTCGGGTCGGACACGCCGGCCCTCGTGCGGCGGACGGCGTCCGACACCGCGCGGACGGCCTCGGCCTGCCCGATGAGCCGGGCGCCGATGTGCTGCTCCATGTGCAGCAGCTTCTCGGTCTCGCCCTCGAGCAGTCGGCCGGCCGGGATCCCGGTCCAGGCCGAGATGACCTCCGCGATGTCGTCGGCGCCGACCTCTTCCTTGACCATCGGCTCCTCGTCGTGGACGGCTCGGGCCTCGCGCTCCTGGGCGAGCTCGAGGTCCTTCTCGAGAGCCGGGATGTCGCCGTAGAGGATCTTCGAGGCGGCGCCGAGGTCGCCCTCGCGTTGCAGCCGGTCGGCCTGGGTCCGCAGGTCGTCGATGCGCGCCTTGAGGTCGCCGACCGCGTTGAGCCCGGCCTTCTCGGCCTCCCAGCGAGCGGTCAGCGCGGCGAGCTCCTCGGACTTGTCGGCGAGGTCCTTGCGCAGCCGCTCGAGCCGTTCCCGCGAGGCGTCGTCGGTCTCCTGCTCGAGCGCGAACTCCTCCATCTTGAGCCGGTCGACGGTGCGGCGGAGCTCGTCGATCTCGACGGGGCTCGAGTCGATCTCCATGCGCAGCCGGGACGCGGCCTCGTCGATGAGGTCGATCGCCTTGTCCGGCAGCTGTCGTCCGCTGATGTACCGGTCCGACAGAGACGCGGCCGCCACGAGCGCCGAGTCGGCGATGGTCACCTTGTGGTGGGCCTCGTAGCGCTCCTTCAGCCCCCGCAGGATGGCGATGGTGTCCTCGACCGAGGGCTCGCCGACGAAGACCTGCTGGAACCGCCGCTCGAGTGCGGCGTCCTTCTCGATGTGCTGGCGGTACTCGTCGAGCGTGGTCGCCCCGACGAGCCGCAGCTCACCACGGGCGAGCATCGGCTTGAGCATGTTGCCCGCGTCCATCGCGCCCTCGCCACCGGCGCCCGCGCCGACGACTGTATGCAGCTCGTCGATGAAGGTGATGATCTGCCCGTCCGAGCCGGTGATCTCGTCGAGCACGGCCTTGAGCCGCTCCTCGAACTCGCCGCGGTACTTCGCCCCAGCGAGCATCGCACCGAGGTCGAGCGAGTAGAGCGTCTTGTCGCGCAGGCTTTCGGGCACGTCGCCCTCGACGATGCGCTGGGCGAGGCCCTCGACGACCGCGGTCTTGCCGACTCCTGGCTCGCCGATGAGGACGGGGTTGTTCTTGGTGCGTCGCGAGAGCACCTGGACGACCCGGCGGATCTCGGCGTCACGCCCGATCACGGGGTCGAGCTTGCCCTCACGGGCACGGGCGGTGAGGTCGGTGCCGTACTTGGCGAGGGCCTCGTAGGTGCCCTCCGGGTTGTCAGACGTGACAGGGCGGCCGCCGCGCAGCTGCGGGATGGCCTTCTCGATCGCGTCGGCGTCGAGGGCGAACTGCCCTGTGCGCGCGAGCGCGAGCAGCAGGTGGTCGGTCGAGACATAGGAGTCGCCCATCGCCGTCATGTACTGCTGCGCCTGCTGGATCGCGGAGAGGGCGGTGCGGGAGAGCTGGGGCTGCTGGGCTCCCCCGGTGACCTGGGGCAGCGCGGCCATCGCCTTCTCGGCCGTCTCCGTGGCCAGCGCCACGCTCGAGCCCGCCGTCTGGAGCAGCGCGGGGGTGGTGGTGCCGGACTGGGCTGCCAACGCGAGCAGCAGGTGAGCCGGCTCGATGTTCGGGTGGTGCTTGCCGGCGGCGGTCGTCGCGGCCTGCGCGAACGCCTCCTGCGCCTTGTTGGTCAGCTGTAGGTCCATGCGTCCTCCTGGTCGGGAATGAAGATCGTTGGCGACAACCGAGCAACAGTTGAGTCTATTCCGCTCAACTTTCGGAGCGGACCGCTGGGATCGTCACGCGTTCGGGTCGGGGTCGTACCACCCATCGTTCTCCTCGGCCAGCGCCTCGAAGCGGGCGGCATACGCCTCGTCGTCAGGGGTGCGCACGTACACCGCCCACTCGTGGTCGTCCGAGTCGTCTTCTCCTGCAAGGGCTTCGCGCACCACGTGCACTTCCGCGAAGCCTTCGGAGTCCAGGTCGTCTGCGATCTCCTCGGCGACGTCGCGGTCGGGAAACACCAGCAGGTGCTCTCGCTCGGCCGGGTTGCCGCCCCCCTCCCTGTGGTCCACCCAGCCAGACTAGGCAACGTCGGCCGGCTCGTGAACCGCTTCGGCGCCCTCACGCCACGCGAATGCGGTCGCCGGCCGCACGGGCACGGCCCACTTGGGCTGGACCTGCTCCCGGGACGAGGTCCGCGCGACCCACCTGCGCACATGTGGTGCCGCATGGTCGAGCCACCACGCCCGCTCGTCGTGCCACCACTGGGCGTAGCCGGCACGCTGAGCCGGTATGCCGTCCCGGAGCCGGGGCGCCGCGCCGTGCAGACGGGGCGCGGCCACACCCGCCGATGGCGCCAGTCCGAGGAGCTGCCCTACCGCGTCCGCGATGCGTGCGTGCCCTCCGGGCGAGGGGTGCACCCGGTCGGCCGACCAGAGCGCCGGGTGGTTCCAGTCCGCCAGCGACGCAAGATCGAGCAGGGTCGCGCCGTGGCGCCGGGCAATCTCGCGAATCCCGTTGTCGAACATAGAGACCCGCGCACGGACCGGTCGAAGCACCAGGGAGACGATGGGAGCCCAGCCGGTGAGCAGGACGACGTGGGCAGTGGTCCCGGCCACACGGCATACGGCGTCCTCGAGCGGGTCGAGGACCTCGTCGCGACGCAGCACCGGACGGAGCAGGTCGTTGCCGCCGGCCCAGATGGTGACGACGTCGGGGCGCATCGCGATCGCCGGTTCGACCTGCTCCGCGGCAAGATCGACGGTGCGCTTCGCGCGGAGGGCGAGGTTCGCGTACTCGGTGCTCGGTTCACGGACCGCGAGTCGCGCCGCGACGATGTCGGCCCAGCCGCGAAAGCCGTTGGGGCAGCTCGGGTGCGGGTCGCCCACCCCCTCGGTGAGGGAGTCGCCCAGCGCGACGAACCTGCTCACGACCGGCACCATACGGTCGGACGCACGCAAGGAGGCCAGCGTCGACATGACGGCCAGCCGACAGCTCGGCGAACACTCGTCGACGATCGACGCAACACCCTTGCGCCGGAGGTGGGCCCTCGGGAGACAGTGACCCGGTGGCGGGGCGTTTCGTAGTGGTCGGCGACTCCTTCTCAGAGGGAGTGGGGGACCCGAACCTCCTCTACCCCAATGGGTTTCGCGGATGGGCAGACCGGGTCGCCAAGGAGCTGGGCCGCGACGACAAGCGGTGGGAGTATGCCAACCTCGCGATCCGCAGCAAGCTGCTCGACGAGGTGGTCGCCGACCAGCTCGAGCCGGCTCTGGCGTTGGAGCCCACGCTCGTCTCGTTCTACGCGGGCGGCAACGACATCCTGTCCCTGCGCACCGACATGGACGGGCTCGTGCAACGGTACGAGGCGGCGCTCGTCAGACTGGCTGACAGCGGTGCCCAGGTCCTCGTCTTCACCACGTTCGACACGAGGACGACCTTCCTGCTCGAACCGCTGCGCCGCCGGATCCTGGCTTTCAACGACGCCGTGCGTCGGCTGGCCGAGGAGCACGGTGCGGTGCTGCTCGACCACACCCTGATGCGGGAGTACGACGACCCCCGGCTCTGGGCTTTCGACAAGATCCACATGTCGCGCCAAGGGCACAAGCGGATGGCGGCCTTCGTGCTCGCCTCCCTCGGGATCCCGCACACCGTGCGGGTGAAGGACCTCGGCCCCCGCGAGCGCCGTCCCTGGCGTGCGGCCGTCGGCGACGAGCTGCTCTTCGTCCGGTCGGAGGTGGTGCCGCTGGTCAGGAGGAGGATGCGGGGCGTGCGCGACGGCGACGCGGCGCTGCCGAAGTGGCCGGTGCCGATCCGGCCCGCCAAGGGGATGAAGCGCCTCGCCTCCACCCATTCCGGGCCGGCGCTGGCGGAGCGCGCGGGACGGCCCCGGGTCGGCTGACCTCCAGCGAGCGTGCCCGCATGCGTGGGGTCAGGCCTGCATGGGCTCCTCGCCGGTCTCGACCACGCGCCTCGCGAGCTCGCGCAGCTTGATGTTCCGGTGCAGGGATGCCTGCCGGAGCATCTCGAAGCCCTGGACGGCCGTCACCTTGTGCCGCTCGATGAGCACTCCGACCGCGTGGCCGATGGACCGGTGGCTCTCGATCGCCTGCTGCAGCTGCAGCTCCCTGGCGTCCGCGTCCCGCCGGGCGAGCACACGGTCGACCGCGTGGGCGAAGCTCCGGGCGAGCAGGTCGCCGACGATCGCCTCGTCCACGCTCACGAGGCGGACCGCGCGGAACTGCACCCAGACCCGGCACGTCGACGACGCGCTCGACGGGGTGAGCAGGAGGCCGGTACGGACCGGGTCGGGCTCACCCGCGACCTCGTGCGCCCGCACCCGGGCGGGCTGGGCGGCAGGAGACAACAGGTCCCGTATGCCGCCAGGCAGGCTCTGGGGGTCCGCGACCCCATCGAGCGTGAAGAGCAGGTCGGCCTCGCCGGCCGTGACCCGCACGGCGGCGGCTCCGTCGAACAGGACGCTGAACCCGGCGACCGCGGCGACGACGACCTGCTCGAGGTCGGCGGCCGCTTCGAGCTCTGAGGCCAGGGACGCGGCCCGGTCCCGGCGCTCGCGCGCCTCCTGGTCATGCTGGGCCGGCCGGCGCAGGACCGCGCCGAGGCGGGCTCGCAGCTCGGACAGGCCGAACGGCTTGACGAGATAGTCGTCGGCGCCGCCCTCGATGCCGCTCACCCGTGCCTCGGCACCGGCGAGGGCGGACAGCAGCACGACGGGGACCTCGGCCGTCGCCGGGTCCGCCCGCAGCTCATGGACCAGGGCGTTGCCGTCGAGGCGAGGCATCATCACGTCGGCAAGGACGACATCGGGGCGGCGAGTACGGGCCAGGGCCAGCCCCTGCAGGCCATCGGCCGCCGAGGTGACCTCGTAGTAGTCCTCGAGGGCGTCGACGAGGTATCTCCGCAGGTCAGGATGGTCCTCGACGACGAGCAGGCAGGGCTTGGTGCCGGCCGCCGTGCCAGCCGCCGTGCCAGCCGCCGTGCCAGCCCTCGTGCCGGCCGCCGTGTCGGCGGCAGGATCGGCCGCGGCCGTCTGGAGGGTGACCTCGTCGATGAACGACTCGAGCGGGCGGTGCGTGATCGACTGCCCGTGGCTCCCGTCCGTGGGCGGGGTCGGCATCGTCATCGGCAGCTCGACCGAGAAGGTGCTGCCGACGCCGGGCTCGGACCGGACCGTGATCCGGCCACCCATGAGCTCGGCGAGCTCGCGGGTGAGGGACAGCCCGATGCCGGCGCCACCGCCACGCGACGGTCCGGTCGCCGGCGCGAGCTGCTGGAAGCGCTGGAAGATCCGCTCCACGTCCTCGGCCGCGATGCCGACACCGGTGTCGGACACGCTGACCTCGAAGCCGTCGCCAACGGATCGGAGCACGACCGAGATCGAGCCCTCGACGGTGAACTTCGCCGCGTTCGAGAGCAGGTTGAGCACGATCCGCTCGTACATCTCCACGTCGAGGTAGGCCGCGGTCGGCAGGTCGGCGGACGACACCGAGAGCGTCAGACCGGCTCGGGCGGCCGCCGGGCGGAACCCGTCGGCGAGGCCTCGGGTCACGGCCGAGACGTCGGCCTCGGACGGGTGCGGCTGCACGACACCCGCCTCGAGCCTGGTCAGGTCCAGGAGCCGGTCGACGAGGGAGATGAGCCGGCCGCTGTTGCGCTCGATGAGGGAGAGCCGTTCGCGATGGACGTCCGGCAACGGGGTCCGGACGTCCTCGAGAGCGTCGTGCGCCGGGCCCGCGACCAGCGTCAGGGGGGTGCGCAGCTCGTGGCTCACGTTCGCGAAGAAGGTCGACCTCGCGGCGTCGAGGTCGGCCAGGGCGCTGGCCCGTCGGCGTTCCTCCTCGAGCCGCTGCAGTCTGGCGAGCGCGGTCGCCACGTGCGTTGCGCAGGTCTCCACGTGTCGCTCCAGGCTCGCATCCCACGGTCGGAGCGGGTTGGGCTCGACGACGAGACACCCGACTGCCTCGGTGCTGCCTGGCTCGCGCACCGCGACCGACCGCAGGCCCCGGGTGCTTCGATCGCGACTCTGGTCACCGGCGAGCACGAGGTCGACCGACAGGTGGTCGGCCGGGTCCGCACCCATGGTCCGGTGCACGGCGGCGCGCACGCCGGACGCGTCCTCGGCCCCGGCAAGGGCCGCGACGAGCTCGGCTGCGCTGCGCGCCCGGCGGTCGGCCACCACTGTGTCGGTGGTCTCGACGGCCACGTTGAGCACGCCCTCGACCGTGCCGTCCGGGCCGTGGATCGGGCCGTACGTCCAGGTGAAGAAGGCCTCCTCGAGGAAGCCGCGCCGGTCGACCACGAGGCACTGGTCCTCGGACCACGTCGCGGGCGCACCGGACATGACTCCGGAGAACATCGGCGCGATGACGTCCCACACCTCGGGCCACACGTGTCCGACCGGCTGCCCGAGGGCATCAGCGTGCTTCGCCTGGCCCAAGAGCACGAGGTAGGCGTCGTTGTAGATCATGCGCAGGTCCGGGCCCCAGGAGACCAGCATGGGGAACCGGGACGACAGGCAGATACCAACGGCTGTGGCGAGGGTCTGCGGCCATGTGTCGATCGGCCCGAGCGGGGTGGCCGACCAGTCATGGGCGGCGACGAGCCGCCCCATCTCGGTGTGCGGGGCGAAGTGAGCCCCGGGAGCAGAGGCGAGAGGCGAGGGGCTCTCGTGATCAGGTGTCACGCGGGACTCTCCGAGGTCTGGCCACCCGAGACGGGTAGGCCGGACTGACGGCCCCGTTGCTTGAGGCGCCGCCATCCTGTCACAGACAGCGGGCGCGCGCTGCCCCCGGCCGGACCCCTTGGTCCCCAAGCGAACCAGGCGGGTCAGCGGTCCTCTTGCCGCCAGACGACGAGAGCCTGCGAGGCGGGCGACCGCGGCGGGCGCTGCCCGGGCCGCATCGGCACGACGTCGCCGCGCAGACCGACCGCGAAGACCCGCGGGGGCTGGGCGAGCGCGGCACGGGTGGCCTCGAGCTCGGCCGTGAGCTCGTCGACGCGACTGCGCAGGGCCTCGACGTGGTTCTCGAGCTCGAGGATGCGGTGGATGCCGGCGAGCGAGACGCCTTCCTGGGACATCCGCTGCACCTCGCGCAGCAGCGCCACGTCACGGGTGCTGTAGCGCCGGCCGCCGCCGCGCGTGCGCGACGGCGACACGAGGCCGAGCCGGTCGTACTGGCGCAGCGTCTGCGCGTGCATCCCGGCCAGCTCGGCCGCGACGGAGATGACGAACACCGGGGCGTCGTCGTCGTGCCCAGCGGGTCGTGGGTTCCTACGCGCCATCGTCGTCACCTGCCTTCCGTCTGGTCGTGCGTGATGGGCCGTATGCCGTCAGCCGCGGGCGCGCTGGAACAGCTCCGCCCGGGGGTCGTGACCGTCCTCGGCGGCGGCCATCTTCTCGATCGCCTCGCGGGCCTCGTCGGTGAGCCGTTGCGGCACGACGACCTGGACCTTCGCGAGCAGGTCGCCGGCGTGGTCCCCTCGTCTGACGCCGCGGCCCTTGACCCGCAGCACGCGGCCGCTGGGGGTGCCTGCGGCGATCTTGACCTTGACCGAGCCGCCGTCGAGCGTCGGCACCGGCACGGTCGCACCGAGCGCCGCCTCCGCGAAGGTGACGGGCAGGTCGACCGTGAGGTTGTCGTCGTCGCGGCCGAAGACCGGGTGGGTGTCGACCGAGACTGTCAGGATGAGGTCGCCGGCCGGAGCGCCGGGGTCACCGGGTCGGCCCTTGCCGCGCAGCCGGATCTTCTGTCCGTCCTTGACCCCAGCGGGAATTCGCGCGTTGATCCGCCCGAGATCGGGCGAGCTCAGCGCCACGGTGGCACCCTCGACTGCGTCGCGGAAGCCGATCCGGGTCGAGGCGCTCACGTCGGCGCCCGGGCGCGGGCCTGGGGCGGCCCCGAAGTCGCCATAGCCGGGGGCGCCGCCGCCGAACATCTGCCCGAGGATGTCCTCGAGGTTCGGCTGGGCACCGCCTCCGGTGCTGAAGCGCACCCGCTGCCCACCGGGAGCGCCGCCGAACGCCGAGAAGATGTCCTCGAAGCCCGGCCCGCCTCCCGGGCCGCCCGCGGTGAAGCGGGCGCCGCCGTGTGACATGGCGCGGATCGCGTCGTACTCGCGGCGCTGCTCGGGGTCGGACAGGACGGCATACGCCTCCCCGACCTCCTTGAACCGCTCCTCGGCCTTGGCGTCGCCGACGTTGTGGTCGGGATGCAGGTCGCGCGCCAGCTTGCGGTACGTCTTCTTGATCGTCGCCGCGTCGGCGTCCTCTGACACGCCGAGGGTCGAGTAGAAGTCCTTCTCGAACCAGTCCTGGCTAGCCATGGCGCGCCTCCGTGTCCTCGCGTGGCCGCATCGTCGTGATCGTCGTGGTCCTCACATCATGATGTATGCCGCTGGGGCCGCCCCGCACGACAGCTCGGGCGGGGCGTGCCCCAGCAGGAAGCCGCTCAGCCGGGGTCGGCAACCGACACCCGGGCTGCACGGACGAGACGCTCGCCGATCCGGTAGCCCGGCTGGAGCACCTGCACGACAGTCGTACCCGTTGCGCCCTCCGGAAGGTCGGCCTCCACGTGCATGAGCGCCTCGTGGATGTTCGGGTCGAACTCCTGACCCGCCTCACCGAGCCGCTCGACGCCGTACCTGCCGAGGGTCGACTCGAGCTTGTCCGAGATCGCGGCGAACGGCCCGTCGGCGAGGTCACCGGCCTGGCGGGCCATGTAGATGTCGTCGAGGACCGGCAGGAGCGCCTCGACGACGCTGCCCACCGCGGTGGTGCGGATCAGGTCGCGGTCGCGGTCGACGCGCTTCTTGTAGTTGACGTACTCGGCCTGCAGCCGCTGCAGGTCTGCGAGGTAGGTCATGGCCAGGGCATCCTCCTGTGCGAGGGCCTCGCCCTCGGACTCGTCGGGGCCGTGGTCGTACTCGTCGTCACCGCCGGGCTCGGACGACGCGCCCGCGCCTCCCTCGTAGTACGAGTGGTGGCGACGGGACTCGTCGGCCCGACCGCCTGCCGCGCCGGGCGGCGTGCCCTCGGGCTCGGAGCCCTCGGGCACGCCGGCCGCGCCGGTGTTCGGGACGTCGGTCACTTGGCGTCCTTGGCCTCGTCCTCGTCGACGACCTCGGCGTCGACGACGTCCTCGTCGGCCGCTCCGCCTGCCGAGGCACCGGTCGGCGAACCGTCCTGCGCCCCCGTCGAGCCCGTCGAGCTCGTCGAGCCAGCGGCGCTCGCGGAAGCCTGCTCGGCGGCATACAGCGCCTGGCCCATCGCCTGCGACTTCGTGTTGAGGTCCTCGATCTTGGCCTTGATGTCCTCGACCGTCGCCTCGGAGTCCTTCGCGATGGCGGACCTGAGGTCGGCGAGCGACTCCTCGACGGGCGTCCGGACATCGGCCGGGATCTTGTCCCCGGACTCCTTGAGGAAGCTCTCGGTCGAGAAGGCGAGCTGCTCGGCCTGGTTGTGCACCTCGGCTTCGTCGCGACGCTTGCGGTCCTCCTCGGCGTGAGCCTCGGCGTCCTTGACCATGCGGTCGATCTCGTCCTTCGACAGCGCCGAGCCGCCGGTGATCGTCATCTTCTGCTCCTTGCCAGTGCCCTGGTCCTTGGCAGAGACGTTGACGATGCCGTTGGCGTCGATGTCGAAGGTGACCTCGATCTTCGGCACGCCGCGCGGGGCCGGCGCGATGCCGGTCAGCTCGAAGGTGCCGAGCGACTTGTTGTGCTGGGCGATCTCGCGCTCACCCTGGAAGACCTGGATGAGGACCGACGGCTGGTTGTCGTCGGCGGTGCTGAAGATCTCCGAGCGCTTGGTCGGGATGGCCGTGTTGCGGTCGATGAGCTTGGTGAACAGGCCACCCTTGGTCTCGATGCCCAGCGAGAGCGGCGTGACGTCGATGAGCAGCACGTCCTTGCGCTCACCCTTGAGGACACCGGCCTGCAGGCTCGCGCCGACAGCCACGACCTCGTCGGGGTTGACGCCCTTGTTGGGCTCCTTGCCGCTCAGCTCCTTGACCAGGTTGGTCACGGCCGGCATACGGGTCGAGCCACCGACGAGCACGACGTGGTCGATGTCGGCGAGCTTGATGCCCGCGTCCTCGATGACCCGGTGGAACGGGGCCTTCGTCCGCTCGAGGAGCTGCTTGGTCATCTGCTCGAACTGGGCGCGAGACAGCGTCTCGTCGAGGTGGATCGGACCCTCCGGCGTCATCGAGATGTACTGCGCCGAGATGTTCGTGGAGGTCGCGGTCGACAGCTCCTTCTTGGCCCGCTCGGCCTCGTCACGAAGACGCTGCATGGCGATCTTGTCCTTGGACAGGTCCTGGCCCGTCTTGTTCTTCACCTGGGTGATGAGGTGCTGGACGATGACGTCGTCCCAGTCGTCACCACCGAGGTGGTTGTCGCCGTTGGTCGCCCGGACCTGGATCGTCGCGAAGCCGTCCTCGGCGTCCTTGCCCACCTCGAGGAGCGAGACGTCGAACGTGCCGCCACCGAGGTCGAAGACGAGGATGAGCTCGTCCTCCTTGCCCTTGTCGAGGCCGTAGGCGAGTGCCGCCGCAGTCGGCTCGTTGACGATGCGCAGGACGTTGAGGCCCGCGATCTCGCCGGCCTCCTTGGTGGCCTGGCGCTGGTGGTCCTCGAAGTACGCGGGCACCGTGATCACGGCGTCGGTGACGGTCTCACCGAGGTAGGACTCGGCGTCGCGCTTCAGCTTCTGGAGGATGCGGGCGCTGATCTCCTGGGCGGTGTAGCGCTTGCCGTCGATCTCCGGGGACTTCCAGTCGGTGCCCATGTGGCGCTTGACCGACCGGATCGTGCGGTCGACGTTCGTGACGGCCTGGCGCTTGGCGACCTCGCCGACGAGCACCTCGCCGTTCTTGGCGAACGCGACGACGGACGGGGTGGTGCGGCCGCCCTCAGCGTTCGTGATGATCGTCGGCTCGCCGCCCTCGAGGACAGCGACGGCCGAGTTGGTCGTACCGAGGTCGATTCCGACCGCACGTGCCATGGGTAACTCCTTGCTGGTGTGGACTCGTGTGAAGAGCGTGTTGGTCTGGGGTCTCGCGCGAACCGCTCGCACGCGGTGCAGGAGGCTCGTGCCCAATCTGCTCCGACCGGCCGGTGCCTGTCAAAACCGCGCTCGCAATTCTTGCGTTCCCTCGGCTCAACTTTGGCCGTCGCGACTTTGTTCCCCGACTCGCCGAGTGATCCCGAGCACGTCGAGCTGACCGCTCGACCGGCTTCCACCCGTCGAGCGGCTCCTCAAGGCGTCTACCGCTGCCGAGCCCGCGCGGCCTGGCGGACCAGGTGCTCGTGCTCGGCGACGTCCGTCGCCAGCCGGGCGGCGTCGGCGTATGCCGTTGCGGCAGCGGGAAGGTCACCGCCGAGCTCGTAGAGGTAGCCGCGGACGGCATACCACCGGTGCCGGTCGCCGAGCACCTCACGCAGCCGGTCCGTCTCGCGCAGCCCGGCGGGTGCGCCCAGCACGTGGCCCACGGCGACCGCGCGTCCGAGGACCGCCGCCGGGTCCTGGCGGACGGGGTCGTCGGTGAGTCCGACGAGGTCGTCGTACCACCCGAGGATCTGTGGCCAGTCTGTCTCCTGCGCCACTGCTGCGTCGTCGTGGAGGGCCGCGATGGCGGCCTGCACCTGGTAGCGACCCGGTGGC
Source organism: Intrasporangium mesophilum (assembly GCF_054783095.1). NCBI lineage: Bacteria > Bacillati > Actinomycetota > Actinomycetes > Micrococcales > Intrasporangiaceae > Intrasporangium > Intrasporangium mesophilum. The sequence continues at coordinate 95,340 of NZ_BAAGRF010000057.1, read as the reverse complement.
CGCGCGTCGCTCTGCAGCGCGAGAGCCGACTGCAGCACGCGGACGCCCTCCGCGATCTCCCGCGTGTCCCAGAGGCTCCGGTCCTGCCGGTCGAGCGTGACGATGCGGCCCTGCGCGTCGAGTCGAGCGGGGAGCCTCGCGTGGTTGAGCAGCATGAGCGCGAGCAGTCCGCGGGCCTCCGGCTCGTCGGTTGCGAGCGTGAGCTGGCGCGTCAGCCGGACAGCCTCGCCGGCGAGGTCCACGCGACCTGCATGCCCTGCGGTGTAGACGAGATAGAGCACGCGCAGCACGACGGCGAGGTCTCCGGGCTGGTCGAGCCGACGTCCCCTCAGAGTCCGCTTGGCCCGGCTGATCCGCTGCGCCATGGTCGCTTCCGGCACGTAGAAGGCGTCCGCGATCTCGCGCGTGGTGAGGCCGCCGACCGCGCGCAGGGTGAGTGCAACCTGGGAGGCGGGAGCGAGGTCCGGGTGGCAGCAGCAGAAGAGCAGCAGGAGCGTGTCGTCGCCGTCCTCGGTCGCGATGGGCTGCCGCTCGGCATACGTCGCCTCCTCGCGCCGGTAGCGCGCGGCCTCACTGCGACGCGCGTCGACGAGCCGCCGTACGGAGACCGTCGTCAGCCAGGCGCGCGGGTCGCGCGGCGGGTGCTCGGGCCACACACGCAGCGCCTCGATCAGCGCCTCCTGGAGCGCGTCCTCGGCGGCGTCGAAGTCCTCGCCCCGGCGGACCAGCCCGGCAAGCACCCGAGGGACGAGGGCGCGCAGGGCGCCCTCGTCCAGCTGTCCCGCCGGGTCGTCGGTCACGAGGTGAGGTCGTCGGCCGGAGCCCCGGACATGACCTCCCGCACGTCGATCCACTCGTACAGCGGCTCCCCGCCCGGACCAGGCTCCGACGACACGTAGGCCGCGAGCTCGAGCGCACGCTCGCGCGAGTCGACGTCGATCATGTACCACCCCGCGACGAGGTCGCTGGTCTCCGGGTGAGGTCCGTCGGTCGTGACCGGTGCCGCGTCCGGGCCGCCGTAGCGGACCCAGGTCTGCGTCTGGGTGAGGGCCTGGGCATCGACGAACTCGCCGTTCTCCTCGAGCAGCTCGCCCACGTGCCGCAGGAACGCCATGTGCGCCTCCACGTCCTCGGGCGCCCACTGGTCCATCGGCGGGACGGGACGGTGCGCGTCGGGGCCACCGCGGTAGTGCTTGAGAAGCAGGTACTTCGCCATGGTGCTCTCCTGTGTCGTGAGCCGCGCCGGTCGCGGTCCTCACCTGTGGAGCGGAGCCGGTCACCTCTTCTCGACATGAAACCACCACCGAGTTCCACGCGAGCGTATGCCGGGTGCCCGGGTGAGACGGAGCGCCCACTCGACTGGGGCTGGTGGGACGCAGCGCCCACTCGACTGGGGCTGGTGGGACGCAGCGCCCACTCGACTGGGGGATCTCGGTCGAGTGGGCGCTTCGTCTCAGGCGTCACAGTGGCGTGACGCACCAAGGGCGAGCGTGGTGCGGGCACAGCGGCGGTGGGTACCGTGCGAGACGAGACCCCGGAGGTGCCTCGTGTCGCAAGTCCGAGCCGGACGCAGCAGCCAGCGCGGCCGGGTCGCGTGCGCCATCGCGGCCCTGTTGGCTGTCTTGGTCACTGCCGCGTGCTCGACGAGTGGTCCTTCACCGTCGACCACCTCGTCCACGCCGGTGACCACTGCCACGACCACCGCCACGGCCAGTGACACCACGACGCAGGCTCCGTCCACGACGACACCGCAGGCGTCCGGATCGAGCGCGCCGACGTCGAGCCCCGGGTCCGCCTCCGGCTCGGTGCGAGTCGTGCGCACCGTGGCGACGGGCATCGACGTCCCGTGGGGCCTCGCACGGCTGCCCGACGGCGGGGTCCTGGTGACCTCGCGAGACTCCCTCACCGTGAGCCGGCTCGACGTCACGACTGGCCGGCTCACCACGGTTGGCACCGTCCCGGGCGTGCTGACGGACGTGACCAGGGGCGGCGAGGGCGGCCTTCTCGGCATTGCTGTGAGCCCTCAGTTCGCTTCGGACAGAACGATCTTCGTGTACTTCTCCACGTCGAGCGACAATCGCGTCGCCGCCATCACGTACGACCCGTCCAAGCCCGCCGGAAGCCAGCTGGGCACCCCGCGAGTGATCGTCACCGGCATCCCACACGGCATACGGCACAACGGGGGACGTCTCGCGTTCGGTCCCGACGGGTACCTCTACGCCACGACCGGCGAGACCGGCGATCCGCCTCTGGCGCAAGACCGCTCGTCGCTCGGCGGGAAGATCCTCCGGATGACCGCCGCCGGCAAGCCTGCTCCCGGCAACCCGTTCGGCACGCTCGTCTGGTCCTACGGCCACCGCAACGTGCAGGGCATCGCCTGGGACGCGGGCGGGCGGCTGTGGGCATCGGAGTTCGGCGACCACAGCGAGGACGAGCTCAACCTCATCCTGCCGGGGCACAACTACGGCTGGCCCCAGACGGAGGGCTTCACCACGCAGCAGGGGATCACCGGCCCGGTCGCACAATGGGGCCCTCCCGAGGACTCGCCGAGCGGGATCGCGATCGCCGACGGCTCGGTATGGATGGCAGCCCTTCGCGGCCAGCGGCTCTGGCGCATCCCGCTAGCCGGCACGAAGGTCGTGGCGAGCCCGCAGGACTTCCTCGTCAGCCGGTACGGCCGGCTGCGAAGCGTGCTCGCGCTCGACGACCACACCCTGCTCGTCACCACGAGCAACCGGGACGGCCGGGCCCAGCCGAACCAGGGCGACGACCACGTCCTCCTGCTCACCGTCAGCTGACCGCCGCCGGCCACACGACGCGGTCGTCAGGCGTCGACGACCCGGCGCAGCTCGAAGGCCTCCCGGAGCCCGGTCACGTCCGCGCCCGGAACATGCTGGGCGGCAAGCGCATAGGTCTCCTCGACGAGCCCGACGAGGGTCGCGACCGCCTCGTGGGGCGGCGCCACGAGCAGCGACCTGATGCGCTCGACGAGCCGGTCGGGGCGGTGCGGAAGCAGCGTGGCCTCCCAGTCGAGCCACTTGTGGAACGGGTGCGGCATCCAGACGCGGTTGATCCCGAAGAGCGCGTCGAGGACGCCTTGCACGTCATCGACGATGTCGCGGTGCAGCAGGAACACGTCGTCGCGGTCAGCCAGCATCTCGAGGCGCTCGCGGGAGCGCATGTCCAGCCCTTGGAGCACGAGCGCGACCGCGAGCGCCTCCGGGTAGGCGGCACATCGCTCCCGCCACGCGTCGATGACGGCTTCGCCGTACAGGGGTATGCCGTCCCGCAGGGCCGTGACGCGCACCTGCAGCTCCGCGTCCGTGTCCCCCGCCAGTGCGCGGTCGATGTAGTCGTCGATGGTCGAGGTGACGAAGCCGCTGACGTCGATCTTCACCCCGCCGACCGACAGCCCGTCCGCCCACTCGACGTCGTCCGCCTCGGCGTAGACCCGCGCCCAGCCGGCGCCCTCGATGGCGGCCTCACGGTCCTCGACGGTCGGCGGCGAGGACCAGTAGACGTCGAGCTCGATGTCGGAGAGCGCGTCGGCCCGACCGCGGGCGACCGAGCCGCCGATGAGGGCGGCGACCACCTTGTCGTTGCGCTGGTACGCCTGGACGGCGCGGCGGGCGATGTCGACCCGGCGCTGCACCTCGTCGGGCTGTCTCGGGGTGTCGGCGGCGTTCATGCTGGCCATGATGCAGCGACGAGCCGCGTTGCGTGGTCTCAATGTCCGGTGGGGAGGCGCACGCTCGCGATCGTGGTCAGGACCGGGTTTGCGTCGTCGCCGTCCTTGATCTCCCCGCCACGCCACACCATCGACAGGTCGCGACCCTGGACGGACAGCTCGGCGAGGCTGTTGTCGAACCACGGGCCGTCGGTGACCCGCCATGGGTAGGCCGGTTCGGGCACGCGCTTGGAGTGCCTGGTGACGAACCGCATCGGCCGCACCAGAGACCGGGCGAAGGCCGACATCATGACCCGGATCCCGATGGGCATCGGGTTGCGGATCGGAGAGCAGACGGCCTGGATGATGCGTGACTGGGCGCCATATCGGGCCTTCGCGTCGATGACCTCCGTGACGTACGAGTTGTGGACGTCACCGGACAGGAACACGATCGTGGCCGGCGCCAGGCCGCGCTCACCCCTGGCCACCGACATCACCATGTCGAAGACCTCGACGAAGCCGTCGTTGAACGCAGCCCAGTGCTCGAGATCGACCGACTGGCGGACCTTTTCGGCCCCTCGCGAGACGAGCCGGCCGTGCGCGCCGGTCGCGAGGACCTCGTCGATCGCCTCGAAGTCGTGCAGGCCCGGCGGGAGCATGAAGGGCAGCGACGTGCCGACGAGCAGGTGCGCGACGTCACCGGTCAGCTGCTCGTCGAGCCAAGCCATCTCGTCAGGGTCGAGCATCGAGCGGTGCTTCGGCTCCAGGACGCGGGCCGCGCGCGAGTCGACCACGACGAGGCGGGTGTCGCCGAGGTCACGCCGGTAGCTCCAGCGGTAGACCTCAGGGTGGCGGTCGGAGCGGCGGGCGAGGTCGAACACCGCGTCGGTGAGGTCGACCTCCTCGTCGCCGGCCGCCGCGTCGAGATACTGGGAGTAGACCTCGTCGTCGGCCAGCTCGGCCGGCGAGAGGTTGCCGATGTGCTGGTACACCCAGTAGGACGAGAGGCCGCCCATCAGCCGCTCGTGCCACCAGGGCGTCTTGTTGATCTCCTCGTGCCACGTCCACGAGGTGTTCCAGTCGTCGCGGATGTCGTGGTCGTCGAAGATCATGCAGCTCGACACGGTCGCGAGAAGCCACCGGTTGGCCTCCTCGCTCCATCCCAGCCAGTAGAGGTGGGCGTACTCCTCGTAGTCCTTGATCTCCTGGCCCGGCGGCTCGTCGAGGCTGCGCCGGCTTGCGATGAACTCCCTCATCTCGTCCGACGTCTCGTCGGCATAGACCTGGTCGCCGAGGAACGCCAACAGGTCCGGCCACTGCTCCTCGCCCCGGGTCAGCGCGAGCGCCAGCGTCCGCAGCGCGTCGACACCGTGGGTCTGGTTGCCCGACCGGTCGTGCGAGGCGCTGGTCCGGCACGAGCCGAACAGCAGCCTCGTCGGCCGGCGCCGGTCCATGGTCCGGATCCGTGGCGGAGGAAAGGGACTGTCCGGCGGCGGCCACACCGGAGCGTCACCGAGCCGGACGGCATACTCCAGCTCGTCTCCGGGCTCGAGCCCGTCGACGACGACGAGGGCGTAGTGGTGCCCCTTGACTGCGAAGGTCGGCGCGCGCCACTGCCGCCCGCCGGCGATGACCGTGACGACCCCGGCGGCGGGTGTCTCGACCCAGATCGTGGCGTCGGTCTCGCCGACGTACCTCAGCATCGGGCCCAGGACGAGCTGGACCGACTGGTCGGACTCGCTCATGACAGAGCCATACCCGCTCTGCGGGCCCACGATCGCGTCCCGGCCTCAGCCGCGTCCGAGCCGGGTGTCGAGGAACGCGAGGACCCGCTCCCATGCGTCCGCCGCGACCTCCGCGTTGTACCTCGACGGCGCGGTGTCGTTGAAGAAGGCATGGCCGACGCCGTGGTAGACGCGGGCGGTGAAGTCGACCCCGGCCCCGGTCATGCGGGCCTCGAGCTCCGGCACGCCGTCGGTGATGCCGTGGTCCTCCTCGCCGTAGAAGGCGAGCACCGGGCAGGCGATGGTCGCCGGGTCGGCGTCCTCGGGAAAGTGCCCGTAGAACGGGATCGCGGCCCTCAGCCGCGGCTCGGCGGCGGCGAGCGCGTAGGTGTAGGTCCCCCCGAAGCAGTACCCCATCACCGCGACGCGGCCCTCGACGCCCGGCTCGTCGACGAGGGCGTCCACCACGGCACGGAGTGCGGGCACCGCCCACGCCGCGAACTCGGGCTGCCGGGCCGGCGTGGTCGCGGCCCGCATCTCCGGCTGGGCCGCGAGGCGGTCCGCCTCGGTCCCGTTGAACATGAGCGTGAAGAGCCGCTCCCCGGCCTCGGGTGTCAGCCCGACATGCCCGAGCAGGTCCGGCGCGACGGCGACGTAGCCCTGCGCCGCGACCCGGTCGGCGACGTCCTTGACGTGGTCGACGAGCCCCCAGATCTCCTGGATGACGATGACGGCGCCTCGCGGGGCACCCGCCCCGGCGGGCGGGTCGGCGCGGTAGGCGGTGAGCTCGCGCTCGGGGAACTCGATCATCTGACCCATGCCCATGTCATATCAGGGCGTGCTGGACCGTGGGCCCCGGACGACGGCTGGGCCTTCGCTGGGAGGATCGCTGGGTGACGACGACGACGGAGGCCGCCTGGGCGGTCGCGCTCGCGCGGTCGGCCGCCGGGGCCGGGCCCGCTCCCGATGAGCGTGCCGCCCCGGACGAGGCTGGGTATGCCGGCCCCGCCGTTGCCGGGGTCGCGTCGGCACCCGGGGTCGCGTCGGCACCCGGGGTGGGCTGGGTGGAGACTCCGTCGGGCGCGGACATCGCGTTCGTCGACGAGGCCGTCGTCAAGCTGCACCACCCGCGCACGGACGTCGGAGAGCTGCGCGCCCGGCTCGAGGCGGTCCGGACGGAGGCGCTGGCCGGGCTGTTCGTGGCGCCGCTCACCGCAGCCATCCAGGCGCCCGACGGCCGCTGGGCCACGGCCTGGCGGAGGGTGGGCGTGCTCACCGAAGATGCGACCGAGGTCCCCTGGGCGCAGGCGGGGCGGCTGCTCGCCTCCCTCCACCGGGCGACGCCACCAGCGGGCCTGCCGCCGCACGGCGGGCCGGCGCGAGTCGAGCGGGCACTCGAGCGGGTGTCCGTCCTTGAGCATCGGCCCGCGCGGGACCTGGCCGGCCTGGGCGCCCGCCTGCTGCACGAGGTCCGGTCCACGGCCACCCGGCATACCGAGGGGGCACGGACGACGCCGCCCACCGTGGTCCACGGGGACTGGCATCTCGGCCAGCTCGCCGCCTCCGGGCCGCGGCTGCGGCTCCTCGACGTCGACGACCTCGGCGTGGGTGACCCTGCCTGGGACCTCGCCCGGCCGGCCGGGTTCTGGGCGGCCGGGCTGCTCGCCGACGCGGCGTGGCGGACGTTTCTGGACGCGTACCGCCGCGCGGGCGGGCCGGCCGTTCCCGCCACCGGCGATCCCTGGCCGAGGCTCGACCTCGCCGCCCGATGTGCCGTCTTTGTCGCAGCCGTCCGTGCAGTGTCCATCCAGGCCACTCACAGCGTTGACCCAGCGGGCTCCCTGTTGGCGGCGTGCGCCCGGATGTGAGGATGGGTCGCATGAGCCAGCAACCACCGCCCTTCCCGCACCAGGACGCCACCGGAGCGGCCGGCAACCAGCAGCACGGCTACGTCTGCCCGAAGTGCCGCGGCACGATGCGCACCTACGACCGCAACGGGGTGCACGTCGAGCAGTGCGACCAGTGCCGCGGCATCTTCCTCGACTTCGGCGAGTTCGAGCACCTGAGCCAGCTCGAGGGCCGGTTCGCCGCCCAGCCTCCGCCTGCGCAGTACGGCGGCCCGTCGTGGGGGAACCAGAGCGGGCACAAGTACCGCAAGAAGGGCTTCTCAGGGCTCTTCTTCTCCAGCTGATCGCTCCGACCACCCAGCTCCCGCTGGGGCCGTCCGCACGGAGCGCTCAACAACCCGCCACATGGTCGATGGTTGCAGCACACAACCGTGGCACGCCTCAACAGTCGGCCAAGTGGCCAGTTGTCGTGACCCGCGTCACTCGACTCGGTTGACCGTCTTCTCGATGCCCGCCGTGACACTCGAGTAGTCGTCGGTCGGCGACCTGCCGAGCACGGATCCCCAGGCGGGCACCAGCTCGGGGCCGTACCGGTGGCCGTAGCCGTCGGGCGGGTCGTGCCCGACCGCCATGTCGGTGGTCAGCTGCCAGAACGTCACGAACGGGATCCACGTGACGTCCGGGTTGACGTCGCGGCCGCGCGGCTCGCGCAGCCAGTCGGGCTCCGCGCCGAGCAGGGCCGGGTTCCACCAGACCACCGGGTCCGACGGGTGCTGCGCATAGACGAACCGCGGGTACTCCCAGGCGCCGTAGTCGCGCCCGTAGTAGTCGTGGGTCAGCTCGTCCCCGCTCGCCGCGAACCGGATGTGCTTCCCGCCGTCGACGACCGGCACGATCTCCGGCGAGCCTTCGTTCCGCGCGGCCGTCAGCGACTCGGCGATCTCGGTGAAGCTCGGGGTGCCCACCCACACGCCACCCTGGCTGCGCCGCAGCATGTCGTTCGCGTCCGCGAACGCGGCCTGACCGCCGTACGAGCCGAGCGACTCACCGCCGACGACCAGCTGCGGACGCTCACCCTCAGGGAGCCTCGACCACACGGCATACACCTTGTCGAAGAGCGCCTTGCCCGCCTCCCGCGGCGTCTCGCGGTCGGTCATCATCGACATCGCGCTCGGCAGGTAGGAGTACTGCATGGCCGCGATCGCGCTGTCGCCGTTGCTGAGATACTCGATCGACTGGGCGGACCAGTCGTCCACCCACCCGGTGCCCGTGGTCGTGAAGACGGCGAGGACCTTCCGGTTGAAGGCGTTGGTGCGCTGGAGCTCCCTGACGACGGCGTCGGCGACCTGGGACACGGTGCGGTCCTGGGTGCGGCCGGCATACACCCTGATCGGGTCGATCGCGCCGAGCCCGGTTGCCGCCGTGATCTGCGCGGCGGTCGGGGCGCTGGTGACGAACATCTGACCCTGGAACCCGAGGCTGGCGTAGCTCTCGTACGACCCAGGCCCACCCGAGCGCAACGGCGACGTGGGAGCCGAGCGGCCAGGCGGCGGGTTCGAGTTCACTTGTGCCGCAATGGCGGCGAACGCCTGCATCCCGCGCCGGAACACGACGTTGTCGCTGATCCACGCGGTCGCGGTGGCCACCACGACGACCGCGATCACGCTGGCGATCGTCTTGGGCAGCACCTGGTTCGCGGCCTCGGCGAGTCGATGGGTCATCGCACGAAGCCCACGAGCGATCGCGATGAGCAGGACGAGGATCGCGGTGGCGAGCACCAGCGCCATCGCCCAGTCGACGGGGTGGAGCGGGTCGAGGTCCACGACGGCGGCGGTGCGCGCCTGTGACCTGACGTTGGCGACGGTGACGCCGAGCACGGCGACGGCGGCGAACAGCGGGGCGGCGACGAGCAGCCAGTGGCGCGCCTCGCCGCTGACCGTGACGCGGAGGTCGATCAGCCGCGCGACCTTGCGCACCACCCACGACAGGAGCACGCCGATCGCGTAGCCCAGCGCGGCGCAGAGACCGCTGATGATGCCCTGGTAGTACCAGGTGCGCGGGAGCAGGCTCGGCGACATCGAGATGAGGAAGTACACGGCCCCGAAGAACAGACCCGCGCGCGAGACGTGCCACCACGGCTGCCGGCCGGGGCGCACGAGATCGCGAGCGAGGGGCATGTAGCCACAGTAAGTGGACGCAACCGGACACCGCCTCAGGTTTCGCCCTTAGTCACCCCTGAGTCCCCTGACCAAGCCGGGCCCGCGATCGGCAGGATGGGGGCGTGGGCACCCCCGAGCGAGTCGACTCCTTCCGCCGTGACGGCCTCGAGTTCGACGTCAGCGACGAGGGCCCGCTCGACGGGGAGGTCGTCGTGCTGCTGCACGGTTTCCCCACCGACCGCACCTGCTGGAGCCGCGTGACCGCGCAGCTCAACGGTGCCGGCCTGCGGACCCTGGCCCCCGACCAGCGCGGGTACTCCCCCGCCGCGCGCCCGGCCGGCCGGACGGCATACCGGCTCGAGGAGCTGGTCGGAGACGTCGTCGCGCTCGTCGATGCCACCGGGGCTTCACGCGTCCACCTGGTCGGGCACGACTGGGGCGGCGCCATCGCCTGGCTCGTCGCCGGCAACTACCCCGACCGCGTCGCGACCGTCACCGCGGTCTCGACCCCGCACCCCGCTGCCCTCGCGCGCGCCTGGCGCACGGGCACCGACCAGCGGCTGCGCTCCTGGTACATCGCGGCCCTGCAGGTCCCGCGCCTGTCCGAGTGGGCCCTCGCTGCGCGGTTCGAGCGAGCGCTCGCACGAACGGGGCTGCCCCCCGAGGACACCACGAGGTATGCCGCCCGGCTGGCTCACCGGGACGCGCTGACCGGGCCGGCCAGCTGGTATCGCGCGGTGCGCTCGTCCCACGTCCGGGCGCATCGCGTCCGGGTCCCCGCTGCGCTGGTCTGGGGCCGGTCCGACCCGTTCCTCGGGCGGCGAGCAGCCGAGCTGACCCGCGAGCACGTGACTGCGGACTACCTCTTCGTCGAGCTCGATGCCGGGCACTGGCTGCCCGAGACGCGTGCCGACGACGTGGCCAGTGTCATCCTGCAACGCATCGGCCAGGGGCTGCGCGGGAGTGACGATGCGGGAAACACGCCCGACCCGAGGTAGTTTCGCGACGTGAAGATCGACATCTGGTCCGACATCGTGTGCCCGTTCTGCTACCTCGGCAAGCGCCGGCTCGAGCAGGCGCTCGCGACGTTCGAGCACCGTGACGAGGTCGAGGTGACGTGGCACAGCTTCGAGCTCGACCGTGGCGCCCCCGCGGTGTCCAGCCAGCCGCTCGTCGACCTCGTGGCCTCGAAGTACGGCATCAGCCCGGATCAGGCCGCCGAGCAGCACCGGTCGATCGCGGCCGCCGCCACCGAGCTCGGTCTCGAGTTCAACTGGGAGCAGGCGCGATACGGCAACACCTTCGATGCGCACCGCGTCGTGCACCTCGCGGCCGACCACGGCCTCGCCGACCTCGCTCACGACCGGCTCATGCGCGCCTACTTCACCGACGGCCTCGCCGTCGGCGACCGCGACACGCTCGTCGCGCTCGCCCTCCAGATCGGGCTCGACGAGTCCGAGGTGCGCGAGATGCTCGACTCGGACGACTACGGCAACCACGTCCGCAGCGACGAGGCGACCGCGAAGATGCTGGGGATCGAGTCAGTGCCGTTCTTCGTCCTCGACCGCAAGTACGGCCTGTCCGGCGCCCAGCCGGTCGAGGTCTTCCAGCAGGCCCTTGCGACCGCGTGGTCCACTCGCCATGAGCAGCCTGAGCCGGTCGCCGTCGGCGGCTGCGGCGGCGGCTGCGGAGCCGGTGGCTGCGGCGGCGCCTGCGCCCGCTGACCGACCCGCCCACCGACCCCGCCCACCGACCCCGCCCCCTTTCACAGTCGAGCAAGCCGCGCACGCACCCTCCCCGTCGAGTGGGCGCCCCGTCACTCCTGTCACGTGAGCCGCGCCCGCACCCTCCCAGTCGAGCGATCACCCGCAGCGCTCGGTGCGCCACCATCCGGATCGGACGGCCGCCTCCCAGTCCGCGTCGTCGGGGATCAGAAGGCCCGGGTAGAGGCCTGTCGTCTCGTCGTAGCCGAAGCCGACCGCCCAGCTGACCGGCTCATCCTCCAAGCCGAGGAAGTCGACGAGCACGTGCTGCGGCTCCGCGGCAACCCGGATCGTGCCCGGGTGATGCTCGATGAGGACTCGCCCTTCGGCCCGGCGGCGCTCGTCGAGAACGTCGCCGGACTCCTCCGGCCCGTTGTAGAGGACGCGAGTACCGACCGCCAGATCACCGACCGTGAAAGGTCTCATGCAAACCCTCCTGTCAAGCGACGCTTCAAGGGAGTCGAACGTAGTCCAGGCGCCACTCAAGATGCCGACGGAGTGAGCCAGACGCGCACAGGCACCCTCCACGTCGAGTGAGCGCCCCGTCACCCTGGTCACGTGAGTCACGTGGCGGGTGGGACGGAGCGCTCAGTCGACGTGGGGCTGGTGGGACGGGGCGCTCACTCGACGTGGGGCTGGTGGGACCGGGCGCTCACTCGACGTGAAAGCAGGGACAACACGGGGCGCTCAGTCGACCGCGAGGGCCGGGGGCGGCATACGGTTGGCGCGTGGAACACCCGCGCATGTTCGACACGGCGGACCCGTACCTCGTGCGGCTCAGAGAGATCTGCCTGGCCCTGCCCGGCGCCGACGAGAAGGTGTCACACGGCCGCCCGAACTTCTTCACCAAGAAGGTGTTCGCGGTCTATGGCGGCGTCATCAGAGGCGACCACGACCCGTGGCCGTACGCGCAGGCGCTGCTGTTCGTCCCGGACTCCGCCGAGCGCCCGGCGCTGCTCGGCGACGGGCGGGTGTTCGAGCCGGCATACCTCGGGCCGTACGGCTGGCTGGGTCTCAACCTGCGCCACGACGACGGAGCCGACGGCGTCGACTGGGCCGAGGTGGGCGAGCTCGTCGATGCCTCCTACCGCCGGACCGCGCCGGCCGTGCTGGTCCGCGAGCTCGATGGCCGGCACGGCGCGCACGAACCACCGACGAACACCACCCGCTGAGACACCCCCGTGCGCTCCGCGCGGACGTATGGTTGGGCACCGCTCACGAACGTTGACGAAAGGTGCACATGGGACGGCACACCGACCCGGCGGTCGTGACGCGCCGTGCGGCGGTGGTCACGCTGACCGCGTCGGCACTGCTCGTCGCCGCCGGCATCGCCGTCCTCGTGAAGTCCGGAGGCATGGGCTGGCCCGGGCACACACCCGGGCCCACCGCGTCGACACCTCCGTCGAGTGAGGAGCCCGAGCCGTCGCGGACCGTGCCGAAGAACACGCCGACCGCTCTGCCCACCGCGACACCCACGACTCCGCAGGCCGTCGTGACGGCTGCCGACGCTCGCGCCGTGCCGAGTCCTCGCGCGTCCGCGCGGCAGACAACCACGCCGTCCCCGCGCCGGCCGTCGCCGCCGGACAAGGGTGGCACCGGTAGCGGAGGGCTCGCCAACCAGGTCGTGAACCTTGTCAACATCGAGCGGGCCCGGGCCGGATGCCGCCCGCTCGTCATGAGCGCGTCACTGCAGCGGGCCGCCCAGGCCCACAGCGCCGATATGGCGGAGAACGACCAGCTGTCGCACGACGGTTCCAACGGGGAGTCCTTCGTCTCTCGGCTCCGGGCAGCTGGCTACCGCGGCGGGCCGGTCGGGGAGAACATCGCCGCCGGCGCCTCGACCGCGAAGGCCGTGATGAGGATCTGGATGGACGGCCGCGCCGACCGGGACAACATCCTCAACTGCCGGTTCACGGCGATCGGCGTCGGCATGGCCTCGGACGGCTCGTCCGGCTCGTACTGGACCCAGGACTTCGGCGGCTGACGGTCGAGCCCACCCGCAGGGCCACGGCGCCGCGATCGTCGGCCGATAGGTTGGCCGGCATGCACCCGTGGCACAGCCAGGACCGACATGTCGTGCGGGTCGAGTGGGGCCCGACCGGCGCCGCGGCGCTGACGACGTATGCCGTCCGGTCCGGTGCCACGGTCGCAGCCGTCGTCGTCGACGTCCTCAGCTTCACGACCTGCGTGTCGGTGGGGGTCGACGCGGGGATGCGAGTGCATCCCTACCGGTGGAAGGACGAGACCGCGCAGGCTTATGCCGACTCGCGCGGAGCCGTGCTCGCGCAGCCCCGGTCACGGGCGCGCACGGGCAGCGGAATCAGCCTGTCCCCCAGCTCGATTCGGAAGGCAAGCGGAGTGAGCGACCTGGTGCTGCCGTCGCCCAACGGCTCCACGATCAGCGCGTTGCTGGCGGACGCAGGAGCTGAGGTCGTCGCCGCCTCGCTGCGCAACCATCGGGCTGTCGCGGCGTGGCTGGTCGAGCGGCTCGAGGCGGCTCGGGGACGGCAGCCGGCCGTCGTGCTCGTGCCCGCCGGGGAGCGCTGGCCGGACGGGTCGCTGCGCCCCGCGGTCGAGGACCTGTGGGGAGCCGGGGCCGTCGTCGCGGCGCTGGCCGCGCGGCTCGAGCACCGCGGCGGCCCACTGCTGCTGAGCCCGGAGGCCGTGGCCGCGGCTGCTGCGTGGACAGCCGTGCAGGAAGGCGTGAGCGAGGCGCTGCTCGCGTGCGCGAGCGGCCGCGAGCTGGTCGAGCAGGGCTGGCCCGAAGACGTCGCGGTCGCTGCGGAGGTCGACACGTCCGACGTCGTGCCCGTGCTCCGGGATGGGGTCTTCGCCGCGCAGGAGCGCTAGTGCCCCATCGCGCTCCAGAAGGCGGACGCGGCGCGTGACTGACGTCCGGTGCGGCGCTCCGACCAGTCGGCCGACGACATCAGCGCGGTCACTGCGTTGACACCGAGCCAACGGAACGGCTCGGGCTCCCAGGCGCGGGACGTGCGGCCGGCCCACGGCAGCGACGTGAGGTCCTCCGGGTCGTCACCGGTGATCATCGCGGCAAGGGTGCGACCGGCGAGCGCCGAGGTGGCCACCCCGTCGCCTACATAGCCACCTGCGAAAGCGAGACCGGTGTGCCGGTCGTGGCGGACCGAGGGGAACCAGTCGCGGGGGACGCCGAGGTTGCCTCCCCAGGCGTGGGTGAAGGTCACGTCCTCGAGGACCGGAAAGAGCTCGACGAGGATGCGGCGCAGCGCTGCGTGGACTCGGTCGTCGCGGTCGAAAGCCGGCGAGACCTTGGAGGCGTAGTGGTACGGGGCCCCGCGGCCGCCGAACGCGATGCGGCCGTCACGGGTGCGCTGGCCGTAGATCGTCAGGTGGCGGTTGTCGGCGAACGTCGTCCGGCGCTCGAGCCCGAGCTGCGCCCACATGTCGTCGGAGAGCGGCTCCGTGGCGGTCATCAGCGAGTAGACCGGGGCGATGGCGCGGCGACGGCCGGTCACAGTCGGCGTGTAGCCCTCGGTCGCCAGCACCACGTGCTCGGCGCGCACCGTGCCGTGGGCCGTGACGATGCGCCGGCTCCGGATGTCGACCGCGCTCGTGCGCTCATGGATGACGGCACCGCGCTCCTCGACGACGCGGGCAAGGCCGCGGACCAGCCGGGCGGGATGGATCGCCGCGCAGTGCGGGGTCCACGACCCACCGAGCGCCTCGGACACGTGGGCGAACTCGGCCACCTCGTGCGCGTCGAGTAGACGGTGGTCGGCCTCCCCGAACCCCCACGACCGGTAGTCGGCCACCTCCTCGCGGACGCGCTCGAGCTGCGCCGGGTTGCGCGCGACGGAAAGGTACCCGCCCTGGTCGAAGTGGCAGTCGATGCCCTCCTCCTGCGCGATGCGGCCCACCTCGGCGACCGTGTCGTGCAGCCGCAGCTGCATCCGGATCGCCGCATCGCGGCCGCGCTCGCTCGCCATCCGCTTCAGGGACGCCGGGAAGAGGGCCGAGCACCAGCCGCCGTTGCGGCCCGAAGCGCCGAAGCCGGCGACCTCCTTCTCGAGGAGAGCCACCCGGATCGTCGGGTCGACCCGCAGCAGGTGGTATGCCGTCCAGAGCCCCGTGTAGCCCGCGCCGACGATCGCGACGTCGACCTCGAGATCGCTACTCAGCGACGCGCGGGGCGCGAGGTCGTCGTCGATGGTGTCGTGCCACAGGCTCAGACCCCGGTAACCGCTCGCAAGCATGTCCGGATTATGCACCGCCTGGATGAGCGCGGTGGGAAGTCGTGAAACTCACTTTTCACTTGAATCCCATTCCAACACCTACGGATTCCGTAGGCGCCGAACACCGGGGCCAGTCGCTTCCGTCGTCCTGCCTCCACCGGTCCGCCGGCAACGATGCCGGTCGCAGCGACACTCCCTCGCCCGCCGTCCGTCTGTAGGTTATGGCCCCCTGCGCAGCCGATCTCCCGGTGCCGCTCGAAGACCTTCCCGCGCTGCTGTCAAAAGAGCTGGTCCCGGCTCGGCCGAGCGGAGTGCGGGTCACGGCAGTCGATGCCCAAGGTGGTGTGGACCTCGTACTGCGCTTCCTTATCGAGGTAGATGCCGGTTCGCCCGCAGTAACGCAGGTGTGGAGGTTGGCGATGGAGATTCCATCGGGGGACCTGACTCTCCTCGATGGTTACTCGTTCATACTGACCCTGCGTGCCAACCTCGAGGAGTGGTGGCACACCGGCCAGGGTGAGATGGCGGGGCTTGAAGCCGTTCGGTTGCGCTGAACGTGGAGCCGGTTGGAGCCGGTTGCATCCGGTTCGCTGACCTGCGGATTCCGTAGGTGGGCGGGGCCCTGCCGACCACTTCCGTCGTGAGGACGTGGAGGGCATGATGCGCCCATGAGCAACGTCGACCGCGCCCGACTGGCCGAGCTCCACGCGCGGGAGCGGGCCGCCTTCGTCAGCGCCCGACCCCGGTCCCAGGCCCTGGCCGAGCGCGCGAAAGCGCACATGCCCGGTGGGGTCCCGATGAGCTGGATGGTCAAATGGCCGGGAGACTTCCCGGTCTTCGTCGAGCAGGCCGGCGGCGCCCATTTCACCTGCGTCGACGGCATCGACCACGTCGACCTCTGCCTCGGCGACACCGGCGCGATGATGGGGCACTCGCCGGCGCCGACCCTCGAGGCGGTGACGGCCCAGCTCGCCCGCGGCATCACGACGATGCTGCCGACCGAGGACGCCATCGCCGTGTCGGCGGGCCTGTCGGAGCGGTTCGGACTGCCCTACTGGCAGTTCACCCTCACCGCGACCGACGCCAACCGCCACGCCATCCGGTATGCCCGGCACCTCACCGGACGGTCCAAGGTCGTCGTCCACAACTACTGCTACCACGGGTCCGTCGACGAGGCCTTCGCAACGCTCGGCGACGACGGCTCGACCGTCAACCGGCGCAACAACATCGGCGCCCCGGTCGACACGGCCGAGACCACCCGCGTCGTCGAGTTCAACGACCTGGACGCGCTCGAGAAGGCGCTCGCGCACGGCGACGTGGCGGCGATCCTCGTCGAGCCCGCCCTGACGAACATCGGCATCGTGCTGCCCGACGAGGGCTACAACGAAGGCATCCGCGAGCTGGCGACGGCATACGGCGCACTGCTCATCAACGACGAGACGCACACGATCTGCGCGGGGCCCTCGGGCTTCACTGGAGCCCACGGCCTCTCTCCCGACCTGCTCGTCATCGGCAAGTCGATCGGCGGCGGAATCCCTTGTGGCACATTCGGTTTCACACAAGATATCGCCGACCGGATCGCGCGATCCGTCGAGCTGGAGGACATCGACGTGGGTGGTATCGGCGGCACGCTCGCCGGCAACGGGCTGTCGATGGCCGCGATGAAGGCGACCCTCGAGCGGGTCATGACGCCCGCTGCGTTCGACCACATGGTGCCGCTGGCCGGCGCCTGGGCGGATGGGGTCCAGTCGGGCATCGACGCCGTGGGCGCCGACTGGCACGTGACGCGCCTCGGCGCCCGAGCCGAGTACAACTTCTCGGCCGCCCCGTCCAAGAACGGACAGGAAGCTCACGATGCCGATGACTTCGACCTCCAGCAGTACCTGCATCTCTACGCGCTGAACCGCGGGATCCTGCTCACTCCATTCCACAACATGGCCCTGATGTGCCCCGACACGACGGCGGCCGACGTGGCCGCGCACACGGACATGTTCACGGCCTGCCTGCGGGAGCTCTTCGCCTGATCCGGATGACCACCACGCTGCGTACGATGCGGGCATGGGCCTGCCTCTGGCTCGCGCGCAGGTCGGACGCTCCCGCCTGCTGAACGGGCCCGTCCCGGTCCTGGTCCTCGTCGTGGTCGCCGTCGTCGCGGGAGCCCGCCGCGGCAGCTTCACCGACCTGCTCGTCTACCAGTTCGGCGGGCGGGCGCTCCTCGGCGATGCGCCACCGCTCGGGTCGCGAGAACCGGTGACCGGGCTGCGCTTCACCTACCCGCCGTTCGCCGCTGTCGTCATGACACCGGTCGGTGCCCTCCCGGCGTGGCTCGCGGCCGGGCTCTGGACGGGGGCGTCGGTCGCGGCGCTCGCCGCGGTCATCGCGGTCGTGCGCCGTGCGCTCGCTCAGCCGTCTCCGGGATGGCTCGTCGCGCTGCTCACCGCGGGAGCACTGGCACTCGAGCCGGTCTGGCAGAACCTCACGTTCGGCCAGGTCAACATCCTCCTCATGCTCGCCGTCCTCGTGGACCTGCTCGGGCCCGACCGTCGCTGGTCCGGCGTCCTCCTCGGGATCGCGGCCGGCATCAAGCTGACGCCCCTCGCCTTCGTCGTGCTGCTGCTCGTCGTGGGGCGCCGCGCGATGGCTGCCCGTGCGACGCTGACGTTCGCCGCCACCGTCGGGCTCGGGTTCGCCGTCGCGCCCTCCTATGCGACGTCGTACTGGACGCACGGGCTGATCGACGCCGGGCGCATCGGGCCGCCGGCGCTCGCGCACAACCAGTCGGTCTACGGCGCGCTCACCCGGCTCCTCGACCACCGGCCGTCGATCGCCGTGTGGCTCGCTGTCGCGCTGCCGGTCTCGGCCGCCGTCCTGGCGGTGGGGGCGGCCTGGTGGCGGCGGGGCGACCGGGTGCTCGCCACCTGCATCGCGGCGCTAGCGATGCTGCTCGCCTCACCGGTCGCCTGGTCCCATCACTGGGTCTGGGCGGTGCCGACGGCGCTCGCGCTCTGGGAGCGCCGTCGATGGGTGGCGGCCGCGTGGACGGCCGTGTTCGTCATCCGCCCGATCCTGTGGCCGCCGTACGGCCAGGGTCGCGAGTACGGGTGGAGCCCCCTCGAGCAGGTGGTCGGCAACGCCTACCTGCTCGCCGCGCTGGCCGTGACCGCGTGGGCTGCCTTGGCCCTCAGGCGCCCCGAACCGTCGCACGAGACTCCGCAGCGTGCAGCCACCCCCACTGGCTAGCCTAGGAGGGCCGACCCTCGACCGCCGGGAGCGCCGATGTCCGAGAGCACGACCGCCAACCCTGAGCCGAATGCCCTGACCGGCAGCACGTCCTCCCCGACCACGCACGCGAGGAGTGGCGACGGCGCGCGGAGAGGCCGCCGGACGACCAAGGTCGGCATCGTCGGCGCGGGTGCCGTCGGGGCGACCCTCGCGTATGCCACGCTCATGCGGGGCGCAGCCCAGACCGTGGCGCTGTTCGACCTCAACGCCGCGAAGGTGCGAGCCGAGGCGCTCGACCTCAGCCACGGCATACAGTTCGTCCCGATGGCGCGGGTCCAGGGCTCCGACGACATCTCGGTGCTCGCGGACTCCGACGTCGTGGTCTTCACGGCCGGCGCCAAGCAGAAGCCCGGCCAGTCCCGGCTCGACCTCGCCGAGTCGACCATCGGCATCGTCAAGCAGGTGCTGCCACGCCTCGTCGAGGTCGCGCCCGAGGCTCTCCACGTCATGGTCACCAACCCGGTCGACGTCGTCACGTATGCCGCTCTGAAGGTGTCCGGGCTGCCCCCCGCGCGGTTGTTCGGCTCGGGGACGGTGCTCGACTCGTCCCGTCTCCGTTTCCTGCTGGCGGAGCACATCGGCGTCGCCGCGCAGAGTGTCCACGCGTACGTCGTCGGCGAGCACGGCGACTCGGAGCTGCCGCTGTGGTCGACGGCCTCGGTCGGGTCGGTCCCTCTCCTGGAGTGGCGTGACGCGCAGGGGCGGCCATCTCTCGACGAGCCTGCACGGGCCAGGATCGCCCGCGACGTCGTCGAGTCCGCCTACCGCGTCATCGAGGGCAAGGGTGCAACGAACTACGCCATCGGCCTGGCCGCGACCCGGATCGTCGAGGCCGTGGTCTATGACGAGCGCCGGATCCTGCCCGTCTCGTCCCTGCTCGACGACTACTACGGCATCGGCGACGTCTGCCTCTCGGTCCCCGCGGTCGTGCACTCCGGCGGCGTCGGCGAGCGCGTCGAGGTGCCGATGACCGAGGCCGAGCTCGCCGGACTGCGATCGTCGGCCGAGGCTGTCCGGGCGACGGCGCGCCGCTTCGGCTTCTGAGCCCACGTCGCCTCGCTCCTTGCGCTGCGGCGGTGGCTGCCGACGCGCCGCAGCCCGGGGGGAGCATCATGGGAGCGTGAGCTCGTCCGCCGCCGCAGATCCGGAGCGGTATGCCGTGACGCCCCGGGCGACGTACCACCACGGTGATCTTCGGCGGGCTCTGCTCGATGCGGGCATGGATCTCGCGCGCGAGGGCGGGCCCGACGCGGTGGTGCTGCGCGAGGCGACGCGCCGTGTCGGCGTGTCGGCCAATGCGGCATACCGTCATTTCGCGGATCGCGACGCCCTGCTCGGCGAGGTCGTGTCGCGTGCCCAGAGCCGGGCTGCGGATGTCATCAGCGCAGCGATGGACGCGGTGCCAGGCGACCTCGACCCGGGAGCCAGGGCACGGGCGCGGTTCCGCGCGGTGGGCGTGGGGTACCTGCGGTTCGCGATGAGCGAGCCCGGGCTGTTCCGCACGGCGTTCGCCGTCCCCGTCGACCTCAGTCGCTCCGCCTCGGCCGACGCCGCCGGAGCGTCCGGGCGGACACCGTTCCAGCTGCTGTCCGACTCGCTGGACGACATGGTCGACGTGGGGGTGCTCCCCGTGGGGGAACGCCCGGGGGCCGAGCTGCTCGCGTGGTCCGCCGTTCACGGCATGGCCATGCTCGCCCTCGACGGACCGCTGCGCGGGCTGCCCAAGGACGCCATCGCCGAGCTCGCCCCACGCCTCGTCAAGATGGTCGACCTCGGTCTCGGTCTCAGCTCGGAGGGGACCGACCACTAGAGCTCGCTGAGGTCATCCGAACCCGAGAGCCGCTGTGTGACAACCATTGCGGCGCCCGATGCGTCCTCATGGGTGAGGCGATGGCGCGCCGATGTCGGCGTGGCCTGCCAGAATGAGACGCGCTGTCGCGCCGGAGCTCGACGACCGCCCGAGGGTCGGGACACAGGGGGAAGCATGAAGACCATCCGTATTGACGCTCCGCGCGCCGCGCAGGGGGCCACTGGGACGCTCGTGACGCTCGTAACGCTCGTGACGCTCGCCCTCGCCGCCGCTCCGGCCGCACGGGCTGACGACAGCACCGGCACGCCCGCTCCGCCCGCGACCCAGTCCCAGAGTCCTGCGTCGGCCGGCGAGACGACGACCGACACCGGCACCCCGACGGACCCGACGACCGCGCCGACCACGACCGCTCCGGCCGCGCCGACCACGACCGCGCCGACGACGACCGCGCCGACCGGGCCCACCGCGACCACGACGACGGCACCCACTACGCCTTCATCGCCGGTCGTCATCCCCACGAATGCGCCCGCGGCCAAGGTCAAGGACCTCCAGGTGCGGCTCAACCTCGTCAAGGTCGCCTACTGGCCGGGCGCGATCTCGGGCGTCTACGACGCGGCCCTCCGCCAGGGCGTGCTCGCCTTCCAGCGCGACCAGAGCCTGCCCGAGAGCGGGGTCGTCGACGAGCGCACGTGGTCGCGGCTGGTCGCCCTGACCGCCACCCCGACCCGCCTCAAGGAGGGCGCGTCCGGGTACGCCGTGAAGGACCTCATGGTGCGGCTGCGCCTCGTCAAGGCGTCCTACTGGACGTATGCCGTCTCCGGCTACTTCGGGTGGACCCTCACTCAGCGGGTGCGGACCTTCCAGCTCGACCAGAACCTCCCTCAGTCCGCGGTCCTCGACACCCGCACCTGGACCCGCCTCGTGTCGCTCACCGCGACACCGACCGTGCTGAGCACGTCCGCTGCGGCCAACAACGTCAAGGAGCTGCAGCTGCGGCTGCGTGCCAAAGGGCTGTGGCCGTACGCCATCTCGGGCGTGTACGGGTGGACGCTCGGCCAGAAGGTGCTGGCGTTCCAGCGGGCCTACAACCTGCCCCAGTCAGGGGTCGTCGACAAGCGCACGTGGGGCAAGCTGCTCAGCCTCACCTACACCCCGGGCACCTTCGACCAGTACCGCTTTGCGGCCGGCCTGCGTCCAACGCTCCCGTCGATCGCGGCCCTCGACACCCGCTGTCGCACGGGCCGGGTCATGTGCGTCGACAAGGGAACCCGAACCCTCACCTGGGTCGTCGACGGCGCGGTGAAGACGTCGATGTGGGCCCGCTTCGGCCGGCCGGGGCTCGAGACACGCGAGGGCACCTTCAAGGTGTTCAAGAAGTACGAGTACGTCATCTCGAACCTCTACTTCACGCCCATGCCGTACTCCATGTTCTTCTCGGGCGGCCAGGCCGTGCACTACTCCTCGAACTTCGCGCGCCTCGGCTACACGAGCGCCAGCCACGGCTGCGTCAACATCGCGGACCTGGCCCAGGTCAAGGCGCTGTACTTCCAGGTGAAGATCGGCGACAAGGTCGTCGTCTACCACTGACCCCGGGCGAGCAGCCGGGCCGAGTCAGGCCCCCACCCGCTGACCGCCGCCCCCGCAACACACCCGGAAATCGAAAATCTCGCACAGTTGCAACTGTGGCGAGCTGACGGTTTCCGGGTGTGTTCGCGGTTCATCGCTCGCCGGGGCAGGCGCGGCCGTCACTCGACCGTGGCGGTGACCTTCGCGCCGAGCTCGACGGTGCGGCTCACGGTGCACCACTCGTCGTGCGACCGCTTCACCAGCTTGGGCAGCATCTCCCGGGCAGCGTCACCGGCGTCGCCGTCGGGAAAGCGCACCCGGAAGGTGACGTTGATGTCCTGCAGGTGGTTGCCGTTCTCGTCCTTGACCTTGTCCGCAGTGACCTCGACCTCGAAGCTCTCGGGCTCGGCGCGCCGGGTCGTCACCGTGTCGACGTCGACGGCGGTGCACGCCGCGATTCCCGCCAGCAGCAGCTCGACCGGCGACAGCTCGTCGGTGCCCGAGCTGACCGAGATGGAACCGCCGCGCCGGTTGCGGGCCGTGTAGCGGCCCTGGCTGTCGCGGGTCAGGGTGATCGTGCGCAGGTCGGCATCGGTGCTCATGGAGGCAGCCTCTCAGAGAGTCGGGATCGCGTCAGGTTCGGGTGCGATCAGGTCCATGCGTCCGCGAGCAGCTCGAACGAGCGCAGCCGGTCCTCGTGGTCGAAGGCCCCGCAGGTGACGATCACCTCGTCGACGCCGGTCGCCTCGACGAACCCCGAAAGGCCCTCACGCACCTGGTCGGGCGTCCCGACGAGCGAGACCCGGGTCATCTCGCTCACCGCCTGCCGCTCGGCCGGAGACCACTGCGCCAGCAGGCTCGCGATGTCGCCCTCGGGCTCGGGGAGCCCGGTCCGGCGGCCGGTGACGATGCCGTGGAAGCGGCGCAGCACGCTCGTGAACAGCCGCTCGGCCTCCTCGGCCGTCTCGGCGACCATGATGTTCGCGCCGGCCATCGTGCGCGGCGCGTCCAGTCCGCCGGGCTCGGTCGAGGGCTGGAACTGGCTCCGGTAGACCTCGAGAGCGCTCATCAGCGCGGCGGGGGCGAAGTGCGAGGCGAAGGAGTACGGCAGGCCGAGCGAGGCAGCCACCTGGGCGCCGCCATGGCTCGAGCCGAGGATCCAGATCGGCACGCGGGTGCCTTCGCCGGGGAACGCGCGCACCTTCGCGTCGGGGTCGGGGTCGCCGAGGTAGCCGATCAGCTCCTGGACCTCGCCCGCGAAGTTCATCGCCGCGGCCTCGTTGCGGCGCAGGGCCCGGGTGGTGAACGGGTCGGTGCCCGGCGCACGGCCCAGCCCGAGGTCGATCCGGCCCGGGTGCATGGTCTCGAGGGTGCCGAACTGCTCCGCGACCACGTAGGGCGCGTGGTTCGGGAGCATGATGCCGCCCGCCCCGACGCGGATGGTCTCGGTGTGGTCCGCGACATGGCCGATGAGCACCGCCGTGGCGCTCGACGCGACCCCGCGCATGTTGTGGTGCTCGGCCATCCAGTACCGCCCGTAGCCCCACTTCTCGGCATGCCGGGCCAGGTCGACGGTCGAGGCGATCGCCTCGCCTGCGGTGCCGCCCTCGACGACGGGCACGAGGTCGAGAATGTTCAGCTGCGCGCGGGGTCGACTCACACCAGCGCAACGACCACCCGGGCTCGGGGTATTCCGTCGGCCTCGGCTACGGCAGGCCGAGCTGGGACACCTCGTCGTCGTGGTCGGGGCAGAAGGCCTGGACACCGGCCGCCATCAGCTGCTTGGTGCGCAGGGCGTCGCCGGTGTTGCCGAGGGGCGCGCCCTGGTCGTCGACCGCGATCTGGCGCAGCGTGAGCCCGCCGTTCGCGAGCGCCCAGCAGGTCGTGGTGCCGGTCTCGATGTCGTCGTCCACCGACTCGCCGGTGATCTTCGCGCCGAGCTTCTCGGCCTTGAGCACGAAGCCGGCCTCCTCAGCGCTGATGGTCGGCCGGGCCTGGGCGACGTCGGGCGGCAGGTCGGACAGGGTCGGGTCGGAGCTGCAGGCGGTGAGCGCCAGGGTGGCCAGGACCCCGGCCCCGAGCACGGCGAGCGTCCGGGACCCGACCCACCGCACGGCATACGGTCCGACTGGAGACGACCCGACGGCATACGAACGCGGAGCTGCTGCTCCGCGGGGCGACGCGCCCGTCCTGGTGCTGGTGTCCATCGTTACCCTGAACGCGTGACCGACGTGGATCGTCCCCCGGAGGACGACGAGGATGGAGCCGGCGCTCTGCGCCGGAGTGCCGTCGGGTCGGCTCCCAGACTCGCGGCCGACGCCCCGCTCGCCCGTGCGGCGGTCGTCGTGTCGTTGGTCGGTGTGGTCTTCGGCATCACGTTCCTGCCGCAGCTGCTCGGTCTTGCGCTCGGTGGGCTCAGCCTGGCACGCCGGGAGCCGGGTGGCCGCAGGCCTGCCCTGCTCGCGATCGGGCTCTCGCTGGTGCTCACCGTCGTATGGGCTGTCGTGCTCGGTCTGCTGGTCAAGTGGTGGGCTTCGACGGAGGTCTGAGCGAGGCCTACCTGGCGTAGTTCCCGAGGAACTTCTCGAGCCTTCCCACGGCGTCCTCGAGGTCCTCGACGCGCGGGAGGAACACGAGCCGGAAGTGGTCGGGCGTGGCCCAGTTGAAGCCGGTGCCGTGGACGACGAGCATGTGCTGCTCGCGCAGCAGGTCGAGGGCGAACCGCTCGTCGTCGTCGATGTGGTGCACCGCCGGGTCGAGTCGCGGGAAGAGGTAGAGAGCACCCTGCGGCTTGGTGCAGCTGACGCCGTCGATCTGGTTGAGCAGCTCCCAGGCGACGTTGCGCTGCTCGAGGAGGCGTCCTCCGGGCAGGATCAGGTCGTTGATCGACTGGCGGCCGCCGAGCGCGACCTGGATCGCGTGCTGCGCGGGCACGTTCGCGCACAGTCGCATGTTGGCGAGGATGTCCAGGCCCTCGAGGTAGTTGCGCGCGTGCTCCTTGGGACCGGTGATCGCGAGCCAGCCGGAGCGGAACCCGGCGACGCGGTACGCCTTCGAGAGGCCGTTGAACGTCAGGCAGAGCAGGTCGGGCGCTAGCGCGGCCACCGACGTGTGGGTGGCGCCGTCGTAGAGGATCTTGTCGTAGATCTCGTCGGCCATGACGATGAGCTCGTGCTGCCGGGCGATCTCGGCGATCTCGGCCAGGACCTCGCGCGGGTAGACGGCGCCGGTCGGGTTGTTCGGGTTGATGACGACGATCGCCTTGGTGCGGTCGGTGACCTTGCTGCGGATGTCGTCGAGGTCCGGCGCCCAGCCGGCCTGCTCGTCGCAGATGTAGTGGACGGGCCGTCCGCCGGCCAGGCTTGCCGCCGCCGTCCAGAGGGGGTAGTCGGGGGCCGGGATGAGCACCTCGTCGCCGTTGTCGAGCAGGCCCTGCATGGCCATGACGATGAGCTCGGAGACGCCGTTGCCGAGGTAGATGTCCTCGACGCTCACGTGCGGGAAGTCGCGCACCTCGTAGTGCTGGGCGATCGCGCGGCGGGCCGACAGGATGCCCTTGCTGTCGCTGTACCCCTGTGCGGTCGGCAGCTCCTGGATGACGTCGACGAGGATGTCCTCGGGCGCCTCGAACCCGAACGGCGCGGGATTGCCGATGTTGAGCTTGAGGATGCGGTGGCCCTCCTCCTCGAGGCGCTTGGCCTCGGCGAGCACGGGCCCCCGGATCTCGTAGCAGACGTTCTGCAGCTTCTTGCTCTGGGAGACCGCACGCATGGGGTCAAGGGTGGCACTGCCGTATGCCGAGGACCGCGGATTTCCCACCATGTGGCCCACCGCTTCCGTGACCTACGTCTCAACCCGCGTGACACGTGGGACGGAGCGCTCACTCGACGGGTCCCAGCCCCTCCCCCTAGGGGTGGGAGCGCGACGGAGGTGGGGCGGGCCTCTCGGCCGCTCAGCGGACGAGGCAGGCGAGCGAGGACGCGGGGCTGCGTCCGGTGAGCGACGAGACGAGCTGGGAACGGGTGGGGGCGGCGACGTCGATGGTCAGCAGGTGCCCCCCCGCCTCGACCTTGGTCAGGTGGGCGACGTTCGGCGCGCCGGCCGGGGTCTCGGTCCAGCCCTTCTGCTCGAGGTAGCCGATGACCTCGGCGGCCTGGGGTCCGGTCGAGGGCGGGTAGGTGCGCGTGATGACCCCCTCGGAAGAGTCGCGACAGGGCGGGATCTCGCTGTGCTCGAGCGGGGTGATGCTGCGGTCCATCTCGGTGATGTCCACGCCGAGCGCGTCGTAGGCGTCCAGGTCAGCCGTATAGGTCCGACCGGCCCACGCCCACCCGGCGAACGCGAGCAGCCCGAGGATGACGACGAGGAAGAAGACGAAGCCGGCACTGAGCCGACGACGGCGGCGCGGCGGCGTCGGGGCCGGTGTGGGGGTCGGTGCCGGGTGTGCCGGGGTGGGGCTCGTCGGGGCACGGTAGGCAGGCTGCGTGGCAGGCGGAGGCGTGCGCCGTCGACGGCGTTTGGCCTCGTCACTGAAGCCGGAGTCTGTCACCGGGACAGTGTGTGGCACCGCGGTTCACCCGGCCAGCCTTCGGACCGAGGCGTCGCCAATCCGTGACGATGCACCTAGGTCGCCCGGGGCCGGGTCAGGTCGAGCGGCGAGAGAGCAGCGGCCGCGACAGGTCCGGCAGGTGCCGCCAGTCGAGGCGCCGACCGGTGCGCGCCCCGGCGCGGACGAGCATCACCGTCGCGACGATCGCGATCGGGACGCCGACCCCCGTCGTGCGCAGGGCGAGGCTGTAGCCCTCGGGCAGGGTCATGAAGCAGATGACCGAGGCGACCGCCGCGAGCGTCGTCGCCGCACCCCGTCCCAGGCGCGGTTCGAGCGAGACGGCGAGGACGGGCAGGACCCAGAGGTAGTACCAGGGCAGGAACACGGGCGCCAGCACGACCGCGGCCAGCATCGCCCAGCCGATGCCGCGGACGACCCGGGCCCGGTCCTCCCGCGCCGCGGCCTCGTCAGCGAGGCCCACGCGGTCCAGAGCCTTGGCGGCGCCCAGCCAGACGAGGACGAGCAGCAGCGCAAGCACGACGAGACCGGCCGCCCTCGCCGCACTGACTGCCGGGTCGCGCCAGTCGGCCTGACCGAGCAGGTGGCCGATCGCCTGGATCGCGATGCCCAGCGAGGTCGGGATCGAGGTCCACTGCTCGTTCTTGCCCGGGGTCGAGGCCGGGTTGACCCAGCCGAACCCGAGGCCGGTGAGCACTGAGACCGCAACCATCGGCACCCCGGCGACGAGCACACTGAACAGCCCAGCCCGCACGACCTGCCCCCAGGCCAGCACGCCCTCGGGCGAGGCACCCACCCGCCGAGGCTGAAGGCTTCGCGCCCACATCAGGGCGATGAAGGGCAGCGCGATGACGGCGGTGATCTTGACCATCGCGCCGAGGGCGATCACGAGGCACGCCACGAGGAAGCGACGGCGCAGGGCGAGCGCGACCGCCGCCAGCACCGCAGCCACCATGAGCGCGTCGTTGTGGGCGCCGCTGACGAAGTGGGCACAGACGAGCGGGCACGCCACGCCGAGCCAGGTCGCCTTCCCGACCGAGGCGCCGAGGCGCCGGGCGATGTCGGCCACCGCCCACGCGATGACGACAACGCCCACGACGGCGAGCAGCCGGAGCAGCAGCAGGGCCAGCCAGAGGTGGCCGCCCGAGACGGTGGCCACGCCACGCGCGAGGAGCAGCCAGAAAGGCCCGTACGGGGTCGGCGTGTCCAGCCAGGTCGGTGCCGTGGACGCCCGCCAGTCGGAGTCGAGCTCGCGCACCGCATGCTCGTACGGGTTGAGCCCATCGGCCCAGAGGGCACCTTGAGCGGCATACGAGTACAGGTCGCGGCTGTAGAGCGGCACGGAAGCGATGAGCGGCACGAACCACAGCGCGATGGTGGTCCACCACCAGCGGACCGGCACCTGCGCCCACCGCAGCCGCCACCAAGCGACGACCAGGAGGCCCATCGCAATGACGGATACCGTTGCCAGCAAAGGCGACCCACCGGTCGCGCGCCACGGCTCGATCCCCGGCCAGAGGATGCCGATGTTGAGGTCCGGCCGCGCGCCCGATCCCCACGACGAGGCCGCCAGAGCCACAGCGGCGGCGCATCCTGCCCACCGCCACAGCCCGCGACGCGACCCGCGAACCGGCGCCGGCTCGGACGCGGCGGCCTCACCCATGGGTGACCGGCTCGTCCCCCCACGCAAGCAGGCGCCAGCCCGAGTCGGGGTCGCCCTCCATCGTCACGACGTGGGTGTTGTCGACGCGTCGTGTGTCGAAGAACTCCGACGGCAGGTGCAGGGTTGCGGCGCACCACACGCGCATCGCAGCGCCGTGGCTGACCGCGACTGCCGACTCGTGGCCGTCCGTGGCGATGCGCCGGATCGCCGCCTCGTAGCGAGTCATGAAACCGACCCCGCTGTCCCCGCCCGGGATCGCGTGTCCCGGGTCGTCGCGCCAGCGGACGACGGCGTCGATGTAGGGCTTCCAGTCGGTCGACATCTCGTAGTCACCCGCCTGGATCTCGCGCAGCCCCGGCAGCACGACCATCGTCAGGCCGAGCATCTCGGCGAGCGGCGCCGCCGTCTGCTGGGTGCGGACGAGGTCGGAGGTGTAGATCGCGCCGAGGTCCTCGTCCCCGAGGCGCGACGCGAGCATGACCGCCTGCGAACGGCCCTCGTCGGTGAGGTCCAGCCCGGGCACGGCAGTGTCGAGCTGGCGCGAGACGTTGGCATGCGTCTGGCCATGACGTACGAGGAAGAGCCGCACCGCTACAGGCCCTTGATCGTCACGCCGGTGAGGCACTCGACACCCGTCTTCGGGCCCTTCCAGAAGCCCTCGACCTTGACGGGCGCGGTCGCTCCGGGCGCGACCGTCACCTCGACCTCCTTGCTCGCGACCTGCGAGCTGTCCGAGGTCTTGATGATGAAGACGCCGACCGAGAAGGTGTGCTGCTGCGTGTCCGAGTTCTTCAGCGTGCCGGTGAAGCTCCACACGTCGCCGGACGGCTGGCACGTGCCGCTGGTCAGGCTCGACGACGCGTCGTAGGGGTCCTCGTCGACGGCCGCCGATGGGTCGGAGGGCGCGTCGTCGGACGGTGTCACGGGCGCGATGGTGGGCTGGACGGGGACGCTCACGGTGGGCTCCAGACCTCCGCCCGGGCCGGAGGGCGCCGGCTGGCCGCAGCCGGCGAGCGTGACGACCAGCCCCAGCCCGGCGGCATACGCCAGCGTCGCGGGCGCCCAGCGCCGTGGAGTCCCCCGGCGGGGGTATGCCGTCAGGCGAGCAGGTTGTCCAGCTGAGTCGGGCACGGGTGGCCCCTTCCAGTCGCCTTCGCGTGCGTCCCCATTGTGCCTTCCGGGACGCTCACGGCAGGAACAGCCGCGCGGCAACGCCGGCGGCGATGATGACGAGGCCCGCGAGGACCGCGAGGGTGTCGGGCGTCCGCCACGGTGCGTCACCCGCCCACGTACGCCGTCGGGCCTCGGCGAAGCCGCGGGCATCCATCGCGAGCGCGAGGTTGGAGGCCTGGCCGAGCGCGCCGACGAGCAGCCCGCCCGTCACCACCACGGCCTCGCGGGTCCGTGCGACGACGCCCGTGTCGGCGCGGATGCCGCGGACCCGCCGCGTCGTCATGAGCTCGACCCACAGTGCGTCGAACGCCTGGAGCCGCTGCAGCGCGGCCGTGGCGGCGACGACCGGACGCGCCGGCAGGTGCACTCGCTGGGCCAGGTGGTCACCGAGTCGCTCCGGGTCGATGAAGCCGACGACGACCGCCGAGGGGACGATGAGGCAGAGCACGCGCAGGGCGGCACCCGCCGCGACCTCGACGTCACGGCCGCCCAGCAGCCAGGCCGACCAGGCGACGCCGGCGACCGCGATCGCGGCGGGGGCCAGGCGAGCCAGCACCCCACGCAGGCGACCGTGCGGCCGCCGTCCGGGACCGGGCGCGAGGAGCCCGACGACCGCGAGGACGACCTCGACCGCGAGCACGGCCAGGCCCTGCCGCCAGCTCGAGAGCAGGGCTGGGAGCGGAAGCACGCTGAGTGCGGCGAGGAGCAGGGCGAGCGGCCCGACGCGGGCCAGCAGTGGCCGCCGCTCGGGCTCGGGGTCGGCCGGCGGCTGCTCCGGCTGGGTCAGCGCGACGACCCGGTCAGCCCGCGCGACGACACCGGGGTCGTGGGTCGTGACGACGACCGCAGACCCCTCCCGGCGCGCCGCGCCGAGGACGCCCGTCACAGCAGCCCAGGTGAGGCGGTCCTGGCCGACGGTCGGCTCGTCCGCGAGCACGAGCGCGGGCGAGTGCGCGATGGCCGAGGCCATCGCCAGACGGCGCTGCTCGCCACCCGAGAGCTGCCGCGGGTCGGCGTCGGCGAGATGGGTGAGGCCGAGGGCGTCCAGGAGCGCGTCGACCCGCGCCTCCACTTCCCCGCCGCCGACCGCGACCGGCCCATCGCCGGGTGGCCTGACAGGCGGGCCCAGGGCTCGCGGCGTCGCCAGGATGTCTTCGCGGACGGTCCGCCCGACGATGGCGCTGGCGGCGCGCTGCGGGACCCACGACACGACGCGCGCGAGGTCCCTGGCCCTCCACTCGCTCGGCGGGGCCAGCCGCTCGCGCGCCGGACGGCGCCCGCTCGCCTCGCCCGGCGCGACCTCGCCCGGAGTCAGCGGCAGGGCCATCTCGACAGCTCCCGAGGTCGGGGCCACGAGCCCGCCCATGGCGGCCATGAGCGTCGACTTGCCCGCGCCGCTCGGGCCGACGATCGCCAGGGTCTCCCCCGCACACACATCGAGGTCCGCGTCTGCGACCGCCAGCGTCGACCTGGACTGCTCGCCGAGCCGGCGGCTCCGGCGCTCGACGTCGACGTCACGGGCAGAGACGACGACGCGCCCACGATGCACGACGGCCGAGGCCGCAGTCGAGCCCGCCGACCCCACGGGCAGCGACACCTGCAGGGGCTCCGGGTCAGGCACACCAGGCACCCAGATCCCTTGCGCCGCAAGCGACTCCCCGCGCTGCGCCAGCACATCGTGTGGTTGACCGTCGGCGACCACGGCGCCCTGTGCGTCAAGGACGACGATCCGGCCGACCAGGTCGAGCCAGCCCTCCAGACGGTGCTCGACGACGACGAGCGTGAGGCCGCGGCGAGCCACGACCTCGGCGACGACGGCGCGGACCTCTGCCGCCGTCGAGGCGTCGAGCATGGCGGTCGGCTCGTCGAGCAGGAGGACCGACGGCTCCATGACGAGCGCGCCGGCGAGGGCGAGCCGCTGGGACTCGCCCCCGCTCAGCGTCGACGGCGGGCTGTCGGGAGACATCGTCAGCCCGACCTCACCCAGCGCAGCGGCGACCCGCTGCGGCATCGAGCCGGGCACCGTCGAGACGTTCTCGAGCCCGAAGGCCACGTCACGCCCTACGGTCGAGGCGACGATCCCCGCACCCGGATCCTGGAGCACCAACCCGACGGCGCCCGGAACCTCTTGCGGCGCAACGCCATCCACCTCGACCGTGCCCTGCAGTTCGCCGGAGTCGGCGGTGAGGAGTAGGCCGGCGACGGCTCTGAGCAGGGTCGACTTGCCCGACCCGCTCGGCCCGGCGAGCAGCACGCGCTCGCCGGGCTCGATCGTCAGGTCGAGATGCTCGAGGACCGGCCGGGAGCGGCCGTACGGGCGCCAGGTGAGGTCGCTGACCTCGACCCCGGCCCCGGACAGCGCACGCCCGTCCAGGCCGTCGCGAGCAGGCACGACGTCCGGCATCACCTCGAGCCGGCCAGCGTGCGGCGCTCGCGGACCTCCTGTCCCGGCGGGAACGGGTTGAGCGCACCGCCCGCTGCGAGGGCCTTCGTGATGCCGACCGACAGGAGCGAGCCGAACACGGCGACCGACGCACCGAACAAGAACAGGTAGGCGATCTTGTAGCCCCAGCCCCAGTCGGTCCAGTAGGAGTACCACTCGTAGACAGCCTCGAACGCGCCGCCGAGGAAGCCGCCGACCACGAGCGGTGCCCAGCTGTAGACCGCATAGGCGAAGAGGGCGAAGCCGATCTCGACGCCGAGACCCTGGACGAGGCCCGACACGAGCGTGGTCAGGCCCCACTGGGTGCCGATGAGCGCCGAGACGATCGCCGCGAGCAGCTCGGTGAAGAGGGCCGCGCCGGGACGGCGGATGACGAGCATCCCGACCATGCCGGCGACGAGCCAGGGCCAGGCGAACAGCGCCGCGAGCGGCGGGAAGCCCGCCGAGACCGCGTTGGAGGGTGCGGCATAGGCCAGGCCCCACGCCCAGTAGGCGACGCCGAAGGCGACGCCCAGGAAGGCGCACGTGAGCAGGTCGATGGTGCGCCAGCGGGTCAGTGGACCGCTGGCAGTGATGGTGGTGGACATGTCTGATCTCCCGGGTTCCGATGGATACCTCGGGGAGGCCATCTGGCGGCATACGTGCGTATGCCGTGCAGTGGCCTGAGAATTACCGACTTCCTTCGCCGGTGCTAACCGGAGCAGGTTCGAGGGTCTGCGGCCTGGCCCTTCTGGGCTGCCGCACTCTCAGCGCAAGGGCGCTCCCCTGTCGTGATGAATGGGTCGTGCTGTTCAGTTGTGTATTCGGTTGTCGGGGTGACTTTACCCCGCCCTCATGGGACAGTCACAGCATGGCTGCCAAGCGGACCGAACCGACCGAGCGACCCGACGAGAAGCCTCACCGGACCGCCGCCGGAGGGATGGTCTGGAAGCTGCTGAGCAACGGTTCGACGCTGCTCGCGACTGCGGCGGCGACGAATGTCTCCCGGCGCGGCTGGAAGATCCTGACCGGGCGAAGTGTCCCGGCGCGTCGCGACTTCGACAACGAACGCACCCGCGACGTGGTGCTGTACACAGCGCTGTCCTCGATGCTGGTCACGACGGCCCGGGTCGCCGTCGAGCGGAGTGCGGCGGAGTACTACCGCAAGTCGGCTGGTCACCTACCCAAGGCGCTCGAGAGCGAGAAGCTCACCCCCAAGGATGCAAAGGCGCACAACAGGCTGGTGCGCAAGGGTGCGCGACAGAACTATCGGCTCCAGAAGGCGATCAACCGGGCGTCCAAGGACCGTCAGGGCTCGTCGAAGAGCCCGACCCGCACGACCCCGGACTCGTAGGCCAGCACGACGACCTGCACGCGGTCGCGCAGCCCGAGCTTGGCGAGCACGCGACCGACGTGCGTCTTCACCGTCGCCTCCGCGACGTGCAGCGCGGCTGCGATCTCGGCGTTGTTGAGACCGCGGCCGACCGCCTCGAACACCTCGCGCTCGCGGTCGGTCAGCAGGGCGAGGCGGTCGACGGCGCCCGAGGACGTGCCGCCCGGCAGCGTCGGGACGAACCGGTCGAGCAGGCGCCGGGTCGGCCCGGGGGCCACGACGGCGTCCCCCGCGTGCACCGCCCGGATGGCGGAGAGCAGCTCGGCCGGGCCGGCGTCCTTGAGCAGGAAGCCCGCGGCCCCGACCCGCAACGCGGCGTAGACGTACTCGTCGAGGTCGAACGTCGTCAAGACCAGCACGCGCGGACGCGGCTCCGGCCGGGCGAGGATCCGCCGGGTGGCCTCGATCCCGTCGAGGCGCGGCATCCGGACGTCCATGAGGATCACATCCACCGCGCGGCCCGGCACAGCGTCGACGGCCGCCTGCCCGTCAGAGCACTCGGCGACGACCTCGATGCCCGGCTCGGCGTCGAGGACCATCCGGAACCCCGCGCGCACCAGCGCCTGGTCGTCCACGAGCATGATGCGGATCGGGTGCTCAGCCATGCGCGGCCTGCGTCGGGATCGTGGCGAGGACTTCGAAGCCGCCACCGGGCCGCGGACCAGCGGTGAGCGTGCCGCCGTGCACGGCGACCCGCTCGCGCATCCCGTGCAGGCCGTGCCCCCGACCGTCATCGACGCTCGCGGCGCCGACTCCGTTGTCGCACACGGAGATTCGCAGCCTGGTAGGCCGTTCCTCCACCTCTACTGTCGCGCTGGCACCGGGGCCGGCGTGCTTGATGACGTTGGTCAGCGACTCCTGAACGACGCGGTATGCCGCCAGGTCGAGCCCCATGGGCCGCGTGGCCTCCGCACCCGCAGGGGCCAGCCGGAGGGCCAGCGTGACCGGCACTCCGGCCGACCGGACACCGGCCACGAGGTCGTCGAGCAGGTCCAGACCCGCGGTGGGAGCGAGCTCCATGCCGGTGTCGGGATCGCGCAGGACGCCGACGAGCCGGCGGGTCTCACCGAGCGCGTCGCGGGCCGCGCTGCCGATGGTCTGCAGCGCGCCCACAGACCGGGCCAGCGCGCCCTCGGGACTGCGCTCGGCGGCATACGCGGCGCCGTCGGCCTGCACGACGATCACCGACAGCGCGTGCGCGATGACGTCGTGCATCTCGCGAGCGATCGAGGCACGCTCCTGCTGCGCCGCGAGCTGGAGCTCCTGCTCGCGCACCCGCTCGATCCGCTCGGCGCGGTCCTGGAGGTCGGCGAGGCGCTGGAGACGGGCCCGTTTGAGGTCGCCCAGCGTCCACGCGGACAGCGACGTGCCCGCGCAGGCGATGAAGGTGAACACGACCGCTCCGGTGGTCGGGGTCGCACCGCCCACCCCGGTGAACCGCCAGGCCGCGATCGCGGAGCCGAGGGCGGCCACGACCAGGCCCGCCAGGCGCACCGGTCGGCGGCGCTCGTAGGCGGCCAGCGAGTAGATGGCGACGAGGAACGCGACGTCTCCCGGGAGCAGGTTGTCGTACGGGACGACGCGCAGCGCGAGGGCGACGCTGACCACGCCGAAGGCCAGCGCCGGGCGGGTGCGGCGCACGATGAGGGCGAGGTTGGCCAGGCCCGTGACGATGCTCCACCAGTAGCCCTGACCGGCGCCTGCCATGACCAGGCTGAGCAGCGAGAGCGCTCCTGCGAGCGGGACGTCGAGGAGCATCGGGCGGCGCTGCAGCCAGTCGTAGACGGTCCCTTCGGTCACGACCACGAGCCTAGGTGAGCCGCGAGAGTGGGTCGTCAGACCGCGGGCTGACATCAAGAGGCCACGAATCTGCGCTGGCCCTTCCCGCGGACGGTCCGGAGATGGTGTGCTTGGTAGGAGAGCCCGTCCGGAGGAGGTGTGCCGATGGAGGCGCAGGTTGGTGACCGCATCACGATGGCTGCCGAGCACGTCGGGCAGTCAACTCGCGAGGGCACGATCGTCGAGGTCAAGGGCCCCGACGGCGGGCCGCCCTATGTCGTCGAGTGGGCCGACGGGCACACCGGGCTGATCCACCCGGGTCCTGGCTCGGTCCTCAAGTGTGTCCATGCCAACGGGGACTCCCACACCTGAGGCGGCTCAGAGGTCGAGCGCCCGCACGATCGGCACGCCCGCGCGGTAGCTGAGGTGCAGATGGCTCGGCCCGTCGATGACGGCGAGCTCGGCAGGCTGCCCGGACGCGACCCGGCGGTCCAGGCCGAGCGAGCGCGCCGACACCGCTGTGGCTGCGTGCAGCGCCTCGGCGGGCGTCATGCCCATCTCCCGCACGGCCAGGGCGATGGCGAACGGCATCGACGAGGAGTAGCAGGTGCCGGGGTTGCAGTCCGAGGCGAGCGCCACGTCGACTCCGCCGTCGATGAGCCGGCGCGCGTCCGGGTAGGGCGACCGGGTCGAGAACTCCACCCCAGGGAGCAGGGTCGCGACGGTCGTCCCGCGGGCGGCCGCGAGGGCTGCGACGTCGGCGTCGTCGAGGAACGTGCAGTGGTCGACGCTGGACGCACCGAGCTCGCAGGCGAGCCGCACGCCCGGGCCGTGCCCGAGCTGGTTCCCGTGCACCCGCAGGCGCAGCCCGGCCGCCCGACCCGCTTCGAGGATCGTGCGCGCCTCGTCGCCGTCGAAGGCGTGGGACGAGTGCGGCTCGCAGAACACGTCGATGCTCTCGGCGAGGTCGGCGCCCCCCGCGTCGCGGATCGCCGCGAGCATCGGGCCGGTGACGAGGTCGACGTATGCCGCACGGTCGGCGGCATACTCCGGCGGCACCACGTGCGCGCCGAGGAAGGTCGTGTGGGTGGTGACCTCACGCGCGATGCGCAGCGACCGCAGCTCGTCCTCGAGGGTGAGGCCGTAGCCGCTCTTGATCTCGACCGTGGTCGTGCCCTGAGCCCGCATCTCGGCGACCCGGGCCGCCACGAGCGACCGGAGCTCGTCGTCGGACGCGGCCCGGGTGGCCGCGACGGAGACCTTGATGCCTCCGCCGTCATAGGGGGCGCCGGTCATCCGGGCAGCGAACTCCGCCGAGCGGTCGCCCGCGAAGACCAGGTGCGTGTGCGAGTCGACAAACCCGGGGATGAGCGCGCGGCCGCCGAGGTCCCGGCGCTCGTCCGCGTCGGGCGCCTCACCTTCGGGTCCGACCCACTCGATGACCCCGTCGGACACGACGAGCGCCGCGTCGCGGACGATGCCGAGCAGCCGGTCGCCGGCGTCGTCGTGGCCGCCCGGCCGGCTCGAGGCATCCCAGCGCTCAGGGTCGTTCGTGACGAGCTCCGCGATGCCGGTGACCAGCACGCTCATACGTGGACCCCGCCGGCGACCCGGTCGATGGCGCTGCCGAGGAGCCGGCCGACGTCGCCGATGCGGTGCCGCCCGTCGCTGACGACGACGTCACCGCCGACGACGACGGTCGAGACGTCCGAGGCGACGCAGGAGTAGATGATCTGGTCGGGCGCCGAGCCCGCGGTGTTGACGGTGTCGGTGCGCACGGTGACGAAGTCGGCCAGCCCGCCCTTGGACAGGTGACCGCCGTCGGACCAGCCGAGGGCGCGGTAGCCGTTGAAGGACGCCGCGAGGAGCAGGTCGTTGGCCGAGAACCGGTCGCGCTCGTTGGTGATGAGCCGCTCGTGCATCTCCACGCCGCGCAGCTCCTCGAACGGGTCGATGACCACGTGCTGGTCCGAGCCGAGAGACAGCGGTGCGCCGGCGTCGTGCAGCGCCCGCGCCGGGCCGATGCCGTCGGCGAGGTCACGCTCCGTCGTCGGGCAGAAGCACGCACCGGTGCCCGTGCCTCCGAGGAGCTCGATGTCACGGTCGGTCAGGTGCGTCGCGTGGACGCTGGTCAGGTTGCTCCCGAGGGCGCCCGCCTCGTCGAGCAGCTCGGTCGGGGTCATGCCGTAGTACATCTGGCACGCGAGGTTCTCGCCGTGCTGCTCGGACAGGTGGACATGCAGCGGCAGCTCGCCGGCCGCCTCGACGACCTTCGGCAGGTCCTCGCGCCGCACCGCGCGCACCGAGTGGATCGCCGCGCCGAGCCGGACGCGGTTCGAGGGCTTGCGGGCGGCCATCCGCTCCGCCCACGCATCGACCGAGCCGTCGCTGAACCGCAGCTGGCCCGGGTGCAGCTCGACGTGCCCGCCCCCGTTGAGCCCACCCTCGAGGTAGCACGTGTCGAGGAGCGTGAGCCGGATGCCGGCCTCCTCGGCCGCCTGCCGCACGGCGAGGCCCATCGCGTTGGGGTCGCCGTACCGCTGGCCACCGGGCCGGTGGTGGACGTAGTGGAACTCGCCGACCACGGTGATGCCCGCCAGGACCATCTCGGCGAACACCGCCCGCGCCAGCGCGAAGTACGTGTCGGGGTTCAGCTGCTCCGCGGCGGCATACATCTGCTCGCGCCAGCTCCAGAAGTTGCCGCCCCCGCCGTTGACCCGCCCGCGCAGCGCGCGGTGGAACGCGTGGCTGTGGGCGTTGGCCATCCCGGGCAGCGTGACGCCGCGCAGCTGGACGTCGCTCGGCTCCGGGTCGGCGTCGACCTTGACCTCCTTGAGCAGCCCGTCCGAGGTGACGAGCCGCACGCGGCGGGCGAAGCCACCGGTGAGCCAGGCACTCTCGCACCAGAAGGAGTTCATCGCTTCTTGCTCATCGCGTCGAGTCCCTCATGAGCGTCCTTCCGTGTGCACAGCGCTGTGACGACCGTGGTCAGGGCCTGGACCCCATGGTGACAGTCTGCGGGAGAAGCCCACTCCGCGGGTGAGTGAGACACGCCGGTGGGGTTGCGGACGAAGAGCATCGCGCTCGGAATCCCATGCGTGGCAAGGATTCCCGCGTCATGCCCCGCTCCCGTGCCGAGCAGGGGCGCATCGGGCAGTATGCCGTGCAGCCGCGACACGAGCGCCGCGTCGAAGCGCGTGGTGGGAGTCCACGACTCGAGAGTTGTCGTGCCGCCGTCGCGCTTCACGACCGACCCGACCGCCTCGACCGTCGACTGCACTGCGTACTCGCTGCGACCCCGGGCGTCGAGCCAGGCGGTGACGTGGCTGGGGATCGCGTTGACGCCACCGGGCTCGACGACCACCTTGCCGACCGTCGCGACGCAACCCAGCCCGACGGCATACGACCGGGCGGCCTGCACGACAGCGGCAAGACCGAGCATCGCGTCGCGCCGGTCCTCGATGCGCGTGGTGCCGGCGTGGTTCGCCTCGCCCGGGATGTCGATGCGCCAGCGGCCGTGGGGCCAGATGTCGGTGCCGACCGCGACGGCGCGGGCGGGGTCGTCGAGCACATCGCTGCCGTCCGGCGCGAGCGCGAGCGCCTTGCCCTGCTCGACGTGCAGCTCGACGAAGCGGCCGATGCGGCGCAGCGTCTCCTCGTCTCGCCCGAGCTGCTCCGGGTCGCGGCCGGCGTCCTGCCAGGCCCGCGCCATCGAGATGCCGTCGGCGTCGGTCAGTGACCGGGCCCGGTCGGCGTCGAGGGCACCGGTGATGATGCGCGAGCCCGCGCAGGCGATGCCGAACCGCGCGCCCTCCTCGTCGACGAAGTTCACCACCCCGAGCGGCACGTCGGGCTCGACGCCTGCCTCACGCAGCGCGTCGACGGCCGCGAGGGCGCTGACGACCCCGAGCGGGCCGTCGAAGGCGCCCCCGTCGGGCACCGAGTCGAGGTGCGACCCGATGACCACACCCGGCGTCGTGTCGGGGTCACCCCACCAGGCCCACTGGTTGCCGGCGCGGTCCTCGACCACGTCGAGCCCTCGTGCGGCGCACTCGGCCGCGAACCACTCGCGCAGGTCGCGGTCGGTGCGTGTCCACGCGTACCTCCGGTAGCCACCTGTGTCGGCGGCCCGACCGATGGGCTCGAGGTCGGCCCACATCCGGTCGAAGCTGGTCGTCACTGCGCTCATCACTCCTCGGTATGCCGGTGGAGCACACCGACGTCGTCACTACCCTTGCTCACATGGACCCTGACCGCGATGACACCGCTGAGCGTAGCGACTCGGCGCCGATCCGCACGCCGGCGATCGATGCGGTCCTCGCCGCCGGCATCTCGCACACCGTCACCCGGCATGGCAGGGTCGGGAGCCTCGAGGAGGCCGCCGCGGCCAGGGGCATCGAGCCGCGGGACCTCATCAAGACTCTCGTCGTGCGCAAGTCGGAGGACGAGCATGTCTTCGTCCTCGTACCCGGTGACCGCACCTTCTCCTGGCCCAAGGTCCGGGCCCTGCTCGGGACCAACCGCATCTCGATGCCCGACGCGGCGGCAGCCAAGGCGGTGACCGGCTACGAGCGGGGCACCATCACGCCGTTCGGGTCGGCCCAGCGCCTGCCGGTCATCGCCGACACGCACCTCGTCGGCCGCACGATCTCGCTCGGCGGCGGTGCCCACGGCGTCGGGCTCACGCTGAGCGGCGACGATGTGATCCGCGAGCTGGGCGCGACCGTGGCCGACATCTCCGACGAAGAGGTCCGCCGCCCGGGCTGAGCCCGCCTGCGCGAACCTCTCCGCCCGGACCGACCTCCGGGCCGCCAGGTCGCCCCAGCCCGTCTCTGTCGAGTGAGCGTTCCGTCCCACGCGTCCCACCAGTCCCACAGGACGGTGGTACGGCTGAGACGGGGCGCTCACTCGACCGGGCATGGGGCTGTCGGGTTCAGCCTTCCTGCATCGGGATGCGGACGCCACGCTCGTGCGCGACCCGGTCGGCGATCTCGTACCCGGCGTCGACGTGCCGGATGACGCCCATGCCGGGGTCGTTGGTGAGGACGCGGGCGAGCTTCTGCGCGGCGAGGTCCGTGCCGTCGGCGAGGGACACCTGGCCGGCGTGGATCGAGCGCCCGATGCCGACACCGCCACCGTGGTGGATCGACACCCAGCTGGCGCCGGAGCTCGTGTTGACGAGGGCGTTGAGCAGGGGCCAGTCGGCGATCGCGTCGGAGCCGTCGGCCATCGCCTCGGTCTCGCGGTACGGGCTCGCGACGGAGCCGGAGTCGAGGTGGTCGCGGCCGATGACGATCGGAGCGCTGACCTCTCCGGTGCGGACCAGCTCGTTGAACGCGAGCCCGGCCTTGTCGCGCTCGCCGTAGCCGAGCCAGCAGATGCGCGCCGGCAGGCCCTGGAACGCGATCCGCTCCTGTGCCCCACGGATCCACTTGTGGAGGCGGTCGTTGTCGGGGAAGAGGTCGAGCACGGCCTTGTCGGTCGCGGCGATGTCTTTCGGGTCGCCCGAGAGCGCGGCCCAGCGGAACGGGCCCTTGCCCTCGCAGAAGAGCGGCCGGATGTATGCCGGCACGAACCCCGGGAACTCGAACGCGCGGTCGTACCCGCCGAGTCGAGCCTCGTCACGGATCGAGTTGCCATAGTCGAAGACCTCGGCGCCGGCGTCCTGGAACTCGACCATCGCCTGCACGTGCTTGGCCATCGAGGCCCGGGCCCGGTCGGTGAAGTCCTCGGGCTTCTTCTCGGCGTACTCGGCCCAGTCCTCGAGCGCGATGCCCTCGGGGAGGTAGGACAGCGGGTCGTGCGCCGACGTCTGGTCGGTGACGATGTCGATGGCCACGCCGCGCCGGAGCAGCTCGGGGAAGACCTCGGCCGCGTTGCCGACGACACCGACGGACCAGCCCCGCCGCTCCTGCTTGGCGCGCAGGGCCTTGTCCACCGCGTCGTCGAGGTTGTCGGCAACCTCGTCGAGGTACCGGTGCTCGACCCGGCGGTGCAGGCGCGCGGGGTCGACGTCGACGATGAGGCAGGCGCCGTCGTTGAGGGTCACCGCCAGGGGCTGGGCGCCACCCATGCCGCCGCAGCCGCCCGTGAGGGTCAGCGTGCCGGCGAGCGTGCCGCCGAACTTCTTCTCGGCGATCGCGGCGAACGTCTCGTAGGTGCCCTGGACGATGCCCTGCGTGCCGATGTAGATCCACGACCCGGCCGTCATCTGGCCGTACATCGTCAGGCCGAGGTGCTCGAGTCGCCGGAACTCCGGCCACGTGGCCCAGTCGCCGACGAGGTTGCTGTTGGCGATGAGCACGCGCGGCGCCCACTCGTGGGTCTGGAAGACACCGACGGGCCGGCCCGACTGGACGAGCATCGTCTCGTCCTGCTTCAGCGTGGTCAGGGTGCGGACCATCGCGTCGAACGACTTCCAGTCGCGGGCCGCGCGCCCGGTGCCGCCGTAGACGACGAGGTCGTCGGGCCGCTCGGCGTTCTCGGGGTCGAGGTTGTTCATGAGCATGCGCAGCGGAGCCTCGGTGGCCCACGACTGTGCGGTCAGCTGGGTGCCGCGCGCGGCGCGAACGGGACGTGCACCTTCCATGTCAGTTTCCTTTCTCGGCTCGGCGAGCTTCGGTCGGTTCGAGTTATCCGGTTCGAGGTATCCAGCCGCCGTATTCGGCGACGGATCACCTCGATCGCAATACCTCGAACCGTGAGGGGGTGGGGCGGGATCAGCGGAGGGGGCCGGTGGCGGTCTCGGCGGCGGCGACGACGGAGCGGTCCTGCACCGCGTGCCACGCGCCCTCGATGTCCGGCGCCAGGAAGCGGTCGGGCCCGGGCGCGGTGTTCGTCACGGCATCCATCGCCTGGATCACCGCCGCGGACGCGGGACCCGGCTCGACGGGAGCCCGCAGCTGGATGCCCCGCGCGGCGGTGAGCAGCTCGATGGCGAGCACTCGGCTGAGCGCGTCGACCGACCGGCGCAGCTTCCGCGCAGCCGACCAGCCCATCGAGACGTGGTCCTCCTGCATGGCCGAGCTCGGGATGGAGTCGACCGAGGCCGGCGCCGCGAGACGTTTCAGCTCCGACACCATCGCGGCCTGGGTGTACTGGGCGATCATGAAGCCCGAGTCGACGCCAGGGTCGTCGGCGAGGAACGGCGGCAGCCCGTGGTTGCGGGCCTTGTCGAGGAACCGGTCGGTGCGGCGCTCGGCCATCGACGCGACATCGGCGGCGACGATCGCGAGGAAGTCCAGGACGTAGGCGACCGGGGCACCGTGGAAGTTGCCGTTGGACTCGACGCGGCCGTCCTTGGTCACGACCGGGTTGTCGACGGCAGAGGCGAGCTCGGCCGCGGCGACCCGCGCTGCGTGCTCGATGGTGTCGCGGGCGCCGCCGTGCACCTGCGGGGCGCACCGGAGCGAGTAGGCATCCTGGACCCGGGTGTCGTCGTCGGTGTCGTGCGAGGCGCGGATCGGCGAGTTCGCCATGACCGCAAGGATGTTCGCCGCCGATGCTGCCTGGCCCGGATGCGGGCGCAGCTCGTGCAGGTCGGCGCGGAAGACGTTGTCGGTGCCCATCAGCCCCTCGACACTCATGGCGGCCGAGACGTCCGCGACCTTGAGCAGATGCCTCAGGTCGTCGATGGCGAGAATGAGCATGCCCAGCATGCCGTCGGTCCCGTTGATGAGGGCCAGGCCCTCTTTCTCCCGAAGCTCGATCGGCTGTATGCCGTTGGCCACCAACGCTGTTCGCGCATCCGTCAGGTTGCCGTCGCGGTCTCGGACGGGGCCCTCCCCCATCGCGGCGAGGGCGCAGTGCGCGAGGGGTGCCAGGTCGCCCGAGCAGCCGAGCGAGCCGTACTCGTGAACGACCGGGGTGATCCCGGCACTCAGCATCGCGGCATAGGTCCTCGCTGTCTCGAGGCGCACGCCGGTGCGCCCGGTGGCGAGCGTCGACAGGCGCAGCAGCATGAGCGCCCGCACGACCTCGCGCTCGACCTCCGGGCCGGTGCCGGCGGCGTGCGAGCGCACCAGCGACCGCTGGAGCTGGGCTCGCAGGTCGGAGGGGATGTGCCGGGTGGCCAGCGCGCCGAAACCGGTGGAGACGCCGTAGTGCGGCTTCGTGTCGTGGGCGAGCGCCTCGACGACCGACCGGCTGCGGGCGATCTCGGCCTCGGCGTCCGGCGACAGGTCGACGCGGGCGTCGTGCCGGGCCACCGCGATGACGTCCTCGAAGGAGAGCGGGCCGACACCAACGGAGACGGTTGTCGTCGAGGTCCCGGGAAGCGTAGTGCTCATGCGTCTATGGAACCGCCGGAACGGTGGCGATTCACCCCCTGTAGGAGCACAATTGTCTGGGATACGAGACGCTGACGATCGCGGGTCGAGGAGGTGGCGACGACGTCCAACGCACCTGCGGCCGCCAACGCGCTCGACGTGCTGGAGCACCTCTCGCGTCACGCCGAGCCCGTCCCGGCCGCATCCATCGCCCGTGACCTGGGGCTGCCGCGCAGCTCGGTCTACCACCTGCTCAAGGTCCTCGCCGCCCGCGGGTACGTCACCCACTACCCCGAGGAGCGTCGCTTCGGGCTCGGCCCCGCGGCATACGAGCTCGGCTCCGCCTACCAGCGCCAGGCTCCGCTGGCGCGCGTCGCAAGGGCCGCGATGCGCCGCCTCGTCGACCAGTGCGGCCGCAACGCCCACTTCGCGACGCTCGACGGCCGCGACGTAATCTACCTGCTCGAGGAGCGCGCGCCGGGGCAGCCCATGCTCGTCACCGACGTCGGGGTCCGGCTGCCCGGCCACCTGACCGCGAGCGGGCTCGCCATGCTCTCGGCACTGCCCGCGAGCCAGGTGCGCGCGCTGTACCCCGACCGGGCCTCCTTCGTGCAGCGCAACGGCACCGGGCCGCGGTCACTTGCCGAGCTGCGCGGGATACTCACACGGACCCGCGCCGATGGCCATGCCCGCGAGGAGGGCACGGTCACGCCCGACCTCTCCTCGATCGCCGTCCCGGTGCTCGACCGCGCGGGCCGGCCACTGGCCGCCATCGCCGTGACCCTGCGGTCGCCGGACGCGACGCCTGAGCACGTCGCCGACCTCGTGGCGCGGGCTCGCGCGACCGCCGAGGACATCTCCCGCCGGCTCAGCCCGAGCGGGCGCGCGCCCTAGGGTGGGGCCATGCGCGCCATCACGGTCCAGGAGCCAGGAGATGCCGACCAGCTTGTCCTCGAAGAGGTTCCCGACCCGGCGCCCGGCCCGGGCCAGGTGCTTGTCGACGTCGTCGCCGCGGGCGTGAACCGCGCCGACATCATGCAGCGCCAGGGTCACTACGCCCCGCCACCCGGCGCGTCCGAGTACCCCGGCCTCGAGGTGAGCGGACGCATCGCGGCGCTCCGCGAGGATGTCACGGG
Source organism: Intrasporangium mesophilum (assembly GCF_054783095.1). Lineage (NCBI taxonomy): Bacteria > Bacillati > Actinomycetota > Actinomycetes > Micrococcales > Intrasporangiaceae > Intrasporangium > Intrasporangium mesophilum. The sequence goes on along the minus strand of NZ_BAAGRF010000057.1, from coordinate 50,911 downwards.
CTGGCAGGTGGGTGACGAGGTCTGCGCGCTGCTCGACGGCGGCGGCTACGCCGAGCGGGTCGCCGTCCCGGTCGGCCAGCTGCTGCCCGTGCCGCAGGGCGTGACGCTCGAAGACGCAGCCGCACTGCCCGAGGTCACCTCGACGGTGTGGTCCAACGTCTTCCTCGTGGCCAACATCCAGCCGGGACAGTTCCTGCTCGTCCACGGCGGCAGCTCGGGCATCGGGACGATGGCCATCCAGCTCGCCAGGGCTGTGGGTGCCCACGTGGCCGTCACCGCCGGCAGCGCGGAGAAGCTCGAGGCGTGCCGCGCGCTGGGCGCCGAGATCCTCGTCAACTACAAGGAGGAGGACTTCGTCCAGAAGGTCCGCGAGGAGACCGGCGGCCACGGCGCAGACGTCGTCCTGGACAACATGGGCGCGAAGTACCTCGGCCGCAACGTCGAGGTCCTCGCCACCAACGGCCGGCTCGTGACGATCGGCCTGCAGGGCGGCCGCAAGGCGGAGCTCGACATGGGCATGTTGATGGCCAAGCGGGGCGCCGTGATCGCCACGACCCTGCGCGCCCGCCCGGCCACGGAGAAGGCGGCGATCGTCGCGGCCGTGCGCGAGCACGTCTGGCCGCTCGTCGAGTCCGGTGAGGTGCGGCCGGTCGTCCACTCGCGGCACCCCCTCGGGCGGGCGGCCGACGCCCATCGCGAGATGGAGGCCTCCGGCCACATCGGGAAGATCCTGCTGACCACCTGACCTGTCCGACTCGTCCGGTGACGCCGCGCCGACAGCGGCGTACCGTCGACAGATGGACCACTTCGGCAGGAAGCGGCCCCCGACCCGCGGGAGGTTTCTGAGGTGTTCATCCAGGTAATCCAGGGCACGTGCAACGACGTCGACGCGATGCACCGGCAGATGGACCGGTGGCGTGACGAGCTCGAGCCGGGCGCCATCGGCTGGCTCGGCGGGACGTACGGCGTGACGGACGACAACGAGTTCATGGGGATCGTGCGGTTCGACTCGCGTGAGTCGGCAGAACACAACTCGATGCGTCCCGAGCAGGGCCGGTGGTGGGAGGAGACGGCCCGTCTCTTCGACGGCGAGGCGACCTTCCACGACTGCGACGACGTGTCGATGATGCTCGACGGCGGCTCCGACTCCGCCGGCTTCGTCCAGGTCATCCAGGGCCGCCTGAGCGACCCCGAGAAGTTCCGGATGATGATGGACCAGCCGATGGACATGCTTCACACGGCGCGGCCGGACATCATCGGCGGCACCATCGCGATCGACAAGGACGGCTTCTTCACCCAGACCATCGCGTTCACGACCGAGGCCGAGGCGCGCGAGGGCGAGATGAAGGAGATGCCCGCCGAGATGATGGACCAGATGTCCGACATGAACTCGGCCATGAGCGACGTCTCGTACCACGACCTGCACCACCCGTGGTTCGCCACGGCCGGCATGCGCTGAGCACACTGGACGCGAGGGGCTTGCGCTCCCCCAGAGATACTCGGTATACATCGTCTGAGCAGGTTATATACCGAGTATCCAGGGGGTCGCTCATGTCCGTGAAGCAGGGGCTGCTCGCGCTGCTCGCCGAGGAGCCGATGTATGGCGCGCGGCTGCGCAGCGAGTTCGAGACCCGCACCGGCGGGACCTGGCCGCTCAACGTCGGGCAGGTCTACACGACCCTCGCGCGCCTCGAGCGCGACGGTCTGGTCGAGCCCGCCGCGCCGAAGTCCGAGGCCGCCGACGACGAGGGCCGCATCGTCTACCGCCTGACCGACCAGGGCCGCGCTGCCACCGCCTCCTGGTGGCTCACCCCGGTCGACCGGGACAGCACCCCGCGCGACGAGCTCGTCATCAAGCTCGCGCTCGCGGTCTCCTCGCCGGGTGTCGACGTACCGCGGGTCGTCCAGACCCAGCGCACGGCGACCCTGAAGCACCTTCGCGACCTCACGCGGCTCAAGAGCCGTGCGGAGGACTCGTCGGACGAGGGCGTCGCACCGCGCGACGTCGCCTGGCTCCTCGTCCTGGAGAACCTGCTCTTCGCGGCCGAGGCGGAGGTCCGCTGGCTCGACCACGTCGAGTCCACCCTCGCGCGCCACGGCTCACTACACGGCCACTTCGGTATGCCGGCCGGCGAGGTCACCGAGGTCGACGACCTTCGCGACGTGGCCCGTTCGCCGAGCGGTGCCGGTGCCGGCTCTCGACGGGGGGACCGGTCGTGACCGCGGCGCCCACCGCCCGCCCCGCCCTCGTGCTCGACGACGTGACTCGTGTCCACGGCGCCGGAGAGACCGAGGTCGTCGCCCTGAGCCACGCGTCGCTGGCGGTGTCGCAAGGCGAGCTGGTCGCCGTCATGGGCCCATCCGGCTCCGGCAAGTCGACGCTGCTCAACCTCGCCGGGGGGCTCGACCAGGCCACGTCGGGCACGGTGGAGGTCGACGGCATACGGCTCGACTCCCTTGATGCCAAAGGACTTGCCGCGCTCAGGAGGCGGTCCGTCGGCTTTGTGTTCCAGGACCTCAACCTCATCCCCAGCCTCACGGCCGCCGAGAACATCGGGCTCCCGCTGGAGCTCGACGGGTGGTCCGTGCGGCGCGCCCGAGGTCAGGCGCTCGACGCCCTCGACCAGCTGCGGCTGCGTGATCTCGCCGACCGGTACCCCGACCAGATGTCCGGCGGCCAGCAGCAGCGGGTCGCGATCGCCCGCGCCCTCGTCGGCGAGCGGCGGCTGGTGCTGGCCGACGAGCCGACCGGCGCGCTCGACTCGCACACGGGTGACGGCGTGCTGCGGCTGCTCCGGCATCGTTGCGATGCCGGGGCGGCCGGCCTGCTCGTCACGCACGAGGCGCGCCACGCCGCGTGGGCCGACCGGGTCGTGTTCCTGCGCGACGGGGTGGTCGTCGACTCGACCGGATCGCCAGACTCGGCGGAGTCGCTTCTCTCCGAGGCACATTGACATGCCCGACGTGACAGGGGATGCGTCGGCCATGGATCCGCCACCACACGACGAGCGGACGCAGCGACCCGTGACAGGGGCGGGCCGCTTCGACCGGTGGCGGGCCGGGTGGCGGGTGTCGCTTCGCATGGCGCGCCGTGAGGTGCGGCGACACCGGGGCCGCAGCCTGCTCATCGTCGTCATGGTGGGCCTGCCGGTGCTGCTTCTCACGGCGGGCAGCACACTGTGGTTCAGCGAGGACCTCGATGCGGCTGAGCGACTCCCACTCCAGCTGGGCCAGGCCCAGGGGTATCTCGTCGACCCCCAGCCCCTGCAGCTCCGCCAGCTCACCGACCCGAGGACGAGCTATGCGGACGGCAGCCAGCAGCCGCCACCCGCCCGGCCGGTGCCGGGCTACGCGCCGGGCCGGGAGGGCGCAGCCCTGCAGGCGCTCGTCGGCGGGCACCTGCACGAGGTGACCGTCACCTCCGGCGCCGTGCGCGCGGGACGTCACTGGACGGCATACAGCCTGCTGGGCATCGACCCGCGCTCGGCCCGGTCCCTCTTCTCCCCCAAGGTGTCGCTCACCTCCGGCCGTTGGCCGGCGTCCCCCGACGAGGTCGTCGTGACGAGCCTCGGCGTCGCGGCCGGGCTGCCGCTCAACGGCACCCTCGAGCTGCATGCCACCGACACGCCGGGCCAGCCGTTGCCCCCGAGGTCCGTCACGGTCGTCGGGGTCGGCACCGCCTTCGACACGTGGGGTGCCGATGAGGTGCACCCCGTCGAGCTGGTCGGGCTGCCTGAAACCGGCACGGTCACACGGCAGTGGCTTGTCGACCGGGACACCCCGATCACCTGGAGCGAGGTCCAGCGACTCAACACCTACGGCATCGGCGCCTTCAGCCGATGGGTCGTCGAGCACCCGGACTCCGTGGTGCTTCCGGTCTCGGCCGAGCCGCGGCCGGGCGACGCCGGCAAGCTGTACACCGTCGCCGGAGCGTCCGTCGGGCTCCTGCTGCTCACCTCGCTGCTCGCCGGACCCGCCTTCGCCGTCAGCGCTGCGCGACAGCGCCGCACCCTGGCCCTCGCCGCGTCCAACGGTGCCACCCGCAGTCAGCTCCGTCGCACCGTGCTTGCCCAGGCCCTCGTGCTCGGCGTCCTCTCTGCAGTCGTCGGCGCCGCCCTCGGGCTCGCCGGTGGTCTCGCCGCGGGCCGGATCACCCACCGCCTCAACCCGGCCCACTTCTATGGGCCACCTGACATCTCGTGGAGCTCCGTGCTCATCGTCGTGGCCGCGGGTGTCGTCAGCTCGGTCGTCGCCGCGCTCATCCCGAGCCGCGGCCTGGGTCGGCTCGACATCGTGTCCATCCTGAAGGGCCAGCACGTCTCGCCACCGCTTCGCACCCATGTCCCCGTCATCGGGGCCGTGCTCGTCGCCATCGGCGTCGCCATGATGCTCTTCGCGTCGTACCGGAGCGAGAACCTCTACTTCCTGGTCTTCGTCGGCGGCGGGCTCGTGCTCGTCATCGGCGCGCTCCTGCTGGTGCCGCTGATCCTCGCCATCGGCGCCCGGCTCGCGAACCATCTGCCCCTGCCGCCCCGGATGGCGGCTCGCGAGGCCGGCCGCCTCCGCGGGCGGGCGACCCCGACCGTCGCGGCCATCATGGGCGGAGCGGCAGTGCTGACGACCGTCTGCATCGGCCTGCAGGCGGACACGGAGCGCGGCGCCCACCTCTACCGTCCCCAGGTCGCGGAGGGCCAGGCCGTCATCTACGGCGGCAGCACCAACCCGAGCGGTGCGGACATCGCCTCGGTGGTCCGCTCGGTCGACCCGGGTCTGCACGTGCTCACCCGCCAGCACGCCGGGGACTCCGCATCGGGTGCCGACGTGCGCCTCGCCGCGGTCCGGCCGGGCTGCTCGTTCGACCAGTCCGTTCCGGAGATCGCCTACGCCAACGGCATCACGATCTCCAACGGCACGCTGCCCCCCTGCGCCACTGCGTCGACCGAGGGCTTCATGAACGGGATGGACATCGTGATCGGCGATCTCGACGAGCTCGACGGGTTCCTGGGGCTGGACGCCGACCAGCGATCCGCGCTGGCGGGTGGCGGTGTCGGCCTGCTCGACCCGGACGTCCTTGCGGCCCTCCCGGCGAGCGAGACACACGGCCTGGCGGCCCACGACCTTGCCGACGAGCGGCCGGTGCCGGTCACGGTGACCGGTGGCAGCGCCCGGTTCTACCGCTACCTCGTGAGGCACGATGTGAGCGGAATGCCCGTGGTGCGCTCCGCCGAACGTTCTCAGATCCGTATGGCAGTGGTGCCGTTCACCCGCAACCAGTGGCTGCGGATCACCACCGCGAACGGCGGCAGCCCCGCCGCCCTGCTGACCTCCGACACGGCCAAGCGACTGGGCATGACCACGCGTGACGACGACACCCTCGTGCGGGTCGACGGAGCGATCACCGACCGCCAGCAGGCGGCCCTCACCGATGCAGTGCTGACCCGCTTCCCGCAGTCGAGCGTCACGGTCGAGCGCGGCTACGAGCGCGACGACGCACTCATCGTCGGAGCCATGATCGGCGTCATCGCTCTCGTGATCCTCGTCGCGACGCTCATCGCCACGGCCCTCGGCCAGGCCGAGTCGGCCCCGCTGCTGGGCACGCTCGCCGGCGTCGGAGCGACGCGGCGCACCAGGCGCGCGATGGCCGCATCACAAGCGGTCTACCTCTCGCTGGTGGGTGCGGTGGTCGGCGTGGCGCTCGGCCTCGCACCGGGCATCGCGATCTCGCGGATCCTCACGGCCACCTACACCGACAACGGCATGGAGCTCAGCACGGTGATCATCAGCATCCCGTGGGTGCAGGTGCTCCTGCCGCTCGTCGCGGTGCCCGTCGTGGCCGGGACCCTTGCCTGGGTGTCGATCCGGCGTGCCCCGGTGGTGACCCGCCGCACCACTTGATAGTTGGGCCGCGCGGTTGGGGGTGAGCGTGAGGCAGGATGGAAACATGAGCGACGACGCGATTCAGCACGGCCAGGGCTTCGAAGGCACCACACCGGACGACCCGCGCATCGTCGTGGTCACACCGGACGGGATGGGCGTCGCCACGGCCCCCAACGGCCAGTCGCCCGACCGGCCGGCGAACGACGGCCCCGAGCGGCAGCGCACCAACCCGGCCGACCTCGTCGAGGAGCCGGCGAAGGTGATGCGCATCGGGTCGATGATCAAGCAGCTGCTCGAGGAGGTGCGCAACTCCCCGCTCGACGAGGCGGGCCGGCGCCGCCTCGCCGACATCCACCACCGCTCGATCGAGGAGCTCAAGGACGGCCTCGCCCCGGAGCTGGTCGAGGAGCTCGACCGGATCGCCCTGCCGTTCCGCGACGAGGAGCCGAGCGACGCCGAGCTCCGCATCGCGCAGGCCCAGCTCGTCGGCTGGCTCGAGGGGCTGTTCCACGGCATCCAGACCGCGCTCGTGGCCCAGCAGATGGCCGCGCAGCAGCAGCTGGCCCAGATGCGCGCCCTGCCGCCGGGGCCCGGGGCCTCCTACGGCATCCCGCCGGGCCACCAGCCAGGACCGGACCAGCGGCGCGAGGGCGGCCCGACCGGCCAGTACCTCTGAGGGTGTGGAGGGAGCTGGTCGCCAGAGCGACGAGAACCCTCCACGACCCAGCAGGCGCTGGATCGGGTCACAGCCAGCTCGACCGCTCGCGCTCGGTGGGCACGCACGACGGGTCCCACTGGCTGAACGGCGAGGCCAGCTTGTACTTGTAGTCGGGCTGCCGAAGCAGCACCACCGGCTGGGCGTTCTCAGGGTTCTCCAGCGACTCGAAGTACTCCACGCTCCAGTGGAACCAGCGCATGCAGAAGAGCCGCATCGTCAGGCCGTGCGTGACGATGACGACGTTGCGGGGCGCCGTCGGCGTGACGAAGTTGCGGAACATCGACTCGAGGAACGTCGACACCCGGTCGTAGACGTCGGATCCCGACTCCCCGTCGGTGAAGCGGTAGTAGAAGTGGCCGTAGCGGTCGCGCAGCTCGCGCTGCTGGGCGATGTCCTTCGCGTCCTGGAAGTTGGCCCAGTCCTGTTCGCGCAGGCGCGGCTCGAGCCGCACGTCGTATGCCGCCACGGGCAGTCCCAGCGCCTCCAGCGTCTGCCGGGTGCGGTGGTAGGGCGAGACATAGACCTCGCACGACTCGGTGCCGAGCAGTCCGCGGATCTTCTCCCCGGTGCGGCGGGCCTGCTCGAAACCCTTGGGTGTCAGACCGATCCGGTGGTCTGGCACCCGCTCGTAGATGGTGTCGTCGACGTTCCCTTCGGACTCCCCATGACGCACGAGGATGATCCGCTCCGGGCGGTGCTCGAGACTCACCGGGCCAGACTACGGCCGGCGGGCTATCGCCGCGGGCCCGGCGGAACCCGACGACTGGGGCCTGGACGCCCTCGAGCCGCCCAGGGGGCGACGATCAGCAACAGCACCATGAAGCCGACCACGAAGCTCGCGACGAGGATCGTGACCCCGGCCCGGTCGCCGAGGAGGCGCTGCCCGAAAAGGAGGAGGACGGCATACACGGCTGCGAGGGTGGCGACGATGCCCCTCCGATGAGCTGACCCCATGGCTCCTCCTTCTGCTGTCCAATCGGAGCATGCGCGGGTGAACTTCGAGTGCAGTCGAGGTGTCGTCTCGGCAAGTGGTCGGGGGTCTTTGCTGCATGCGGCTGAGTAGGTAACGATTTCCACCCGCGGCGGCCCCGACGGTCCTCGCGAACCTCACGTCGCCGACCCCGACAGGCTTGCCGCCCTAGGGTGGGGGACGATGCGTCTTGCGATGGACCACCCCCTGATGGACAAGGCCCGGACGGTCGCTGCGAGCACCTGGATGCGGCGCGGCAGGCACGTCGTGGCCTGGCTCGCCATGCTCGCGGTCTGCTACCTCGGCGGCGTCGCAGCGACCAACCTCGCACCGACCGTCGTCGAGACGTCCCAGTACCGCGCCGTGCTCCGCCTCGACCCGATCCCCCGGCATACGCCCGACCTGCACGCCCCGACGATCATCGGCGACGTCGACGTGCAGTTCGACTCACCGCTCGTCGCGCCCGGCATCGACATCGAGGTCGCCGTGCGCGAGGAGATCATGAACCTCTTCACGCGCAAGAACGTCGACGTCCGGGCGCTGCAGCCCTCGAACGACGAGATCTCGGCGGCGATCATGCAGGCCGCGAGCGGCGTCGGGATCCGGTTCGCCGGCGGGGCCGCCGTCGCGGCACTCGCTCTCGCCACGGCCTCCCACTACGTCCGGCAGCGCCAGACCCGCCGGCACCATGTCGCCGTCGTGGTCAGTGCCATGGTCACCGCGTGTGCCGTGACCTTCGTCGGCATCGCCACGACGTACCAGCCCAGCCGCTTCGCGGCCTACAGCACGACCGGCGTCCTCGGTGTCGTCCAGCGCAACGCCGGCCTGCTCGCCAACGTCGAGGCACGCGCCGCCCAGGTCACGCCCTACTTCCGCAACCTGCTCGCCGTGACCCAGGCGCTCCAGCAGAAGTACGTCCAGGGCAACGTCGAGGAGCCGGTCTCGGCGCGGCTGCTGCTCGTCTCCGACATCCACGGTGCGAACCAGTACGCCCTGATGCGCTCGATCATCGAGGAGGAGCAGATCGACGCGGTCGTCGACAGCGGAGACCTGCTCAACTTCGGCCAGGTGCAGGAGGCCGAGGTGGCCGGGATGTTCCGCGGGATCGAGTCTCTCGGCGTGCCCTACATCTTCACCTCCGGCAACCACGACCAGTCGGCCCCGCACGACCGTGCGCTGCTCACCCGCCTGGCGCGGATCAAGAACGTCGTCCTCCTGCAGGACGGCGCAGGCACCCTTCGCGAGCTGACCTTCCACGGCCTGCGGATCACTGGCTTCAACGACCCGCGCTACTTCGGTGACGACAACCAGGACCCCGTCGCCAAGGAGAAGCCCGCCGTCGATGCGTACAACGCGACCCTGGCCGACCAGCCGGAGCCCGACATCGTCATCACGCACGAGCCGTATGCCGCCCGGTACGTCGACGCCGGACGCCTCCTGATCAACGGGCACATGCACTCGCCGGCCTTGGACGGCAACCGGATCCAGGTTGGGACGTTCACCGGCGGCGGAGTCGTGTCGCATTACGTGGCGGGTCCGGGCGAGGAGCTGAACGGGCAGCCGTACTCCTTCGACATCCTGTCGTTCGGCCCGGCGTGCGAGCTGACGACGCTGACTCGCTACAGCTTCCGCAACCTGCTCGAGGGCCGCCCGGCCTACGACAGCGTGCAGGTGATCAGCGGCGCCCGCATCGACCCGTACCGACCACCGGAGACCAGGGAGCAGCCCGGGCAGCCGGCACCGACGGACAAGCGGACCTGCGGGAGGATCGATGAGACGACGATCCGCGACCTGCCGCCGCCAGGTGACCCGGCGCAGCCCGGGAGCACGTCCACCGGAACGACCCCCGCGACGCCGACGCCGGCGCCCACCACCTCGACGATCAGGCCCTGAGCTCGGGGAACTGGTCGTCGCGCCACTCCAGCGCAGGCTGCTCCGCGTGCGTGGCCTCCAGGTCGTTCTCGCGCCCGCGCAGCTCGACGCGGCGGATCTTGCCGGAGATCGTCTTCGGCAGCTCGTAGAACTCGATCCGGCGGACCCGCTGCCACGGCGCGAGCTTCTCGCGGGCATGGGCCAGGATCGACAGGGCGACCTCGGGCCCGGGCTCGTGGCCGGGGGCGAGCGCGATGTAGGCCTTGGGCACGGCGAGCCGGACCGGGTCGGGCGCCGGCACGACCGCAGCCTCGGCGACGGCAGGGTGCTCGATGAGGACCGACTCCAGCTCGAACGGGCTGATCTTGTAGTCGCTGGCCTTGAACACGTCGTCAGTGCGGCCGATGTACGTGATGTAGCCGTCGGCGTCGACCGACGCGACGTCGCCCGTGTGGTAGAAACCCCCGGCCATGGCCTCGGCGTTGCGCTTCTCGTCGCCCTGGTAGCCGGTCATGAGCGGGACCGGTTTTGCCGACAGGTCGAGGCAGATCTCGCCCTCGCGGTGGCCCGTGGCGTCCGGCTCGGTGACGAGCGTGTTCGTGACCGGGTCGACCACGACGACCGGGCAGCCGGGCAGCGGCCGCCCCATCGACCCCGGCTTGAGCAGGGAGCCCGGGGTGTTGCCGACGGCGGCGGTCATCTCGGTCTGGCCGTACCCGTCGCGGATCGTCAGGCCCCACGCCTTCTCGACCTGGGCGATGACCTCCGGGTTGAGCGGCTCGCCGGCCCCGATGACCTCGCGGAGCGACCCGGGGCCGCCGGACAGGTCGGACTTGATGAGCATGCGCCAGACCGTCGGCGGCGCGCAGATCGAGGTCACCTCGTGGGTGCGCAGCACGCGCAGCAGCGCCGCGGCGTCGAACCGCGCGTAGTTGTAGATGAAGATCGTCGCCTCGGCGATCCACGGTGCGAAGAAGCACGACCAGGCGTGCTTGGCCCAGCCGGGGCTCGAGATGTTGAGGTGCACGTCACCCGGCTTGAGGCCGATCCAGTACATCGTCGACAGGTGCCCCACCGGGTAGGACCGCTGGGTGTGCTCGACGAGCTTGGGACGGCTCGTCGTGCCGGAGGTGAAGTAGAGGAGCATGCGGTCGTCGGGGGCGGTGCCGGGATGCGGAGCCGGGCCGGTCTCGACGTCGTTCGACGCGGCATACGGCTCCCAGCCGGTGACGTCCTCGCCGTCGGCGGACCCGACGACGACGCGCACGTAGTCCCCCGGCACCTCGGTGAACTTGTGCACCTCGCGCGCGTTGGTGATGACCGCGCGGGCGCCCCCACGCTCCATGCGGTCGACGAGGTCGCCAGGACCGACGGCCGTGGTGGTGGGCATGAGGACGGCGCCGAGCTTGATGACGCCGAGCATCGCCTCCCAGAGCTCGACCTGGTTGCCGAGCATGAGGATCACCGAGTCGCCGCGGCCGACGCCGAGCGACCCGAGCCAGGCGGCGACCTGGTCGCTGCGTCGGGCCATCTCGTCGAACGTCACCGATCGCGCCGACTCGTCCTCCTCGACGATCGTCAGGCAGGCCTGGTCATTGCCCCGACCGACCGCGTCGAACCAGTCGACGGCCCAGTTCCAGCGGTCGCCGACGTCGGGGAAGCGGAACTCCGCGACGGCTCGTTCGTGGTCACCGCGCAGGGCGAGCAGCTGGTCGCGGGCCGCCCGGAAGGTGTCGGTGGTGGTCGTCGGGGAGCTCGTCGTCGAAGCCATGATCAGACTGTAGGACGTCCTAGCAACAGGCGGGAGTGCCCGTGACGACAGCCACACCCGTCACCGGGAGGTCGTTCAGGCCGCGCGGGCCGCGCGGTCACTCCTCGGCGAGCTCCGGCCGGTCCCGCTTGCCCTTGGGCATCGCCCGGGTGTCGTCGGTCGTGTCGTAGTCATTGCCGTCGTCAGTGCCGTTGTCATTGCCGAAGTCGTCGCCGGACCCGCCACGGCCGTAGGACCGTCGGCGCAGGTCATCCTGGTCGATGAGCCGGTTGATCAGCTGCTGCACCTCGTTGCTGCGCGGGATGTAGCTGAGGTTCTCGTCCGGGCTGTCGCCGGCGGACTCGATGTGCAGCGACCCCGCGCCGATGATGCGGTCCAGGAGCGTCTGCTGGAAGCTCACGTCGGTGATCTTCGACAGCGTGATGTCCTTGCCGTTCTTGGTCAGGATGCCGCGGCGCACCATGACCCGGTGCGTCGTGATGACGTAGTGGGTGGTCCGCCACCGCAGGTACGGCACGACGACGAGCGGGATCGCGACGAGGACGAGCAGGATGACGGCGATGAGCTGGATCCGGTTGCCCGTGCTGTCGTTGGGCGTGGCCCACACGGCGACCACGCACAGGGCCGCGAGCACGAGTCCGAACAGGGTCGGGATGACGACGGTGAGCCAGTGCGGATGAAGGCTGCGCTCGACGCGCTCGCCCTTGGCCAGCACGTTCTCCGGGAACCCCACGATGTCCTCCTGTCCGGGTCGATCGCGGCGTTCCACCCCGCACGCGGTCGTATGCCGTCAGCCTAGGCCCCGGCATGCCCCGCGGAAACGCATCACGGCCGTGTCCTGCCCAGGTCGCTTCACCCGCGCCGGATGAGGTCTCCCGGACGACCGCGGGAGGACGCTGCAGGGGTCGGCTCGCCCGACCCCTGCCCACCAACCGACCCTCACCGGGAGGAACACATGGCAACCCTGACCGTCTGGAAGTTCGACTCGGCTGAGGGTGCCGACCAGGCCGTGGAGACCCTCCGCGATCTCGTCAGCCAAGAGCTCATCACGCTGCACGACGCCGCCACGGTGTCCTGGCCCTCGGACAAGAAGAAGCCGAAGACGCGCCAGCTGAACAACCTTGCCGGCAAGGGCGCCCTCGGTGGGTCCTTCTGGGGGCTGCTCTTCGGGCTGCTCTTCTTCGTGCCCCTGCTCGGCGTAGCGATCGGTGCCGCGACCGGCGCGCTGGCCGGTGCGCTCAGCGACGTCGGCATCGACGACTCCTTCATCGACAACGTCCGCAAGGAGGTCACGCCCGGCACGTCGGCGCTGTTCGCGCTGACCTCCGACGCGGTGCTCGACAAGGTCCTGCCGGCCTTCGAAGGGCTCCGCCCCACCCTGATCCAGTCCAACCTCTCCGGGGACGACGAGGCGAAGCTGCTCGCGACGTTCGGCGAGGACTGAGGCCGCCCCCGCGGCGCCCATGCCGTCGCAACCGGAACCATCCACCCAGGTGCCGCCGGGCGCCCCTGTGCAGGCCGGCGGGCAGCTGCTGCCGCGTGGGCTCGTCGTCATCGTCGGCCTGGCGGCGGGGCTCGTCTTCGTGCTCGGGCTGCACCGGATCTCCGGCCTGGTGGCGCCGGCGTTCCTCGCTCTCGTGCTCACGGTCGCGGCGAGCCCGATCCGCACGCTCCTGGTCGACCGCGGCGCCCCGCGCTGGCTCGGCGCGACCGCCGCGATCGTCGTCGTGACCGTCGGCCTGATCGTGTTCGTCGTGCTCCTCGTCGTGTCGGTGGCGCGGTTCGCCGAGCTCATACCGACGTATGCCGCCACGTTCGACGACCTCGTCGCGCAGGTCACGTCGTGGCTGGCGGGGCTGGGTGTCCAGGCACCCGAGAGTGGCGCGATGCTGTCGTCCGTCGACCTGAACGGCCTCAACGCGTGGCTCGCCGGGCTGCTCGGTGGCGTGGTGTCCGCGCTGACGAGCCTGGTCTTCGTCCTGGCCCTGGTGCTGTTCACCTGCATGGACGCGAGCCGGTTCACGGCCTCCCTCGAGCGCCTCCGGGCCGAGCGTCCGGCCTTCGTCGAGGCGATGGACAGCTTCACCCACCTGACCCGGCGCTACCTCATCGTGTCGTCGGTCTTCGGCTTCGTCGTCGCGGTCATCGACACCCTGATGCTGTGGGCCCTCGGCGTGCCGGCGCCGCTCCTCTGGGGGCTCCTGGCGTTCATCACCAACTACATCCCCAACATCGGCTTCGTCATCGGCCTCATCCCGCCGGCCGTGCTGGCGCTGCTCGAAGGCGGCTGGGAGCTGTGTCTCACCGTGATCGTGGCCTACAGCGTCGTCAACCTCGTCATCCAGTCGGTCATCCAGCCTCGGCTCGTCGGCGACGCGGTCGGGCTGTCGGCGACCGTGACGTTCCTTTCGCTCGTCGTCTGGGCGGCGATCATCGGTCCCCTCGGTGCGATCCTCGCGGTCCCCCTCACGCTGTTCGCCAAGGCGCTGCTCGTCGACGTCGACCCCCGCACCCGGTGGGTCGGGGCGCTGCTCGGCGACCGCCGGCTGGAATGAGCGATTCAGGCCGCGGGCCCGTGCCCGCCGTCCTACTGTCCGGTCATCAGCCTTCGACCACAAAGGAGTGCGTCGTGAAGAGCAGGCCCGTCATCCCCACCCCACAGTCAACGACCCGCCACCTGACCCGCCGCCGGCTCGTCGGCGCCGGGCTGGCCATCCTCACCGGAACCGGCGCGGCTCTCGCGGCCGCCACACCCGCCGTGGCGGCGGCCGCCAGCTATGTCGCCCTGGGCGACTCGTACTCCTCCGGCACGGGCACCCGCACCTACATCAACGACGGCACGTCCTGCCAGCGGTCGGTCTACGCCTACCCGTCGCTCGACGCGGCCTCCCTCGGTCTGGCCCTGACCTTCCGCGCCTGCTCGGGCGCGACCGTCGCCGACGTCACGAACACCCAGCTGTCCGCGCTGACGAGTGCGACGGCATACGTGACGATCTCGGTGGGCGGCAACGACGCCGGCTTCGCCAGCGTGCTCACCGAGTGCGCAAAGCCGGGATGGCTGAGCAACTGCAACGGGGCCATCGACACGGCGCAGAACATCATCAACAACACGCTGCCCGGGCGCCTTTCGACGCTGTACACGTCGATCCGGAGCAAGGCGCCGAACGCGAAGGTGATCGTCGTCGGGTACCCGCGGATCTTCAACGGCCAGGACTGCAACCTGCTGACGTGGTTCTCGCCGGCGGAGGAGACACGGCTGAACGCGACGGCAGACCTGCTCAACTCACGGACCGCCACCGCCGCTGCGGCCAAGGGCTTCACCTTCGTCAACCCGACCTCGAAGTTCGTCGGGCACGCGGTGTGCGACTCCGTCGAGTGGATCAACGGCCTGTCCAACCCGGTCGGGGAGAGCTACCACCCCAACGTCGCCGGGCACCGCGACGGCTATGCCGTCGTCACCAAGCCGGCCTTCGGCATCGCCGCCGTGGCCGCGGCGGCCGCCACCTACTCTGCGAGCGCGATCACGAAGGATGCAGCCCGGTTTGCAGCGGCCGACCGGCTCATCGCGCCGAAGGAGTTCGTGCTGCCTGACCTGACGACGCCGCAGGCCAAGGCGGCAGCCGCCAAGGCAGGCGTCGACCTCAGGAGCCGGGCCAGCATCGACGCCGCGGACCGCGCCGCCAACGCGAAGCAGGACGCGGCCTGGGCTGCGACGCACCATTGACGCATGCGGTTTGACGACGTCATCGTCGGCGGCGGTCACAACGGGCTGACCGCCGCCGCGTACCTCGCGCGGGCGGGGCGCCGCGTCCTGGTCCTCGAGAGGTCGGGGCGGGTCGGCGGCGCAGCGGTGTCCACCCGGCCGTTCGACGGCGTCGACGCCCGCCTGTCGCGCTACTCGTATCTCGTGTCGCTGCTGCCGCGGCAGATCGTCACGGACCTCGGCCTCGACGTTCGGCTCGTGCGTCGACGGTTCTCGTCGTACACCCCGGTCCCAGGGCGGCCCGAGCGTGGTGTGCTCGTCGACAGCGCCGATGACGCCGCGACGCGCGCGCGGTTCGGCGCCCTCACCGGTGGCGACGCGGCATATGCCGGGTGGACGGACTTCTACGCGCGCATGGGCCGGCTCGCCGAGCGGGTCTTCCCGACCACGCTCGAGCCGCTGCGATCCCGCGAGCACGTCCGCGCGCTCGTGGGCGACGACGACCTCTTCGACGCCCTGACGACCAGACCGGCGGGTGACCTGGTCCGCGCCGTCACGACGGATGACACCCTGCGCGGCATCATCGCCACGGACGCGCTGATCGGGACGTTCGCCTCGCTCGACGACCCAGGCCTGCGACAGAACATCTGCCTTCTCTACATGCTCTTCGGCGGCGGGACAGGCGACTGGGACGTGCCGGTCGGCGGGATGGGCGCAGTGACGGACTCGCTTGCGGCAGCGGCCGTCTCAGCGGGAGCGACGGTCGTGACCAATGCCGAGGTCTGCTCGCTCGACCCGTCGACAGGTGAGGTCGCGTGGACCGACTCCGGGGCGCCGGACGGTCGGACATCTGCGGGCCGGACTTCGGCCACGACGCACACCGCGCGGGCGTCCGCCATCGTCGCGGGGTGCGCCCCGGAGGTGCTCAACCGGCTGCTCGCGGCGAGCGGCGCACCGCCGGTGCCGACCGAGCCGGACGTCGAGGGCTCGCAGCTGAAGGTCAACCTGCTGCTCAGCCGGCTGCCGCGCCTGCATGACGAGTCGGTCGACCCGCGTGCCGCGTTCGCCGGCACCTTTCATGTCAACGAGGGCCTTGCCCAGCTGGAGCGGGCGTATGCCGCCGCCCGCGCCGGTCGCATCCCCGACCGTCCGCCATGCGAGCTCTACTGCCACACCCTGAGCGACCGCTCGATCCTCGGGCCGGGGCTCGCTGCGACCGACGTGCAGACCCTGACGGTCTTCGCGCTGCACCTTCCCATCCGTCTCTTCAGGGTCGACAACGACGGCGCGACGAAGCAGGCCCTGGAGGCGACCATCCGGTCGATCGACTCCGTGCTCGCCGAGCCTCTTGAGCCCCTGCTCGTGCACGACGCCGCCGGGAACCCGTGCATCGAGGCTCGGAGCCCGGTCGACCTCGAGCACGCGCTCGGGCTGCCCGGCGGTCACATCTTCCACCGGTCACTGCAGTGGCCCTGGGCCGAGCGGCCCGGCGAGGTGGGCTCGTGGGGCGTCGAGACGGCATACGGGAACGTCGTCCTCGCGAGCGCTGGCGCCCGCCGTGGCGGGGGTGTGAGCGGCATCCCGGGTCACAACGCAGCCCGGGCGGTCCTCGACCGGTGAGCCCGCGTGACCCAGCGGCTCGTCAGGCGGGCCAGATGCCCGATGACCCGCGACGGTGGCTTGCCATGAGATGCGCGTCGATGATGCCCACGGCCTCCATGAGCGCATACATGGTCGTCGGGCCGACGAACGCAAAACCCTTCTTGCGCAAGGCTTTCGACAGGGCCTTCGACTCCTCTGAAACGGTCGGCAGCTCGGAATAGTCATTGGGACGAGGGGTGTCGGCCGGCTTGAAGCCCCACACGAGGTCGACGAGCCCGCCCTCCTCGCGCAGCGCGACCGTCGCGCGGGCGTTGGCGATCGCGGCCCGGATCTTCGCGCGGTTGCGGACGATGCCCGCGTCACCCATGAGCCGCTCGACGTCGGCGTCGGTGAACCCGGCCACGACGTCGGGGTCGAAGTCGGCGAAGGCCGCCCGGAACGCCGGCCTCTTGCGCAGGATCGTGGCCCACGACAGGCCCGACTGGAACCCCTCGAGGCAGATCCGCTCGTACATCCCGTGCTCGTCCCGGACCGGCATCCCCCACTCGGTGTCGTAGTACTCCATCAGCAGTGGATCCACCGACGCCCAGGTGGGTCTAGCCAGCCCGTCCGCTCCGACAACCGTCATGCCGGTGACCCTAAGGCACCGCCATGACAGCCGAAGCCGTCGCCCAGCTCACTGCTGGAAGACCGCGTCGCCGTCCTTCTGCAGCTGCTGCAGCATCGCCTTCGGGTCCGCATCGGGCAGGCCGGCCAGCTTCGTGTCGAACGTGTCGAGCGCCGTCTCCATGCCGGCGACCGTCACCGGCGGCGTCGCGTAGGTCACCCCGGCGACGAACGCCTTGTCGGACGGGAACTGCCCTACGAAGGCCTGCTGGGCCGACCGGAGCGGCGGCATGAAACCGAGCCCGCCGGCGAGCTGCATCGACGGGTTGGTCGTCGACAGGAACTTCACGAGGTCGACGGCGGCGGGCTGGTTCTTGCTCGCCGCGGCGATGCCGTAGCAGTCCGCGAAGGCGAGGGTGCCCTTCGACGCCGGGCCGGCGGGCAGCTCGACCGCGATGAACTTCGTGTTGGGGTAGCTGTTCTTGAGCACCGACTTGATCGTGTTGTCCTCGATCGTCATCGCGGCCTTGCCCATGCCGTACGCCTCGGCGCTCGTCGTCGCACCCAGTGCCTTCGGGTATGCCGTGCTGCCGCCCTTGAGCAGCTTCTGCACCTCGGTGACGCCGGTGAGGTTCGTCGCGGTGTCGGCCGTCATCCGGGTCTGGTCGGCGTTGACGATCCAGCCTCCGGCCTGGCGCATGAAGGCGCCGACGCGGTCGATGGTGTCGCCGACGACGAGGCCCTTGACGCCGTTGGCCGTGAGCTTCTGGGCGATGGTCTCGAGCTGGGCCCATGTCGTCGGCACCTGGGTCGTCGTCAGGCCGGCTGCGCTCCACAGGTCCGGGTTGATGACGAGGGCGAGGGTCGTGAAGCCCGTCGGCGCGCAGTAGAACTTGCCGCCGTTGGTGAAGGTCTGCACCAGCTGCGGGTAGAAGTCGCTCGTCATGTCGAGCTGGTCGCCGTACGCGAAGAGGTTGCCGTCCTTGGCGTAGGTGGCGAAGTTCCCCGCGTCGGTGAAGAACAGGTCCGGAGGCGTGCCCGCCTTGAAGGCATCGGTCAGCTCCTTGCCGATGTCGCTCGCCGCCGCGGCCACCTCGACCTTGTTGCCGGTCTGGTCCTCCCACGGCTTGACGACGTTCTGGATGAGGGTGACGTCGGCCGGGCTGCCCGACGGGACCATGAACTTGATCGTCGCGCCACCGCCTCCCCCCGTGCCGCCTGCGCTCGGCGAGCCGCCCGTGGTGTTGCTGGGCGTGTCGCTCGAGCTGCATGCGGCCAGGGCGAGCATGCCGGCCAAGCCTGCTGCGGCGACTGCGGTGGTGTGCCTGAACATCCGTGACATCGGTGGCTCCCTCGGTCCCTGTCGTGAGTCCGTCGATCGATGCGGTCATCCACGATCGAACGTAGCCTGGCACCAGGGGTGGACGGTTCACCCCAAAATGACGAAAGCGTTGCCGCCTCGGTACCCGCGTGCCGTTGTCTCCTAGGATCGATGGGGTGATGCCGGCCCTCATCCTCGTGTCCGAGACCCGCACCGACCAGCTGGCCGACGAGTTCGGCCGCTACCGGCGCGACTACGACATCCGCACGGCGACGTCTGCGGCCGAGGCCAAGACCGTGGCCAAGCAGGTCGTCGCCGACGGCGGCCAGGTCGCGATGTTCGTGTCCGAGTCACGGCTGCCCGACGCCAATGTGCTCGAGGCGTTCCACTGGTGGCGCGCGACTGTGCCGACCGCACGGCGCCTCATCGCCGCCCACTGGTCGATGTTCCGGGAGGACGCCGAGGGCCTGAGGTCCGGCCTCGCAAAGGGCAAGTACGACGCATACCTGCTCATGCCCCGCGGCGTGCGCGACGAGGAGTTCCACACGGCGGTGTGCGAGCTGCTGTCCGACTGGGGCTCGACCGTGGCGGAGCCCGAGGTCGTGACGGTGCGCATCGTGTCACCCGTCCAGGACGCACTGACCCTGAGCATCCGCGACTACCTCGACCGCATGGGGATGCCCAACCGGGCGTACGCACCCGACAGCGAGGAGGGGCGGCTCGTGCTCTCGCACGTCGACGGCGAGCCTGTCTTCCCGATCGTGCAGGCCATGGACAAGACCATCGGCACCGCGACGAGCGTGCACGACGTCGCCGTGCGCATCTACGGGCGTCCGGCCGACATCGACGTCGACCAGGTCGTCGACCTCGCGATCGTCGGGGCCGGGCCGGCGGGCCTGGCCGCGGCGGTGTACGCCTCGTCCGAGGGTCTGTCGACGATCGTGCTCGAGGCCGAGGCCATCGGCGGGCAGGCCGGCACGTCGTCCATGATCCGCAACTACCTCGGCTTCCCGCGCGGCATCTCCGGGATGCGCCTGTCGCAGCGCGCCCGCAACCAGGCGATCCGCTTCGGCACCCGGTTCTTCACCGGCTGGCCCGTGACGTCGTTCGTCCCGGGCGAGCCCGAGGAGGACGGCACGAGCACACCGCACGTCCTGTGCACCGAGGGCGGCGACGTCCGGGCCCGCGCGGTCGTCGTGTCGGCCGGCGTCAAGTACCGCCGCCTCGACGCGCCCGGCATCGAGCCTCTCATCGGGCTCGGCGTCAACTACGGCAGCGCGATGACCGCCGCCCGCGAGATGGAGGGCTACGACGTCATCGTCGTCGGCGGTGGAAACTCGGCCGGTCAGGCCGCGATCCATCTGGCGAGGTTCGCCCGGTCGGTGACGATCCTCGTGCGTCGCGAGTCGCTCGAGGAGACGATGTCGCAGTACCTCGTCGGCGAGATCCACTACAACCCGAGGATCACCGTGCAGCCGTGCTCCGAGGTGGTCGAGGGCGGGCCTGGCGACGACGGCCGGCTCGGGTGGGTCAGGGTCCGCAACACTGCCGACGGGACGGTGCGACGCCGCGAGTGCCGCGGGCTGTTCCTGCTCATCGGGGCCGCGCCCTACTGCGAGTGGCTGCCGGACGCACTCGCCCGCGACGAGCGCGGGTTCGTCCTGACCGGCCGCGACGTGCCGCAGGACAAGTGGCGCAACGGCCTGCCGCCCGAGAGCCTCGAGACGACCGTGCCCGGCGTCTTCGCGGCCGGCGACATCCGGTCGGGGTCCATGAAGCGTGTGGCGGCCGCGAGCGGTGAGGGCGCGTCCGTCGTGCCGCTCGTGCACGCGTGGCTGTCTCCGGGCAGCTGACCCCGCCCGCTCGGCGTTGGCTCGCTCAGAGCCGGATCAGCTCACCGTTGTTGAACGAGTAGCGCACGGCGACGGTCGTGGCTGCGGGCAGGTTGGCCGGGTGGGCGGCAGGCACCCCGTGGTGGTGCGGCTTGGCTGTGCCCACGAACTCAAGTCCTCTGGCGATGCCGGCGGCGTGGGCCTGTGCGGCCCCGAGTCCGGCCGTGCCGACGAACGCGACGACCACGGCAGCGCCGGCGGCGCCGAGCCCGCGACGCAGGGCCGTGCGGACGGTCGGACGGGGGTCTGCAGGGCGGGGTGTGGTGTCCATGTGACGAGCCTCGGGGCCGGCGCTGTGGCGTGTCTGTGACAAACCACTGAAGTTCCGATGGAGCCCGGTTCCCTTGGGCCCCAAGCAGTTCGGCGCTCAGTCGAGCGTCGACTCCATCTCACGAGCCACGACGTATGCCGCCGGGTCGTCTTCCGCTCGCAGCCCCGCGACCGCCCCGGTGCGGTCGGCCTCGGAGCGGTTCTGGCCGAGCTTGGCCTTGCCCTCGACCTGCTCGACGACCAGCTCGACGCCGACGATCGCGCGGAGCCTGGTGCGGATGAACTTCTCGGGTGCGTCGGTGACCGACCACGCCGGGTCGCGATGCGTCTCGTGCCGCTCGGTCAGCCGGGTGACGATGTCGAGGACCCAGTCGGGGTCGTCGTGCACGGCGACGGGGCCGGACAGGTGCACCTCGGAGTAGTTCCAGGTCGGGACGACGCGGCCGTGCTCGGCCTTGGTGGCATACCAGCTCGGCGAGATGTAGGCGTCGGCGCCGGAGACGACCACGAGTCCCGGCCCACCGTCGGCGATCCGCCTCCAGTGGTCGTTGCTCCGCGCGAAGTGGCCGAGCACCCGCGCGCCGTCGCCGGACTCGTCGACGATGATCGGCAGCAGCGTGGCGTCGGGCCGACCGTCGGGGCCCACCGTGACCAGGTGCGCCGCCGGGTGGGCGGCGAGGAAGGACCGCACCTCGTCGTCATCCATCGCGTTGAACGCAGGCACGTACATCCCCCGATCCTCGCATCCCCATCCGTTCACCCACGTCCCACATCCCACGTCCCACGTCCCACGTCGAGCGGCCACCCGGCTGCCCTCGGCGCGCAACACACCCGGAAGTCGTCACCTCGACAGGGTTGCAACCATGTCGGGCATCCGGTTACCGGGTGTGTTGCGGCGGGCTGTGCGGGGTCAGGAGTGGCGGTGGGCGGCGCGCGGCGCGGCGGACCAGGGGCGCGGAGCCCCGGCGTGCGCCCCGGCGAGACCCAGACGGGACGCGGCGTGCGGCTGGGCGCCGTGCGGCATCCGGCCCTCGCCCTCGGGCTGCGCCGGGGGATCCAGCCGCTCGGCGAGCGAGCGGAGCAGCAGCGCCGCACGGATGTGCCGCCGGGTCGTGCGCGGAGCGTGGTGCTTCGCGGCCACCCGCTGGACGATGATCTGACGGGCCAGCGCCTCGTGGGGCGTGAGGGCCACGCCTCCTGTCGGGGTGCTCATGCCAGGCTCACCTGCGCTCGCTTGACGCGGATGTCGCCGCTGCCGGACTGGACACTCAGGCTCGCCTGCGACTCGGAGTCCCCGGGGCCATCGGTCGACTCGAGGGCGACGTCGACGTCGCCCGTGACAGTGTTGAGGTCGAGGAAGGTGGCGACCCCGTTGGCCACGCCGACGTTGACGTCACCGGTGCCGGTCTTCGCCTTGATCTGCCCGCCGTGGACGGCCGACAGGACGACGTCACCGGTGCCGGTCATCAGGTCGAGGTCGCCGCTGCTCGCGCCGATCCGGAGGTCGCCCGAGCCGGTCTTGCCGCGGACGGAGGCGTCCGAGCGGCGCAGCTCGATGTCGCCGCTGCCGGACACGAGGTCGAGGCGGCCGCCGGCGCTGCCGACGGTGATGTCGCCCGAGCCGGTCCGGACGTTGGCGTCGGCGCTCGTCGACCGCAGTGCGATGTCGCCGGACCCCGACTTCACGTCGGCGGACGCGACCTCGTCGAAGGACAGGTCTCCGGAGCCGGTCGCGGCCCGGACGTCACCGAGCAGGCCGGTGGCCTCGACGTCGCCGGAGCCCGTCTTGACGTCGACGGTGCTGCCGACGGGCAGGTCGACCTCGACGTCGACCGAGCCCTTGCTGCCGAAGCCCCAGAAGCCGTCGCGCACCTTGGGTGACAGGACCACGACGTCGTTGCCGTGTGCCTCGACGGTGAACTTCTCGGCGAGCTCCTCACCGTTGCGGCCGTTCGGGACGAGGCGCACGGAGGTGGAGGTGCGCTCGGTGGCGGTGAGCTTGACGTCGCCGACGAGCAGCTCGACCTTGAGGTTGATGGGACCCGTGGTTTCGAAATGGGTCTCGAGGGTGGTGCTCATGGGTGTCCCCTTCGTTGGGTGCTGCCGGTGGTCGTTGCTGGGAGATGAAGTGGGAGATCCGGGTCGGACGCGCGCTCAGCGCACCCAGCCCTGGACTCGCTTGTTGGAGGAGCGGTTGCGGCCGGGCGCACCCGGGCCGAAGCTGACGCCCGGGCCGAAGCCGGGGCCGACGTTGATGGTGAGACCGGGGTGCGACGTCGCGGCCCGCACGGCGTTGACGATCCACGTGTTGAGCGACTGGCCGCGTCCGGCGGCGAGGTCCTCGGCGCGGGTCTTGAGCGCCTCGGGGATGCGCAGCGTGATCCGCGCCGTCTCGGCACCTTCGTCCTCCGGTGACATCATCGTGGTGTCATCGGCGCCGATCGCCTGGGTGTCGGCCACTGCGGGGCCCTCGCCGACCACGACGAAGACCGGCTCGCGGCCGTGCAGGCGCACCTCGACGGACGTCCCGTCCAGCTCGTTGGTGATCTCGGCGGCCGCGTGCGAGAGGGCGTCCATCAGGGCCAGCCGGGCCGAGGAGTCGAGCGCGTAGCCGAGCCGCTCGGCGGCCTGCTCCAGCTCT
Source organism: Intrasporangium mesophilum (assembly GCF_054783095.1). Taxonomy (NCBI): domain Bacteria; kingdom Bacillati; phylum Actinomycetota; class Actinomycetes; order Micrococcales; family Intrasporangiaceae; genus Intrasporangium; species Intrasporangium mesophilum. Next base: position 27,668 of record NZ_BAAGRF010000057.1, on the reverse strand, counting down.
GGTCCCATCGCCCTGGCCGCCTGGGCGAGATCCCGACGCAGTGCGTCCACGTGCTCTGTGATGTCCATGCGCATCACTCTGACACCATCATGGTGTCATGTCAACACCCCAATGCCACCAACCGGTGATGCGGCAGCTCACGCGGCCGTGTCGACCTGACCACTCGACGATCGAGGGGTCGTCTCCAGACGGCCCACGAGCAGGCTTCATGGGCACAATGGGGCCCGCGGCGCCACCCCTGCCGCTCCGCCGCCAGAGAGGGTGTCGATGCGAAGCCTCGCCACGTCCGACCGACCGTCCGTCCGTGCCCTGTCCTCAGCCATCGCCGCGGTCTCCTCAGGAGCCCGAGCCCGCGACTTCATCCGGATCATGCACCGGATGGGGGCCGCCCCCGCCTCGATCGTCCCCCACGTTCGAGACTCCCCGAACTTCCGCGACGGCCGGTTCCAGTCGGCCGAGCCCTCGCTGCGCCCCCGCGTCCGGGCCCAGACGAGCGCGCTGCTCGCGGCGATCCGGGTGCACGGCCGCGGCCGGCCCGTCGGAGAGGTCCCGATCGTGCGGCCCAAGCCCCCGGAGGATCCCGGAGACCTCGCGGTGACGTGGTACGGCCACGCGACCACTGTCGTCGAGGTCGACGGGGCACGGTTCCTCATCGACCCCGTCTTCAGCGACCGCGTCAGCCCGTCCACGCGCACCGGCCCGAAGCGACTGCACCCCGTCCCCGGCCCGATCGAGCAGATCCCGACTCTCGACGCGGTGCTCATCAGCCACGACCACTACGACCACCTCGACGAGCCCTCGATCGTCATGCTCGAGCACACCCACCGGCCGCACTACGTCGTCCCGCTCGGCGTCGACCTCCACCTGGTCGCCTGGGGAGTCCCGACCGAGCGCATCACCGCCCTGGACTGGCGCGAGGAGACCGAGCGGAGCGGCATCCGGCTCACCTGCACCGAGGCCAGGCACAACTCGGGCCGCGGTTTCGTCGACTCCCAGACGCTCTGGGCGGGGTGGGCTCTGCGCGGCCCGGGGCACTCCGTCTTCTTCGCGGGAGACTCCGGCACCTCCAAGCGCTTCGCGCACATCGGCGCCGACCTCGGCCCGTTCGACCTCACGCTGATGCCCGTCGGCGCGTACGACCGCTTCTGGCCGGACATCCACATGGACCCGGAGCAGGCAGTCGCCGCCCACCGCGACGTCAACCGGATCGGCACCGACCCGGCCACCCTGGCGCGCGACGCCGCCGGTGTCGCCGACGACTTCATCGACGGCGACCAGCGGATCGACACCCCGGGAGGTGCGTACGAGGAGGGCGAGCCGACCCACACGTCTCGCACCACCGCCACCGCGGCACGCGAGTCGGTCATGGTCCCGGTGCACTGGGCGACCTTCAACCTGGCGATGCACTGGTGGGCCGAGCCGCTGCGACGGGCCCGCAGGGCCGCCGCCGAGGCGGACATCCCGATCGCCTCCCCACGTATCGGTGAGCGCGTCGACCTGTCCGTCGGTGAGCCCCGGGACGTGGCGAGCGCTTTCAGCGAGCCCTGGTGGGAGGCGTGCTCCGACCCGGAGGACCACGACTGACGGCGTTCCCTGCGTGTGCACCGGACGGCATACGACCCCGGCCTGCAAAGACGCACGCGGCCGGCGGAACTCGCGGGACGCACCGAGCGCTGGAACTATGCGAACGAACCAACCTTTGGGAGGCTGACGTGCAGCTGCCGATCCTTCGACGTATGGGTGCCACGACCGCGGCGGTCCGCCGCCGTGTGAGCGACTCGCCCAACTACCGCGACGGTGCGTTCCAGTCGCACGAGCCGGCGCACTGGGTAGCGACCGCGGAGGCCGAGGGTGGCAGCAGCATGCTCGTCACCGCGATCAGAGAGCGCGGACGGGGCAGACCTGCCGGGACGATCCCCCTCGTGCGCCCGCAGCACCCGCAGGAGGCGGCCGACCTCGCCGTGACGTGGTACGGCCATGCGACGAGCGTGGTCGAGCTCGACGGCCGGCGCTTCCTGCTCGACCCGGTCTTCGGCGACCGCTGCTCGCCGTCGGCCTTCCTCGGCCCCAAGCGCCTCCACCCCGTCCCCGGCAGCATCGCCGAGATCCCACGACTCGACGCGGTCGTCATCAGCCACGACCACTACGACCATCTCGACGAGCCGTCGATCGCCATGCTCGAACGCACCCACCGGCCGCACTACGTCGTGCCGCTCGGCGTCGAGGAGCATCTGCTCGCGTGGGGCGTGCCCCCAGGCCGGGTCACCAGCCTCGACTGGCGCGAGGAGACCCAGGTCGCCGGGATCCGCCTGGTCTGCACGGAGGCACGTCACTTCTCAGGGCGCGGCTTCGTGCGGAACCAGACGCTCTGGGCGGCCTGGTCGCTGATCGGCCCGCGGCACTCGGTCTTCTTCGGCGGCGACTCCGGCCCGACCCACCGCTATGTCGACATCGGTGCAGACCTCGGCCCGTTCGACCTGACGCTCATCCCGGTGGGTGCCTACAGCCTGCACTGGCCCGACATCCACCTCGATCCCGAGCAGGCCGTGTCGGCGCACCTCGACGTCAACAAGGGCGAGACGGACTCCGTCATGCTGCCGATCCACTGGGCCACGTTCAACCTGGCCATGCACTGGTGGAGCGAGCCGATCCGGCGGGCGCGCACGGCGGCGCAGGAGCGCGGCGTGCGTCTCGTCTCCCCGGTCGTCGGCACGCGAGTCGTCCTCAGCGACAACGGAACCGACCTCGACATCGACAATGTCGTGGCCTCCCACCAGGACCCCTGGTGGGAGGCGGCCGCGGCGGCCGACGACCACGACTAGCGGGCTTGGTCCCGGCGTCAGCGCTCGTCCAGCGGGGTGTGTCACACCACTGACCGCTGAGCATCAGCGCTGACGCCGCCTCATCTTCAGTAGCGGCCCGCGGAGAGGCGCTCGGTGAACTGGGCATCCCACGTGCGCACCGCGGCTGAACGCTGCGGAAGGCGCTGCGGCATACCCTGCGGTGCGGCGGCGGAGCGGGCCGCGAGCGTCGTCATCGGGGGCTTCGACCCGGTGAACAGCCAGGCGTCGAACAGGTCGTCGAGCTGTTGCCCGGAGACTCGCTCGACCAGCGCGATGAACTGGGCCGTCGTGCCGGTGCCACCGCCCTGCTCGCGCACCCACGACCGTGCGATCTCCCAGAACGCGTCGTCGCCCACCCGGTTGCGCAGCACCTGCAGCGTCATGCCGCCGCGGAGGTAGACCGGGTTGCCGAACAGGTCGTCGTGCGGCGGCTCCCCCACGACGAACGCCCAGAAGGGATCGTCGTCCGGGATCACCGAGTAGTAGAAGTCGAGCGCGTCCTGCGGCGTGAAGAACCCCTCGTGCTCCGCCCAGACCCACTCGGCATACGTTGCCCAGCCCTCGTTGAGCCAGATGTCCTGCCACTGCTCGAGCGCCACGTGGTCGCCGTACCACTGGTGGGCGAGCTCATGGGCGATCACACTGTCGCCGCCGTCGGGCCAGAAGTACTTCGAGTAGACCGGCCGGGTCTGCGTCTCGAGGGCGAAGAAGAGGTCGTCCTGGTCGTCGATGATCGCCCCGACGGTCGAGAACGGGTACGGCCCGAATGCCGCCGACAGCACGTCGACGATCTCACCCTGTCGCGCGAGCGAGGCGTTGATCGACGGCCCCAGCTCCGGGTCGCTCAGCAGGTTGGGGTCGACTGCGTCGTAGAACGGCAGCCCCGAGGCGGTCGTGCCCGAGCGGACATCCCAGTGCCCGATGTCGATCGTTGCCAGGTAGCTGGCCATGGGTTCCGGTGCGTGCCAGTCGAACCGAGTCGATCCGGCCCGGGTCGTCGTCCCTGCGAGGAACCCGTTGGCCACGACGCCGAGCCCCTCCGGCACGGTGACGTGGAAGTCGTATGCCGCCTTGTCCCTCGGGTGGTCGTTGACCGGGAACCAGCCGGCAGCGACATCGGGCTGCCCGGCGACGGTCGCGCCGTCGTCGGTCGCCATGAAGCCGGTGCGGAGCGACACGTCGCCCAGCGGCAGGAGGAACTCCTTGGGCACACCGGAGTACGTCGCCTCGATGGTGACCGGGTGCCCCGACTGGATCTTGCGCTGCGGCACGACGACCAGCTCCGCGCCGTCGCGCGTCCACGTTGCCCGCTTGCCGTCGACGACGAGGCTGCTGATCGTCATGCCGTCGAAGTCGAGGTCGAAGCGGTAGAGGTCGGCGGTCGCCGTCGCCGAGATGACCGTCGTTGCCGACCAGACGTCGGTGGCCGGGTCGTACGTGCCGGTGATGTCGTAGTGCCCGACGTCGTAGCCGCCGTTGCCGGCGAGCGGGTAGTAGCGGTCACCGACACCCGGGGTGCCGGCGGTGAAGCGGCCGTTCTTCTGGCCGGAGTCGTCTGCGCTCGCGAGGGGCGCGCAGAGTGCAAGTGCTGTTGTGGTTGCTGCTGCGATGCATGCGGTCACGGCCGCACGGGTCCTGAGCTTTCCCTTCACGGTGGCCTCCCCAGCCTGCCGCGCCGGGCGGCGCGAGCATTTCACCGTACTGCCGGGAGACGCTGCGTGGGCGGAGTAGGCGCCCCTAGGCGCCCTCGTCCGCGCGCTGCACGAAGATCCAGCGCTTCATCGCGACGAACCGGGCCGCCGTGGACAGCACGTTCGCCATGGCCACGACGAGCGTCTGCGTGAGCGTGCTCGCGTCGGGAGCGACGTGAGCCAGCACGGCCAGCGCCAGGGACGTCGCGGCATACGTGATCGCGAAGATGACCAGCGCCTGCCCGTGCTGGGAGACGAGGCGCCGGCGACCGGTCACCCCGAAGGTCCAGGCCCGGTTGAGCGCGGTGTTGAAGACCGTCCCGAGCACGAGCGCGATGCCGTTGGCGAGCTGGGACCCGACCCCGCCCCGCACCAGGGCCGCGAAGAGGCCGAGGTGCAGGGCGGTGGAGAGCACTCCCACGCCAGCGAAGCGAACTAGCTGGTGCGACAGGCGGATTCGCTGTGCGGACATGGTCGTCGCCGTGCTTGTCTGGGTCACTTCGGCTGCGTCAGGTCGTAGAACGTCGAGCCGCCGATCGTCACCTGGGTGAAGTTCTGCTCCACCCACGAGCTGATCTCGGACGCCGCGTTGCTGCCGCCGTTCTGGGCCCCGAAGCCACGCCCGCTGGAGGCGAAGTAGTGGATCTGGCCGTTCGCGACGTACTGCTGGAACTGCGCGAGCGTCGGGCTCGGGTCGGAGCCGTTGAAGCCTCCGATCGCCATGACGGGCAGCTGAGTGCCGAGCTGCAGCCCCGCAGCCGTCTGGGAGCCGACCGCTGCCGCGACCCAGGTGTACTTGTCGCTGTTGGCCGACAGGGCCGAGACCACTGCAGTGTCAGGGGTGGTCGCGTCGAGCAGCCCGCCCATGCCTCCACCACCGCCGCCGTTCACGGTCCCGCGAGCGCCGCCGAAGCCGCCAGGGCCACCCGCGCCGCCGAAGCCGCCAGGCCCGCCCGCGCCGCCGGGGCCACCCTGGCCTCCGCTCGGTCCCGCCGTCACGATCGAGCCGGTGTGGCCCTGGGCGGTCGTGGAGAGGGTGTATGCCGTCGGGCCGAGCAGCCCGGCAACGAGCGCGCCGGCGAGCACGAACGGGATCGCCCTCGCGTGCAGCCACTGGACCGCCAGGATCAGCATTGCGGCGGCCATCCCCACGGCGAGCACCGTGATGCGCAGCCAGTCGCCGTAGGCGGTCGTTCGGGACAGGAGCAGGAAGCTCCAGACGGCCGCAGCAGCCGTCGCTGCGGCAAGAGCGATCGTGCCGACCGAGGACGAGCGTCGCTCCCACGCTTCGACCGAGCCCATGCCGACGAGCGCTCCGACCGCGGGCGCGAGGGCCACCGTGTAGTACTCGTGGAAGATGCCGGCCATCAGGCTGAAGACGATCATCGTCACCACGAGCCAGCCGCCCCAGACGAGGTATGCCGCCCGGCGGAGGTCCGTGCGGGGGCGCCGTCCGCGCAGCCACAGGCCGGCTGCGAGCAGGATCAGCGCGCTCGGGATGAGCCACGAGATCTGGTCGCCGACGCTGGAGGAGAACATGCGAAGCAGGCCGGTCTGGCCCCACATCCCGCCGCCGGCACCGCCGCCGCCACCGACCGAGCCGGTCTCGTCGCCCGAGAGGCGGCCGAGGCCGTTGTAGCCGAAGGTCAGCTCGAGGAAGGAGTTCGTCTGGCTGCCGCCGATGTAGGGCCGGGCCGAGGCAGGGATCAGCTCGACGATGGCGACCCACCAGCCGGCAGAAAGGACCATTGCGCCGACTCCCATGAGGGAGTGGACGATTCGCTTACGCAGCGTCGTCGGCGCGGCGACGAGGTAGGCGATGCCGAAGAAGGGGACGACGAGCAGCACCTGGAGCGTCTTGGTGAGGAAGCCGAGGCCGATGAAGACGCCGACGATGATCATCCACTTGGGCGACGCCTGCTCGATCGCCTTCATCGTGGCCCACGCGCCGAGCGCCATGAGCAGGGTGAGCAGGGCGTCGGGGTTGTTGAACGTGAACATCAGCGCGGCGACCGGGGTCAGCGCGACGACGGCCCCGCCGATGAGGCCGGCCGCGGCGCCGAAGTGCCGCCTGACGGTCGCATAGACCACGCCGACCGTCGCCACCCCCATGAGCGCCTGCGGGATGAGGATCGAGAAGGAGCTGAGTCCGAACATGCGCACCGACAGGGCCATGAGCCACAGCGAGGCCGGCGGCTTGTCGACGGTGATGGAGTTCGAGGCGTCGGAGCTGCCGAAGAAGAAGGCCTTCCAGCTGGCGCTGCCGGCCTGAGCGGCGGCGGAGTAGAAGGAGTTGGCGTAGCCGCTCGAAGTGAGGTTCCAGGTGTAGAGCACCAGCGTCGCGACGAGCAGGCCGATCATGGCCGGGCGGGCCCAGGCCGGGTCGGACTCGTCCCCGCGCCAGAGGCGGCGAAGCCGTCCGGGACGACCCGCTCCCGCTGCTGGCTCGGTGGCGATCGGCTGGCCCGGAACGGGCCCGGTCGTCGACGCAGGGGCCGCCGAGGCGCCCGGCGAGGTGAGGGTCATCGTGTCCATGTCGACAACCGTCGCGGCCGGCACTGTGCCGTTGCTGTGACGTCACTTTGCCGCCGTGATGAGTGCGTCTGGCGGGAAAGAGCGCTCACTCGACCGGGGATGGCTGGGGGGCGGGGTCACACCCCCCAGCCACCTCCGGTCGAGTGAGCGCTCCGTCTCAGGAGCAACAGCCCGGGTCAGACCGTCGCGGGCAGCAGCAGCGAGAACGTCGTGTCCCCAGGCTTGCTGTCGAGCTCGACCCGGCCACCGTGTGCCTTGCTCACGGCAGCCACGATCGACAGACCGAGGCCCGTGCTGCCGCCTGACCGGGTGCGGGCCCCGTCGCCACGGGCGAACCGCTCGAACACGTTGGGCTGCAGGGCAACCGGCACTCCGGGACCGTCGTCGTGGACCGCCACGCGGATCCACGGGCCCTCCTCGCGGACCGACGTCGTGACGCGCGTGCCATCGGGCGTGTGCGTCCGCGCGTTGGCCAGCAGGTTCGCCACGACCTGGTGCAGCCGCGCGGCGTCTCCCCTGACCTCCACCGGTTCCGGCGGCAGGTCGAGGTCCCAGCGGTGGCCGGGCGACGCGGCATACGCATCGCTCACGGCGTTGATGACCAGCGCCGACATGTCGACCGGCGCCTTCTCGAGGGGACGCCCGGCGTCGAGGCGGGCGAGCAGCAGGAGGTCGTCGACGAGCGAGCTCATCCGGGTGGCCTCCGACTCGATGCGGCCCATCGCATGGGTCACCGACTCGGGGACGGGGTTCGGCTCGCGACGCGACAGCTCGGCATACCCCTTGATCGACGCGAGCGGCGTGCGCAGCTCGTGCGATGCGTCCGCGACGAACTGCCGCACCCGCTGCTCGCTCTGGTGGCGTGAGTTGAGCGCCTCGTCGACGTGGTCGAGCATCTCGTTGAACGCAGCGCCGACCTTGCCGACCTCGGTGCGCTCGTCGATGTATGCCGGGTCGACCCGTTCCGCGAGCGCCACCCGTCCGGTGTGCAGCGGCATCTTCGACACCTTCGTGGCCGTGGCGGCCACGCGGCGCAGCGGCTCGAGGTTGCGCCGGACCAGCCAGGTCCCGATCACCGCGACGAGCACGATGCCGGCCGTGGCGGTGCCGATGGCGAACACCACCATCCGCTGGACGGTGTGCTGGTTGGGCGTCGTCGGCAGGCCGACGATGATCACGCCGGGAGTGGCCTGCATGGGAATGTCACGCTGACCGAGTGCCGTGTAGGCGGCTACGACGCGGTAGGTGCCCTGGTTCCCGCCGAGGTCGACGTCCGTCGCGTCCTTGCCGAGACCGGAGTGCGCCAGGATCGAGAGCTGGTCGGTGGTCAGGTTGCGGCGATTCTTGTCCAGGGACGTGGCCGCACCGACGTCGGTGGGAAACAGGGCCGTCGGCTGGTTCGGCAGGAAGGCGATGAGGCCCTCGTCACCGGGGCCGCCGGGACGCCGCTGGCTCTCCTGCGTGACCTGGAAGTCGGGCAGCGGGCCGCCGTGGAGGATCCGGCTGATCGACTCGTTGAGCTGGTCGTCGACCTGGCTCGTCAGCTGGTTGTTGAGGGCGAGGACGGTGACGGCGCCGGTGGCGAGGCTGAGCGCGGTGAACAGCGCCAGCATCGAGGCGACGAGCTTCGCGCGCAGCGTCCACGCCGACCAGGGGACCATGCTCTCGCGCGCGTCTCGGTACCGCTCGCGCAGCGACCGCTTCGGGGCGAGCGAGGGGGCCTGCACGTCGTCGGCCGACGGGAGGTCCTCGGGACGGGGTTCGTCGACCAGGTCTGAGATCGAGGAGGTCCGCTCAGGGGCACGCGTCGACTCAGAGGACCGGCTTGAGGACATAACCAGCCCCTCGCATGGTGTGGATCATCGGCTCGCGCCCCGCGTCGATCTTCTTGCGCAGGTAGGAGATGTAGAGCTCGACGACGTTGGCCTGGCCGCCGAAGTCGTAGTTCCAGACGCGGTCGAGGATCTGGGCCTTGGACAGCACCCGCTTCGGGTTGCGCATGAGGTAGCGCAGCAGCTCGAACTCGGTCGCGGTCAGATGGATCTCGTCACCGGCGCGCATCACCTCGTGGCTGTCCTCGTCGAGCGTGAGGTCGCCCACGACGAGCATGGACTCGGACGCCGACACGGCGACGGTGGTGCGACGCATCAGGGCGCGGACCCGGGCGACGACCTCCTCGAGGGAGAACGGCTTGGTGACGTAGTCGTCGCCACCGGCCGTCAGCCCGGAGACGCGGTCCTCGACGGCGTCCTTGGCCGTGAGGAACAGCACCGGGACGTTCGGGTTGTCGGTGCGCATCCGGCGCAGCACCTCGAGGCCGTCGAAGTCGGGGAGCATCATGTCGAGCACGACCGCGTCGGGGTCGAACTCGCGAGCGACGCGGACGGCTTCCATGCCGGACCCAGCAGACCGCACGTCCCAGCCCTCGTAACGCAGCGCCATCCCGAGCAGCTCGGTCAGGTTCGCCTCGTCGTCGACGACGAGCACGCGCACGGGGGAGCCGTCGAGGCGTTGCAGCTTGGCGGCGGCTTGCTTGGTCTTCTCGCTCATGTCATCCAGTGAATCTGTGAGTGCTGTGCGGTGGCCAGCATGTTCCTGTGCCCTTTCTGTGGACCTTCTGTCCAAGAGTCCCAGCACTGGGATGGCTGCGCCACAGCACTCGCACAGGTGCGCCGCCGAGCGTGTTGGCCATGACCACCGAGCCCACGCCCCAGACGCCGGGCGAGCAGCCGCGGCCGACGCTGCCGATGTTCGACCCGAACGTGCCGAGCGCGCAGACACCGCCGAGCGAGCAGCCGATCGCGCCGCCGGCGCAGGCCTACCAGTATGCCGCCGTCCCGACCACCCCTGCCCTCCCGGCCACGCCTGCCCAGCAGGTCGCGTCAGGTCCGACCGGTGCACCGCCGACGGCGCCCGTCCCGGTGGCTCCCGTCGTCGGTCCCGACGCGCCGCTCGCGGCGACCGGCCTGCCGCCGCGCAGCTCCGGCCCGGCGGGGTGGCAGCGCTGGTTCGGCTCCCGGTCCACCACCGAGGCTCCCGCTGCCCACGCGGCTGCGCCGTCCGGAGGCGGGCCTGCCGGCTCGTTCGCCGCGTTCGGCAACCCGCCCTCCGGCCCGGTCCCGGCGGCCCCGCCCGGTGAGCCCGTGCCGGTGGCCCCGACCGGGGGCGGACGCTGGAGTGCCAAGAAGACCGCCATCACAGCCGGCTTGGCGATCGTGCTGGCTTCCGTGGGTGCGATCGGCGCAGCTGCGGCGATGCCTGCCGGGTCGACCGGCGACAGCGGCCGGTTCGGCCCGGGCGGCGGGCGCACGTTCCAGTTCAACGGCGGCCAGGGCGGCAACGGCTTCAACCCGTTTGGCCAGGGCAACCAGAACGGCCAGGGCAGCCAGGGTGGCCAGCTGCCCAACCTCCAGAACGGCATACCTGGCGGTGGCCTCAACGGGATCGACCCGAACCAGCTCGGCCAGCTCGACCCGAACCAGCTCAGCCAGCTCGGCAACCTCGACCCGCAGCAGCTGCTCCAGCAGCTGAACCAGCAGCTGAACCAGCTCGACCAGGGCGCCGCCCCCTTCGCGAACGGTCAAAGCTCGGGTCAAGCCTGATCCGGGGCCGACCTGCCACCTCACGCCGGGAAGTGCCACGATCGGGACATGCCCGACTCCGGCCCCACCCCTTCGCCCACCGAGCCTCCGCCCGCCAGGGCCTCCCACGTCCTCGAGGAGCCGCACGACGAGAGCGTCTCCTCGCGGCTCAACTGGCTGCGCGCCGGCGTGCTCGGCGCCAACGACGGCATCGTGTCGACCGCGGGCGTCGTGGTCGGCTTCGCCGGTGCGACGACCGACCGTGGCGCGATCATCCTGGCCGGCATCGCCGCGCTCTCGGCAGGGGCGATGTCGATGGCCGCCGGTGAGTACGTCTCGGTGAGCACCCAGCGCGACTCGGAGCGCGCGCTGATCACCATGGAGAAGCACGAGCTGAGCCAGGACCCCGACGGGGAGCTCGAGGAGCTGACCCAGCTCTACGAGCAGAAGGGCATGCGCCGCGAGCTCGCTGAGGAGGTCGCCCGCGAGCTCACCGCTCACGACGCCCTGTCCGCCCACGCGGAGGTCGAGCTCGGGATCGACCCCGACGACCTGACCAGCCCGTGGCAGGCGGCCGGGGCGTCGCTGCTGTCGTTCGTCGTCGGGGCCATGCTCCCACTCCTGACGATCACGTTCGCTCCGGCGTCGTCCCGCGTCGTCGTGACCGTCCTCAGCGTCGCCGCGGCGCTGGCTCTGACGGGCTGGATCAGCGCGCGGCTCGGCCGCAGCCAGGTCGGCAGGGCCATCGCCCGAAACGTCATCGGCGGCCTGCTCGCCATGGGCGTCACCTACGCGATCGGGGCGATCGTCGGCATCAACCTCGGCTGACCGGTCGCCAACGTCACCGGCAGCCAGTTCGGGGCGGTAGCATCGATGGTGTCCCAGCGCCCGACCGAGGCGCATGCCCAGGGGGCCGACTCCACTGCACGCCTTGCGTGACCGAGTCTCCTACGGGCCTTGGGGGCTCGGGGCGCGCGACGGCGCGTCCCCGGACCCGAGCCGGGTTTCCAGACGACACGACATGGTGTCGCCCGGTTGCCGGCTCGGTGTTCGACGCGTCATCAGGAGGAACATGCCAACGCGCGTTCGCCGCGGGCCGACAGACACCGGCCAGCGAAAGGACTCCCCACGCCGGGAGGACCCCGCACCCCTCATTCCCGTCCTCGCGCGCCGGGTGCGCGAGGTCGAGTCGCGGGTCGCCGGCAAGGGCAAGGCGAGCCCGACCAACCGCACCAAGTTCCTCGTCGTCGCCCTGCTCATGCGGCAGGAGCGAGCCCGGGTCAAGGACGACGCCACGATCCCGGCCTCGACCCGCGCCGACCTGCTCAAGCGGCTCGACGGCATCGCGACGATCCTGGCGCAGATCGCGGCCCGCGACACGAGCCTGCTGACGCTGCTCGACGTGAACACCAAGCCGGGCCCCTCAGCCCAGCAGATGCGCCGGGACTGGCTCCTAGAGTCGGGCGCGGAGCTCGCCGAGGAGGACCTCGTCATCCACGCGCCCGAGCCGCAGAAGCCGCTCGTGCCGCCGCAGATCGCGGCCCGCCAGGTGACACCGCAGTCGGTGCCGTCCCGCGTGCTGGCGAACCCGTTCCTCGTGCCCGACGTCGCGCGTGCCGGGCAGCAGGAGTACCTCCCCGGACGCCTCGCCGGCTGGGAGCTGCTCGGACCGCTCTACCGGGCGTTCGAGCAGGGCGCCGGCGGGGAGTCGGCCTCGATGCCGCTGCCGCCGAAGCCGCCGATCGACCGGTTCTCCCCGGCCGGGTCGCAGCTCATGGTCCACCAGTCGCGCTTCCTGCAGAGCGTGCTCGAGGGTCACCGCACGTTCCTGCTCGCCGACGAGCCCGGTCTCGGCAAGACTGCCCAGTCGGTCATGGCCGCCTCCATCGCGAACGCCTACCCGATGCTGGCCGTCGTGCCGAACGTCGTGAAGATCAACTGGGCCCGCGAGGTCGAGCGGTGGACGCCGCAGCGCCGGGTCACCGTGATCCACGGCGACGGCGCCGACGTCAACGCCTTCGCCGACGTCTTCGTGGTCAACTACGAGATCCTCGACCGCCACTTCGGCTGGCTCTCCAGCTTCGGCTTCCGGTCGATGGTCGTCGACGAGGCCCACTTCATCAAGAACCTCACGTCGCAGCGGTCCCAGCAGGTGCTCGCGATCGCCGACCGGCTCCGGGCCACGACCCCGGGCGGCAACCCGCTCCTCATGGCCCTCACCGGCACGCCGCTGATCAACGACGTCAAGGACTTCGACGCGATCTGGCGCTTCCTGGGCTGGATCAAGGACGGCAAGCCGTCGCCGGAGATCGTCCGCACGCTCGACGGCAACGGCTACACCCCGGCTGACCGGGCGTTCTACCCGGAGGCGCGGCGGACCGTCATCGACATGGGGATCGTGCGCCGCCGCAAGGTCGACGTCGCCCGCGACCTGCCCGACAAGCGCATCGCCGACATCACCGTCGAGCTGGACGACGAGCTGGGCCGCTCGGTCCGGGCCGCCGAGCGCGCGCTGGGCGACAAGCTGGCCCGGCGCTACCGCGCCCTGCTGGCAGAGGCGAACGCCACGGAGATCTCGGGCGAGCCCGACGAGGCCCTGATGCGGCGCGTGGCGGGGGCCGAGCTGCGGTCCGGACCGGGCGAGAAGGCGGACGGACGCAGCTCCGAGAGCGTCTTCACGATCGTCCGCAAGATCGGCCAGGCCAAGGCCAAGCTCGCCGCCGACTATGCCGTGCAGCTGTCGCACTCGGTCGGCAAGGTGGTGCTGTTCGCCAAGCACATCGACGTCATGGACACCGCCGAGACGATCCTGGCCGACGCGGGCCTGCGCACGGTGTCGATCCGTGGCGAACAGACCACGAAGCAGCGCACCGAGGCCATCGACGGCTTCCAGAACGACCCGGACGTCTCAGTGGCCGTCTGCTCGCTGCTTGCCGCCGGCGTCGGGATCAACCTCCACGCGGCGTCCAACGTCGTGCTCGCCGAGCTGTCGTGGACCGCGGCCGAGCAGCAGCAGGCCATCGACCGCGTCCATCGCATCGGTCAGGACGAGCCGGTGACGGCGTGGCGCCTGCTCGCCGCGGGCACGATCGACTCCCGGATCGCCGAGCTCATCGACGCCAAGCAGGGCCTCGCCGCGCGGGCGCTCGACGGCGCTGACGTCGACGTCACGAGCGGCGACACGGTCCAGCTCGACGCGCTCGTCGAGCTGCTCCGCCGGGCGCTGGCCGACTGAGCGACGCCTGGGCCGGGCGCTCAGAACGGGATGTACATGATGTGCAGCCCGACTCGACGCCCGTCGGGCAGCTGGTGTGCCTCCGGCACCGTTCCGACGATGCGGAAGCCGAGGTCCTCGTAGAGCCAGACCGCACCGAGGTTGTCCTCGACGACCGCGTTGAACTGCATCGCGGCATACCCGGCCTCGCGGGCCCACGCGAGGGAGTCGACGACCAGAGCTCGCCCGACGCCCTGTCCGCGAGCCGCGGCGGACACCATGTAGCTGGCCGTGGACACGTGCGCGCCGGGGCCGGGCCGGTTACGGCCCATCTTCGCCGTGCCGAGCACGCGCCCGAGGCTGTCGAGCGCGACGGTCGCCCGGCCGCCCGGGCCGTTCTCCAGCCAGATCGCCCGCGCGTCGGCCTCACCGAGGTCGGTGGGGTACGGGAACGTATCGCCCGCCCGCACGATCTGCTCGATGATCGGCCAGACCTGCTCCCAGTCGGCGTCGTCGTAGTCGCGGACGAGAACGCTGTCGGTCACGTGCACTTCCTCACTGCTCGGGGACGTTGGCGTCGAGCTCGTTGAGCCAGGTGGCCGCGGTCGCGTCGGACGGCATACGCCAGTCTCCGCGCGGCGACATGGAGCCGCCGGCGACCACCTTGGGCCCGTTGGGCAGCGCGGAGCGCTTGAACTGGTTGGCGAAGTAGCGCTTGATGAACACGTCCAGCCACGCGCGGATGGTTGCGAGGTCGTATGCCGTCCGCTCGCTCTCCGGGTAGCCCGCCGGCCAGTCGCCCGCCTCGGGATCGTGCCAGGCGTGCCAGGACAGGAAGGCGATCTTCGACGGGCGGTAGCCGCGGCGGAGCACGTGGTAGAGGTTGAAGTCCTGCAGCGAGTAGGGCCCGATCGAGGCCTCGGTGCTCTGCGGCCTGTCTCCGTGCTTCGTCGGCACGAGCTCGGGAGTGATCTCGGTGGCGAGGATGGAGGTCAGCGTCTCGCCGACGTGGTCCTCGAACTGGCCGGAGGAGACGACCCACCGGATGAGGTGCTGCATCAGGGTCTTGGGGACACCGACGTTGACGCCGTAGTGCGACATCTGGTCGCCGACGCCGTACGTGCACCAGCCGAGCGCGAGCTCGGACAGGTCGCCGGTGCCCAGGACGATGCCGCCGCGCTGGTTCGCGATCCGGAAGAGGTAGTCGGTGCGCAGCCCGGCCTGGACGTTCTCGAACGTGACGTCGTAGACCTCCTCGCCCCGTCCGAACGGGTGCCCCATCTCCGTGAGCATCTGGGTCGCGGTGGGCCGGATGTCGAGCTCGTCCCACGTAACGTCGAGCGCCTCCATGAGCGCGATCGCGTTGCTCTTGGTGTGGTCGCTCGTCGCGAAACCGGGCATCGTGAAGGCGAGGATGTCGCTGCGCGGCCGGTCGAGCCGGTCCATCGCCTTGGCGGCGACGATGAGCGCATGGGTCGAGTCGAGACCGCCGGAGACGCCGATGACGATCTTGGGCTGGCCGATGGCGCGCAGGCGCTGCTCGAGGCCCGAGACCTGGATGTTGTAGGCCTCGTAGCAGTCGAGGGCGAGGCGCTCCTCGTCGTCGGGGACGAACGGGAAGCGGTCGACCTTGCGCATCAGGCCGATGTCCTCGGTGGGCGGGTCCAGCGTCACGTCGACAGTGCGGAAGGGCGCGATGCGCTCGGCGATGCTGCGCCTGTTGTCGTCGAACGTGCCCTGCCGCTGCCGCTCCTGGCGGAGCAGGTCGAGGTCGATGTCGGCCACCGAGTGGCGTGGCCCTTCGGGGAAGCGGTCGGTCTCGGTGATCAGCGCGCCGTTCTCGTAGACCATCGTCATCCCGTCCCACGACAGGTCGGTGGACGACTCTCCTTCTCCCGCAGCGGCATACAGGTATGCCGCGAGGCACCGGAAGGAGGCGCTGCGGGCGAGCAGGTGGCGGTCCTCGGCACGCGAGACCGTGATCGGCGACCCGGAGATGTTGGCCAGGACGGTCGCACCGGCGAGTGCAGCCTCGGCACTCGGTGGGACGGGCACCCACATGTCCTCGCAGACCTCGACGTGGAGCACGAAGCCGGGCACGTCGGTCGCGCGGAAGAGCAGGTCTGGCCCGAAGGGGACGCGGTCTCCGGCGACCTCGATGGTCTGGCCGCGCTGGTCGTCGCCGGGGGCGAAGTGGCGGCGCTCGTAGAACTCGCGGTAGCTGGGCAGGTAGGACTTCGGCGCGACGCCGACCACGCGACCGGCGTGGATCACCACGGCGCAGTTGTAGACGCGCGAGCCGTGCTCCAGTGGTGCGCCGACGACGACGAGCGGGCGTAGCTCGGCGGTCGCCTCGGCGATCCGGGCGACGGCGGCGTCGACGGCGTCGAGGAGCGGGTCCTGGAGCAGCAGGTCGTCGATGGCGTAGCCGGACAGGCAGAGCTCGGGAAAGATCGCGAGGGCGACGCCGTCGTCGTGCAGGTCGCGCACGTGCGCGATGACCGCGTCGGCGTTGCGCTCCGGGTCGACGGCCACGATCGGCTGGGTACAGGCCGCGACCCGGGCGAACCCCTGGGCGTAGGAGCTGTAGAAGTCCATGGGCACAGTCAATCGCACGTGCGGTGTGACACGAGACTCGCCGCGACAGGGTGCGCCCTCACCGGGGCACTCCTACCATTGGTAGTAGAACGACGAAAGGTGGCGATGATGCCCAGTCACGATCCGATCCACGTCCTCCACCCCGAGGAGAGCTGGGACTTCCTGCGCGCTCACGAGTTCGGCCGCCTGGCGTTCCACCTGCTCGACGAGGTGCACATCGTGCCGATCAACTACGTCGTCGACGGACAGAGGCTGTTGTTCCTCACGATGGAGGGCAGCAAGCTGCTCGGCATGACGATGAACGCCGATGTCGCGTTCGAGGTCGACGAGATCGAGGGTGAGCATGCCACGAGCGTGATCCTGCGCGGCCGCGCGCGTCAGCTCGTCGGACAGGCCGCCTGGGTCGCCGACCGGCTGCCCATGCGCCCGTGGGTGGGCACACCGAAGTACATCGTCGTCGAGATCGACGGCGACGAGATCACCGGCCGCCGCTTCGACCTGCACCGCCCCTGGCTGCACGCCCGGGTCGACACGGACTGACCTTCACCAGCGGCTCAGGTCCTCAGCCGACCGCGTCCCGTCCCTTGACGAACGCGTCGACGCACGCGCGCACGTCGTCCTCGGAGTGCGCCGCCGACAGCTGGACCCGGATCCTGGCCTTGCCCTTGGGCACGACGGGGTAGGAGAAGGCAATGACGTAGACGCCGTTGGTCAGCATGTGGTCGGCGACCTGCGCGGCCCGCCGGGCACCGTCCTCGCCGGGGAACATGACCGGCCGGATCGGATGGGTGCCGGGGAGCAGCTCGAAGCCGGCCTCGGTCATCAGGCGGTGGAACAGCTCGGTGTTGCGGGCCAGGATCTCGCGTTTCTCCGCCGACGAGGCAACGAGGTCGAGCGCGGCCATCGACCCGGCGACGACGCCGGGGGCGACCGAGTTGGAGAAGAGGTACGGGCGCGACCGCTGCCGCAGCAGGTCGACGACCTCGCGGTGCGACGACACGTAGCCGCCGGAGGCGCCGCCGAGCGCCTTCCCGAGCGTGCCGGTGATGATGTCGACGCGGTCCTGGACCCCGAAGAGCTCCGGCGTGCCGCGGCCGCCGGCCCCGACGAAACCGACCGCGTGGGAGTCGTCGACGAACACCAGGGCGCCGAACTCCTCGGCCAGGTCACAGATGCGGTCGAGCGGGGCGTAGGACCCGTCCATCGAGAAGACCCCGTCGGTGACGACGACCTTGCGGCGGGCACCCGCCGCCACCGCGGCCTCGAGCTGGGCCCGGAGGTCGTCCATGTCGGCGTTGCGGTAGCGGTAGCGCTGCGCCTTGCTGAGACGGACGCCGTCGATGATCGACGCGTGGTTGAGCTCGTCGCTGATGATCGCGTCCTCGGCGCCGAAGAGGACCTCGAAGACCCCGCCGTTGGCATCGAAGCAGGACGAGTAGAGGATCGTCGCCTCGGTGCCGAGGAAGTCGCTGATCTTCCGTTCCAGCTCGGTGTGCAGCGTCTGGGTGCCGCAGATGAAGCGCACCGAGGCCATGCCGAAGCCCCACTCGTCCAGCGCCTTCTTCGACGCGTCGACGATCGCCGGGTCGTCGGCGAGCCCGAGGTAGTTGTTGGCGCAGAAGTTGAGTGCCTCTGCCTTGAGCGTGGTGACGTGGGACGACTGGGGAGAGGTCAGCTCCCGCTCGTTCTTGTAGAGGCCGGCGTCCTTGATCTCCTGCAGGGTCACTGCGATCTCGTCCTTGACTGAGCCGTACATCGGTGTCCTTCGCGCGTCGGCGGGCTGGTAGCGCCCCCCAGCGTATGCCGCCCGGCTCGCACCCGGTCACCGCGCGGGCGCACCGGGCCCCGTCGAAGGCCTTGTTCGCAGCCGGCGGATGGCAGGTCCAGCCCCCTCAGATTCTGCTCCGTATTTCGGAGCAGAATCTGAGGGCTGCCTGAAGGGCACTCGGGGCGCCGGGACGTTCGAGCGGCCCACCCTCTGGGCCCCCCACCCATCGTTCGCAACAGTCGCGCCGTGACGGACATCTGGGTAAACGCCTCCGGACCTCGCAGTCTGGGAGGACGCTGGGAGACAGCCCGATCCCTCGGGTCGCTCGGCTCGAGTAGGAGGAGCTCATCATGACGAGCAGGCAGGGAACCATCAGCCTTCTGGACGACCCGGTGGCGCAGCGGCTGTTGCGGTCTCCGCGCCCGGCCCGGCTGGCCTACACGTGGACCGACGGGTCGCCGCGGGTCATCCCGATCGGATTCCACTGGAACGGCACGGAGATCGTCTTCGGCACGCCGACGGACTCTCCGAAGATGCAGGCGCTGGTCGCCGGCACGAGGGTGGCCGTGACCATCGACACGGACGAGATGCCGTACAAGGTGCTGATGGTCCGGGGCACGATCCGGACCGACGTCGTCGAGGGCATCGCCCCTGAGTACGAAGAGATGACCATCCGCAGCCTCGGCGATGAGGCCGGGCGGCAGTGGCTGGCCACCCTGGGGGCCATGATGTCGCACATGGCGCGGATCTACGTCACCCCAGAGTGGGTCGGGATGCTCGACTTCGAGACGAGGTTCCCCAGCGCCATCGAGCGCATGATGGAGCATGCCTCTGGGTGAGCCGGCCGTCGCGCCGTGGGTGCGCGAGCGGTTCGCTGCCGGGCGGGTGGCCCGGCTGGCGACGCTCAACCCCGACGGCCGACCCCACCTCGTGCCCGTCACGTTCGTCCTGGAGCGGCCTGCCGACGTGGTCTGGATCACCGTCGACGCCAAGCCGAAGTCCACGCGCCGCCTCCGTCGCCTGGCCAACATCGAGGCCGACCCGAGGGTCAGCCTCGTCGTGGACCACTACGAGGAGGACTGGGACCGCCTGTGGTGGGTGCGCGCCGACGGAAGCGCGTCGGTCGAGCGGGTCCCGACGGTCGCTGGTGACGCGGCGGTCATCGCGCTCCGGGCGAAGTACCCCCAGGAGGCGGATGCGGACCACCTCGGCCCGCTGATCCGGGTCGAGGTGGAGCGCTGGGCCGCGTGGAGCGCCGCGCAGCCGAACCAGACGTAAACCCTCGAACCACGTGTATCAGCCGCCCCAGCGGAGAACACTGATGGTGCAGGGCCGTCGCGTCGGGTTGCGGCGTGCCCGACGAAGGAGCGCGTCATGGCCAAGCGGGCACTGCTCATCGGCGTCAACAAGTACGCCATCCCTGGCGCCGACCTGCGTGGCTGCGTCAACGACGTCAACGACATCGCCGAGACGCTCCAGCAGGTCCACGGCTTCGCCCCGTCGGACCTGACGCTGCTGCTCGACGAGCAGGCCACGAAGGCGGCGATGGAGCAGCAGATCGCGGCCCTCGTCGACGGCGCGGCAGCGGGCGACATCCTCTACCTGCACTACTCCGGCCACGGCTCGAACGTGCCCGACACGAGCGGTGACGAAGCCGACCACCGCGACGAGATCCTCTGCCCGCACGACCTCGACTGGAACGACCCGCTCACCGACGACTGGCTGCGGGCGACCTTCGACCGCCTCGACCCGCGGGCGAGCCTCACCGTCGTCATGGACTGCTGCCACTCCGGCAGCAACACGCGCGAGCCGCCGCGTCCGCCGGGCACACCGGAGCCGGAGA
Organism: Intrasporangium mesophilum; assembly: GCF_054783095.1. Lineage (NCBI taxonomy): Bacteria > Bacillati > Actinomycetota > Actinomycetes > Micrococcales > Intrasporangiaceae > Intrasporangium > Intrasporangium mesophilum. The sequence continues at coordinate 7,595 of NZ_BAAGRF010000057.1, read as the reverse complement.
TCATCTCGCGGTTCCTGCCGAACCCCGATGACGTCGAGCGCGGCGGCGGCTTCACCGGCACACCCCGTCGGGTCGGCCGTCGCCGCCGCCCCGACGACGTCCACGACGTGGACATCACCGAGACGCTGATCTCCGGCTGCCGGGACGACCAGACCTCCGCCGACGCCGACATCGCCGGCACCTTCAACGGGGCGCTCACCTACTACCTCGTGCGCGCCATCCAGGACCAGCCGGATGGCACCTACCGCGAGATCCATGCCGCGACGCTCGCCGGGCTGCGCGACAGCTACGACCAGGTGCCCCAGCTCGAGGGCCGGGCACCGCGGTTCGACCAGAAGTTCCTCTCCGCCATGGAGTAATGCATGTCCACCGTCGCGAACAGCACAACCCCGCTCGAGCCCGAGCCACCGCACAACGGCCAGGTGCCTGGCCAGGACACGGACGGCATACCGCCGCAGGAGCCCGCCAGCGCCACGCCGCCACCCGTGCCCGATGCCGCGGCGCCGGCGTTGCCTGGACGTAGCGCAGCGAGCGAGGAACGAGCGAGCGGAGCGGAGGAAGGCAACGCCTCACAGGCGCCGCGGCCCGCGCCGCAGCGAAGCGAGGCGCCAAGTGATGCGCCTCAGGTCGCCGGACCGGCTCCCGAGCCGCCCGACGACGACCCGCGGCCGGCCACGCGGGTGCGGGTGTCGCACGGCGACCTGCGCTTCGCGCGGCATCATGTGCTCGTCGGCCACTACCCCGGCAGCACGCTCATCGGTGGCGAGGCCGCACTCGACGAGCTGCTCGACGGACGCCTGTCGCGGGCAGCCCTGCTCGGCATCTACCCCGGTCCGCTCGAGACCTGCCAGGTCTTCACCGACCCCGACGAGTGGACGCGGCCGCCGGGGGCGATCGTCGCGGGGCTCGGGCCGCTCGGTGCGCTGAGTGCCGCCTCACTCGCCCGCGCGGTCGCCCACGGCGCGCTGACCGCGGCCCTCGCCCACGTCGGCGGCAGCCCTGCGCGCCCGACATCGGACGTTCAGACGCTGTGTTTGTCGACGCTGCTCATCGGCACGGGCTCCGGCGGTCTCCCGGTGCGCGACAGCGTCCAGGCCCTGCTCACCGGAGTCCAGCGTGCCAACGACCGGCTCGCCGACACCAACCTGCCCGTGCACCTGGCCGAGATCGAGATCATCGAGATCTGGCAGGACCGCGCCCTGCAGGCGGTCGAGGCGCTCGAGTCGTCTCTGACGAGTGGCGAGCTCGCGTCGTCGTTCACCGCCGACCTGCGCCTCGAAGCGCGCCCCGGGCGACAGCGACGGCTGCTCTTCCAGGAGCCGACCGGGTGGTGGCAGCAGGTCCGCGTCCGCAGCGAGGACGACGGCGGGCTGACCTTCGAGGCGTCGGTGCGCCGAGCCGGCACTCCGACGCGGACCGTGCCGACGCAGCGGGCCCTCGTGGACCGCCTCGTCGAGTCCCTCGTCGACTCGCCGTCTCCGGACCCGTCCGCGGCCCGGACCCTCTTCGAGCTGCTCTTCCCGAACGAGCTCAAGGCGCAGGCGCCCGACACCGACAACCTCGTCCTGGTCGTCGACCCGGGGTCGGCGCACTATCCCTGGGAGCTGCTCGACGACCACGGCACCGAGGAGGACCGACAGCCGCTCGGCGTGCGCCGCGGCCTCGTGCGCCAGCTCGAGGGCTCGTCCATGCGCAGCCACGTGCTGTCGGCCACGAACAGCCGGGCGCTCGTCGTCGGCGACACCGCGAGCGGGCTCAGCGCTCTCCCGGCGGCTCAGCAGGAGGCGAAAGACGTTGCAAAGGCCTTGCGTTCCAATGGTTTTGAGGCCAATCCCATCGTGGCCGAAAGCGGCACCAAGGTCGTCCAGTCATTGTTCGACGGCCCCTACCGGGTCGTCCACCTCGCCGGGCACGGCGTCTACCAGTGGCCGATCGGTGACGGCACCCAGGCCACGGTGACCGGCATGGTCCTCGGCAACGGCATGTATCTCACCGCCGGCGAGATCGGCCAGATGCGTCAGGTGCCCGAGCTCGTCGTCGTCAACTGCTGCCACCTCGGCGCCATCGGCCCCGGCGGCGACACTCCGCAGACGGGCACCTACCACCGGCTGGCTGCAAGCTTCGCGACCGAGCTCATCGACATCGGCGTTCGTGCCGTCGTCGCGTGCGGATGGGCGGTGGACGACGCTGCGGCCTCGACCTTCGCGAACACCCTCTACGACCGGTTGCTGGGCGGAGCCACCTTCGGCGAGGCGATCAGTGCCGCCCGGTGGCAGACGTGGAACGACTACCAGTCGGTCAACACGTGGGGCGCGTACCAGTGCTACGGCGACCCCGACTACCGCCTGGCCCCCGACGCCGTCGTGCACCACTCGAGCGGGACGCACCGTCCGCCGGCGAGCGCCGAGCAGGCACGGGTCGAGATCGAGAACCTCAGCCAGTCGGTCGACGTCAGCCGCAACACCCGTGCCGGCCTCAAGCGGCTCGCCGAGCTCTACGACGAGCTGTCCCCCGCGGACCGCGAGGACGACGACCTTCAGGTGCTCATCGCCCGCACCTACAACAAGTTCGGCGACTTCACGCATGCCACCGAGTACTTCGAGCGGACCCTCGAGCACGGCGGCACTGCCCTGACCGTGCACGACTTCGAGGTATGGATCGACCAGGTCGTCCGCTCGGCCGCCACCGCGACGTCCGACGGCGGCGCCGTCGACCAGGCCGCCGCCACGATCGAGGCGGCCATCGACAAGCTGCGCAGCCTGCTCGACAACCCTGCGGCACTCGTCCTGGGCACCGAGGCACCGACGGGCAAGGCGTCGAACGGGCTGACCGTCGACCGGCTCTGGCGGGTGGCGAGCGCCTACAAGCGACTGGCCCTGGTGACCTGTCCCGACCGGCCCGGCGCAGCGCCTCGCGCGAGGGACTGGACACGGACGCACCAGGCGCTCGAGCAGATGGCCGAGTGGTACCGGTCCGCCCGCGACGCCGCGGGGCCGGGCGACCGCCGCCGCCACGGCGCCCTGGCGAACTGGCTGGCGGCCGAGCTGGCCCTGCGCTGGCGACCGGTCGACGGCCGCGAGCTGCTTCGCAAGGATGCCGCCAGGGCCCTCATCGACCAGTGCATGGCCGCGGCGAAGGAGGAGGCGTACCTGGCGCCGACCTTCTGGAGCGTCGCGGTCTACGGAGACCTCAAGGTGCTCGATGCCCTGTGGGGGCCGCGCGCCACGGCCGACGAAGCCGAGGAGGCGCTCGACCTCTACCGCAGGGCGAGCGAGCTGGGCAGCGAGGAACAGCTCCGGCAGGTCCGCGACCAGGTGGACTTCCTCATCGTCATGGCCGGCACGGAGGCCCGAGGGCGGGCGACCTTCCTGCGCACCCTGCACGACGGGCTGGTCGCCATCGACGGCGACGCGGGGACGGGCGACGCCGGCTCGGGGAGCTCGAGCGGAACGGCAGGTGACGGGCCGCTCAACGCCTGACGGCATACGCGGCATACGTCGTGCCCGCCGCGAAGCGTCGGCTGTCGAGCAGCTCGAGATCCAGCCGTATGCCGTCCGGCAGGGCGGCGGTGCCGCCGCCGACGACCGCCGGCACCCGGAGCATGCGGATCTCGTCGACGATGCCGGCCCGCAGGGCGTGGGCCGCCAGGTGGGGGCCACCGATGCTGACGTCCGTGTCCGCGCCGGCGACGAACGCCGCGACCACATGCGGGTCGAAGACGCGCTCGAGCGTGGTCCGGCGCGTCGGCACCTCGGTGAGCGTCGTGGAGTACACGACCTTGTCGGCCGCCTGCCAGATCCGGGCATAGTCGTCCCCGGCATCCGTGTCGGGGGCGTCTGTCGGGGCCGTCTCCCAGTAGGCCATCACCTCGTAGAGCCGGCGCCCGTAGAGGTAGGTGGCGGTGTCACGTTCGAGGTCGTTGACGAACTGGTGCACCTCGACGTCAGGCGCGGCCCAGCCGAAGCCGCCGGTCTCGTCGGCGACGTAGCCGTCGAACGATGCGATCGCCGTGTAGATGAGCCTTCCCATGTGTTGACTCTGTCACGCCCGCGTGCGTGCGGGCTTCCTCCCGGCTGGCGAATCGCCTGAGCACGACTAGAGTTACCGGGGTTTGCCCCGGCTCACGAGGTCGGGCGGCTCCCCTCCATTCCCACCAGGAAGCTCCCGTGCCCCGTCGACTCCCCCACGCCTCCGCCGCCGTCATCGGCGCGCTCCTGCTCGGCTCCTGCGGCAGCTCCCCCGCTGCGGCACCGGTGGACCCCCAGCACCCCGCCTGGTCCGCGGTCGCGACGATCGTCTGCCCGGACGACGCCAGCGGGTCGGTCGCCGAGCACAAGGTCACCTGCACGGACGAGAAGGGCCAGCCGCTCGAGGCGGCGTTCTACGAGCAGTCGGTCGACCTCGACCGCCGGGTCAGCACGTTCGAGTGCAAGAACGCGGTCAACTCGGTGGCCGGCAGGGATTGGATGGTCCCGGCCGTCACCGACCAGGACAAGATCGCCCGGCTGCTCGACGCCGGCGGCATCAACCTCTGCTGAGGAAGTCTTCGGTCACGTCGGCCAGCTGGCGGGGCGACTCGGTGTTGAGCACCGATCCCGCCCCGTCGATGACCGACAGCTCGGCGCCGGGCACAAGGTGAGCCAGCTGCTGCGCCGCGGCAACACCCGTCCGGTCCTTGGCGCCCGCCACGACGAGGGTCGGGGCGGACACCTGACGCAGCGACTCCGTGCCGTCGAAGTCCTTCAAGGAGTCGAACACCGCCAGCATCCGTGGGCGCGAGACGCCTGCGTCGACGAGCTTGGCTTCCGGCACGAGCCGCATGGCGAGCTTCTGCATCCGCAGCGCGGTCCTGGACGGCCGGATCAGGGGACCGCCCACGACGAGCCGGCCGACGAGGTCGGGACGCTCGACCGCGATGCGCAGGGCGACACTCGCCCCGATCGACAGGCCGAGGAAGTCGGCCTGTCGGATGCCCTGCAGGTCGAGGTCGTCGGCGACGCCGGCGGCCGCCGCGGCCAGGTCGAAACCGACGGGGTCCTTGGGGCGCAGGCCACGCATCCACGGGGCGTTCATCGGGCGACTCGCGCCGAGCGCCGAGACGAAGTCCTGCCACACGAACGGCGACTGGCCGAGCCCGTGCAGCAGCACGAGCGGGCGAGGTCGGGGGTCCGGGCTCACCTCAGCTCCAGTCGAGGACGACCTTGCCGCACTGGCCCGACCGTGCGGTCTCGAACGCCTGCTCCCACTGCTCCGCAGGGAACCGGTGGGTGATGACCTGGGTGACCGCCGCGCGGAAGCGCTCCGACGTCGCGATCATCTGCGACATGGCGTACCAGGTGTCGTACATCTCCCTGCCGTAGATGCCCTTGAGCGTGATCATGTGCGTGATGACCTTGCCCCAGTCGAGGTCGTAGGACTGGTGCGGCAGGCCGAGCAGCGCGATCCGGCCGCCGTGGTTCATGTTCGAGATGAGGTCGGCTACGGCCGGGGCGGCTCCCGACATCTCGAGGGCGATGTCGAAGCCCTCCTTCATCCCGAGGTGACGCTGGGCGTCGGCGAGCGACTCCCGCGTGACGTTGATGGTGAGGTCGGCGCCGGCGTGCTCGGCAAGGGCCAGCCGGTAGTCGCTGGCGTCGGACACCACGACATAGCGCGCTCCCGCGTGCCGCGCGATCGCGGCAGCCATGACGCCGATCGGGCCGGCGCCGGTGATGACGACGTCCTCACCGACCATCGGCCACTGCAGCGCGGTGTGGGTGGCGTTGCCGAGCGGGTCGAACACGGCGCCGAGGTCGGGGTCGAGGTCGGGGGGCTGGACCCAGACGTTCGAGGCCGGGATGACGACGTAGTCGGCGAAGGCGCCGTCGCGGTTGACGCCGATGCCCTGTGTGCGGATGCACAGGTGCCGCCGCCCGGCGCGGCAGTTGCGGCAGACCCCGCACACCACGTGCCCCTCGCCGGAGGCGCGGTCACCGACCTGGACGCTGGTGACGTCCTCGCCGACCTCGACGACCTCGCCGTAGAACTCGTGGCCGATGACGAGTGGGGGCCGGACCGTCGACTCGGCCCAGTCGTCCCAGCCGGCCAGGTGCAGGTCGGTGCCGCAGATGCCCGCCCGGAGCACGCGGATCTTGACGTCGGTGGGGCCGCAGGTGGGTTCGGGCCGGTCGAGGAGCTCGAGTCCGGGGCCTGCGGTCAGCTTGGTGAGGGCACGCACAGGGAGAGTCTGCCACCCGCCGTTTCACCCCGATAATGCTGTGGTGACCAGCAGTGTCGAAGGCGAGCGGGTAGCCGACGCGGTCGCTCGGCTGCGCGCCGAGGGCGAGCGCGTGACCCCGGCGCGGTATGCCGTCCTGCGGGTCCTCGACGCAGCGGACGCCGATGAGCACCTGACCGCGGAGCAGATCGGTGCGCGCGTCGCGGAGGTCGAGCCCTCGGTGCACCGGGCGACGGTCTACCGGACGCTGACGTCGCTGTCGGAGATCGGCATCCTGTCTCACGTGCACCTCGGCGGTTCGGCGGTCGTCTACCACCTCGCGGGCGCTGAGACCGTCGAGCCGGCCACCGCACCCGGTCACGCGCACGTCCAGTGCCACCACTGCGGCAAGGTCTTCGACGTCCCTCCTGAGGCGTTCGAGGGTGTGGCGGCCCGGCTGCGCGAGACGCTGGGGTTCACCCTCGACACCAGCCACGCCGCCCTGCTGGGCACGTGCCGGGAGTGCGCCTCGCACAGCTGAGCGAGAGGGGCGGTCGGTGCGAACAGCGGTCGCGCGCCTACCCGATCCGACCCGGGCTGGACCTCGTGGGCCGGGACCGCGAGACCGCCTACCGGAGCCAGTCGGGGCTGGATCCTGTAGTCGGGCGTCAGTGCGACAGGTTCACCTTGATCTGGGCGACGATGAGGGCCAGCACGATCGTGATGAAGCCGAAGAGCAGCGCGCCCTTCACCGACGCGCCGTTGCTCCGGCGCACGAGGTAGCCCACCGCACCGATGAACGCCGCCAGCACCAGCCGGACGATGCGCAGCTCGGCGGACTCGGGCACCAGCAGGACCGCGAGGGTCGCCACGATCGCGACGGCGAGCCCGCCGACGAGGTGGGCGACTGCCGCCTCACCGTCGTGGCGGCGCAGGGAGCCCTCGCCCGCGACGTGTGCAGCGACGACGAAGGCGAAGACGTGGGCGAGCACGAGACCGAGCGTGATGCCCCAGATCGTCTCGACGAGGCGCAGCGCGGTGGTCCCGGCCAGCGTGGTGTCGAACAGCGAGAGGGCACCGATCAGACCGATCGCCACATAGAGCGCCATCGTCAGTGCGTCCCGGCGCAGCTCTGGGTCGTGGTGCACCGGGACGGTCCGAACGTGCTCGTCGTGAGGCGGCTCGCTCATGGTCGGAGCGTAGCGCGGGACGCCTGGGACGAGCTGCTCACTCGAGTGGAAGGGGTGCAGCCAGGAGTCGGGGTGCGGGTCAGGGGGTGGGACGCGTGGGTGCGCTGGGTGCGCTGTCGGACCAAACGCTCATGTAAGGGACTCCGGCGGTTGATCACCGTCAGGGTTCCGGGATTGGGTGAGGGTTCCGGCTGGTCCGGTGAGTGGCG